>DATLXH010000200.1:0-1976 GCA_035576005.1 Thermoanaerobaculia bacterium | reverse complement strand
CTCTCCCCGGCGGGGAGAGGGTGGTCGCGTAAGCGACCGGGAGAGGGGCCGCGAGAGATACGAAGACCTCGCCCTTTCGACGGACTGGCGAGACTTTCACGCCCCTCTCCCTGCTTCGCTCCGCTCGCTTCCCTCTCCCCGCCGGGGAGAGGGATACGCCGCTTCGCGGCTCAACGACGTCAGTCAGTGAACCGGTGTCATCAGAAGCGCGAGAACAGCGTGAGGACGCTGGTGAGGAGGTGATGAAGCGTCCCTCCTTGGGACCGCAGGAGGCGCCTCTTGTGGCCGGACATTCCAATGTCCGGCGGTTTCGCTCGCGCCTCCGGCGCGCCGGCCATTGGAATGTCCGGCCACAAGCAGCACCGCCGATGTCAGTGACTTCATCAGAAGCTTGGGCGGGAGGGGCGAGGGACCTCGCAAGCTTCCACTCAGTTCGGTAAACGGCGAGAGTCCAACGTTCGACCGAGCTCAGGTCTCAGGAGCGTCTCGAGCTTCCCCTCTCAGGAAATCTCCATCTGGGACAGCCTCCCGACGACATCCGCAGTCTGCTGCATCAGGAAGCGCTTCTGAAACACATACGGCGCGAGTGGCCGGCTCACCAGATAGCCCTGAACCTGCTCGCAACCCTGCTTCTGGAGAAAATGGCACTGCTCCTCCGTCTCCACACCTTCTGCAACCGTTCGAAGATTGAGCCCGTTCGCGAGATGCAGGATTGCAGTCACGATTGACGCGTCGCTCCCTCCAAGCGCTACGTCCGTGACGAAGCTCCTGTCGAACTTGACCTTGTCGATGGGAAACTTCTTGAGGTAACTGATGGATGCCTGGCCCGTTCCGAAGTCATCCATGGCGATGCTGATACCCATTTCCTTGAGTTGATTCAACATTCGAATCGTCCAGTCGGACTTCTGCATGGCCATTGTTTCCGTGATTTCCAGCTCCAGACATTCGCAGTCGAGTCCGGTCTCCGCCACCACTCGTTCGACCATGCCAATGAAGTCGCGTTGATGAAACTGGCGGGCCGAGACATTGACGGCCACATGAATCTTTTCGAATCCTGCGGCCTGCCAGAGGATCATCTGGTTGCAGGCCTTGCGCATGACAATCTCACCGATGGGGATGATGAGACCGGTCTGCTCGGCCAGAGCGATGAATCCCGCGGGCTCGATCAGGACATGATCGGGGTGTTTCCAGCGAACGAGGGCCTCGAGCCCCTTGAGCTCGCGAGTAGTGATGTCGACCTGAGGCTGGTAATAGACCGTCAGTTCATCGCGATCGATTGCTCTTCTAAGTTCCTGCTCGAGCGACTGCCGTCCCAGTGCCTTCCCCCCGGTTCTGCTGCTTAGCTGGTAATCATTTCCTCCCTGGGCTTTCACCCGGTACATCGTCCCGTCGGCATTGCGAAGAAGGGTCTCGACATCCTTTAGTTACGCTGAACACGAATCAAGAAAACGGGATCGGCTGGATGGCGGTGGTCAGGCCTTGAGACCGGCACACTGATCGGTTCTGCACGCTCGCCGGAGTGCACGATGTGCACCACGCCGCGCCCGGACAGGTCAATATAACAGTGAACATCGGATCGGGAATGACAGTCAATACATCTTTTTGCCTACCCAACCACGGCATCGAACCGCAGGTCAGAGTGGGTTCCGCAGGCCGTGTAGGACAGACACTCTTGTCTGTCACGCGATCCTTTTGTTCAGTTCAGCAGTCGTAGCTGCGAGTGCTGCCTCTCATGACGGCCGATCGCGCGATGGCGGTCTACGACCTCGAGCTCATCTGGGCGGGACGCAGTCGCGTGCCACGCCGGCGCTAACCCGCATTTCTCACAGACCTTTGCCGCGAGACGACGGATAGCGGCCTGTCTGCTTCGTTGCACGGCAATTTCGCTCCTTGACATAGTGTCGACTATGCCTTCGTCGCAAAATCGCCGTGCGCCTCGCATCCAAGCCACTCTCCGCCGTCTCACGACAAAGGTC
>DATLXH010000199.1:0-3859 GCA_035576005.1 Thermoanaerobaculia bacterium | reverse complement strand
CCACCTGGCTTGGTCTCGCCGTCGTGGGCTTCGTTGCGACTCCTCAGCATAGTCACCACTATTCCTGCGTCGCCGCGCCTCGCCCACGTCGCCGATCCCGTCGCCATCTGGTACCAATTCATCAAATACACTCCACTAGTGACTACGGCTACTGGCGGGCTTCCAGTTTCTCCGTCTCAGCAATCTTGGAGCGAAGCTTCGCCGCGTCCTCTGGTTCGAGACGAAGCGCGTTCGCGTAGGTCTCTAACGCCCGGCGATAGTTTCGCTGACTTGCGAACAGGTCGCCGAGGTGCTCCTGCACTGTCGGGTCGTTTGGAAGCAGGCGGGCAGCATCCTTGAGGTGTTGCTCGGCAAGCTCGAGTTTGCCCAGACGGAAATAAGCCCAGCCGAGGGAGTCGATGAAGGCTGCATTCCGCGGCTCGCTGGCGACGGCCTTCAGTAACATTTGTGTCGCGCGGTCCAGATTCATTCCCTTATCGGCCCACATGTAGCCTAGGTAATTCAGTGTCGGATTGTGGTCGGGCAGACGAGCCAGCAGCGCCAGGAAAATCTTCTCGGCGTCGGCGATCCTGCCCGCGCGCTCGAAAGTCGAACCAAGCTGGAAGAGAACGTCGGTGTCTTCGGGGTAGCTCTTGCTCGACGACTCGAGAACGGCGATCGCTTCTGGAAAGGACGCTGCCTGGACGTAAGCCTCCGCCACTGCACCCGCTGCCTTGCGACCCTTGCGAGTCTGAATGGCGGCCACTGCACGAGCCTGTTCTTTGTCGCCTGAGCGGACAAGGAACTCAACGAATCGCGCTTGGATCGTGGGATCAGCCGGAAACTGTCTGACCAGCGGCTGGAGAAGCTCCATCGCCTCTTTGAACTTTTTCTGGCGCCTGAGCACGTCGACCGCGATGTTGATGGCCTGCATGTTCGGCTTATCGCGAAGGACCATCAGATCGCGAGCACGCGTGAACGCAGCGTCGTAATCTCTCTTCTGGTGATCGATCATCGCGAGCTGCGTTCTCGCCAGAACTGCGATGTTCTCGGGTAGCTTTGGAATGGTGAGCAGGGTCTCGAAGGTCCGCGCAGCATCGTCATAGTTGGACTGACCGATCTGACTCAGGCCGAAGCTGACCAGCAACTCAGGATCGTTGGGGGCTTTCTCGAGCAACCTGCGATAGAGCGCGTCCGCTTCCACATGCTCGTCGAGAGCTCCGAGCGCCTCCGCGAGAAGGAAGAGACTCCGCTCGTCCCTGGGGTCAGCTGAGAGCAGCGCTTTGAAACGATCTCGCGCCTTCCGCGGCTCTCCGGCCCTGAGATAAAAATATCCCTGCTGGCGCTGCAGGTCGAGATTCAAAGAGTCCTGCTCGATCAGAGGCCCCAGCACGGCTGCGGCTCTCGCCCACTCCCCTTCGCGCTCGTACAATTCGACCAGCTGATACGCAGCGGGCACAAACGACGGATCAAGCTCGAGGGCGCGCTCGATATAGCGACGGGAATCGGCGGCCCGCCCCAGCTTGCTCAGGATCTGACCGTAGTTGAAATTCAGTGTTCTCTGATCGGGCGCCCGCTCGAGCAGCCCGCTCATGATCTTCTCCGCCTCGGCGGCTCGCTCCGTGCTCGCGAGGATCTGCGCGACCGCGACACCGGTCGCAAGATCGTCAGGTGCCAGTTCGAGGGCCTTTTTAAGATGACTAAGTGCTTCCTCCAATCTTGGCTTGTCTTCCCGGGAGCGATCGAGCAGAAGGCGCCCGAGCACTTTGTGGGCATCGTAAAACGTTGGAGCGAGTACGAGGAGTCTGCGCAACTCTGACTCCGCGCGGTCGACCTGCCCTGCCTCGAGCTGAATCGACGCCCGCTCGTAGAGAAGAACGGGATTGCGGGAGTCTTTCTCGATCACGCCGTCGATCAGCCGGAGAGCTTCCTCGAAGTTCCCCTGGTCTGCGTTCATCTTCGCAAGAAGAAACTCGAATCCCCGGGCGAGTGGAGGCTGGTCCTGCGCCACAAGAGGAGTTGATGAGAGGAAGAGAAGGACCACTGCGGATAGAAACCTCGACATGATTTTCACCTTAGCTTCGCGTTTTGCAACAAATGTCCCAACAGAACAGGGACGGAACCAAATTGGAAAAAGCCACTCGATTTGAGACGGCGCTGACCCCCCGAAGTTGCACGAAACAGGGATTGACGGGCCATTGACGCGAACGCTGCTAATAGTCCCCCTGTGACGGAATCCATATCATTCGAGGAGAGCAGGTGAGTCTCGAACGCATCGAGATGACACCGATTTCGATGATCGTAGGTGAGGTCATCCGTGAACGACGAACCGGAACACTCACGGTGATCCGCCAGGCTGCCCGGAAAACGCTTTTCTGGTCTCAGGGCGAACTCGTTCTGATCACCTCTTCAAATCTGGATGACTCGCTCGCGTCCTTTGCCGTAGCTCGCGGTGTGATCGATTCACAGAGCGCCGCCGGCCTCCTTCCGCCTGATCCCGTTGACACTGTGCCGGTCTTCAGGCAGGCAGCCGGCATCGACCCGGCCACCAGGCAAACACTTCTGCGCGACTGGATCTTGTCCCTCTGGTCCCCGCTACTGTCACTGGACGAAGGCACCTGCCTTTTCGTTCATGACACCGCAATCGAACCCGAAAAAAGGATCTTTCTCCAATCAACAC
The DNA here is from genome assembly GCA_035576005.1 of Thermoanaerobaculia bacterium. Lineage (GTDB taxonomy): Bacteria > Acidobacteriota > Thermoanaerobaculia > Gp7-AA8 > Gp7-AA8 > DATLXH01. The sequence continues at coordinate 1,200 of DATLXH010000199.1, read as the reverse complement.
CGGCTCTCGTTCTCGCCGGGATCAGGAGCATCTCGAACGGCCTGGTCCTCCGCCGGTCGCTCGGAGACCTCAAACGCGAGATCCTCCAGGCCCGAGAGCCGGCGATTCCTATTGAAGCGCTTCCGCTGAGCGAGAGCGAGAGCCGAATCGCGAGCTCCTTGACCGAGCCTCAGACCATCGAGAACTTCCTCAAGCAATTCGCGACTGACTCGGTGACGGCGGCAAAAGCCGTGATCGCGATGCTCACACTCGGAATTTTCCAGGTGTCGGAGGGACGTCCGCAGCCCGAGAGACGAGATAGTTCCGAAGATCTTGAACGGGACCTCGCACTGCTGGCCTCGATCGGGTCTCAGGACAAACGATCGCTCCGCACGGTGGGAATGGCGAGGCAGCTGGCGTCGATCGACTACTACGACCTGATTGAAGCGCCTCGCGCATCTACGCGAAATGAGATTGTGACCAGGGTCGAGCAAGCTAAGCGTAAATACGATCCCGCGAGCTTTCCGCCAGCGGTCCGCGAATCGGCCGAGGCGATCGTTCGGAGAATCGAGCAGGGAGGAGCGATCCTGACCGACGCATCCAAACGTCAGGAATATGACCGGCTGATGAGCAGCAAGAGCCGGCGTCCGGACGACAACATCGATCAGAAGATCAATCAGCGCTCGATCGCGGAGCAGAATTTTGTTCGAGCGCAGGATCTTGCCGCGAACAGTGACTACTATGGCGCAATCGTACTGCTCAAGCAGGCCGTTCAGTACGCCCCGAATCTGGTTGAAGCGTGGTACCTGCTCGGATCATGTCAGGAACGAAACCCTCACTGGCGCCGTGATGCCTCGGAGAGCTTCATGAAGGTCCTCGCTCTAAACGCGAGTCATGTCCCGGCCCTGACATCACTCGGCGATCTATATCGGACGGAAGGATTGGCGAGCCGGGCACAGAGCTACTACGAAGACGCGTTGCAGATCGAGCCCGAGAACGCGCAGCTGAAAAAGCGAATCAAAGAACTCAAAAAGTAGACTCCCATGCTCCGCACCTTTGCAGACAAAACCTGACGGCTAGCCCGCATTTCTCACAGACCTTTGTCGTGAGACGGCGGAGAGTGGCTTGGATGCGAGGCGCACGGCGATTTTGCGACGAAGGCATAGTCGACACTATGTCAAGGAGCGAAATTGCCGTGCAACGAAGCAGACAAACCGCTAT
>DATLXH010000198.1:0-51345 GCA_035576005.1 Thermoanaerobaculia bacterium | reverse complement strand
CAACAGCGCAACAATCGACAGAGAACCAGGTGAGCCCGCTTTTTCCCTAGATGAGCTTTTGCTTTTGATACCGTATGTGTTCGGGATGTCCTCGCACACCTGTTCGGGATGTCTATGGTCTATACACCGCCGGGGAGAGGGATTCGCCCTTCGGGCGCGAGTCCCGCCGCGTGTCATCACTTCTTCACCAGCGTTCCCCGCTGTTAACCGCTCGGGACGACATTCTGGCGCATTTGCACAAACGCTCGGAGTTCCAGGAAGGGATGTGCGGCAACGTGCCGCGAGTGGACTAAACCCGCGCGAATCTGTAAACGACCCGGCTCCTACTTTCCCTTCTTGAGCGCAGAGTTGAGCTGGCGCCTCAGTTTCCTATCGAAAGCCTTGTCCTTGAACGTCGAGGGGGTGAATGGCAACGACATGCCGGTCATCCTGAAAGGATCGATCACTGGCGTTAGATCGCCATGCTCCATCGTGGTTCCTGACAGAGGAGCCATCCCGAGAAATGCCCGGAGGGCGAACGAGAGATACGGGTTCACCCGAGACTTGTAGCGGAACTCGTAGATCGCAAATCGCGGTAGTGGCGGTGCCGAGTCAGGATCGACGTACTGATCGCGGAAGATGAACGTGAGAGTTTCTTTGGAGTAGTCAGGAGCCGGGCTCGTATCCTGGGCCGCTCCACGGGACGCATCTGCAAGGAGGATTGTCAAGATCAGCACAGTCGTGATTCGCATGAACGCCCCTTTTTCAACTGAGTTCACTTGCAGTGTCGCACGGCCGCAGGTCGCCGAGCATTCTCTAACGTTCCACTACGTTCCCTGCCTCGGAATCGCTACTTGCGTGCAAGAAACGACCCGATCGCCCCTTCCCGATAGTCAAAAATCGACTGAATCTGGCGTCGGACAAACGCTCCGCCGAAGAGTCGTCCAACGACGCCGAAGGGCAGCTCATAATCGACCCGGTCGTGCATCACCACCTCGCTCCCCGCCTCGGTGAATGTGTGACGGTGGAGCCAGTGCCGGTAAGGGCCCTTTTCCTGGTAATCGGCAAATGCCCGCCCTTCATCCCACTCCGTGATCAAGGTCTTCCAGCGCAAAGGCACCCCCATGATCCGAATCTGATAGTCGATGCGGTCGCCTTCTCTGAGAGGCCGCTCCGGCGCATTCACGATCTTGAATTTCATGGCCGGAGGCGTGATCCGTGCGAGGTTCTTCGGATCGGAAAAGAAGGCAAAGACTTCCTTGATTGGCGCCCGGATTCTGGTTTCTCGCTCAAAGATCATTTCAGATGGCTACTGCAGCTGTTGTTCCGCCACAGGATGACGATCGCTGCCTAGCTCGCCACGTCTTCGATGCGGCGCAGCTTCCGCAACATGGGAACGGTCGCGGCTGTGAGGGTGACGACGAGCAGCGTCATGGCTCCGCCGAAGATTACGGACGGAACCGTACCCATGATCCGGGCAGCAAGACCCGATTCGAAGGCGCCAATCTCGTTCGAGGAGCCGATGAAGACTGAGTTGACTGCGGCAACGCGACCGAGAAGATGCTCCGGCGTGAACGTCTGAAGCAACGTCGACCGGATCACGATGCTGATGTTGTCGGCAGCTCCACTCACAGCAAGCAGAAGCAGGGAGAGATAGAAGTTGGTCGAGATCGCGAAGGCAATGGTGCAGAGTCCGAACAGCGCGACGCTGAGGAGCAGCGTCCTGCCCGCCCGCTGGAATGGAGGCCGGTGCGCGATGATGAGCGACATAGCAACCGAGCCGGCTGCCGGAGCTGCTCGCAGAACTCCGAGTCCCTGAGGCCCTGTCCCCAGGATGTCCGATGCGAAGACAGGAAGGAGTGCGACGGCACCGCCAAACAGGACCGAGAAAAGGTCGAGGGTCATCGCGCCGAGGATGATCGGTCGCCCCCAGAGGAAGCGGATGCCACTGGTGAGACTCTCGAAGATCGGGATCGTCTCAGCCGGCACCGTTCGGGCCGTAGTTACGACGCTACCGAGCATCACGATCGCGACGATCATGAGGGCGGCGTCCACAGCGTACGCGACGGTTGCGCTCGTGAAACCGTAGAGCAATCCGCCAAGGGCAGGTCCCAGAACTGCGGCGGCCTGCCATAGCGACGTTCTCCAGGCGACAGCATTCGGATAAAGCTCCCGCGCAATGAGCTCAGCGCCGAGTGCCACGGAAGCCGGGCGGTAGAAGCTCCTTGCGATCCCGCTCACGAAGATCACTGCGTAGATCGGCCAGACTCGGCCCTGTGAGATGAAGCCTGGACGGAGGGTGAATGCCACGAGGGCGAGCGAGCAGGCCAGCAGGACAACGAATGCGAGCAGGGCGATGGTCCTTCTCGAAAACTTGTCTGCAACGTGACCCGCATAGAGGGCTACCGCGACAAATGGAATGGCTTCGGCGAGTCCCACCAATCCCAGCGAGAGTGGGTCGCGCGTGACCTGATAGATCTGCCATGAAACGACGACCACCTGGATCTGCGTAGCCACCGTCATGGTGAAGACGCTGGCGAGTAGTGCGCGGAAGTTGCGAACGCGAAGCGCCGCGTAAGGGTCGTGAGCCATCTGAAGTCAGTGCGCGGCGCGCGCCTTGCGCTCGGGAGGAGGCTGGATTGCCCCGCTCAGGCAGCTTAACCCGCATTTCTCACAGACCTTCGCCGCGAGACGACGGATAGCGGCCTGTCTGCTTCGTTGCACGGCAATTTCGCTCCTTGACATAGTGTGGACTATGCCTTCGTCGCAAAATCGCCGTGCGCCTCGCATCCTAGCCACTCTCCGCCGTCTCACGACAAAGGTCTGTGAGAAATGCGGGTTAACGCGAGACCAGCGATCTCGGTGGGAAGAGTTCTACTTGAGTCCGAAGACTCGGGCCACGGCCGGCAGCTCAATGCTTCGCTCCAGATACTCCCAGACGGCAAGAATATCTTCTTTGTGGCCGACGCCACTCTCATCGAAAGTTTTTGATTCCTCGGGGGACAGGGAGTATTTCGCGCGGTTGTACCACTTGCCTGCCTCTTCCGGATGCGAGCGGAGCCGCTCTATGGCGTGTTGAATGAGAAGGAGTTGATCGTTGGTCGGACCTTCGACCGTGCGGACGACATTATGGATTTTCATTCGAGCACGGTCGCGATCTTTGGCCAGGAGGAGATCCCGTTTGCGCTCGAGGCCGAGGTCATCCCGCCGAATCAGCCCGCGTCCGAGGAGTTGCTGGATCGTCGACCCGAGCTCCACTGTCTGCTCCGCAAGGCTCACGCCCGAGCGGTAGAGGAACTTCCCCGGCCATTAGGAAGCGTTGACAGGCGGCTCCAGATTACGATCCCGCGAAGCTCAACGATCCGGCTGCCGACTCCGGAAAATGCGAGCCTTCCCCGGGTGCCCACACGCAGCGGATCGGAATGCTCGATCTGTACTCCGGTCTCGCCCATATTGCACACACAGATCGCAACCGAGCCAAAACTGCCGGGGAACGCCGGGGTCGCGATGTATCTCTCCTGTCCTCGAGAGTCGACGACGGGACCCAGCGGCTGTCCTGTAGCTGGCAATTCATCCACGCTGCTATTGGACAGTAAATGACGTCAATCGGACGTCAACCTGATCTGGAAGCGTTCCCGCGTGCTCGTCTCACATGCGCCGAGGCTGTCGTTTCTGAGTGTCTTCCTGGTAAATCTTCAACTTCTCGCGCACGATCGGCGGCACCGGAGTCGGTACGAACTGGCCCTGACGAACGGTGACCAGCACGTACTGCCCGGTTGCCACCACCTTCGCGGGCTCCGATTTTTTCGTGACTGAGAAGTCGAGCTGGATGGAACTGTTCCCGATTCTGCCGAACCACGCCTCTACGACGAGAAGCTCGTCAAGTGTGACGGGAGCGAGGAAGTCGCATTCGACATGAACTCGCGGGAGCCAGATACCGAGATCTTCGAAGAGCTGTTTGTACGAGAGGCCGCACGAGCGGAACAGCTCGACTTCGGCAAGTCCGAAAAAGCGGAGGTATGCCTGGTAGTTGATGATTCCCGCTGCGTCGATGTCTTCCCATCGGACGTATTCTTCGATTGAGTAGCGCATGCTGGTGGAGAGTGTACCGGATGCATTCAGCGCGGCTCTCGTAATCAAGAGAGGGATTGGTTCGTTCGCGCTATCGACGAAGTTGTTCTGTTGATGACTCAGAGACCTTCTGCCTCGCTCTCGTCGCGCGACTGATAGAACTCTTCCGCAACTTTGGACACGGCACGGACAGCCATGTAATTGAGAGTGCCGCCTACGAGGCCGCCGACTACAGGGATGACTTTGGGCAGCCTCTTCCCGATCAGCGAGCCTGCGATTTTCACGGCGAGCTTGCGGGCGATCTTCTCCTCGAAGCCTCGCTCGAGCAGGACCGTCACGCCGCGGCGTGCGAACGAAGCCCCGGTGGATAGCGCGAGGACGGCGAGCACTTCCTTGAAGCGTTGTGGGAGGTTAGGCTTCTGGCCGTAGATGAAGGCGATCGACAGGATCAGCCGGCTCTGTTGCCGGACGAGATTGAAAATGTCGGGCGCCATCGTGAGGAACGCGAGCGGCCCGGTCGCAGCTGACGACGCAGCACCAACCGCTGCAGTTTTCAATGCAGTTTTCTTCGTGATGATTCGGACCAGTTCTGCCGGTGTGTCCAGAGGTCTCGACTCGCGCAGCTGATCGACGTCCCGCCTGATCGCATCCTGATCCAGTTCCTGAAAAAGACGTTGGAGGATGTCGTAGACATGCTCGCTTCTCGTTCGCTTCATCATGAATGCACATTACACAACAAAGCTGGAGGCCGCGACGCGGGAGATGCATCTTGAGTCGCTGTAATTAGCGGTGGCGAGAAGGGATCGGTGGGAGAAACGCATACGTCACCCCGAGCGGCTCACCAGCGTTGCACGCTGGTGAGGAGGTGACGACACGGATTCGTATTTCGAGAGGGAAGCGCTTATTGAAACGTTGCCGCGGTCTGCGGCCGTGCGTAATAGAAGCCCTGACCGAATCTTGCTCCCGCTCTGGTCGCGGCGCCGGACGTGGTTACTTCCTCGATCCCTTCGAGGATGACCTCGCAGTCGAACTCCGTCGCGAGCGAAACGATGTTCCGCACGATCTTCCCCTTCGAGCTGTCGAGCTCGAAACGGGTACCGAAGTGCTGACTGATCTTCAGGTATGACGGTTTGATCCAGTCCATGAGGTCGAGGTGGGAGTAGGACATCCCTACATCGTCGAGTGCGAACTGAACGCCCGCATCACGAAGCGTTTCAATGCAAGCCAGAGAACCGGCCGTCTCCGCAAGTCGCCCCTGCTCGGTGATTTCCAGAACAATATTGCCGAGCGGGATGTCGCTTTTCCGTGCGCAACCGAGCACGACGGACGAGAGCTCCGCGCAGCCAGACAGGAGCTGCGGATGGATGTTGATGAAGAGCTTTCCTGCTCGGGCGAGCGGCGCACCCCACCAGAGAGCCTGCTGGAGGCAAAGGAGGTCAAGAGCGACGATCATCTGTTTCCGTTCGGCATACTTGAAGAGAAAATCGCAGTCAAAGAACGGGACGCCTTCCACCTGCGGCCTGGCCAGCGACTCGAAACCGTATGCCCGTGCTTCGGGAATCGACAGATCGACGATTGGCTGAAAATGCGGGAGGATCCGGCGCTCGAGGATCAACCGCTCCAGCAGAGGTACCCGGATCACAGAGGAGGCCTCGCCGTTCCGATGGCATCCTTCGACGAGAGATGCGACTGCCTGCTTGAGCAAGGGGACGTCGAACGGTTTCTCCATGAGTCCCACTGCGCCCCTGCGCTCCGCCTCGCGAGAGAGGCCTTCGGAGCTGTCTGCGCTGATCATCAGGATCCTGGTTGCTGGCGAGCTCTTTCGCACTTCGTCGATCAGGCTGAGTCCCTCGAACGCGAAGCGTGTCGAGAAGTGGACGTCACTGATGAGCAGTGCAACCGGAACCCGTTCGAGAATCAGTGACGCCGCCTCGCAATCGTGGGCCGTAATAATCGTGCGGCCCGGGCTTGCCAGGGTGCGGGCGAGAAGCTCCGTCACTTCAGGCTGATCGTCGAGGATCAGGAGCGTCTCTGGCATCGTCATCGTTTCTCTCCGTTCGTTCTGTTTGAGTTGAGGACAGACTGCTTCAAATAATTGTTCGTTGCGACTTCTTCTATCGCGAGAAAAATGCCAGCGTGACCGGTGATGACCTGACGATGCAAGCGGCCTCAAGTGACTCAGAATGAGAGAGATAGATGCTGGAGTGATCTTTGTGATTTCCGTCACTGAGGTGCGGCGGTACGTCCTGAGGTTGGGACGAGTGACATCATTTCTGGCCAGCGCTTCCGCGCTAGGCACGGCCTCGGGTTGAGCCCACCTCGGGAGTCACGCGCTAGATTCTCCCGCTCCCGCTCCCGCTCCCGTCTTCTGGTGCAGGTGGCGTGGGGCTCGTCCCTTCCGCCCTAACCCCGAGTGCAAATGCTCCACGCATCGCTCCTGGAGCTTGCGACGGGAATCGGGAATCGGAAGCGGGAACCGACGGACGTTAGCGCGTTAGGCCACCGGGGAGGAAGGATCGAGACTCCAGGCCAATCCGGTTGCGGGACTCAGGAGCCGAGCCGACGCATGCCGGCACCGGATTCTGTCGACTACACTTTCTGCAGCGGGATGAAGTCGGGATCGTCCTGGTGACGCCGCTCCCACGAGAGGAAATCGTAGTAGCCGCACCGGTTGGTGTCCGGATACTCGCGGCAGACTCCGGGGCGTCCCTCGTACACACCGCAGCGACGAGTCTTCTTATCGAGAAACCCGCAGACCGTTCCGTAGATGGCGTCTTTCTGATGGCGAAGGACACGCTCGCCTTCAACCGTTCTGGTGTGACGCTTCACAACCTCTTCAGGCGGAACGCCGAGGTGTCTGGAGAGACGATTCACATCATGACCATTGACGATGATCCGATCGTAGCTGCAGCAATACGCAGGGCACTTCGAGCAGTCGTATTTGAGAGGTTGCGGAGCGGGGCGCGCCGGCGAACTCGGTTCAATCTTTTTCATTCTTCTATCGCCATCCGTCTGCATGGTAGCAGGCAGCCTGCGGATTGACGCTCCGTTCTGTCTTTTAGGTCGTTCAAGGACTGAAATGATGAAGCGCGTAGACCATGACTGCGGCTACGGTCACTCCGCCCAGAGTGGAAAAGATCAGCGCGGCCTTCGGTCGCTGATGGACTTCGGGAAGCAGGTCGCTCGCTCCGAGATAGAGAAGGAACCCGGCGAAAAACGAGAGCTGGTATGCGATCCAGCTCTGCGGTATCTCGAGGACCCGAGTGAGCGCCGCACCTACGACGGGCGCTGAGGCATTGATGAGAAGCAGTGCAATCGTCCGCCACTTCGTGTTCCTGGTAGCGAGCATGATGGTCACCGTGTTGAGTCCATCGGCGAAGTCGTGTGCCAGGACGGCGAGCAGAATCGTGAAGCCGACTGCTCCCCCGGCCTGAAATCCCACGCCGATCGCAACGCCATCAAGCAGACTGTGAAAGGTCAGCCCCACAGCACCGGCTAGTCCTACGTTATGAACGTGCCCAGGGGCGTCGTGTTGTTTTTCGCCGTGGATCAGCGTCAGTTTTTCGAGAAGAAAGATTCCGATGAAACCTGCAAGCAGGACGATCATCGGCGCGTGAATGTCATCCCCACGCGCAGACACCATTTCGAACACTTCAGGGATCAGATCGAGGAAAACAACCCCGATCAGCAGGCCCGCTGAGAAGCCCATGATCGGCAGGAGGTGATGACGAAAACGGAGAGCGAACGCACCTCCGGCCAATGTCATGAGGAAGGCGAGCAGTGCGAGACCTATGACCATCGGCGCGTATGGTAGCGGAAGAGTCGGTCCGCTACGTCGCGAAGGCCCCTCACGCTGTTGCCGGAAGGCACGTTGGCGGGAAGCAAGCCCGCGTTACCGCTTCTTTACCGGGATAACAAATTTCTCGGCCGACAGTAGTTCCGAGAACTTCACAACCTTCACGTCAACGAGTCCTGCTGCTTTTCCAGCGCGCATGGTCTCGGTTTCCGGGACGCCGGTCTTGCCTTTCGGCCGCAGAATCCAGATCGCGCCATCGCCCGTGAGCGACTTTGCGAGAGACTCGATCTTCTCGAGATCGGCCTCCGTCTCCAGCCTTAAAAAGATGAGGCTGGATCCCTTATGAACGCGATCTCTCAACACGAGCTGTGCGCGACGCTCGAGATCTGCTACGAAAGGATCGTTCCCCAGTCCAAGCACAGAGACGATATCCGTGGCTTTCACGCCAATCCTGTCCATCACACTTTTCGGGTTGCGGATCTTCTCAGCCCAGACCTCGGCCTTCCCTCCCAGATGCAGTCGGATGTTAGCTTGCGTGGATTCGATGGAGAGAAAGTCTCCGTCGACCACGACGGACTGCATTTCGCTGAACGGGAAAATCCTTGACGGTTTGACCCTGACGATGAGGCTTTCGGACTCCAGCTGGACCCTGGCACGTGAGGTCACCTCGCCGATCCGGACCTCGCAGTCGATCTCCTGTCCCATGACTGATTCTAGCCCGCATTTCTCACAGACCTTCGCCGTGAGATGACGGATAGCGGCCTGCCTGGTTCGTTGCACGGCAATTTCGCTCCTCGACATAGTGTCGACTATGCCTTCGTCGCAAAATCGCCGTGCGCCTCGCATCCAAGCCACTCTCCGCCATCTCACGACAAAGGTCTGTGAGAAATGCGGGCTAGCCCCGCTTCAGGCCTGTGAGAAAATGCACCGATAGTCCACAGGAGGAGCGAGCATGCCAGGAGCGAGGTGGTTGTTGATGGCGACGGTAGCCGTGGCCGTAGCGGGATCCGCGGAGGGGAAGGCGAAGTCCTCGAAGCCGAGTGCAATCCCCCCTGCCGTACGCCGGGCAATGGACCGGGCTGAACCAAACGAGATCAAGGCACACACGCGATTTCTCTCGGACGACGCACTCGAAGGGCGGGGGCCGGGCACGCGCGGTGACGATCTCGCTGTCTCGTATATCGCGTCACGCCTCGAAGCTGCGGGTCTGGAGCCCGCGGGGGAAAATGGAACCTGGTATCAGCCGGTCCCCCTGATCGGAATTCTTACCGATCCGCAGAAAACCTCGCTGTCGCTGACCCCACTCGCTGGCGGAAACGCAATGCCGCTCCGTTACCTGGAGGACTACACGGCGACGGACCAGACTCAGAGCGCGAGCAACACCCTGGACTCAGAGCTGATTTTCGTAGGGCACGGTGTAGTGGCTCCCGAGTACAACTGGGACGATTACAAAGGGGTTGATGTTCGTGGCAAGACGATTGTGATGCTCGTCGATGATCCGCCCGCCAGCGCTACCGAGCCTGAGCTGTTCAAGGGAAAAGCTCGTACATATTACGGACGATGGACGTACAAGTACGAGATCGCCGCCCAGAAAGGGGCCACCGGTGCGATTCTCGTTCACACGAAGGATGCGGCCGGTTACGTATGGGATGTGGTTCGCAATTCATGGGGCCGTGAGCGCTCGTATCTCAAGGTCAAACAGGGCGAGCCTGCGCTGCGGATTGCAAGCTGGCTCACGGAGCCGGCCGCGCAAAGTCTGATGAAGGCCGGCGGTCACGACCTGGCAGCGTTGACTTCGAAGGCTCACACACGCGAGTTCAGGCCGGTCCCGCTGAATTACAAGATCACTGGTTCCATCGCCAGCACGGTTCGCCCTTTCAACACGCGCAACGTGCTGGGTCGGATCCGCGGAAGCGATCGCGCCCTGGGTGAGGAGGCAGTTCTCTACACCGCCCATCACGATCACCTCGGGATCGGGAAGGCGGTCAATGGCGACGCCATCTACAACGGCGCGGTGGATAACGCCACAGGCGTTGCGGTCGTTCTGGAAATGGCCCGCATGTGGAAACTCGCCTCGCCCGCGCCAAAGCGCACACTCATCTTCAACTTCGTCGCCGCTGAGGAGCAGGGCCTGCTCGGCTCGGCATGGTACGGACAGAACCCTACGATCCCGGCAGGCAGGATCGCGCTCAACCTCAATTTCGACAGCGTCGGTCAGCTTGGCAGGGTGCGCAACGCAACGATGAACGGAGTCGAGCGGACGACGTTTCATCCGACCGCTTTGCGCGTCACGAAGGCCCTCGGCATGAGGATCGATCCTGACGAGCATCCTGAGCAGGGCTATTACTACCGCTCAGACCATTTCAGCCTCGGCAAGGTCGGCGTGCCTGCTTTCTCCGTCGATGCCGGGAGCGAAGTGATCGGGCAGACAAAGGAGTGGGCGGACGCTCAGGAGGTTGACTATCGCGACAATCGCTATCACGCGCCGGGCGATGAGTTTGACGAGAAGTGGGATTTCACCTCGGGAGTGCAGGTCGCGCAACTTGGATTCTGGCTCGGTTGGGAAGCGGCGAACGCTTTGGAAATGCCGACCTGGAAGGCAGGCGACGAATTCATGGCAGCGCGACAGCGGAGCCTGGGGAAGTAAAAGCTCGTCGAATGAATCCTTCCCCTCTCCCGCGTGGGAGAGGGGAAGGAAGGTCTAACGCTCGACGGATGCGAGCCCGAGCGCTCGCCCCCTTGCTGGAGGCGCCTGCCTTACCTGCGAAGCTTGATCTGCTTCGTCTCAACGAGTTTTTTGTCGCCTGGCAGATCACTCTGCCACGCAGTGACCTTGATGTCGCCGGTTCGGTCGAGAGTTCCGAACGCTGTGCGAACCGCGAATCTCGCCACGGATGTCTCTGTCGGCTGCAGGTTGCCGATGGTGTAGTGGTAAACACGGTCGCCGTTCGCGCCGCGATCCGAGGCCACTTCCATTCCGCGCTCGTGGACTTCGCTGAGGACGGCAAGCTCTGCCGGAATCTCGACGTCGACGAACACATTCAGGATGTTGTTCACGCCACGGTTGGCGATTGCGATCGTCAGTTCCTGTGTGCCGCCATCCGGAAGGTCGTCGACCCCCTTGATGTCGATCTTCAGCAGCTGACCCCTGCTAGTGACGGCCATGCCGCTTGACTTGCAGGCTGTCAGGGTCGACATGGAAAGGATGGACGCTGCGAGCATGCTGACTGCCAGAATCCGATTTTGTCTCATGAGTTTCTCCTTGTTGTAAGGTCCTGATAGGGTTTCTCCGTCAGGATGAAGACGCAGAGTCGCAAGATTTTTGCCACGAAGGTCCTCTTATCGGATGCCTGCATAGTGAAATCGCGCGGATCAAGGTCGATTCGGGATAGCGGTGCGGCTTTGTCCCCTTCAAAACCACTCTGACCAGCATCTGACGTGCTTCAACCCGGGGCGAAGCCTTTGGAGTGCGGCAGCCGCAGCTGCCGCTTTCTGTGTCACATCGCTACTTCGTACCAGCGCAAGGACGCCTTGCCGCACCCCTCGAACTCGAACACTCTCTGCTGCGCCGGGTTGCGACTCGCTACAATCACGATATGAGCACTCTTTTCGTAGGAGTTGATGGTGGCGGGTCGAAGACCGCGGCAGTGGTCGTCGATCGGAGGATGAAGATCATCGGCCGCGGCCTTGCTGGCCCATCAAACTATCTCCGCGTCGGCATCGAAGAAGCGACGATCAACATCGACAAAGCCATTGCCTCAGCCATCGCGACGGCGAGAGCGGACCCCTCGCAGGTCGGCTACACCTACTGCGGAATTGCCGGCTCGGACCACCCCAAACATCGAGCCCGCATGATCGAGGCACTTCGCTCACTTTTTCCTCTCGGGAACTTCACGGTCGACAGCGACGCGCGCATCGCACTGATCGGAGGTGTCGGGCTGCACCCGGGAATCGTCGTCATCGCTGGAACAGGTTCGGTAGCGTTCGGGCGAAATGAATCTGGGAAAGAGGCCCGGGCCGGTGGGTGGGGGCCGACGATAGGAGATGAAGGTAGTGGCTATTCGATCGCGCGGCGTGGATTGTCGGCCATCGTCCGTGCCTACGACGGCCGAGGCCCGCAGACGGCACTTACGGATCTTCTCTGCACGGTTCATGGCCTCTGTCAGCCGGAAGATCTCCCCACATTCGTCTACGCTCCCACAACGAGAGTTGCATCCATCGCAGCGTACGGAAAGATGGTGATCGATGCGGCGCGCGCGGGTGACAGAATCGCGAAAGAGATTGTTTCGAGCGAAGGGTACGAGCTCGGGAAGACGGTCCTTGCAGTCGCGCGGAAGCTCGAAATGGAGACAGGGCCCTTCGCCGTCGCGTACTTCGGCGGCGCGTTCCGTGCGGGAGATCTCCTGGTAGGTCCGATGCGCGAAGCACTGCTTGCGGGCGCTCCGGAGGCGGAGGTGAGGCCGCCGATTGAGACCGCTGTCGAAGGGGCCGCGCGGATGGCGATTCGCGCAGCACGAGCGCCGCGTCCAACCCGGAAAAAAAAGTAGGCGACCCCGCACAACTCCAACGCTGAGCGTCGCAGCTACAATACTGACATGGACCTCGAAAGGAAAGACGGCAAGATCAGCATTCTCCCGAAAGCCCGGGAAGCGATGGAGGACCGCCAGCTCCTCGACAGGCCGAGCCCTCAGGAGATGCTCAAGAGCGACTCCTGGCGTGTTTTCAGAATCATGAGTGAATTCGTCGAAGGGTTCGATAACCTCGCTGACGTCTATCCCGCCGTCTCGATTTTCGGGTCCGCCCGCACCCAGCTTGCCGACGCTTTTTACGATGCCGCAGTGGATACGGCGGAGCTACTCGCGCGTGCTGGCTTTGCGGTGATCACCGGAGGTGGGCCTGGAATCATGGAGGCCGCAAATCGCGGGGCGAAAAAGGGGGGAGGCGTTTCGATTGGTTGCAACATCGAGCTTCCCTTCGAGCAGCATATCAATCTCTACGTCGACAAGTCGATGACGTTTCGGTACTTCTTCGTCCGCAAAACGATGTTCATCAAGTACTCCGAGGCGTTCATCACGTTTCCAGGCGGCTTCGGAACGCTCGATGAGGTCATGGGTGCGTTGACATTGATTCAGACCAAGAAGATCTCGAACTTCCCCGTCATTCTGTACGGCAAAGAGTATTGGAGTGGCCTGATCGACTGGATGAGAACGCACGTCCTGGCCGCCAACAACATCACAGCCGAAGACATCGACAGCATTTATCTCGTCGATGACCCGCAGTCGGTCGTCGACATCGTGGTGGAGTATCGAAAACGAGCTGCGGAGAAAGATCGTGAGATGAGGAAGGAGGGGGACAAGGCCTTCGGTAATCCCTCAGGCCTTGGAGAATCCTTCTGAGTAGGAAAGTCCTGTGACCCCTTTCAGCTTCGTGCGCAAAGGTGCGTTGTCGCTCATCTGGCTCGCGCGGAGCTCGGTCAAGATGCTTCGCCGCGCGCGCCGCAGTGACGCGCCCGATTCCAACCTGCTTCACCTCTACGCACAGGAGCTGTCTCGTGGCTGGGTGAGGATTCTCAATCTCAACATCACGATGCGAAACGCCGAGCGGCTGACCGCGACTCAGCCGTGCGTTTTCATCGCGAATCATCAGAGTAATCTCGACATTCCGATTCTTGCTCCGGTACTCCCTCAGAAGACCGTCGTGATCGTCAAGAAAGAACTGCTCAAGGTACCGTTTCTGGGCAGGATGATTGTTGCAGGCCAGAACATCATCATCGACCGGAAGAATCGCGCCGACGCGCATGCGGGAATCGGGCAGGCAGAGCGCGCGATCCGCGATAGCGGAATCTCCATCTGGGTCTTCCCGGAAGGGACTCGGAACCACGGAACTCCGCTTCCTTTCAAGAAGGGAGCGTTTCATCTCGCGCGCAACGCGGGAGTCAAGCTCGTTCCAATCGTTCACGCCGTCTCACCGAACTGGGTGGACGCCAAGCGGCTTTACGTGAAGCAGAGACCAAACGTGATTGTCGAGATCCTTGCTCCGATCGATACGGCAGACTTTGCTTCGATCAGCGAATGCATCCAGCAGACGCAGCTGTTGATGCGAAACGTACAATCGAGGATCGAGGCTGAAGTCGCCGTGATGTAGGTCCCCGGTAACTGCGCTGACCTGGCGAAGGTAAAGACCGTGAGCGGGGCGGGGGGCTCAGGGGGCGATTACTGCGTTGTCGTTTCCAGGCGCTCGACGCGGGCCTGGAGGTTGTTCAATCGTTTTCTGCAAGTCTCCCGCGCGGCGAGGGCCGTCACGGAGACACGCGCGGCCTGATTGTCAGCGAGCCAACCATCGCCAGTAGTGACGAGATCGCCAGCCATGTCCAGTCACCGACGAGTGGGATGGCTGCGCCACTGGCTGCGATGATGCTCAGTAGTGTGAAGATGATCCAGAGCGTAAGATTTCTGCGAGAGGTCCGTGTAGCAGCTTTTGCCAGCTTGACAGCCAGCACGAGGCCGGTGAGTCCCTGGCTTCGAATCACCAGATCCGCTGCCGGGAGAGGAACGGACGGCCGGTCCTCGATCACGACTCGGAGTGTTCCGGGCGTTCCTGGAGATGCCGCGTACGAGACGGCGGCAGTTTCTCCATCTTCTTTCGTTGAGGTTGCTGAGGGGCTGCCGGAGCGGGACGTGATCCCGAGCGAGGTCGCGAGATGCGCGACGGCCCGGCTGTCGGCTTCGGACACCAGCAACGAAGCAACACCAAGACGCTCGAGCTCTCGAATCGCGGCATGGCTCCCGGCAATCTCGCGCTCGTGGAGTGCGATTGCGCCCAGAGGGATGTTTTCGCGGGTGACTACAGCGACGCTCTTGCCCTCCTGGGAATAGCGATCAAGTTCTTCGCGCATCGGACTGAGATCGGCGCCAAGCTCCTCCATCCAGCTCGCCTGGCCCAGCACCACCCGCATCCCCCCCACACTTCCCGAAATCCCTCGAGAGTGCGTCGTAGAAACGTCTGCGGCTGAATGAGGTGTGATCCCGCTGGCGGCACGCGCAGCGACCGCCACTGGAACGGGATGGGATGACTCGGCTGCCAGTGAGCTCGCGTTCGAGAGGAGCTCCTGCTGCGTGCAGCCCGCGAGTAGAACAAAATCACTCACGGTCGGCACCGGCTCGAGTACGACTCCTCGGCGCGCCAGTATCGCCGTGCGGATTCTGCTCAGTCTGAAAAGCGCGAGTGAGCTCGCCAGGACGACTCCTCGCGAGAAAGCGTCAGTCAGAGCGTTTGCTCCGGGGGTAGCAACAGCGAGCAGGAGGAGCGAGCTCGAGACGGTCATGGCTACCGCAGCGAAGCCGAGCAGAGCGCTCACCGGAGAATGCGTAAGGATCCACTGAACCGACGCACTCACAAGGGCCACGACTAGTGTCACGTGTGGAAGGTAGCGAGTGACACGCTGGACCCTGAGCTCCAGTAGCGATTTTTTCTGCAGCGCGCTCCCGAGCCTGCTGAGAGCGCCTTCGTTCTCGTCGTTACTCGCTGCGCGCCGTCGCTTCCAGGCTCGCAGTCGAATCATCGTCTGTCTGAGTCCGGCAAGGCGCAGGAGGGCTACAGCGAAGGAAATTTCGAGTCCTGTGACCAGGGTGACCGGACTGTTTCTCCAGTAGAGATAGCCCAGTGCTGCAAGGCAAGCGAGCATCGCAAGAGCAACGAGAGTGTCATCATCGAGCACGCGCTTCCGCGCGGTCTCCACTGCGAGTCGCAGCGAGCTCCAGCCGCTCAGCAGCACCGCGACTATAGCCGTCAGTACGACAACGGTCGTGAGCTCTCTCGCGGTTGCCCGCTGGATGAGTGGGAGCCACGAGTCAATGATTCCGATGACGGGCCCGGCTCGAAGTGTCCACGGGCCGAGATCGAATCGCATCCCGGTCATCAGGGAGGGGAAGGTTGCGATGGCAGCTACGAGGAAAAGGAGAGTCGAGCCAAGGGTGACCAGCAGCTGGAGCGATAGAGAAGGACGTTCCGCATCTCCTGCGTGAGACGAAAGCTCCTGGTCGTACCCGCAACCCCGTATGGCGTCCAGGCTGGCAAGCAGGCTTTCGGGAACATCTTCCCGGTAGTCGATCTGAACGCGCGAGCTCACCGGACTCGCGGCAACCGTTGCCACGCCCTCTACGGCTCCGACTCGTGATTCGAGGAGCGCAGGGTTGCGGACGGCGCCCCATGTCGACAGCTCGATTCTGACGGAAGAGGGATCAGATTCCGGGTCGCGCAGGGGCTCGGATGCCCCGGTGGGCACAGCTTCGAGTGGCATTACTCTAGCAGTGTAACTGATAGAAGTAGAACACACTTGCAGACAGGACCACTGGAGGTCAAATGCGGATTCAGGAACTCAATGAGGTAGTGAAAGAGTCGCAGATCAAACGTCTGGACTACTCGCGTCACCATCCGGAGCCCAGCTCATTCTGGAACTCGCTCAACGTAATGTTGAAAGACAGGCGAGTCGTCCAGATCGGGCTCGGAGTGCTCGGCCTCGCAGTCATCGCTACTGTTGGAAAGATGCTTACTCGACGCCATTCAAAACATCACTTCACGGATTAGCCAAAACCGCTCGATGCAGAGGTCTCCCCGCCGCGTCACGGACTGAGCAGAAAAAAGGGTGTGTCGTCCCCGAGCTTGGGTGTGTGGGTGGGAGGGGTCGAGGGACCTCGCAAGCTTTACTCCGGTCCCATTGACTGACGGCCGCCGCGCAAAGCCCCGAAGGCCGCTGTTCCGGGTTGCCGATGTCCCGCAGCTGCGCCGCGAGCCTCTACGTTTAAGGTACCGAGTACAAGCTTTTGAAAGGTCCCTCGCCGCTCCCACACACCCAAGCTCGGGACGACAACGCCGCGAGCAAGGTAAACACCGGGAGTTCAGGAAATCGTCACCGTCCTCGCGAATCAGTGATTTGACTCGGCTCGTGCAGCGATCTCCGCGAGACGCCCCTCGGGCACTGTCACTAACAACCAGCGCACGCGATATCGTTCGGCTTCCACCACTTCAAGCGTGAGGTAGCCGATCTCACACAGGTCGCCCGCCGAGGGTTGCCGTCCGAGCCGAGCCGCAACGTAGCCGCCGATCGTTTCCTCGTCGGGATCGCCCAGGTCGACCTTCAATCGGTCGGCAAGATCTTCAATCAGATAATCGCCACGCACACGGTACCTGCCGTTCCCGAGCGGCTCCACTTCCAGTCTCTCGCGATCAAACTCGTCCTGGATCTGTCCGAAGAGCTCCTCGGTAATGTTCTCCAGCGAAACGATTCCGGAAGCACCGCCATACTCGTCCAGGATCACAGCCATGTGCGTCCTGTGCTCCAGAAACTGAGACAGGACTCCTTCGACGGTCGTGTTCTCGGGTATGAAGAGCGGCTCCCGTTTCAGATCGTTCATCGTACGGCCGGGGCCGCGGAGCTGTCCGAGGAACAGATCTTTTACGTGAATCAGCCCGACCGTTCGGTCGAGATCGCCGTCACACAGTGGGTAGCGTGTGTGTCTCGTAGTGCGAATGATCTCGAGATTCTGCTCAATGCTGTTGGTAGTCGACAGGATGGTAACGTCGGTGCGTGGCACCATGATCTGGCGAGCCGTTCGTTTCGAAAACTGAAAGACGCCTTCGATGATCTCCCGGTTCTCCTCCGAGAGGACCCCGGCGCGTTCAGAGCTTGCAAGGATGAGCCTGATCTCTTCCTCGGAGTGAATCGTGTGCTCTTCCGTGACGTCGACTCCGATCAGCTTGAGAACCCAGTTGGTAATGTTGTTCAGAAGCCAGATGACCGGAAAGGCAAGCACGTAGAAAGCGCGGAGCGCGTGCGCGAGCCAGAGTGCAGTTGGCAGCGGTCTTTGAATCGCGTAATACTTGGGAGCCTGCTCGCCGATGATGATGTGAGCCGTTGCAATCACGAACAATGAGATCGTCGCGGAGATCGAGTGCGCGGCCGCCGTGCCGATGAATCCAAACTTTGCAAAAAGTGGGAGAAGCAGGTCCGCGAATGCTCTCTCCCCGACCCATCCGAGAGCCAGAGAGGCGAAGGTGATCCCGATCTGGCATGCGGAGAGGTACTTGTCGAGACTCCGTGTGAGCCGCCGGGCCATTCGCGCGCGGCTGCTCCCGCTCTCGATCAACGCGGCCAGCTGAGTCGGCCGAATCTTGATGATTGCAAACTCCGCAGCGACGAAAAAGGCATTCGCCAGCACGAAGAGAAAGGCCAGAAACAGATTGAATGTCGTCATGAAGGAATCAGAGCGGCCCGGTCATCTCGACACCGTGTAGCGTTAGGCGTCCCGCCTGCCTTCCCGGGCGCGGGGCTCAGAACCAACGACACGAGGCAGATCTCGCCTGCCTGCGATGGGGCGTCCAGGATCACGTCTCAGCTCCGCATTGTAGCGGGTTTGGACATACAGCCGGCCCCCGTCCTCAGGTGGGCAGGCCTGATGCCGTGAAGTAGAATGCCCTTCGCGCCCGCTCGCGCATGGACCGATCGTCCGGCCAGTGAGGACCCCTCAGGAGAATGAATGGCTGAATTGCCAGATGTAGATCGCGAGACTCTCGAGATGGATGTGGTCATCGTTGGCGCCGGCCCAGCCGGCCTTGCAACGGCCTACCATCTCGCGAACCTGATCAAACGACACAACGAATCCGGTGCAGAACGAAAGCTGGAAGGGATCTCGATTGCCGTTCTGGAGAAGGGAAAGGAAATCGGCTCTCACGGCATATCAGGCGCCGTAATGGATCCCCGAGGACTCGCGGAGCTCATGCCTGACTGGCTGGAACGCGGCTGTCCGGTAGACGCTCCTGTAGGTGATGACGCCTTCTGGATGCTGACCGAACGACACAAATTCGCAGCTCCTATCCTTCCTCCACCACTGCAGAATCACGGCAACTACGTCATCTCACTCGCGGAGATGATGCGCTGGATGGCGCCGATCGTTGCGGAAGCAGGCGTCGATCTGTTCCCTGAGTTTCCTGCAGCCCGGGTCCTGATGGACGATGGAAAGGTCGTCGGCGTCCGGACCGGCGATAAAGGGATCGACAAGAATGGCGCGGCGAAGAGCAACTATGAGCCGGGTGTCGACATCCGCGCGAAATTGACGATCCTCGCAGAAGGTCCTCGGGGGACGCTGACCAAGCAGCTGGCGTCCTCGCATAATCTTTACGAGGGAAAAAACGAACAGGTTTATTCAGTCGGAATCAAGGAAATCTGGCAGCTCCCTGACGACCGCTTCGCCGCAGGCACAGTCATTCACACCCTCGGATGGCCGCTCGACAGTTCCGTGTTCGGTGGCGGCTTTCTCTATGGGATGAAGGACCGCATCATCGACGTGGGGCTGGTTGTCGGCCTCGATTACAAGAACCCCACCCTCGATCCCCATCACGAGTTCCAGAAGTACAAGACCCATCCAGCCATTCGCGAGCTCCTCGAGGGCGGCAAGATGATCGGGGCGGGAGCGAAGGCGATCCCGGAGGGTGGCTACTACTCGATGCCTCGCATGTACGGCGAGGGCTTCCTGATCGTAGGCGACTCCGCTGGCTACCTCAACGGTGCCCGGCTCAAGGGAATTCATCTCGCGATCAAGTCAGGAATGCTCGCAGCGGAATCAGCCTTCGATGCGCTGCTCGCCGGCGAAATGTCGAGCAGTCGGCTGTCAGGGTACGAGCGTGCGTTCGAAGATTCCTGGGCACGCAAAGAGCTCTTCTCGCAGAGGAACTTTCATCAGGCCTTCGATTACGGACAGCTCGCCGGGATGCTCAACGCGGGCCTCGGCATGTTGACCGGAGGCCGCGGGTTCGGGTTCATGAAGAAGCTCGACGGGCGAGCCGGGCATGAACATATGGAGCGCATTCAGAGGTTCTTCGGGACCGAGACGCCGCATCCGCCCGCGAAAATGGCATTCGACAACAGCTATACCTTCGACAAGGTGACCGACGTGTATTACGGCGGGGTGATTCACGAAGAAAATCAGCCGCCACATCTGCTGATTCACGACACAGAAATCTGCATTACGCGCTGCACCGTGGAGTACGGGAATCCGTGTCAGCATTTCTGTCCGGCCGCGGTGTACGAGCCGCGTCCAACCGCCGATGGAAGAGGAATGGTTCCATTCCTGAACTTCACGAACTGCTTCCACTGCAAGACGTGCGACATCATGGATCCGTACCAGGTCATCACGTGGGTACCGCCCGAGGGTGGTGGTGGCCCGGATTACAAGAAGCTTTGACCGGGGGCGAAGAGATGCAGGAGTGTCTACGCGCTCGGAGCGCCGGCTTCCAGCCGGCCGTATCGCCGGCATCTTGCCGGCTCTTGCTTGCGAGACAGCGGCCGGCTGGAAGCCGGCGGTACGGCCGGCTGGAAGCCGGCGCTCCGGTCTCGACGCTCGGAATGGCAACCGGGGGCAAGACCTTTCAGTCACGTGCTTCGTATTGATTGCTCGAGCCGATGTTCCTGAGCCGACACTGAACTATGACCGAAATGACGATTGCACCTGACGAAACGCTGGCCAGAGTCACGCGCCTCCAGGCGAACATCGAGCGCGTGATCCGTGGAAAGTCCGAGGTGATCCAGCTGGCCGTGGCAGCGCTACTGGCCCGAGGTCACATACTCCTCGAGGACGTCCCGGGAGTCGGCAAGACAACTCTCGCTCACGCTCTGGCGAGCTCGGTGTCGCTCTCATTCCAACGAATCCAGTTCACGAGTGACCTCCTGCCGTCTGACATCATCGGAGTGACAATCTTCAATCAGGAGCGTGGAGAGTTCGAGTTCATCTCCGGTCCTGTCTTCACGAATGTCCTGCTGGCGGATGAGATCAACAGGGCAACCCCGAAATCGCAATCGGCCCTGCTCGAAGCAATGAGCGAGGGCATGCTCACCGTCGAGAAGAACCGGATCCGGCTTCCCAACCCTTTCCTGGTCATTGCGACGCAGAATCCAGTCGAGCATGCGGGGACTTACCCGCTGCCGGAATCGCAACTCGACCGTTTCATGATGAAGCTCACTCTCGGTTACCCCAACCCGGTCGATGAGAAAAAACTGCTGCGGTCGGGCGGAGCACAGGAAGCGCTGGATCATCTCGAGCCAGTCCTCACCGGAGACGAGCTTCTGGCGCTTCAGGCCGGAGTAGCGAACGTGCATGTCGAAGAAGCCCTGGCTGACTACCTCATGGCGATCGTTCATGCGACGCGGAGCCATCCTGAGATCTCGCTCGGAGTCTCGACCCGAGGCGCGCTGACCTACTTTCGAGCTGCGCAGGCGCTCGCGACGGTCAGAGGGCGCGACTTCGTGCTGCCCGATGACATCAAGGAGCTCGCCGAGCCTGTGCTCTCGCATCGGATCATGCTGCGGGACCGCGGAATCTACAGGAGTGAATTCACGCCGGAAGCGAAGCTCGTCAGGCAGATTGTCGCTTCGATTCCAGTGCCGAGGTAGGAAACGGTGAAGCGGACCGCCTTCGAATTCAACGGCGTCGTTCGTCTAACCGAGCTTGGTACCGGGTACGTGGTACTCACGCTTCTCATCGGCTTCGCGGCACTCAATACTGGTAACAACTCGCTTTACATCACGCTGGCGTTTATGCTCGGGACCCTTCTGATATCGGGCATCGCCTCGAAAGGGGGACTCAAGCACCTGCACGTGCGGCTGGCCCCGATCGGAGATGCGTGGGCTGGCCGGCCGGCGAGAGGGGAGATTGAGATCACCAACGGGTCGCCGCTCTGGAGCGTCCGCGACCTGATCATCGCGGCACCGCAGCTCGAGGCGCCACTGGGAGTGCCATTGATTCAGAAGCGTGGCGCGATGTCCGTCCCCGCCACGTTCTTCTTCGAGCGGAGAGGTTTGATGCACGTTCAGTCGATCGATCTTTACACTCGTTATCCCTTTGGATTTTTTCTGAAGAAGCGGCGAGTGCCAGCGGCGCTGGAAGTCGTCGTCTACCCGCGCCTCCTTGAAGGCGTTGTCGACCATCAGTTCGCGTTCAAGAGTGAAGGGGATGCAGCGCCGGGCCGCCGTGCGGGATGGGGTAACGACGTTCACGGATTTCGCGACTACGTGCGTGGGGATTCGCTCCGGCAGGTCCACTGGAAAAAGTCGGCGAGCATTGGCCGCTGGATCACAAAGCAGGCGGAGCTCGAAGCAGACCGCGTGATCAGGGTTGCGGTCGATCCATACTGTCCGATGCAGCTTCGTGAGAAAGAGTTCGAGGAATTGATCAGTGCGGCCGCGACCTATCTTCAGCAGGGAGCCGAGCACGATTCGGAGCTTTCTCTGCGGGTGCCCGGCAAGCGTCTGACTTCAACTGGTTTGAGCGAAGCCGGCGCGATGTTCCGCGAGCTTGCCTTGATGACGGCAACAACTGACGAGTGGACGGAATCTTTTGAAACTGGAACGACTCTCTTTACCCTTCGCGACCACGCCGGCTATCGAACGGCGTGAGCTCGAGACGCTGTTCCTGGCGAGCTTCGCCGCAATCCCTCTTTATCTGACGGGGGCGATCTCGCCACTTCCACTCACCTTGTTTCATGGTGTGATGGTAGCGCTCGGTCTCGCACTGTTCCGAAGCAACAATGAGCCACTGGTAGGGGCACCGACTCTACGTTTCCTGGCGGTCGGCTACCTTTTCATTTACCTGGTCGACGCTTTCGTGATCTCCAGGAGCGCCATTCGGTCTTCGACTCACCTGCTGCTTTTCATCGCCGTGTATCAGGCGGTGGAAGCGCAGAATCGTCTGCGGACGATCGGTGCCGCGACGGATGAGCGTAAATACTCAATCGACGGCGCTGGGTATCGACACCAGCTGGGGCGGCTTCTCGTGATCGTGTTTCTCTTCGTGGCAAGCGTCGCCAATGCGACTCACCAGTCGGTCATGATTTTTGTGCTTGCGATTGCGGTGCTCCTGTTCCGTCATCTGATCGAGCTGAGCAGAGTCGCTACATCGCGCCATGTCCGCGTGAGTCAGGTGGCGCCCGACACTGGAAGGACTGCTGTTCAGTTTGTCGTGGCTGCGACCGCGGGAGCGATGCTGCTGTTCCCACTTCTTCCGCGCGTACGCAGTCCCTTCGTGCCGGGATTTGCGGGGGCATTGCAAAGCGCATCGACAGGGCTCTCGGACACGATCGACTTCAACAACCAGCGGTCGATCTCTTCCGATCCGCTCGTGGTCGCCAGGGTCTGGATGCGGCAGGACGCAATTGCGCTCTTCACTCCACTGCGACTGCGAGGGCGCACGTACGATGACTTCCGCGACGGA
Source organism: Thermoanaerobaculia bacterium (assembly GCA_035576005.1). Classification (GTDB taxonomy): domain Bacteria; phylum Acidobacteriota; class Thermoanaerobaculia; order Gp7-AA8; family Gp7-AA8; genus DATLXH01. The sequence goes on along the minus strand of DATLXH010000198.1, from coordinate 28,239 downwards.
GTCTGGATTGGTGAGAGCAGAAACGAGCTCGTCCCTCAGTCGCCCGAGGGCTCGCGCATCGCAACCGCAGTTGGTATCTCGCGAGATCTGACCATTCAGCAGAAATTGCTCAGCGACTCCCGGCTCCTGATTCCCGTGGGTACACACACGCTGGTCGATGCCCCGAGAGTCAGGGAAGCGCCCTCGCGCGACGTCTATCGAGTTGCGAGATCGGGCAGTGGCATCATCAACTATCAGGCGCGCATCAGCAGAACCGTGACGCCTCTGGAGCCGGTCGAACCAGGGTTCGTCGACTATCCGATCTCTCCGCAGGTGGAAGCATTTGCCAGGTCGATCATTGGCTCGTCGACTGCGCCGCTCGCAAAGAGCGCGAAGATCGAGGCCTTCCTCTCGGGGCGGTTCCGGTACGTTCCCGATCCCGCGTCGATCGGAAGACAACTATCGGTCGACGAGTTCCTCTTGCGCGAGCGTCGAGGACATTGCGAGTATTTTGCTGCCGGCATGGTCGTGCTGCTCAAAGCGGTAGGCGTGCAGAGCCGCATCGTCGGCGGCTTCTACGGCGGCAAGTTGAATCCGTTGACCGGCTACTTTGTCGTCCGAAAGAGCGATGCGCATGCCTGGGTCGAGATCCTTGATGGAGGGAAATGGGTGACGTTTGATCCCACTCCCGCGTCGCTGCGACCCGGGACTGCAGCGTCGGGTTTATTTTCGGCTTACATGACGGCCATTGGCGACTCGATCAGCTACTTCTGGGATCGCTACGTCCTGACCTTTGGACTCGTCGATCAGATCGCGATCGTGGCAGCGTTCTTCGTCCGGACTAAGAACTTCCTGGTGCAGGTCGGAAGTGGAGGCCTGAGCACTCTGCGATTCCTCATGGGCTGGAATGCCTTGATCGCGCTCGGTCTCGCTCTCGCACTGGGGCTTGTCATCAGTCGGGTGCGGCGGAGCCGGCGGTCGCTTTTTGGGGAGATGGTCGTGCGGCTACGGCAACGAGGGATCGAGGTGGACCCGGCCATGACGTCGGGAGAGTTGGCCGTGATGCTCCGCGAGCGACATCCCTTGATTGCCGAACGGCTCGCTCCGATTATCGAGCTGTACGAACGGCAGAGGTTCGCCGGCATTCCTGTCGCAGCGGAAAGAATCGCCGCCGCGCGCGAATCGCTCGCCTCTCTCGAAGCGTGAGTTGACGAGTCTCCCGATCACGGCGCTGGCCAGCACGACTAGGAGAGGGTCGGTAAAAGGAATCCGGAACCGCATCACGACCTGATAGGGAATGTGTGTAATCCAGACCAGCAGGAAGTAGAAAAGAATCCAGACTACGAGAGGAAGACGACGTCTGCGCATTGTGACGAGCTGCGCCAGAGCCAGCAGGTCGAGTAGAGAGAATACGAGCCCGCTCAACAGCACCGTATGCCGGTTGAACTCCTGGGGGTTCAGCCATGGACGCCAGAAGACAGCAGCCTTCCTCTGTGCGAACTCGAGCGCTGCTGCGTGGTCAGCTTTAATGTTGCGCATTCCTTCGCGGAACCATGCTTTGCTTCGCTCCCCAAGCGAGTCGTTCGCCGCCTCAATTCGGTACGCCATCGCCTTTGAGGTTTTTTCGAAGGTCTCCCCCGCGCGCAGGTAATCGGTGCGATCTGCGATCGTGGCGACTCTGGACATTTCCGGGTGACTCCCTCTCCAGAAGTTGTAGCCAGCGGCGTCATTAACGACAACCAGCTCACGGAACCTCACCGCATTCCGAATTGTCCAGGGGGACAGCGTAATCAGGAACGCGATGGTGAAAGAAGACGCTCGCAACAGAGCCTTCCTTCGCGAGTGACTGCGCAGAAGAAAGGTAAGCACGAAGAACGGGGCGATCACCAACGCCGCCGGTCTGGTGAGGGCAGCCAGTGATAACACGATTCCTGAGAAGACCGAGAAGGACAAATTGTCTGTCCGGCAGAGGTTCGCGAGAAGAAGCGTAAGTGAGAGTGTCATGAAAAACATGAAGAGAGGCTCGGTTCGAACGTCGCATACGCCAGCGATGAAGATCGGATGCAGCGCCGCAGCGATTCCGGCGAGACACGCTGTTGTGTGATCTCTGAACAGGATGAACGCGAGCCACATGATCAGTACGACCGTGAGCGAATCGACGAGCGCAAGTCCGTACTTGATTGCGGCAGTGTTCGAAGGGTTGCAAAGAGTCACGACAGCGATGAAGAAGGGAAGCCCTGGTGCGCGGAAGAAGGGTAGGGCGCCGCGGTCGGGATATGAGCCTGAAACACAGAGCTGCGTCGCAGCGCGGACGTAGTCATTGCCATCGCCGAAGGTGACAGTCGTCGGACCTGCCAGCGTGATTGCGATGAGACGAAGAACCAGCGCAAGGATAAAAATGCTGGCTGGACCTCTTAACCGCATTTCCCACGGACCTTCGCCGCGAGGCGGCGGATCGTGTCGACTATGCCGTGGTCGCAAAACCGCCGCGTGTCACGCATCCAGGCCACTCTCCGGGCACTGAGCCGCGCAGCGGCGTTTCCCTCTCCCCGGCGGGGAGAGGGAAGCGAGCGGAGCGAAGCAGGGAGAGGGGCGTGAAAATCTCGAGACTTCGGTGACAAGGGCGAGGTCTTCGTATCTCTCACGGCCCCTCTCCCGGTCGCTGACGCGACCACCCTCTCCCCGCCGGGGAGAGGGACGCCGCCCCTTCGGGGCGTCGTCCGTCGAGACGTGTCATCACATACGCACCAGCGATTCTCTCGCAGTTTCACCCGGTCGGGATGACACCCTGCAAATCCGCATAACCACTAGTGGCGTGTATTCGATGAATTGATACCACCTGGCTTGGTCTCGCCGTCGTGAGCTTCGTTGCGACTCCTCAGCATAGTCACCACTATTCCTGCGTCGCCGCGCCTCGCCCACGTCGGCGATCCCGTCGCCATCTGGTACCAATTCATCGAATACACGCCACTAGTCTCTGGAAGTGTCGTGACCAACGTTTCGATGTCGCTATAGATCAACCGCAGCCGGCATCTGCCGTTCCGGCATTAACGTCACACCCTCCGATCTGGCTATGTATGTCGCCATTGTCAGGTCGCCCGTCACGTTGAGCACCGTGCGGCACATGTCGAGAATTCTATCGACTCCCAGAATGATCGCGATCAGTGCGGGATTCACTCCGATCGTTGCAAGAACCAGAATCACGAACGGGATTGAGCCCGAGGGTACGCCTGCTGTTCCGACGCCCCCGAGGATTGCCAGATAGACCACCATCAACTGCTGCGCCATCGTGAGATCGACCCCGGCCAGTTGCGCGAGGAAAAGCACGGTGACCCCTTCGTAAAGCGCGGTCCCATTCTGGTTTGCCGTGGCACCCACTGTGAGCACGAATGAATTGATCTGTCTGGGGACGCCAAGATTTTCCTCTGAGACGCGGAGGGCGGTGGGCAGCGTGGCGTTAGACGAAGAGGTCGAGAAGGCAGTGACCATTACGGTCTTGATGCGTCTGAAAAAGTCGAGAGGGTTGATGCGGGAGAGAATCGCAACCGAAGCTGAGTAGACGATGAACATATGAATCGCCAGGCCCAGCAGCACCGTGACGACGTACCAGCCGAGACTCGTCAGAAGCCGGAAGCCGAAGCGTGCCGTCATTGTGAAGAGTAAGGCGAACACTGCGTAGGGGGCAAAGCGCATGACGAGCTCGATACATTTGGCGACCGCTTCATAGACGCCTTCGAGCACTCGGAGAAGAGGCGCCGACTTCTCGAGATCCACCAGGGTCAGCGCGATACCGAGAAAGAGGGAAAAGAACATGAGGCCGAGCATGTCCGGGGGATCTTTGGCGATCGCAGCGAAGAAGTTGGTCGGGACGGCGGTCTTGACGACCTTCATGAGAGGAGTCTCTGTTGCCGCGTCGCCCGCTTTCGCGCTGGCGACACGTTTCTCGGCGTCGCCGCCGTACTTTGCTTCGAGCTGACGGCTCACTTCGGGGTCGACCCGCTCGCCGGGGCGGATCGTGTTGGCCAGGAAGAGTCCGATTAGGACCGAGATTCCGGAGATGACGAGGGTGTAGACGAGGCACTTGAGTCCGATCCGTCCGACCTTCCGTACGTCGCCGAGTCCGGCGACGCCGATGGTGAGAGACGAAAAGACCAGAGGAATCACCAGGAGGAGCAGGAGCCGGAGGAAGAGTTGACCGATCGGCTCGGTGATGTGTGCGACGACCCAGGCAAGCGGCTCCGAGTCAGCGCCGAGCGTCGAGTTCATGATGCCGCCGAGGAGGGCCCCTCCGATCAGGCCAATCAGAATCCTGGTATGAAGCGGAATTGCTCTTCCAGTCTCACTCGCCATTCTCATCTCCCTCACTAGTGGAGTGTATTTGATGAATTGGTGCCACCTGGCTTGGTCTCGCCGTCGTGAGCTTCGTTGCGACTCCTCAGCATAGTCACCACTATTCCTGCGTCGCCGCGCCTCGCCCACGACGCCGATCCCATCGCCATCTGGTACCAATTCATCAAATACACTCCACTAGATGCCAGGCAGGCCTGGCGAGCGATTTCTGTCTTCATGACCGGTCCAATTATCGTCTTGGGTTGCGCATCAGGTCGCTCATCTCGCGAACCGCGCTCACCAGTCCTACCATTGAGGCTCGGGCGATGATCGAGTGTCCGATGTTCAGCTCCTCGATGTCGTCGATGCGCGCGATCGGATCGATATTGCGGTACGTGAGTCCATGGCCGGCGAAGACCGACATGCCGAGTTTTCGAGCGGCGCGAGCAGCGTTCACGATCTTCTCGAGGGGCTGGCTCCACGACGCGATGCCACTTCTCCATGCGTCGGCAAACTTCCCGGTGTTGATCTCGATGCGGGGCGCCCGGAGGCGCTGGCAGGCGCGGATCTGATCGACTTCAGGATCGACGAAGATCGAAACATCAATCTGCGCTTCGAGCAGTTCCTTCACGATCTTCTCGAGGTTCCCTGTGTGCAGCAGGACGTCGAGGCCACCTTCGGTCGTCAGCTCGTCGGCCCTTTCCGGCACGAGTGTGACCCTGTGCGGTTTGATCGTCTGGGCGATGCGGAGCATCTCGCGGGTCCCGGCCATCTCAACATTCAGATGGGTGGAGACGGTTTTTCTGAGGAGCTCGACATCGCGCTCCTGGATGTGGCGGCGATCGCCGCGAAGATGAACCGTGATCCCCTGGGCGCCGCCCAGCTCGCACAATAGAGCCGCCGCCACCGGATCGGGCTCGTCCGTTTTTCTCGCCTCTCGAATTGTGGCGATGTGATCGATGTTGACGGCAAGGCGCATTGGTCAGTGTCCGTGATCTATCATAGCCGCCCTCTCGCTACAGCGTATGTGTAAAGAAAAGACGAACGCAGAATGGAGAACGCAGAATGCAGAATGTAGAAAAAAAGACCGGTTTCTGAATTCTTCATTCTGCGTTCTGTGTTCGATTTGCTTTGTCGTTCAAACGTCCCTAAAACTCCCCATCCAATGCTCTACCGCTTCGAAGACATCGTCAAAGCCTACGGTCCCCATGACGTGCTCCAGCAGACCACCTGGCAGCACAATCCGGGCGAGCACGTCGGTCTGGTCGGCCGCAATGGCGCCGGCAAGACGACGCTGTTCAAGCTGCTCCTGGGGGTAGAGGAGCCGGACCGCGGTCGCACCGTGCGGGCTTCGGGTCTGACGATCGGTCATGTCTCCCAGCATCTCGACGCAGAGCGCGGCGTCTCACTCTTTGACTTCGTCCTCTCCGCTTTCAGGGAAGTACTGGCGATCGAGGGCCGGATGCGGACCCTGGAGCACGATCTGGCAGATGCGTCGATCACAGGACCTGCTCACGATCAGCTGCTCGAGCGCTATGCAGATCTTCAGCATGATTTCGAGCATGCGAACGGCTACACACTTCACTCCGAGGTCGAGCGGGTTTTGACCGGGGTCGGATTTGAAGAGAGCGAATGGCAGAGACCGATCCACGAGTTCAGTGGTGGCCAGCAGAACCGCGCCATGCTCGCGCGCGTTCTTCTGACGAAGGTCGATCTGCTGCTCCTTGACGAGCCGACGAACCATCTCGACCTCAGAGGGATCGAATTCCTCGAGGAGTTTCTCCAGTCATTCACAGGAAGCTATCTGCTCATCTCGCATGACCGGACTTTTTTGAACCGGACCGTGAAAAAAATCATCGAGCTCGCTCATGGAAAACTGATCGAGTACCACGGCAACTACGAGACCTTCCTCGAACAGCGTGCCGAACGGATGGAGCTCATGCGCGTCGAGTACGAACGGCAGCGTGACCATATTGAAAAGACGGAAGACTTCATCCGCCGAAATATCGCGGGACAGAAGACCAGGCAGGCGCAGTCGCGGCGGAAGCAGCTGGCCAGAATGGATGAGCTCGACCGGCCTGTGACCGATGAAACTTTCGCGAAGTTCTCACTCGACGCCGGGCCGCGCTCCGGCGCGGTGGCGCTGACGGCGGAGGTCTTGTCAGCGGGCTACGAAGGCAAGCCTGTGGTGCGTGGTCTGAACCTGATTGTCAGACGTGGGGAGCGTTACGCCATCATGGGTCCGAACGGCGCGGGAAAATCGACCGTCCTCAAGACGTTCGCCGGTCGTCTGGCACCACTTGGGGGAAAGCTCACCTACGGACACAGCGTCCAGGTCGGCTACTACGATCAGACGCTCGGAGACCTCTCGCCAAACAGCACGGTGCTCGACGAGATCTGGAACCTCGATCACGCGCAAACGGAAGAGCAGGTGCGAAGCTATCTTGCGCGCTTCTCGTTCTTCGCCGGCGATGTCGACAAGCAGATTCGTTCTCTTTCGGGAGGCGAGAAGGGACGTCTGGCTCTGGCCAAGATCATGTACACGGGAGGCAATCTCCTTCTACTCGACGAGCCTACGAATCACCTCGATGTCTACACACGCGAAGCACTCGAGGAAGCGCTGGAGGCTTTTACGGGTGCGCTCATCGTGGTCTCACATGATCGGTATTTCGTAGACCGCATTGTCGAGAATGTGCTGCTGGTCGAGGATGGCGAAGCAGAGAGTCACTACGGCAATTACTCCGACCTCGTGGAAAAATTCAAAGCGGAAGCGGCCGTTGTTGCCGACAAGAAGGTGTCTCCGGCAGGGAAGATCAAGGGCAGCAAGGTTGCCGTGCCCGATCCGGTTGAGTCGCGCGTGGATGGAAAAAAACGCGACAAGCAGCTCAGGAAACTTTCCGAAGAGCTCGCGTCAATCGAAAAACAGATCGCGGATTCTGAGGCCGAATGCGGAAGGAATGATGTTCTTCTCTGCAGCGAGGAGATCTATCGCGATGGCGAGAAGACCCGAAGTCTCAAGGATGCGACAGCCGCATTGAAACGCGAGATTGAAGTTCTCTACGCGAGATGGGACAAGCTGTCAGCCGAGCGCGAGGCCCTGACGGAGCTGGCGGTCAGGAGCTCATGACCGGCCTTGACGCTTCCAGGAATCTGTCAGGGTCTATGCGGACTTTGCCTGCGATGAAAACTTCGATCCTTGCAATCGGGTCCGAGCTTCTCGGAACGTCGCGTCTCGATACCAATTCGCTCAAGATCACTTCGCTCCTCGAACAGTACGGGATCGGGATCAACCGGAAGAGTGTCGTCGGCGACTCGCTCGAAGAGATTGTTCATGAGCTCAGGTTCGCGGCCTCTGGTCACGACCTGCTCATCGTCACCGGAGGCCTCGGACCCACCGAAGACGATCTCACAAAAGAATCTCTCGCAAGAGCTTTCGACCTGGAGCTCGAAGAGTCCTCAGAAATCCTCCGCAGCATCGAGGAGCGCTTCGCCCGCCGCGGTCTCAGAATGTCTCCCCTCAATGCGCGGCAGGCTCAGATCTTCATCGGTCACGAGACTCTGACCAACAAGCGGGGCACGGCTCCAGGCTTCCATCTGGCGGTGATGTTCGAGGGTTCCGAAAAGCACATCTGGATTTTCCCGGGCGTCCCGTACGAGCTCGAGGGAATGCTCGAGAACGATTTCGGACCGTGGATCCGCTCGCAACGTGGTGAGGTGTCGAGGGTCCGTCGGATTCTGAAGATCATTGGGATGCCGGAGTCGGCAGTCGATGAGCAGCTGGCCCCGTTCTACAGGAAGCATGGCATTCCATTTACGATCCTGGCCTCGCATGGCGAGGTGCAGATTCATCTGCAGGCTGACGGAGATCGCGCGGAGTCAGACAGGACGATCGCGGCGATGGAAGCTGAGTTGCGAGAGATGTTCGGCGAGCGTATGTTTGGTGTCGACAACGATTCAATTGAAGACGTCGTTGGCAGATTACTCACAAACGCGGGAGCAACGCTGTCGACTGCTGAGTCGTGCACAGGCGGTCTTCTCGCTTCGCGTTTGACCGACGTCTCCGGCAGCAGTCGCTATTTCATGGGCGGCGCTGTTGCGTATTCGGCGCAGTTGAAGCTCTCGATAGTAGGAGTCGATCCCGCGAACATCGCCGCCCATGGAGAAGTGAGTGAACAGGTCGCGCGTGACATGGCTTCGGGAGTCAGACGACGCTTCAACACGACGTATGGGGTAGGCATTACAGGTATCGCCGGGCCGGGCGGAGGGAGTGAAGAGAAGCCTGTTGGAACGGTCCACATCAGCGTCGCGAGTGACTCCGAGGTCAAACACCGGAAAGCACTTTTCAGCGGATCTCGCGAGTTGATCAAGTATCACTCGACTCAGGCCGCTCTCGACATGCTCCGTCTCTTCATCCTTCGGGGTTGCTAGTCCGCATTTCTCACAGACCTTAGGGTAAGCTGGGTCCCGCAGAAGGAACGCCTGAATGGAGGTCGATCATGAGTGCAAGCGAAGTCACGACGTTGAGCACGATCGGGCAGATTGCAATCACGGTACGCGACGTCGAGAAAGCGACTGCATTTTATCGCTACAAGCTAGGGCTCAAGTTCCTGTTCAATGCACCGCCCAAAATGGCGTTCTTTCAGTGCGGAACGATCTCGCTTATGGTGGGTGAGGGCGAGGGTGGCGACTTCCGGCCGAGCACGACCATTCTCTACTTTGACGTCGTGGACATCGACGCGTCTTACGCGACGCTTCTCCATAGAGAAGTCCCTTTCGTGGCAGCGCCTCATCTCGTACACAAGACCGCCGATTTCGAACTCTGGATGGCGTTCTTCAAAGACCCCGACGAAAACATGTTCGCGATCCAGAGCAGGAAGAAACCGTAGACTTTGGGTCCGGGTCCTACCTGCGGATCGTGTAGGAGTAGAGCTCCGCGTCGCTATTCGCTTCTCGAAACGACACGCGAATCTCTGACGACGTGATGTCGAGAACTGCAAATCCGTACGCGCAGCCTTTTGCCTCAGGCTTCCCGCTGCAGCTGCCGGTTGAGCCTCGCTGGAATGCGGAGCCTCTGACGATGTTGCGGATCCGACGGCTGCGCGAGCCGCTTCCGCTGATCAGATAAGCCGTTCGCGATGGGGCAGGGGGCGGGAAGAACTCGAGGTCGTGATCGTGACCCGTCACGTAAATGGCGACTCCACTCTGATCGAAAAGAGGTGCGAGCCCACGTACATGCTCGAGCTCGAGGTCTCTCTGGTGGAGTCCCGATGTGAAGGCGGGGTGGTGAGCTGCCACGAGCTTCCAACGGGCTGTCGAAGCCTGTAACGATCGCTCCGTGATGCAGGCAACTTCCCGGTGTCCCGGTACGGCAGGCGACGGAGCATAACGCTTCGCTATGGACATGGAATCCATCATGACGACGTCGATCAGATTTCCGGACCGAACGGTGTAGTTGAGGGCGGGAAATCTCCACTGCTCGAATCCCGCCGTGCCGCTCTTCCGCACCTGTGCGAGCTTGTTTGAGGCTCGATGATCGTGGTTTCCCATCACAGGAAAAATCGGCGCGCCCATCTTGAACAATGGCGCTGTCCTGCGCCAGTCTCCGTCCGGCGACTCGATGCCTCGCTCGTAAAAATTATCGCCGAGTAGAAGAATTGCGTCGGGCTTGAGAGGGGCGATCTGTGTCGCCAGCACCTCGAGGACACGAGTGTCGCTCTCGCCCGTATCGCCGATTGCGATGAGCCGGACTTGTGATTTCTCCGGAAGAAGCTCAACCGGTGCCGGCGCGGTAGCAGCAGCTCCGTGGCAGAAGCTCTTTTGTTGCGGTGACGCCACAGCTCGTAGCGGGTCGGGGATGGTGGTCTTGCAGGCGGAGACGATCGTGAGGATCGAAGCGGCGACTAGAAGGCGCACGTGCATCCATTCAGGATGGACCGTTTTTAGAGCTCTGTCATCCCCCAGGCGGTAGAGCAACGCGTGAGAACGCTGGTGAGGAATTGATCAAGCGTGTCGGTGAATGGTTCGGAGCGCCGGCTTCCAGCCGGCCGTATCGCCGGCATCTTGCCGGCTTTTTTACTTGCCAGCGGCCGGCTGGAAGCCGGCGCTCCAAACCATTCACCGGCCCGTAATCCTGTAAGCGTTCACTACCCGTTTCTCAGTCTCATCACGTTCTGCAGCACGTCGTTGTAGAGGACCACCAGCATGAGTGTTGCGAGCGCAGCAAAGCCGACCTGCTGGATCCGCTCTTTGACACGGAGCGAGAACTCGCGACGAAAGAGTCCCTCGAGCAGAAGGATGAAAATGTGCCCGCCGTCGAGAACAGGGATCGGCATGAGATTCATGATTCCCAGCTGCAAGGAAATCATGGCCATGAGGCTAATGACCTGCTTCCATCCTGTCCGGAGCATGTCACCAGAGATCCTGGCGATCGAGATCGGGCCGCTGAAGTCTTTTACGCTCCCTTTCGCCTGGAAGAGTCTCCCGAGTGTGCTCAAGGTGTACTTCACCATCTTCATGTTCTGGTTGACGCTCTCCCGCACGGCGGCAACCGGACCGAATTTCCGGACCACTGTCGGGGTCCCGAACCCGGGATAGACCTGGTCGCCCGCCTGCTGCGGCTGGAGGGTTGTTGCCACGAGCTTACCGCCGCGCATGAGCTCGAGGTTGATCGGCTTCGACGGAGTCTCGCTCAGCAGTTTCTCGAGATCGAGCAGTTGCGCGACTTTCTGTCCGTTGGCGCTGGTGATGCGATCGCCGGACTGCAGACCGGCACGACCTGCCGATGACGCCGGGAGAACCTGTCCAACCTCAGGCTCTGCGAAGGGAGTCACGCCGATGACTCCTGCAGCGCCGAATTCGGTTTCCTGCCGCTGCGGAGTGACCGTGACCTCCTGCGGCTGCCCCTGTCGCATGAACTTGAGTCGAACCGGCTGTCCGGGGCTGGTCCCGATGACGAGCCGGAGGTCTTCGAATGAGCGGATCTCATCGCCATTCGCTTCGGTAATGAGATCGCCTTCACGGAGTCCTGCGGCCGCTGCTGGACGACCCGGAAGCACTGATCCAAGGATGGGACGTGAATCGCGCGGAACGAGAACCCCGGCCATGTTCATCCAGGCGAGGAAGGCGATCGCGATGACCAGGTTCACACCTGGTCCTGCGACGAGGATCAGAAAGCGCTGCCACTTTGGCCGGGAGAGGAACTCGTTCGGATCGGATTCTGTGGTTTCTTCCGGTGTATCTCCAGCCATCCTGACGTAGCCGCCAAGTGGAATGAGTGAGACGCGGTAATCGGTGTCGCCTCGCTTGAAACCGAAGAGACGCTTGCCGAAACCGAAGGAGAAGACCAGGACGCGAACGCGGAAGAGCTTCGCGAAAAGGAAGTGCCCTGCCTCGTGCGCGAAAATGAGAAAGCCGAGGACCAGGATGAATGCGAAGAGGTTCGTAGCGAAGTTGATCATGATTGTCAGATGGTTGTCGTTCGTTGAATGTCAGTGGGCTTACGTGAACATCAGAGCAGCGTTGTCGCTGCGTCGCAGAAGTTTACCTTCGTCTGCCGGTATCTACCGGCTTTGCGAAACATCAACAGTCCCGGCTTCATTGCGTGCCCATCCGTCCCAGTAGAGCGCCTCTTCAATCGACGTCAAAGGAGCGGCCGAGGTCGCATGGTTCGTCATCACGCGCTCGACCAGTTCTACGATTGAAGTGAAGGGAAGTTCCCGTCTTAGAAATCGGGCGACCGCGATCTCATTTGCGGCGTTCAGGACGGCAGGCATCGACCCGCCTGCTCTTCCCGCTGCATAGGCGAGTGCCACCGCGGGAAATTTCTCGTGATCGACGGGGAGAAATTCGAGATTTCGGATCGCTCCAAGGTCGAGTCGTGCGAAGGGCGCTGCCTGCCGCTCGGGGTAGAGAAGACTGTATTGAATGGGAAACTTCATGTCAGTCGTTGATAGCTGCGCCATGATCGAGCCATCAACGTATTCGACCATCGAGTGAACGAGGGACTGCGGGTGGATGAGTATGTCGATACGATCCACAGGCTGGTCGAAGAGATGATGGGCCTCGATCACCTCGAGCCCCTTATTCATCATCGTTGCTGAGTCGATTGAAATCTTGCTTCCCATCTTCCACGTCGGATGAGCGAGCGCATCCTCGACGGTGATCTCGTTGAACGTTTTGAGATCGCGGCGATGAAAAGGGCCACCAGAAGCTGTGAGGATGATCCGCTCGACCTCGGTGTGCGTACCGCTTCGAAGCGCCTGATGCACCGCATTGTGCTCTGAATCGACGGGTAGAAGCTCACCTCCCGACGCTTTTGCGATGGCGATCATGAGGTCGCCGGCGGCAACGAGAACTTCCTTGTTTGCGAGGGCGACTCGCTTGCCCATCGCCAGCGCCGCATGGACGGGCGCGATACCGGCAGCCCCTACGATCGCGGCGACAACGGTGCCAGTTGAGGGGAGGGATGCGATCTGTACCGCTCCCTCGGAGCCGTGAAAGATCTCTGTTCGAATGCTGCCTATGAGGGAGCGGAGCCTGGCAACATCCTGCTCGCTCTGAACCGATACAGCCTCGGGTTTGTATTTCGCGATCTGCCTGGCCAGAAGATCGACGTTCGCGCCGGCCGCCAGTCCTTTCACTACCAGTCGGTCCGGGAAAGCATCAACTACATCAAGCGTGCTCCTTCCTACCGAGCCGGTGCTCCCCAGTATCGAGATTGATCTCATAACCCTAGCGAAACTGGAACGGGTGCGAGAGGAGATACCAGTAGCTGTAGAGGATCGGTGCAGTGAAGAGGATGGAATCGCAGCGATCGAGAAATCCGCCATGACCGGGAAGCCGCGTCCCTGAGTCCTTTACAGCAGCGGAGCGTTTCCAGAGCGATTCCGCGAGGTCGCCGATCACTCCTGTGATCGACAGGAGCGCGGCAGCAATCAAGGCGTGTACCAGCGGGAACTGCGGGAAGAACGTGAAGTGGATGATCGCCGCGCCGAGGATCGAGAAGAGGATTCCACCGAGCAGCCCCTCCACGGTTTTTTTCGGGCTGACTCGCGGGGAGAGACGCGTTTTGCCGAATCTTTTCCCGACGTAGTAGGCGCCCGCATCGCCCATCCAGACGACGATGAGGAGAAAGAATACCAGGCGCGATCCCACCTCTGGGTAGTCAAGGCGCAGCCGGAGCAGAGCTCCTCCGAGCATCCCGATGTAGAGCGTCCCCAGTACACAGACCGCGCTCGCTGGAAGCGATTCATTGATGTCGCTTTTCGAGAATACGTACCGTGCCGGAATGATGAGCAGCACGGCAAACACACCCATCTCCACGGACACGTCAGGGAAGATGAATCCGCTGAGAAGCACAAGCATGAGAATCAGCGAAAGACCGCTGTGCACGGGGTACCCCTTCTTCTTTCCGAAAGAGAGGAACTCGTCGAGTGCAAACACGCAGACGGCCACGATCAACGCGATGTAGCCGATCTCCGATGCCCAGCCGATCAGCCAGACGAGCACCGGGATCCCAGCGACCGCGGTGAGTTCCCGGTTGAAGCGCGTTCGCTTCCTCACGCGAGGCGCCTCGACAACATCCGGGGGACGAGCTGTGTCGCTTTCGGCGGTCACGCGCGTTGCTCGTCAGCCTCGATGAACATCTCGCGGTCACTTTCCTCGACTCCGCCGAACCGTCGATTGCGAGACTGGAAATCGATGATCGCTTCGTAGAGATGCTGGCGTCGGAAATCGGGCCAGAGCGTCTTTGTGACATGAATCTCCGCGTAGGCAATCTGCCAGAGGAGGAAGTTCGAAACACGAAGCTCTCCGCTGGTTCGGACCAGAAGATCGGGGTCACCCACATTTGCCGTGTAGAGATGATTCGAAAAAAAATCCTCGTCGATGACGCAATCGTTCATGTTCTTCTCGCGGAGGATGGCCATGATTCGATTGACGGTGTCTATGATCTCTGCGCGACCCCCGTAGTTGAGGGCGATCTGGAACAGGAGGCCACTGTTTCCCGACGTCTCTTTCTCAGCGAAAGCTAGCTCGCGACGCACCGAAGGATCGAGTCCCTCGATACGGCCGATCGGAGCGAACCGAATGTTGTTGTCCTGCAAGGTCTTGAGCTCTTTCCGGAGGTACTCTTTGAGGAGCATCATCAGCGTTGCCACTTCAAAGCGTGGGCGCTTCCAGTTCTCGACTGAGAACGCATAAAGCGTTACGGTCTGCAGTTCCAGGCGTGCGGAGGTCTCAACGATCTCGCGGACTGCCTGAATGCCGGCCCTGTGCCCCTCAACGCGCGGCAGGTCCCGCTGGCGTGCCCATCGGCCGTTGCCGTCCATGATGACGGCGATATGGCGTGGGAGCTTCGTCAGGTCGATCTGACCGACGAGGGTCTCCTCCAACGAGCCGGGTTCGGAGAGTTTGGCAAGGTCAATCATGGAGTTGACCGGTTATCTTAACCCGCATTTCTCACAAGCCTGCGCCGCGAGATGACGGATAGCGGCCTGTCTGCTCCGTTGCACGGCGGTTCCGGAGCTCAGGGAGGGTCGCCCTTGTGTCCAGCCTGGGTAATCGTCGGGCCGACGACAGGCCAGCGTCACAGCTGAAAAGCTTTCTGAATCATGCCTCTACTCGAGGTACCGGACTTCCTGCAGGGTGAGCCCGTGTGCGGGAGCCGTCCATCGCGCCGGCCCGAATCGCGGCTCCAGTGCGTCTGAAACGATCGAGGGCGGCTGCTTCCGTCGTCCAACTTCGATGAGTGAGCCGGCAATTCGCCGCACCATGAAGCGAAGAAATCCATCTGCCGTGATCGTGATACTGATCGTGCGCCCGGTAGCGAGGATCTCGAGGCTGTGAACGGTTCGAATGGTCGAAGCAACTTCAGGATCTTTTACCGTGTAGCAGCGAAAGTCATGACGTCCTGCGACTGCCTCGGCTGATTGCTGCATCAGTGTAGCGTCGAGTTCCTGACGAATGTGCGTATGCGTAGGAGCGAGAAAGACATCGGCCGCAATATCGTTCCAGATCCGATAGACGTAGGTTTTGAGCGAGGGCACAAACCTGCAGTGAAAGCTGTCATCCACCCAGGTCACGTCGCGCAACCGTATGTCTTCGGGGAGTCGGTCGTTGAGCGACAGGATCAGTCCGCGCGCGTCGATATCGATCGGAATATCCACATGTGCGCGTTGTCCATGCGCGTGGACTCCTGAATCGGTGCGACCAGCGCCTTCGACACGCACCTCCTGTCCGCAGAGAGAGGAGAGCTTGCTCTCCACAACCTGCTGCACCGAGATCGCGTTCTTCTGCGTCTGCCACCCGGCGTAGCGCGTGCCGATGTATTGGAGAGTCAGAAGAGCGCGGCGCATCTGAAATCTGAAGGGCGAACGCAGAACGCGGAACGAAGAATCAGGAAGGGAGGGCTTTCAGTCCTCCATTCTGCGTCCTGCTCTACGATCAGGCTTTTACCGAAGGTCCTTGACCATGAGTGGCCTGCGGTCGAACCCGGTGGTGTTCGAGATCTCATCGACGACACCGATCGAGATCTTGTTCAACCCCTTCGCCATGATGAGTGCCACGCTGTAGACATAATCCTTCCCTTTCATTTTTTCCGCCTCGGCCAGCGGGAAGTTCAGCCGGTGCGACTGCTGGTTGACATCGGACATGTCGCCCCTGTCATCTGCCACGCCGATGTATACCGAGAACCCGCCCACCAGAACCTCCCCCTGCTGGATCAGCGTGAGGTTGTCCATGGGGATGTGAACCTCAACCGGAACCTGGAAGCGGTCACGCTCGACCGCGACGGGAATCCCGGTCTTCATCACGATTTTCAGATCGTTTGCCCGGTTGATGTAGAAAAGATTCGCGACTACCCGATCGGTCATCTCTGTTGGAATCGACTTCTCTACGAAAGTCCTGCGTGAGCGGACGATGTAGCCCTTGTTCCTGACCTTGACCTGAATCGAGCGTTGCCGGTCGACCCGCTCTGTTGTAGAACGATAACCGAGCGAGTAGTACGCCCCAAGATCCTGGGTGATCCGCGAAAAGGCCATCGGGAAGTTGTTCGTGCCGATTGCGGCGAGTCCACCCGTCATGTCGGCCAGAAGGTTAAGCGAGTCGGTGCTGTTGCTCAGCGCAGCCTGCTGGACGACGATTCCCGTCGGCTGCTGGTTTTCTGCTGAATTACTTTCCATTCCGGCGCCGAGGCCTCCGGCGTGGAGCGTATAGAGCGTGATGCCGTTTGCATTGGCGGTTCTTGCGATCGACTGAATCAGAAGCGAACTGTCGAAGCTCATCCCCTCGATCATGCTCGAGCCGCGCTGCCATTCCGGTTTCTCGCGGCTGATGTCATCGATGAAAAAGAACATCTCACGGCCGGGCGACATTGGCAGCCCCTCACTCGTGAGCACCATGATCTTCTTCCCTTCGACCCCGGCGAGGGTTGCCATCAGACCGTTGAGAGCAGTCACTGTCTGCCGAAGGTCATGTTCGACCGATTGCGCATACGATCGCGCGGTTGATATGGCCTCCTCGTAACTTCTGGCCTCGCGGATCCGGCTTTCCGACGAGCGCCGCTCGCTCAGATTCTGCAGACCCGATGCGCTCTCCCTGGCAATTCCGTCGAGCTCCTGAATGATCACAGCTGGATCGCGTGTGAAGGGAACACGGGTCTTGATGCTCCGGTTCCAGGTCGCAATCATCGCTTCATCGCCGGGTCGCATCGATTCCTTGGCGAATTTCTTCATCGATTTGAAGACATTGTTCCGGTTCAGAGGGTTGAGGGAGAGGTTGTCTATGAAGTAGATGATCTTCCGCTTGGTGGTGTCTGTGTCCGGGTCTGACTGTGATGGAGCGGCCGGCGCAGTTGTAGCGGCTGCCGCAGTGGTAGCTGTTCCGGTGGCAACAGGGACTGTTGCGGTACTCGTCTCTCGCCCGGAAACCTCATAGAAGTTGGTGACAGGCTGCGGCTTTCCGTTCTCATAGATCTCAAAGTCGCTCATCTTCAAACCTTGTATGGGTTTGCCGCGCTTGTCGGTGACGACGACATCAACGTTGATCACTCGGACGTTCACCGTTTCCACAAGACGGGGGAGTTGCTGCGCTTCCTGAGCGGAGATGCCCGAGGCAGAGAAAGACAGAAGAATGGCGAGTAGCGATCTGAGATGACGGTTCAATGTGTTCCCTCTACTGTAAGGTTTCATTCGGCGGTTGTGTGCGGTAAAAGCAGCTGCTTTGACTGAAAGAAACAGTTCCGTTCACCTTGCTTCAGGCTCCTGTCCCAGAGGACGTCACTGAACTCAAGTCCTTCCAGGTCCCGCTGTTTCTGCGAATCTTTCAGGGTGTCATCCCGAGCGTCGAGCGAGGGATCCGGGTGGGGGTCTTACGCCGTGAATCATGATTCGGAATCGTTGTTCCTGCATAACGCCCCCGCCCGGATCCCTCGCTCGACGCTCGGGATGACACCTCGTTTGTTTTTCTCTCTCGCGGTACTTTGTCGTACATCCGCTCGGGATTACAGGATTCCAGTCATGATTCGAGTACCGTGACATGCACTTGAAATTCTTCGGTGACGCTCAGAATGTCAGAGCAACGCCGTGCGGAGTCTTCTGAAAAGGGTGAGGCCACCTTCGGGGTGACACGCAGCTTCGTTTACTCGGTGGAAGCAGCTTCGGCACTACTTCTGTGACGCTGACAGCGTAAAGTAGTTTTCCCAATCGCCCGCAAGAGGTTGAATATTTCCTATGCGCCCAGCCATTACTCAAGCCAATCGCCCCTCAGAACCAATCGAGTTTGCCAAAATGGCCGGCGGCGGCAACGACTTCATCGTGGTCGACAACCGTGATGGCCGTGTCACGGATCCGGTGGGATTCTGCCGCCGGATCTGCACGAGGAGACTGTCAGCCGGGGCCGACGGCCTGATTCTGATCGAGAGCTCCCCTCGGGCCACGTTCCGCATGCGCTATTTCAACCGGGACGGGTCTCTCGGAGAATTCTGTGCAAACGGTACGCGCTGCGCTGCGCGTTTTGCGCTCCTCAGTGTGATTTCCCAGCGGAAAATGACGATCGAAACGGACGCAGGGGTCGTGGCGGCAGACGTGTCTGAAAAAATGGTGACGCTGATGCTTCCGCCGCCGCAGGATTTCAGGGTCGGCCGGCCGCTGCAGCTCGACGCGCTGACAGTTCGCGGCAGCTCCCTGCGTGTCGGAGTTCCCCATTACGTCGCCTTCCTCTCGGACTCGATCTGGAACCACGATATTGTTCCCACCGGCAGACGCATTCGTTCTCATCCTGATCTTCAGCCGGAAGGCGCGAACGTGAATTTTGTACTCGTACGTGATCGTCACTCGATCGAGGTCCGGACATTCGAGAGAGGGGTCGAGGACGAGACTCTTTCCTGTGGCTCCGGGGTCGTGGCCTCCGTGGCGGTCAGTGCACTTTTCGGCAGAACGGACTCACCCGTTTCCGTTCTCACGAGGAGTGGAATCACCCTCAAGGTCAGTTACACCTTGCCAGCTGGTGGAGGCGGCGAACGGATGATCGAAGATGTCCGCCTCACGGGCGACGCGCGTCTCATCTACAAGGCGTCAGTGACATCCGAAACGATCGAAGGGTTCGATCCCGCCTGGGCGGAAAACCCAACGGAAGCTTCAAGAGAACCGTAAACATTGGCGTTGGCCACTGATCTGTACGGCAGCCCCCCCGCAAGGACGGAACTTCATCGAGCCGCAGGTAGCCTCTGGTGGCTCTTCGCCGCTTTCTCGGCGACTGCCGCCTCGAGTCTCATCCTTTCGGCGGCCCCGCACCTTTCAACCCCAGTCGATCACTTTCTTCCCGTCATCTCCCTCGTGGTCGTGTGCGCATCCTGGAGTGCCAGGCATCACAGCCATGGTTCGTGGATCGTCCTTGGTGCGCCCCTCCTCAGCGTCGCGGCTGTCATTCTCCGCGATGAAACGCTGAGACTCGCGTCATTCGGAGCGGTCTGTGCGATAGCGATCGCCGTTGCGATCGCAATGTCGGCTCACTCCCGACCCGAAGCCGGCGGACGTTCCAGCGCCGTCGCTCCTGACGAGACAGGAATGGGTCTCGATTCCCAGCAGGCCGTCACCCTCCTTCTCCTCGCCGCCGTCCCACTGCGTTTCGTCCCTTTGGAAAGGGCCACGGCACCAGCGGCACTCATCATCTGTGGGGGACTCATTGCGCTGCTGTTTGAGCTCCTTCGCGGCCCGGCTCATCAACTCGTTCATCTCGCTGCGGCCATGATCGTGGCGGCAGTCACGCCTGATCTGCCGATGAAGCTCTCTCTCTTTCCGATCCATCTCGCTCTTCTGGTCAGGCTCTCGCGGACTGGCTCGATTGCCAGTGCGGTGTTGTCGCTGGGAGTGGCGTTGGCGTGTGGGAAGTGGGCTCTCATGCAATGGTTGATCGTGGCCCTGATCAGCTGGAGCACGCAGGTGGTGAGTGGACACGGAACGCCTTCGTTCTCTCTGATGAAGCTTCCCGTCGCACCGACATGGACACTCCGATTTGCAGAGCTCGCGCGGACCATGACAGGCCATGGACCGCTGATCATTTCACTCCTCTTCTTTACCAGCGCGTTCTTTCTACGCCCCGCGCTCTCGCTGCTCTTTGTTCTCGCAGGGATAGTCTTTGCGGTTTCGGGAGCCGCACTTCCATCGCGTTCGACGACATCTCCGCTGCTGGCTCTGGCTCTCTCCATGGTTGCGTTGTTTCCATGGAGCGGGGCACTGGCAGCGACCTTTCCACTTCCGGTTCCTCTGTCGGCGCTCATTCTGCTTGCCGCCCTGCTTTTTCTGGCGCACGCCGGAACAGCGATGGCCGCAATCCTGGGCATGCTGTTGCTGCTTGCCAGCTACTGGGCGCTCGCCCCTGCGCATCCTGCATACCCCGTGGGGGTCACCCTCAAGCCGGGAGAGACGTTCAACCTTCCACCGGAAGCAGAGGCCAGGACAATCTCTCTGATCGTCTCCGGATCGAATATCGCTCAGCTTGGGCGCCACTCGCCTCTGGCGCGCATCGAAGTCCTCGACAGGCGCGGAAACGCGTATCGACGCGACCTCGCGATTGGAGACGCGAGCGATTGGGCTGCGTATCGTCGTGACGTTTTCTTCCTCACCCGAAATCCTGTTCCCGCGGATTCCTCTAACAGAGTCGAGGGCTATGGCCGGTCGGCGTTCCTCCGCGGTGCCGGTCGCCTTGCCATCCGGCTGCCGCAGGAGATTGCGATGATCCGAGTGACGGCGAGCCGGACGCTTCCCGCGAACGCTACGATTCAGCTCGATGCAATCGAGTACCGAAAGCCATGACGGTGATGATCTCGATCATCGTCGCGCTGCTGGGTCTGGTCGCAGTTCCCCATCTGCTGCTCACGGAGTCTCGCCGGCGACGTGACTATCTCCTTGCCGACGCGTCGCTCACTACCCTGTTTGTTCTCGGGTCCTCCGTCTACATCTGGGACCCGACCACCAACCTGGAGCTTTTCTGTGCCGCATTCCTTGTTCTTCGGATCGCTCTATTCGTCGGATGGTGGTGCCTTGCACCCGAGGCTGAAACTCGCTGGTCACCTGCGATCGCCGCCTTGTTTGCCGGAGCGATCTATCTGCTTTTGGTTCCCGACATGCTACGGGTTCCCGTCGACGGCGACGAGCCGTACTACGTGCTCGTCACAGAGAGTCTGATTCAGGACGGTGATGTCGACTTGCGTAATCAGTATCGGAACATCGCAGCTTCCGCTGCGGGCCGTTCCGATCTGACGCCTCAACTCGGCGATCCGGTCGGAAGCAGCGGCGAGCAGTATTCACGGCACCAGCCGTTTCTGTCGCTCCTTCTCATCCCCGGCTACCTCGTTGCAGGGCTCGCCGGTTGCGTCGCGACCATCGCTCTTTTCGGCGCTCTTCTCATCCGCTCCACTCTGCGTCTGTTCGAGGAGGAGGGGATCTCGTCGCGCGTGTCGAAAATCGTCTTTCCCTTTCTCGCGCTCGGTCCTCCAATTCTCGATTACTCCACGCGAATCTGGCCGGAGGTCCCGGCGGCATTCTTTTTCATCGAAGCGGTCCGAGGAGCTCGGCAGCGAAGAGGACTCCGGCTCGGTGTTGCACTGCTCTCGCTGAGTCTTCTCAAACTGCGCTTCAGCACGATCGCCGTGATGCTGCTCATCGCTCTTGCTCTGAGCGAGCGTAGAGAGTGGAAGCGAGTCCTCACGATTCTCCTGATTGTCGGCTCGCTGTTCGCGGTGGTGTGGGCCCTGGTCGGCAGCAGCGTGAACGTGCATGAAACGTGGGAGCTGATCCCGAGCGCACCAATGAGACTGGTGCGAGGGTTCTTCGGGACGCTATTCGATGGCCAGGCGGGAATCCTGTTTCAGGCGCCCTTTTTCATTCTTGGCGTCGTCGCAATTGCTTCGGTGGAGTTGTCGAAGGGCCTTCGGCTGGGACTCTGGAGCGGCGCGGCTTACATGCTCCTGCTTCTTCCCCGGCACGAGTGGCATGGTGGCTGGTCTCCGCCACTTCGTTACATCGTGGTATTCATCCCGCTGCTTGCGCTGGCCGCAGCGCATCTCCTCGAGAGATACCACCTGCCGATCACGAGGGCCTGTGTCGCTCTCTGGACGATCGGACTCGTGATCCTCGGAGTGGCATTTCCATGGCAGAAGTTTCACATGGCAAACGGCGAGTCGCTCCTCGGCGAAGCGCTCTCTCGTCTCTTCGAGCGCGACATCTCGCGCATGATTCCCAGCTTCATCAGGACGAATATTGCGGCTCTGGTGATGAGTGTTGGCGCCTGCGCCGCCATCCTTGGCGTTGTTCTCGCGATTCGTCGAGGATGGAGAATCCGAATTGCTCCCCAGGCGTTCTTCGCGCTGCTGTCCCTGGTGCTGGCGTCGGGTTTCGTCTGGGGTCTCCGCCCTGCGCGACGCGTTCAGTTTGAGGATGCGCATGTCATTCATCGCGGAGGAGAGCTTTATCCGGCGCAATGGACTGTGGCGAGATTCCGGTATCGAGGCGGCTGGCGAATGCGCCCGGGCGACTCCATGAGCTTTCTGCTGCAGCCGGGCTTCGCAACTTTTTATTACCAGAGCGATGGCGGCGCGGTCGTGAACGTCGGCGACCAGCACTTCGAGCTCAGCCCCACAGGAAGTGGCGGGGGGCAGTTACGGATCGTTGTTCCGAGGCAGGAACTGATCACTCTACGCTGCGAGCAGGGAGCGTTAGTCGCCGACAAGCTCGAGCTGGAGTGAGCCGACTTCCGTACGGGAGCGCGCGGTCGACAACCGATGCATCGGGATCCCGTGGTTGAATGGCGGCTTGCCCAATGAACGCTGACATCGATGTGATCGTTCTCGATCTCGACGGTGGGGACTCGCTCCTCGCCTTGCTGCGCTCCCTCGAGCTGCAGACGATCCGACCGGCTCGGGTGGTCATTGTCGATAACGGTTCGAACGTTTCCGTAGAGCGGCGCCTGCGCAAGAACTCACCGCTTCCCCTGCATCTCATCAGAAGCGAGGAAAACCTCGGTTTTACCGGCGGGATCAACCTGGCGATGCGTGAGGTCAGCTCGAGGCTCGTTGCGTGGATCAACAACGACGTTGTGCTGGCCCCTGACTGGCTCGAAGCATTGCGCCACCACTTTGAGGACCCCGAAGTTGCCGCGGTTCAGAGCATCATTGCCGCCACGGATGGCTCTGTCGATGGAGCAGGCATTTCGATCTCGAATGGCATCTTCGAGCAGGAGCTTTACCGAGAGGACAGTTCCCGATTCTCGGAGCTGATTGATCCCTGGGGCATCTCTGCGACCGCGGCGATGTACCGCTGCGCCGCTCTTCAGGATGTGGCTCTCGGAAGCGATGTGCTTCATCCCGAATTCTTCGCCTACTACGAGGATGTGGAGCTCTCGGCAAGACTCCGAGCACAAAACTGGGTCATGCGAATCGAGCCGCGCGTCCTTGCGACTCACGAGGGCTCCCGGACCTCCAGCCGCCTCGGTGGTTTTGGAAAACGGCTTCGCGTCAGGAACCGGTACTTTGTGAGACAGCTGCACCCGGGCGTCGGACGCTACCAGGATCTGCTGGCTGAAGATGCGCGAAGGATCTGGTGGGAGCTTGGACGCGGGCGGTTCAGGGAGGCATTCCGGACAGCGCGAGGAGTGCTGGCGGGAATGCAACGGGTGCAACCAGCCAGCATTTCTCACAGACCGTCGCCGCGAGGCGACGGATAACGGCCTGCCTGCTTCAGGACGGTTCGCGGGCCCGTCGCCATGAAGAGGAGTGTCGCGTGACAGACAGGAGTGTCTGTCCTACATGGGCGTGTAGGACAGACACTGGACGTGTGTCACGCGACACTGCAGTTTGGATGTCTGGTCGCGCTGAATCAGCGGCAACGTTACATTTAATACTCTCGACCCAGGCCGGGTCGTGTAATGTCTCGGCGTGTCTGCGGTTGTCGTGTTCACTCCCGATGTCGTTGGTTCCCGGATGGCGGGTCCGGGCGTCAGAGCGTTTCATCTCGCGTGGGAGCTGGCGCGTCACGTCCCCACCACACTTCTCGCGAAGCTCGACGACTTCGATGCGGCTGTTCTTGGTGGGAGAACACCTCCAGAGCAGCTGAAGGCCGTTAATACACGAAGCGCCGGCTGGCGTGAGCATCTTCGCGAGCCTGCTCTCGTCATCTCACAACCCCACCGAGAGATCCTCCAGCTCCGAGGCGCGGCAAAGCGTGTCATATGGGACCTCTTCGATCCCGTCGTACTCGAGATGAAAGAGATGACTCGCGCGCCGATCGCTCTTCGTCACCGTGTTCATTTCGAGAGGGAATGGTGGCGTCTGCGCCGCGCGCTGGCGAGTGGTGCTGCCAGGATTCACGCAACGCCTGCGCAGCGGCACTTTTACTCCGGAGTCTTCTCCGCTCTTCGCGGCCACGCGGGCGACTGGGGGGACTCCTGGCTCCATGTGCCCTTCGGGGTTGAAGAGGTTGTCCCTGCTCGGGGAGGCGACGAGCATCGGCTGGAAACCCCGAGCCTCATCTGGGGTGGAGGCGTCTGGGAGTGGCTCGATCCCGCGACAGCGATCGAAGCAGTCCGGCAGGCGAACCAGGGCGGCGTTCGCTGTACTCTTCGTTTCCTGGGCCTTTCCCGACCCGACGATATGTCGAGCAACGAGTCCCTACGCAAGACGCGGGCGTTGATTGACTCGGCTCCAGGTCTGGTGGTGACGAATGAATGGACACCTTATCGCGAACGTTCGCAATGGCTCCTCGCCTCACGAGCTTCGATCATGCTCCACAGGAAATCGCTTGAGTCCGACTATTCGATTCGTACGAGGTTCTTCGATTCGCTCTGGTGCGGGGTTCCGGTGATTGCGTCAGAAGGGGGGTACGTTGCGGAGATCATTCGTGATGAGGGTCTCGGGGTGATTGTCCCGCCCGGTGATAGGGGTGCCGTCGTCGCGGCGATCGGACGACTGTTCGAAGATGACGAATTTCACGCCAGCTGCGTAAAGAACATGGAGCGTGTCAAGCCTCGCTTTCTCTGGCGGAGAGTGTGCGAGCCGCTGGTCGACAAGGTCCGCGAGCTGCAACGAATTTGATGAATCTTCGTAAGAGGCGACCGGCGCAACGATCGACGACGGACATCACACCGGTCGAGTTGCCGTCTGTGAGCGCACATCAGAACAGGTCCACCCACGGCCCCATCGACGTGTCGATTCTGATCGTGACCTGGAACAGCGCGCACTGGATTGCCAGCTGTCTCGAGGCGCTCGAGGGAGCCAGCGGCTCGCGCACCACCGAGGTGATCGTCTTCGATAACGCTTCCTCAGATTCATCCTTTTCGTTGGCGAGCTCGGCAGGTAACGCCCGCCTCCGGGCAATCCTGTCCGAGCGCAATCGTGGATTTGCCGGCGGGGTGAACTGCGCAAGGCGTGAGAGCGTCGGGCGCTATCTCCTCCTTCTCAACCCTGATTGTGAGCTTGATGCCGGCTCGATCGAGTCACTCGCTGCTTATCTCGACCTGCATGAAGAGGTGGCCGCGGCGGTCCCGCTTCTCCGTGGGGAGGACGGGACGCCTCAGCGCGAATTTCAATTCAGACGTCTTCCAACCCTCGGCTCAACGCTCGCGGAAGTATTGCTGCTCGACAAGATCTTTCCATCGAACCGAACGTCCGCGTCTTACCGTTATCGCGAGCTCGACCTCACCCAGGTCCAACAGATCGAGCAACCTGCTGCTGCTGCAATGATGATCCGTCGCGAGGTCGCCGAGACGGTGGGGGACCTCGACGAGCAGTTTGCCCCTGCGTGGTTCGAGGATGTCGATTTTTGCATGCGCCTCCGCAACCAGGGAGGGACGATTCACCTCGTGCCCTCTGCCTCCGGAGTGCATCGGACAGGGTCCAGCCTCCAATATCTGGAGTACGGTTTGTTCATTGAGATCTGGTACCTGAACCTTTTTCGTTACGCGCGGAAGTGGTTCAGCAGCGGGAGGGTGGAAGTGCTTCGCTGGGCAATCATAGTGGGGATGGCTCTGCGTATTGCGGTCACGGTTCTCGGCGCTGGAAGCGGGACCGTAAAACGAAACACTGGAATCAAGTCGTACTGCAATGTGATGAAGAAGGCCTTCTCGAGATGGAACGATCCGTCGTAGCGATCCTGATTACCTACAACAGCGAGCGCTATCTCGAGCGCTGTCTCGAGGGACTTCGCAGCCAGTCGCTCCAGCCTCGCGAGATCGTGGTCATCGATAACGCCTCGGAGGACGACTCTGTCGCCATCGTGGAGCGCGCACTTCCTTCGGCTCGAGTCATTCACAACAGAACCAACACAGGCTTCAGCGCCGCAGTCAATCAAGGAGTCGCGCTGACCGAATCTGATTACGTACTGCTGGTAAATCCCGATCTCTATCTAACGTCGCACTACCTCAGACTTGTCGTGGAGGCTACGGAAATCGCAGGCGACGATTATGGGGCGGCAACCGGAAAGCTGTTGAGGGGAAGCGGACCCTCGATTGCGCCGAACGGTCTTGTCGACTCGAAAGGGATTCGAATGACACGAAGCGGGCGTCATCTCGATATCGCAGGGGGCGAGCCGGATTCTGACGGTGGCGAGCTGGTCACAGAAGTGTTCGGGGTTTCGGGCGCCGGCGCGCTCTACCGGAGACGTTTCCTGGCGGATGTCGCTATCGGTGGAGAGATTTTCGACGAAAGTTTTTTCGCATACCGGGAGGATGCGGATCTCGCATGGCGGGGAAGGCTGTTCGGATGGAGTGCCCTCTACGTGCCGCAGGCAGTAGGGCATCACGTGCGGCAGGTGACTCCGGAGGTTCGGAGGAAACTTCCTCCATCGCTCAATTATCACTCGGTGAAGAACCGATTCCTGCTGCGGTTGAAGAATCAGGGTGTGTTCCTCGCAATGAGAAATGCACCGTTCGAGATGTGGAGGGACGTAATGATTCTTGTCGCGACGCTCACCGTCGAGCGAACTTCGCTACCGGCGTGGCGATGGCTCTGGCAACATCGAAGCGAGATCGCGCAGAAGCGCAGAGTCATCCAGAAGCGTCGAAAGGTGAATGATCGTGAGCTCAGTCGTTGGTTCTCGGGTTCCTGACACCAGGATGACTCCGCCGCGTCCCTTACGAATCGCAATCCTCGGAACCAGGGGCGTTCCTCCTCGATATGGCGGCTTCGAGACATTCGTGTCTGAGCTCGGGCAGCGACTGTCGTTGCGAGGCCATGCGGTCACGATTTACTCCTCCAGGCAGCACGGGGCCGGCGTCGGCGAGATCTGGCAGGGGATACGTCGTGTCGAGGTTGGTGCCATTCGACATAAATATCTCGAAACTGTCAGTCGAACGTTTCTGTCATCGATCGATGCCCTTCAACAGTCATTCGATGTGGCCCTGATCTGCAATGCGGCGAACGCGTTCGTGCTGCCCCTTTTTCGCGCGGCGCGGATTCCGGTCGCGATGAACGTGGACGGAATCGAGAGGAAGCGCCGGAAGTGGAATGTCCTGGGGCGCGCCACCTACCTGGCAGGTGAGGCGTTTTCCGCGGGCTTCGCCGATCGGGTCGTGGCCGACGCGCAGGTCATTGCGGACTATTACGAGAAAAGTCTGGCTGTGAGATCTGTCGTGATTCCCTACGGATCGGAGTTCCCGGTTGCTGAGGCTGATTCCGACATCCTTGGCACGTTAGGAGTGTCCGCCTCGCAATACATTCTTTACGTCAGCCGATTCGAGCCGGAGAACAATCCGCTCGCCGTGGTCGAGGCATACGCCCGCGTGGCAACGAGCCTTCCGCTCGTGATGGTCGGCGACGCTCCTTACTCGCGGGAGCTGATCGACGAGCTCAAACAGAAGGCGGACGATCGTGTAATTTTGCCTGGTGCGATTTATGGGAATGACTACCGAACGCTGCAGAGAAACGCGCTGTTCTATGTGCAGGCCACGGAAGTAGGGGGCACGCACCCGGCGCTCATCGAAGCGATGGGGTCGGGAGGAGCGGTGCTCGCCAATGGCACTCCGGAGAACCGGGAGGTGGGGGGCGATGCCGTGGGCTATTTCGAGGTCGAGGATCGCGAGAGCCTCGCAACCGCAATGCGCAACTGGCTCGCAGCTGAGTCGCTGGACGAGTGGCGGAGGAAAGCCAGGTCTCGAGCGAAGGAGCTCTACAGCTGGGACGCGGTGACTGACGCATACGAAAGACTGTTTCTCGAGCTGGCGGAGGGGGCTTAGCCCCTCTCCCCGGCGGGGAGAGTGAGACGCCGCTTTGCGGCTCGCGGTGTGATTCGAGGCCGGGCCTGTTAGCCCGCATTTCTCACAGACCTTCGCCGCGAGACGACGGATAGCGGCCTGTCTGCTTCGTTGCACGGCAATTTCGCTCCTTGACATAGTGTCGACTATGCCTTCGTCGCAAAATCGCCGTGCGCCTCGCATCCAAGCCAC
>DATLXH010000197.1:0-9964 GCA_035576005.1 Thermoanaerobaculia bacterium | reverse complement strand
GAATGCCGCAGAGATCAAGCTGCGCGGCGCAACGCGTATCGAAGACGTGCTAAACAGCCTGCCGTCGTCGTTCGCGACACAGACCTCGTCGGTGTCGAACGGTTCGACCGGTACCGCGACGATCAACCTTCGCAACCTGGGTGAATCGCGCACGCTAGTGCTGATCAACGGCCGTCGCCTGATGCCGGGCAACCCGTCATCAGGCGCCACCGCGAGCGCCGCTGCCGACGTTAACATGATCCCAGCTTCGCTGCTCAAGCGCGTCGACGTGCTGACCGGCGGCGCTGGCTCGGTCTATGGTTCCGACGCCATCGGCGGCGTTGTAAACTTTGTGCTCGATACCGATTATGAGGGTTTCAGTGTCGATGCGTCGGGTGGTATCTACAATCACAACAACCGTAGCGACCGCTTCAAGGCGTTGAACACGGCTGCCGGATATCCGGCCCCGACCGGTCAGGCGTTCGACGGAACGCAGTTTGACATTAATTTTAAGGTAGGTGCGGGGACCAGCGATGGTCGTGGCCATGTCGTCGGCTATGGTGGCTACCGCAAGATTGGCGCGATCACCCAGGGTTCGCGCGACTATAGCTCGTGCGGCTTGAACACTCCCCGTGGCGCGGGGAACGATTATGTTTGCGGCGGTTCACCGACGGCATTTCCTGCAAACTTCTCGCTTGGTGACGCAGTCGTCAACAACCTGCCGAGCGGTCTGCCGCAGCAGTACACGTTGAACGGTGCGGGCAATCTCGTCGCAGGTCGGACGCTCTACAACGCTAATCCGCTCAACTACTATCAGCGTCCGGATACGCGCTATACCGCCGGCTTCCTTGCGAATTACGAAGTTAGCAGCGCGTTCAAGCCCTATGCCGAGTTCATGTTCATGGACGATCGTTCGGTCGCGCAGATCGCGCCGTCGGGCGATTTCAGCAACACTACGGTTCTGAACAGCAACAATCCGTTCCTCTCGGCAGCACAGCAAGCGACTTTCTTTCGTAACACCAACCTGGTTCGGGACGCGAACGGGAACGTCGTTAATCTGACCAACCCGGACGGTACGCAGTATCAGCAGGCAAACGTCACGATCGGTCGCCGCAACGTTGAAGGCGGTGGTCGTCAGGCCGATCTTCGTCACACACAGTACCGTTTCGTAGCGG
The DNA here is from genome assembly GCA_035576005.1 of Thermoanaerobaculia bacterium. Classification (GTDB taxonomy): domain Bacteria; phylum Acidobacteriota; class Thermoanaerobaculia; order Gp7-AA8; family Gp7-AA8; genus DATLXH01. The sequence goes on along the minus strand of DATLXH010000197.1, from coordinate 8,810 downwards.
GTGCTCGCGGTGACATCGCCAAGGGTGTCTCGTACGAGGCGTACGGCCAGTTCGGCAGCACTGTATTTAATCAGATTTACCGCAATGAGTTTTCTGTCTCGCGTACCACACGCGCACTCGACGCAATCAGAGACACGCGTCCGGGTTCGGCGACGCTCGGCCAAGCGGTCTGCCGTTCGGTCGTTGATGGTACCGATCCTAGCTGTGTCCCGCTCAACATCTTTGGTGCGGCTGGGATCACGCCCACGGCTTTGGGCTACGTTCAGACTCCGGGCTTCCAGTCGGGCGAGAACAAGGAGAAGGTGGTCAACGCGTCGGTTACCTTCAGGGGCGCTGAATACGGCGTCCAGTCGCCGTTCGCCAGCGAGGGCATCGCCCTGAACGTCGGTGGCGAGTACCGCAAGGAATCACTCAATCTGGAAGTCGACAACGCCTTCCTGAGCGGCGACCTTGCCGGCCAGGGCGGTGCGACGTTGCCGATCCGAGGCAGCTACGACGTTAAGGAAGCGTTCGGCGAATTGCAGGTGCCGCTCGTTAGCGGTCGCCCATTCTTCAACGAACTGACGGTAAATGGCGGCTATCGCTACTCGAGCTACAGCACGGCAGGGTCGGCCCACTCGTATAAGGGGGAGCTGGTTTGGGCGCCGATCTCCGACATCCGCTTCCGCGGCGGCTACAACCGTGCGGTTCGCGCCCCGAACACGCAGGAATTGTTCGCAACGCAGTCGGTACAAATCGACGGAGCGACCGATCCTTGTGCCGGCCTCGCAGTCGGCGGCTTGGTCAACGGCAATACCGCTGCACAATGTGCCCTTGCCGGCGTACCAGTCAGCCGTTTCGGTCTGGTGCAGGACAACCCGTCGGAGCAGTATAACGGTCTGGTCGGTGGCAATCCGAACCTGAAGCCGGAAAAGGCCGATACGTTTACTGCTGGCGTGATCCTGCGTCCGTCGTTCCTGCCGGGCTTCAACCTGTCGGTCGATGGCTTCCGTATCAAGCTGAAGGACCGGATCGGCGTCATCGGCGCGGATACGATCATTGCACAGTGCATCGCCACCGGTGACCAGCAGTTCTGCAGTGCTATCAATCGCGATGCGAACGGCACGCTGTTCCAGGGAACCAATGGCTTCATCGTCGATACCAACGTCAACGCAGGGACGCTGACGACGCAGGGCATCGAGACGTCGGCAGGCTACACCTACCGCTCGGACAGCATCGGCACGATCGGCCTTTCGTTCAACGGCACGTATGTCGACAAGCTCACGTCCGACAAGGCCGGAGCAAAGTTCGATTGTGCCGGCCTGTATGGCGCACAGTGCGGTTATCCGATGTCCAAGTGGCGTCACCAGGCGCGCATCTCGCTGACCACACCAAACGGCATCGGCCTTTCGGGCAACTGGCGTTACCTGTCGGCGACGAAGTTCGAGCGTACCAGCAGCGACAGCGATCTGGCAGCTCCGTTCTACGTCAAGGATGCTCGTGTGAATGCACAAAGCTACTTTGATCTTGCCGCAACGGTTCGGGTCGAGGACAAGTTCACCTTCCGCCTCGGCGCGAACAACATCCTCGACAAGACCCCGCCGATCCTCAGCGCGACGGCATCGCCGATCGGTTCGTTCGGCAATGGGAACACCTACCCAGGCATCTACGATGCTATCGGTCGCTACATCTTCGTTGGCCTGACCATCGATATGTAATAAACTTTTGACGACCGATGTTTGGGGCGGCGGTTGATACCGCCGCCCCTTTTTTTTGGAAGGTTGCCAAAATGGCTTTAAAGTCAGCGGTCCATGCCTAATGACATGCCGCGATCGAGCGCTCCATCACCATTCGAATCTGCACAAATTAAAAAAAATACGAGCGTGCTGTTAATAGGGAGAGAGCAGCCGGATGCGCTGTACAATCTTCTTTTATACCACTCTTTCAAGGTGCATCATGTTGCCACAGCACTCGAAGGCGAGCGACTGTTTTCAACAGCAGCCTATGACGTTGTAATAGTCGACGCTATGTTACCGGATGCTGATGGGTTAGCCTTTATTCGGTGGCTTAGCTCCTTAGCGCATTCTCCAGGAATATTAGTTCGTACGGAAATTGAAACGGAGGTAGATCGAATAGTAGCGCTTGAACTGGGCGCCGATGATGTTTTCAACACATTGTGCAATCCCCGAGAGGTTATTGCCAGAACCCGGGCTATCATGAGGCGTCGCTTTAGTGAAGCCACCAGACATGAGAGAAAACCTGAATCAAATTTCGTTGATTCATTACATAAGGGATTCTTCTTTGCAGGGTGGCTATTGGATTCTGAACATAGGCGATTATTTTCCCCATCTGGCGTCAGAGTTTCTATAACCAATGCTGAATATGTTATCTTAAGTTGTTTGTTGGAAGATCCCGGGGTTGTTAAAGATCGCGAAACGTTAATAGAGCTAAAAACAGACAACAACGGGATTGAGAAACCGCGAACAGTAGACGTGTTGATTGCTAGGCTGAGAAAGAAGCTAGCGAGTTATGATGACATAGTCATAATAGAAACTGTTCACGGTTTGGGATACAAGTCACTTTCTAATGTTAAAAAGGTTTGACGTATTTTTTACGTAATCTAAATCTATTAAGTTCGTCTTGGTTAGTGTCGCGGGGATTTGCTCAAAATTCTGATGAACCGCTTATCATGGCCGTCGAGGGTCGAACTTACTAGCAATTAGAGAACAAGCCCTGATGCAAAACTCTTGATTTTTACATCAAGAATGGCCGGGTTGGGCGATAACGAAATTGTCGTTCTCAACCGCAATGAGCCTGTTGTCAGGCGGCATCCTGCAACAAACGTACAGGTGGCTGTACATGCTGGCGCGCGCACCAAAGATCATGGTTCGCCTGCATAGCCAACCATGCTCGTGCGCTGCTTACCCCAGCCTGTTCGAGCCGCAACGCCAGATCAGGGCTGATGCCTGCTTTGCCGTTCAACACACGCGACAGAGCTACCCGCGACATAGCGAGCCGGTTGGCAGCCTCGGTAACTGACAAGCTCAATGCCGCGACTACTTCTTCACGGAGCAGTTCGCCGGGGTGGGGGGGATTATGCATCATCGTCATGGCCTCAATGATAGTCCTGATAATCAACCAGCTCGGCATCTGCCCCTACGAAGCGGAAGGTGACGCGCCAGTTGCCGTTGACCCAAACCGACCAGTGACCTTTCAGATCGCCCTTAAGCGGGTGGAGCTTGAAGGACGGTATGTTCATGTCGGCCGACCCTGCTGCGACATCCAACAAGCCTAGGATATTTCGGAGTTTCTTCACATGGTCAGCCTGAACGCCTCGCGTCGTGCCGGTGGTGTAGAAGGCTTCGAGACCCTTGTGGCGAAATCCAATTATCACGGCTCTATGTATCGCGTATCGGTACGCGATACAATATCAAGTCGAGGCTAACAGTGCTTTGCCTGCCGGCGTCCAGGTGCCACCTCGCCCTGACGGCTCCACTAACCCATACTTGGCGAGCAGCTCGACGGCATCTTCTCCGGCACCCATGCATAAGTGATCCAACGTGTCCGTGCCCCCGTTGAGATACTGCTCGCACATCCAGGCAAGCGCACCGAGCAGTCGTCGCTCCTCTTCGGTCATCGCATCAGGCTTTCTAAAATTTTAGGTCGCGGTGGTTGCTGCACGGCTATCAATCGGCGTCCAAAAGGGACCCCTTTCGCAACGCGGGGCAGGATGCGCTTATTTGCATCTAAGCCGGCATCATCGTCGACGCTGAATTTGTCCTCAAGCAGCGATCTTGGCGGGGTGCGTCATACCCCCTTTGCCGGCCAACAGCCCCTCCACCGAGATATCTTCGTCGATCGCATCCCAATGGATTCCGCGACGGCTGAGTTCAAAGTCTTGGCGTTGTGCCGAGGTGGCGTGAAGAAGTCGCTGAAACCGAACTCTCTTGCCCATTTCGATAGGTACTCATATACTCAACTGAGTAATGTCACATTTGAGAGAATGCCGCAAATGACCGTCATATCCATTCTGAATCCTAAGGGGGGGTGCGGTAAAACGACGCTAAGCACCAATCTTGCCCGATCGCTGCACGAACGCGGCCACAAGGTCTTGCTCGTGGATAGCGACCCGCAGGGGAGCGCGAGGGACTGGCACGCGGCGAGCGAGGCTAACCCCCTCCCCCTGGTAGCGCTCGATCGCGCCAACAACATCAAAACGCTTTCCACAATGGCGGATAGCTACGACTTCATCGTGTTGGATGGCGCGGCCAAGCTCGAAGATATCATTGCAGCTGCGATCAAGGTCAGCGATTTTATTCTCATACCCGTTCAGCCATCCCCTTACGACATATGGGCTGCTTCCGACCTGGTGGAGCTTATCAAGGCGCGGCAGGAGGTAACGGACGGAAAGCCGCAAGCCGCTTTCGTTATTACGCGGCGCATCGAGGGCACAAAGCTAGGCGGTGACGTTCGCAAAGCGCTTGATGAATATGAGCTGCCCGTGCTTTCGGAGGCGGTCACCCAACGACAGATATATCCACAAACGGCATCGAACGGGCAGACGGTTTACGAGGGCGACAACCCGAAAGCACGAGACGAGATCAATGCGTTAACCGATGAAATCCTGGCTACAATTACTGCCAGCGCGGTGAAGGGGGCAAGAGATGGCGCTCACGGCTAAACGCCCAAGCAAGGGCGACGAAGCCCGCAGGCGCATCATGCATGACGTAACCGAAACTTCGGAAAAGAAGCGTCGTCTCAATGCGGAAATCGAGGATCCGCTCTACCGACGCATCAAGATCAGGGCTGCGGAAGAGGGGCGCAGCATTTCGGATATTACCCGCGCGCTATGGCTCGAGTATTTAAGCAATTGAGTAAAAAAGAAAATGAGTTATTACTCAATTATCTGGCACGCCCACGCTTCGCGAACCACGATCTACAAAAGCCAAGGAAGGCTCCATCAGGATTTTTTGGGGGGTTTTTCTGCCTCGCGGAATAGCTGCGCCATTCCTTTGCCAGAACTGCAATATCCCATGTGGGGGCAACCTCGCGCGCCCGTTCAAGTGTGTCGGGTGCCAGAGGAATGAGATACTCACCCGTTAGCGCATCCTGTTTTGGTTTCTGAGCATACTGCTTAAGGAACTGGCGCTTTGGCGTGACGATCAAAATATCGGCCAAAAGGCGAAAGGAATAATCCGGCATGTGATCGTGGGATTCGTCCGCTTTGCAAATTGCTTTTACCAGCCGCTTAAACTCTTTTTCCGACGAGATGGAGCCAGTCCTAGCCTGTAACTTTTTCAACCCGCACTTCCATTCCGGCTGTGTTCCGCATTGCTTGCGGGCTAGCTCATACAGGCGGCGCTCCAAGGGTTTACGGAGCTGGAAATAGCGGCGGTTGAGCGTCAGCACATCATCGCCTGCGATGGCGTTGAATGTCCAATCGGAAAGCGTGACTTCCAGATCGAGCATCCGGCCATCGCGGGTTTCCCGGACGATCCGGTAACGATCGATCAGGCTGAAACCGTCGATTTGTTCAACACCCCCCGTCGTGATGTTGGTTTCAATTTGCGTGCCTTGCAGCCGTTCCAGCGCGGCTTTCAGTCCGGCGTAGCCCGTTCCCGCAGTAGGGCGGTTGGTCGCCACGAGTAGGTCATAGGCTTTGAATCGAAGCGTGCGATGCACCTGGCTGCCGCCCTTGAGCGCGGCCATGACTTGGGAGATGCAGTAGATCAGCACGTCCCGGTCATGCATCGTCGCCAATCCGATCATGTTCGGCCTGATCTCAACATAGCTTCCACCGTCAGATGCTTCGTAGCGGCGCTTCTTTGTGTCAGGCTTGGTGGACAACGTGAAGATCGGATGCGCCATCGAGGCCATGTCACCCTTCGGCGCAGCATCAAAAATATCGCATACGAAGAAGTCTTCCTGCTCGTGCCTGAGAGGGAGAAGCGGCGCTCGCTCTGACTTCGTAATATCACCCACCATTAGCCAGCTATCGTAATATCACCCACCGCCGCAAGTATTTCGTAATATCACCCACCAATTATCGTAATATCACCCACCAGCTTTCGTAATATCACCCACCAGAGTGACAAAAATCACGGTTTTTGTCACATATTATCAATGGCTTACTGCTGGAAGAAATTTGTGTAACACAGAATATAACACATAATAACACCTGAGACCAATTGAGGCTTATGCTTTGAACTACGCCCTCAACCAACACAACAGGGGCCCAGAGGAGCCGTAGAAGGGCTTAACGCGGCAGAAGAGGGTTAAGTTGGGTTAGCGCCTTAAATCGAACCCTACGGCCACCCTGGAGCGTTTCAGGGACGTTTGGATCGTTAGTAGCCTTCAGGAACAAAGTATCGTGCATCACCGGACCCAAACGTCATGGGCGGTTTTTTGGCAGCAAGGTCGCGAGCCATGCGGATGCAACGGCGGTCCCGATCGCGGTGCAACATCCCGCGATCCTCGATGCAGGTGGTCCATTCCAGCCCCGCCCCGCGTAATTTGAGCTTGGCGGCTTGCGCGGTGTCGGCATCGATCTGTGCGACTAGCGCGGTGCGCTGCGCCTTGAGGTCATCAACCTCGCTACGCTGCCACCCGAGCGGACAGCGCGCTACCCTCCGCATTCATGATGCAAAAATCACAAGTTTTGCATCAGGATGAAAACGGTCGGAAATCAGGCGCTTCCGTGATGCATAAATCCAATGCACAACCAGTGCATGATTTACGGCTACGCACGCGTCTCATCCACCGGCCAGGACCTGGCGCATCAGCTCGCCCAACTCGGCGCAGCCGGCTGCACGAAGATCTATCAGGAGAAGGTCAGCGGCGGGACGGCCGAGCGCCCGCAACTCAAGCGCGCGATCGGCGCGCTCGATGCCGGCGACGTGCTGATGGTGACATCCACCGATCGCCTCGCCCGCAACACTCGTGATCTGCTGAACATCCTCCATGCGGTGAAAAAGGCCGGTGCGGGCTTCCGCTCGATCGCAGAGCCGATGGTGGACACCACCTCCGAGTTCGCGGAGGTCATCATTGCCGTGCTTGGTGTGGCGGCGAGCTATGAGCGCCATCGTATTACCGAACGCACCGCTGCCGGCAGGATCCAGGCCAAGGCCCGTGGCGTGAAGTTCGGCCGGCGCGCTGCCCTTACGCCTCACCAGCAGGCCGAAGCGCTAAAACGGCTCGCCGCTGGCGATACGCAGCGCACTGTCGCCGCCCTGCTTGGCGTCGATCAGGCGACGATATCGCGGCTGCACCGAAGGGGAGGCTGAATGGCTGGTTTGGGTGAACGCGACACAAGTCTCCTCCGGTCACTTCGTGTCGCAAAATCAGCCACTTTCGAGACGTTCGAAACTTAGCAGATGTGCGACACGGCTACGATGCTGCCTTGACCCTGTAGCTGCTACAGCCTGTATGACCCTGCCCCGTGAGCCTTCCGAGCACCAACGCAGGCACCACCGTAAGCATCAAACCAATTGGCAAGGCATACAAGGCCCACAGAAAGACGAAAAGGTAAGCCGCTATATGAACAATGGTTGCAAAGCGGCAGCAGCGCGGCCCCAACAGAAAAAGCGGCGATGGGCCCAAGATCGTTCGGCGACGCTTTTTAGTTTTGCCGCTTAGCTTTTACGCCTGGCTGACGCCCGACGCTTAGTTTGAAGCTACCCAACGCACCCCGTTTAATGACAACCTTATCGTTCTCGCGCGGGCGGTGAGCAATCGTATAGTCGTCGGTTTGAACCCAGCGAGCGCCGTCGGCCAGCTGGAAGGTCCAGCGACCTGCATCATCAACCGAAGCACTTTTCAAGGATGTCTCGATTTGCGGCAAATCGTTGCGGTTACCGAAAAGGCCCGTGTCCGGCAGACTGATTCCAAACAAGCTGCGCCGCGTTTCCCGTACCTGCCGCTCATCAACGACGATAACTGCCTGGCTAGCTTCGGCCAAATCAAATGCCGCTACTGATTTATCAAAACATGCGAGCCGCGAAGCTGGTTCGGTTAAACTACGGCACTGGGTCATAGCCGCTAATAGCGGCGAACGTTCGGCCTTTTTAATCTTGGACGAAGCCGCACTTAAGGTCGTCGAGACACTTAGTAGACTAAAAAGGGTCAATTTTATTGCGATACGCATAGCAGTTCCGTTCCAATCGATTGAGGGGCTAGCTCTCGACGTTCAAAGCGACAAGCGCAGGTTCGCAGTCCAAACCCCATGCGGCATCAAAATTTGTTGCCGTTAGGCAACAACCGTGACGCAATGCGACAGGACCAAGCAGTTTTGTAATTTTGTTTTGGACAAGCGCTCTTTGCCTTGCGAGATCATGCCTAGCGGCGGTCAGACGATCGCACAAAGGCTGTATCGGGCGGAAACGTTCGCCGATACCGAAAGGGACCAAGATAACCATGCGAAACCACATGCTTCGGGACTGCTTGCTTGCATCGACGATGATCGCAGGTGCCGTAGTTGCGTTGCCGGCCTACGGCCAGACCGCGCCTGTTCCAGCTCCAGCTCCTCAGGGCACGACGAGCGATGATGGCGCAGCAGCAACCACCCCGGCAATCTCGAACACGCCGAGCCAAGATCCTGCCGCGGCCGGAACCGCTGAAGGCGGCGATATTGTCGTCACCGGTTCGCGTATCTCGAACCCGAACCTGACGTCGGCCAGTCCGGTTACGGTCGTGAATGCCGCAGAGATCAAGCTGCGCGGCGCAACGCGTATCGAAGACGTGCTAAACAGCCTGCCGTCGTCGTTCGCGACACAGACCTCGTCGGTGTCGAACGGTTCGACCGGTACCGCGACGATCAACCTTCGCAACCTGGG
>DATLXH010000196.1:0-26997 GCA_035576005.1 Thermoanaerobaculia bacterium | reverse complement strand
CCACCTGGCTTGGTCTCGCCGTCGTGGGCTTCGTTGCGACTCCTCAGCATAGTCACCACTATTCCTGCGTCGCCGCGCCTCGCCCACGTCGCCGATCCCGTCGCCATCTGGTACCAATTCATCAAATACACTCCACTAGTGCTATCCAAAGCGTCGCTCTCACGGAATGTTGAATTTTGAATGTCGAATTCTGAAGTGTCGCGCTGCCTCATGTCGTCGCCGCAGCGACGCTTCTATCACTCTTCGATTTTTTCGCCAATCCGGCGTAGTTGATTCCAGGTGAGACCCTCCTTGACGAGCAGGATCAGGCCGAGCCCGATGACGGGAAAAAATCCGACAAAGTGGAAAAGGATGGCGACAGCGACTGCCGTATTCAGATCGAAGTGATAAAAGCTCGTCAAGGCAACCTGACACACCTTGTGGAACCCCCCGACTCCACCGGGTGTGGGCACCATCAATCCGAGGATCGCCAGTCCGGTGACGAAGAAACTGGCGGTGAAAGGAAGGGGCCGTCCTACAGCCATGACAACAATCCAGAATTGCGATGAGAGAAGAAGCCATATCAATGCGGTGTAGAGAATCACCCGTATGAGCGCCGTGTGGTGGTGCGCGATGTTCAACGAGCCTACAAACGAATCGAAAAACGACATCCATCCGGCGCGCGCGCGAAGCGGTAGCAGTCTCGAGAGCCGGTCATGCAGACGTCGCACGGCCGGGCTGTAGAAGTAAAGGGCAATCACCATTGAAATGAGCACGATCAGCAGCAGACCTGCGGCAACTCCGGTCGTTTTGATCAGCGCGTACTTTCCGGACGTCGATGGATCGTCCGCAAATCGACGCGCGCTGGTCAGAGTGAACGTCACGAAAAGCGTCAGGATTGCGACGAGGTCGAGGACCCGCTCGGTGAGGATCGTTCCCAGTGCGTAAGAAAATTTGATGCTGGTTCGCCGAGACAGGATGGCCGGTCTGACTACATCTGAGGCTCGCACGGGTAGAAGGTTCGACAACATGAACCCGATGACGGTTGCAAAGAACGCGGGGTAGAAGGGTGGCGGGTTGTCGGGATCGAGAATTGTCCGCCACCGCAGTGAGCGAAACAGCAGAGCACCGACATTCGCGAGAACAGCGGCGATCAGCCACGGAACACTCGCCTTCCCCATGATCTCGCTGACTAGACTGAAGTCACTGTTCCTCAGGAATAACCAGAGGAAGAACAGAGTCAACGCCAGCACTCCGGCTAACTGAAGTTTGCGCTTCACGAATGGGAGCGTTGTACCACGCCGCGCTTGACGTCAGGCACCAGTTCGACCGCGTCAGGGGGTTCCGCCACCAGGAAGGAGCCATCGCGCTCTGTCAAGTGGGTTTTCCCGCTCCCGCTCCCGCTCCCGCTCCCGCCTCGCTGCTTCTTAGGTCCCCGCGCTCGGCCAGGTTGCTTCTCAAGGGCGAAGGGGAAAGGGCATGTTGCCTGCGCCAGAGACGGGAGCGGGAGCGGGAGCGGGAGCGGGAGCGGAAAAGCTGACACATCAGCGTGTATGCGGAAGAAGACGGTTCCTTGCCAGCCCCCGGGCGCTATTCGAGAGCCTGGACGTGCTCGGCTACGCTCGAAGCGAGGCCTTCTTTGTCGTATCCCCCTTCGAGCAGGGAGAGAATCCTTCCGTCACAGGTCTTGGCCGCGGCCTCTACGAGAAGCCTCGTGATCTCGCCGAATCCTGCAGCGGTGAGTCGCATCCCGCCAAGGGGATCTCTCGCATGTGCATCAAAACCGGATGAGAGAAGAATGGCGTGGGGACGATACTGGTCGATGAGCGGCAGTAACCCATGCTCCACGCTCTCGAGATAGACCGAGTCCCCGCCCCCCTGGTCGAGTGGAAAGTTTCGGGTGAAACCGCGACCTGCGCCGCTTCCAATCTCAGTGGAAGCACCGGTCCCCGGGTAAAAGGGAAACCGATGGACGGAGGTGTAAAAGACATCGTCTCTCGACTCGAACAGATTCTGGGTTCCGTTCCCGTGGTGGACGTCGAAATCGAAAATCAGCACCCGGTCGATCCCGGGTCTCTCGAGCAGATATTGGGCAGCGCAGGCGATCGTGTTGAAAAAACAGAAGCCCATTGCCGTCGCGCGCTCTGCGTGATGCCCTGGTGGTCGCGCAACGATGAATGCCCGGTCTGCGGAGTTGTCCTGCCAGATCTCGTCGGCGGCGTGAAGAGTCAGACTGACTGCCTCCGTTGCGGCCGCGTGAGAACCGTTCGAGATCGGGTTGTCGACCGAGTGAAAGAGGCGGCCACCGCGGCCGCACGCATCCTCGAATTCTCGTTCGTACCGCGGATCATGGACCTTACGGATCATGCGCAAGGTTTCCGGGTGGCGCTCGCTCGTGTCTCTAACACTACCCGACAGTCCGGCACGTTCAATCCCTTCCAGCGCTGCGGCTATCCGCGCGGACGACTCAGGGTGGCCAACCCCAGTGTCATGGCGTTGGAAGATGGGACTTGTCAGGAGTCTCAGCATGTACGATCTCGAATCGCAAAGGGGATGGACGGTCTACCGGGAGTTGGATCCGATGATGCGGTAGTAGAGGCCTTCGAGTCGCTTGATCCGCTCGTCTTTCGAAAATCCTCGGCGAACGTGCCTCATCCCCTCCATCGCCACCTGCGCGCGCCGCTCCGGCTCGTCCATCACTTCCAGTATCGCGCTCGTCAAAGCCTCGCGCTGTTTTGGTGCAACCATCCATCCAAGCTCAGGCGACGAGATCAACTCGATGTTTCCGCCACAATCGGTCGCAATGACTGGTTTCCCCAGCGCCATCGCTTCGCGAATCGTTCCGGTGATCCCGGTCCCGGCCCATGAAGCGTCGACAACCAGATCCGCCGAGAACAGGACTGCAGCGATGTCATTCCGCACTCCCACGGCCGTGACCCTCTCGCCAACGCCGCTGGAGTGAGCATAGGCCTTCACCTCACCTCTTTGCTCTTCGCTCGTGCATCCGACCAGGGCAAGATGGGCCTCCGGCTTCCGGGCAGCGACGTCTGCGAACGCGTCAACCAGCTCTTTCCATCCTTTCCAGTCGCGTACTCCGACCTGAACGATGAGGAAGCGATCACGGCCAATCGACTGCTCGTCGCGAAAGGCGGTAGCGCTCAGAACGGCGGGGTCGAAGATCGACAGGTCCGTGCCGGCGTAGATGACATCGACTTTGGCCGCTGGAACCTTCCCTGTATCGACGATGACATCCTTGATCTGGTGACAGACGGTCACGATCCTGTCGACGCGACGCGTACGATATTTTGGTCGATTCCAGATCTCGAGCGGAAACGACACTCCGCGATTGACTACAAAACAGCGAACGGGATGAAACCACGTCGCGGCAAGGGCTAATGAATGCGACAGCCCTTTGTGTACGTGGATGACATCCGGTTTCTTCGTTCGGATCAGAGTGCCGATCGCTTTGACACTCGCGAGGTCAAGCTCGTTCCGCATCGGAACCGCTTCGAATGACAGCTCGTGCTGCTGAGCGCGCCTGCGGAGCTCGGCCCCTTCCCGCCCGATGATCGTAACCCGATGTCCACGATCCTGGAGGCCGTAGGCGGCCTGGAACATCTGATGGACGGAGCCGGTACTGAATTCGGTCTTTTCGAGAATCTGAAAAATTTCCAGACGTGTGGGTGCGGTTGTCACTGCGACGCGATGATAACGAAAAATAAGAGTTGTCACCGAATATCGCTGAGTTTGATCCTGATCGCCTGCCTGGCGGTCCTTCCCAACTGCTCGTCCGATTCTGCGAGACGCCGCCTTCTCGAGGAGCAACGGGCTCGGCTGACTCGCCCGGCAAGGTCAGTCATCGTCATTCCAGGCTTCGGAGTCACAGGGCTCTACGACCCGGTTGCCAACCGCCACGTCTGGGGCAGACCGAGCAACGCCGTGCGGACCCGTTACATCGACAACCTCGATCTTCCATTCGACAGCCCTGAAGGTCTTCAGCAGGCTGATCGCCTGATCCCGAAGGGCTTTGTCGGCTCTCGCGGCCCGATCAACGTCGGATGGCAACTGGTCGAAGCGCTGAGAAAGTATGGCGGCTATACAAAGCAGGATTCCGGCTCCCTCGAAACTGCCCGGGCAGGCAACATCTTTCCCTTCTATTACGACTGGCGGTTGAGCGCGTCGGAAAACGCTCGCTACCTCGACCGCTTCATCGACCAGGTTCGTCATTCCGGCGGCAGAACATCGACGGAAAAGGTCGATCTTGTTGCGCACTCTGCAGGGGGATTGGTTGTGGAGACTTATCTCAAGCTGGGGACGGCGTCGCCGGATGAGCCGCTCAGATGGAGCGAGTCAGCGGCGAGGGCATCCTCGAAGGTCGATCGAGCGATCCTGATATCCACTCCCCTCAGAGGTACCGTCGATGCGTTCAGAGTTTTGAATGAGGAGGAGCGCTTTCTGCGACGTCGTTTCTCGATCGACATCGTTGCCACGTTCCGTTCCCTGGCTGAGCTTCTCCCATGGAACGGACAGTTCCTGATCGACGAAGAAGGAGTCGGGATCGCCGACAACCTGCTCGATGCCGGCTCCTGGAAACGGCTGCAGATCGGTCCCTACCATCCCGATGCAATCGCCGATGCGGAGACGAGAGCTGGCAAGGAGGGCATGGCCAGAATCCAGATGATGTTCGACGCCAATCTGCGGCGGGCCGCAACGTGGCGAAACGCCCTGAACCAGGCAACGCCGTCCAATGTACCGATCCTCAGACTGGCCGGAGACTGCGTGGCGACCACTCGCCTCGCACTCCTGCGGCATGATCGTTCACTCGCTTTCTACGAACGTCACCTGCATCTCAACGAGCAGCACCTCGCAGCGGTCATGTTCGAGCCGGGCGACGGCAGCGTCAGCGCGAGCAGCGCGGGAGGGACCGGACAGCCCGACGCTCGCTTCTGTGATGGTCACCAGGGGATTGCAAGCGATCCGAATGTTCATCAGGCTCTCATTCGGTATCTTCTGAGCGAGTCGTTCGGGATTCCCTGAGCCTCAGCCCGCATCTCTCACAGACCTTCCAGTGCAATGCGGCGGAATGGCAGCGACTCCTTGCCAGATAAGCGCGATCGTCACGCCTAACCCGCATTTCTCACAGACCTTTGTCGTGAGACGGCGGAGAGTGGCTTGGGTGCGAGGCGCACGGCGATTTTGCGACGAAGGCATAGTCGACACTATGTCGAGGAGCGAAATTGCCGTGCAACGAAGCAGACAGGCCGCTATCCGTCGTCTCGCGGCGAAGGTCTGTGAGAAATGCGGGTTAACGGTCGTTGCAATGACGCTGGCTTGACCTCCGACGGTCTATGCTCCCCGACCTGTCAGCAATCAGCGTTGCCCCCGCCACTCGGGCGATGATAAGATTTTCAATCAAATCATTGATTTCACAGCACATCTTTGAGCATCGGGGAAAGCACTTGATCGGGATGGAGGAAGCGTTGCCCAGGGATAGACATCCGAACGACGAGAAACTAAAAGTCACCGACCGCCGGATGTTTACCTCCGAGGGCGAAATCAAGGCCGAATTCCGCGACCAGGTGAATCCGGTCGACCCATCAGTCGCAGCGCCACCCCCACCTCCAGTTCAAACCGAATCCCGGAAGCCGGACGAACCGCAGGCTGCGGAAAAAAAGAAGTCACTTCGTGATCGAGAAGCGAATCCGGGAACCGCGTTCACAATCTTCGTTGAGACTTTGATCTTTCAGGCGTACATGAGCCTGGGAATGGTCGCGAATCCGAATGGTCAGGCAATGAAACCCGACCTGTCAGCGGCCAAGCAACTGATCGACATCCTGGCGTTGCTGGAGCTCAAGACCAAGGGCAACCTCACAGAAGAAGAAAGTGACTTTCTAAACGCTCACATGGGCCAGCTCAAGCTGGTTTACGTTCGAAGCAGCAAGACCATCTGAGCTATGAGTCAACGACCATTCGCATTCCTGCTTTGCGCTGGCATTCTCGTGCTGCCAGCCGGAGCCGTGGCGGACACCGGCGGAACCGCCCGCGAGATATGGCCTCAGGCTACTGCCTCGCTCGACGGCGGCGACGTTGCAGGCGCAACGAAGAGAGTCGACCAGCTACTCGAAGGCGGAAAGAACCTCGGAGTCAAACGCTATCCCCTCTACGCGATCTCCGCCGCTTCGCTCGCCCGGCAGGAGAATCGAAAAGGGAATCAACCTGCCGCAAAGTGGGCAATGGACACAGCCGAGCGCCTCGATCGGAAGAGTCCTGAGGTCGCGCTGACCCGCGCGGACCTGGCAAAGGATCAGGGGAACTGGAGCGGGGCCGTCACCTCTACTGCCGCAGGCGTGGGCCGAATCTTCGGCGATTATCGTGCGAGGCTACTCGCGAGAACCGATCTGCTGACAGTCGTTGCGGGGACGCTCGCCACCCTCGTGGCGGCTTATTCGCTCATCCTGTTTCTGCGCTACAGGCGTCAGGCGTCTCACGATCTGCGTGAGGTCCTCCATGCACGATTCGGTGGTGGGGGCGCCATTACCGTTCTTGCGTTCGCTCTTCTCTTCTTTCCGTTGTTTCTCTGGCTCGGTCCCCTCTGGCTCGTCCTGTATTGGCTGGCACTGTTCTTCCCCTATGCCACGACCAGGGAACGGCTCCTTTCCGCTGTTTCGCTGTTGATACTTGCGACGATTCCTCCGATGCTCAACTGGAATGCGTCGAGGATGGCAGGAGTCGACAGTCCGATCGTCGCTGCGGCTCTCGCTTCGGATGGTCGCAGTTATGAGCCAGGCGCCATGCGCCGTCTGAGGGAACTGCAGAGCGTAGTGCCTTCAGAGCCCTCGATTCATCTGCTCATTGGCAACCTCGAGCTTCAGGATGGCAACGAGCAGGAGGCAAACGTCCAGTACAGAAAAGCGGTGGAAGCCAACGACGAGCTTGCCGGCGCATGGCTGAATCTGGGGAACCTTCACTTCCTGAACAACGACTTCGGCGCAGCCATCACGAATTACGAGAAGGCGCAGACTCTGGCTCCCACAATGGCGATTGCGTATTACAACCATTCCGTGGCCAATGGGGAGACGTACAAATTCGAAGAGCAGGGTCGCAATCTGGCGCAGGCCAAGAAGTATGATCGAACGCTCATCGATTCGCTGACGTCGGCGCCCACTCCTCAAAAAATCGCGATGTATCAATTACCGATCGCAGAGGCGTGGAGGATCTCCGAGCGGATCGCCAGGAAACCGGCGGCCCGCGAAGTATTCGGGAACTTCTCCTCGTTCGATCCGGCAAATTCTCTCAAGAACCCGCTCACCATCGGAGCGATCCTGGCGGCGCTGGCAGCCGCGGGGCTCGCTTTCATGAAGAAGCGATCGAATGTTGCGGGCGAGTGCATCAAATGTGGCCGCACGTTCTGCTACCGCTGCAAGTCGTCACGCGACAGCGCGACTTACTGCACGCAGTGCATTCACATTTATCTCAAGCGCGATGGCGTATCGCTCGATACGAAGCGGTCCAAGCTCGAAGAAGTTCAGGAGTTCCAGAGCTCGAGCATGAGGATCCGAAAGATCGTGTCGTCGTTTCTCCCGGGTGCCGGCCAGATGATGGAAGGAAACACTCTGCGAGGACTCATACCGCTTGCCCTCTTTCTCTTCTTCGTGTGGCTGGCATTCTCCGTCGGCAGGCTGGCCCCCGTGATGCACCCGGCCGAGACCGCGCGTCTCCTGCTTCGATCAATCGCGATTCTGCTCGCCGCAGTCACCTGGGCAGTCACAACGATCCCTGCCTACCGTCAAAGGGTTACCGGCTAACGCCGGGCGAAGCGATGGCACTCGAAGGAACTCTAAAAGACTTCAGCCTCGCTGACATCTATCAGCTGATCGGGCTTCAGCGAAAAACCGGCGTCCTGACGCTCAAGGGCAAGGACGATACGGTTACCGTCACGTTCCTCGACGGTAAGGTCGTAGGCGCCGACTCTCTCAATCGAAGGCTCGAGTCGCGCCTGGGTAACGTTCTGATCAAGACAGGGACGCTTACTCAGGAACAGCTTGCGCGTGCTCTCGAAATCCAGAAAGAGACGCTCCAACGACTCGGCTTCATCCTCACCCATCACCAGATCATCTCGTCCGAGAGCCTTCGCAACGCCATCCAGATGCAGATTCTGCAGATCATCTACCGGCTCTTCCGGTGGAAGGATGGGGAGTATCACTTCTCACAGGAAACCACGATCGAGTACGACCGCGAGAACGTCGTACCAATCAGCGCGGAATCCATCCTGATGGAAGGCGCTCGGATGATCGACGAGTGGCCGATCATCGAGCGTCGAATCCGCTCGTACGACATGATCTTCCAGAAGAAGCAGATCTCACAGGAGATCGTGGTCGTAGGAGCCGAGGATGCCGACGAAGTCGACTTTGACGACACGATCGTCCGGAAGAAGAAGGCGAAAACCGATCCTGACAAAATCCGAATCTCCGAAGAAGAGAAACGCGTCTATGACCTGGTCGACGGAAAGCTCAAGGTCGGCGAGATTATCGAACGAAGCCGCTCGTCAGAATTCGACACGGCGAAGTCGCTTCATGAGCTCCTGACACGAGACGTCATCGAAGAGGTGCGAGAGCGGAGCGGCGCGACCGTCAGCGCTCCGACAGCAGTTGTTGATGAGATCGGGCCCGTGGAAGCCGCAGTCGTACCGCTCCCGCTGGTGCTGTTGTTAGTCGCTCTGGCGATCGCATCACTGCTGACTTCAGCCAGTAATCCACTCAATCGACTCGACTTTTTCGGGCCTCGTAGCAATCCCGTCGGCGCGACGAAAAAAGCGGTCTCGTTCCAGCGGATTGAGGCCATCGGGCGAGCTATCGAGTCCTATACGCTGTCCAATGGAAAAGGACCAGCGAAGCTACGCGATCTGGTGCCGAGTTATCTCGCCGCCAACCTTCTTCACGATCCATGGGGCTATCCCTACGTCTACCGGCAGCGTCCGGACAAGTACTGGGTCATTGGTCGAGGTCATGATGGACGGACCGATCCGGACCTGTTCCTGTCGCGTTCCGTAGACGCCGTGGCTCTGGCACCAACGCGGAGCGTGAAGGGTGGAGTGACGCTGATCGAGTAGGCGGGAAGCAGAGGGCGGACGGTGAGCGCGGACAGGGGGCGTTTCGTTCGTTTCAGCGTCCTCTACCCGGCCGGTTATCCCGGCTGCCGATCCGCCTGCCCCGCGAGGAACTCCGGAGTGAAGATGCTGGCGATCTCCTCATCAGTCAGGATCTTTTTCTCCCTGAGGAGTTGAGGAATTGGAGTCCGCGTTTTTGCTGACTCCTTTGCAATCTCGGCGGCGCGCTCATACCCGATCAGAGGGTTCAGAGCCGTGGCCAGCGATGGTGACGTGACGTAGTACTCCTCGCAACGAGCACGGTCGGCCGTGATCCCCGCAACGCACTTCTGCACGAACACCGGCAGAAAGTTCTTGAGGATCTCGATCGAGAAAATGATCTCGTAGCCCATGAGCGGCATCATCACGTTGAGCTCGAGCTGCCCGGCCTGCAGCGCATACGAGATCGTCGTGTCACACCCGATCACGTGAAAGCAGATCTGGTTCATGCACTCGAGCATTGAGGGATTGACTTTGCCCGGCATGATCGACGATCCCGGCTGAACTGACGGGAGCATGATCTCCGCAAGTCCGGTCAGCGGCCCTGAAGCCATGAGACGCAGATCGTTGGTGATGCGGGTCAGCTCGAGCGCCAGGTTCTTCATCGCCGATGAGACGGCTGCGATCGGAAGCTGAGATTGCATCGACTCGCGCAGATCGTCGATCGAGTCAAGGTCGAGACTCGTCATGCGCTCCAGGTAACGGACCACCGCGTATCGGTACCCCACGGGTGTGTTGATTCCTGTCCCCGCAGCGGTTCCGCCGATTCCCAGCTCGCGGAGCTCGTCTGCGGCATCAAGGAGGAGTTTGGTTGCTCTGCGCAGCGCGGCCGCATACGCTTTGAACTCCTGACCGAGGGTCACAGGAACGGCATCCTGCAGATGAGTGCGTCCCGATTTGATTACGTCGGAGAACTCCTCTCCCTTCCCGTCCAGTGCGAAACAGAGACTGTCCAGCGCCGGAAACAATTCGCGTAGCAGGGTAAGGGTCGCGATCCTGATGGCAGTTGGAAACACGTCATTGGTCGACTGCGACATGTTGACGTGATCGTTCGGATGCACCGGCTTGTACACACCAAGCGCGCCCCCACTGTGGCGATTCGCGAGGTTCGCAATGACCTCGTTGCAATTCATGTTGAACGACGTTCCGGCGCCGGCCTGAAAGACGTCGACGACAAAGTGCTTCCTGAAGTCCTCGTGCACGTAGTACGACGGGATCCTGTATGGAACGGATCGGAGGTCATCATCGTCATCCTCGGTGGCACCCAGGCCTGACGAGCTGTACCCCCGCTCTTTCCTCTCGCTTCCCTCGGCGCCGGCGTTCGCCCCTGCTTCACGCGAGAAGGGGAAGCTGTGGTCTCCGAGAATCTCATCGCAGGCCTCACAGATGGCGGCCGCGGTCGTCTGATCCATGGTACCCAGCTCGTGGTTCGCCAGAGCTGCGGCCTTCTTCAGTTGAACGAACGACCTCACGAACACGGGATGCTGACGAATCCCGCTGACAGGATAGTTTTCGACGGCCCGCTGAGTCTGGGCGCCATAGAGAGCCCCCGCCGGAACCTTGACAGCGCCCATCGTGTCCTTCTCGACGCGAAATTCGGCGCTTGCGCCTGAACCGGACGACCGCTTTGTTCCTGAACCGGATAGTTTTTTTGCCATGAACCCCTCTCTCGACCAGCGATCTTCGTTCCCGCCCTTGGGAGCCGGTTTCGCTTATACCTGCAGCCGTTCGGTTAACGCAAGCGTCGCTGCCAGAAGCCCGCCGCTTCGGGGTCATCAAATTGTTGACCCGGGCACGCGACCCGGGCACAGCGCTCCGGCCACCCGCACATCCTCGAGAGACCGTTCCCTCCAGCTGGGAATCGTTGGCAACCCTCCCCACGTTGAAATATGAGTGTCGACAAGTCATATTTTGTGAATCAAATTAAGACAGGATCAAAGATATGAATGTAAACAAGTTAACCGTCAAAGCTCACGACGCCCTTAGTGAAGCTCAGCGACTGGCCAGCGCTTCAGGAAACCCTGAGGTCACCCCTGAACATCTCCTCATTGCCCTCATCCGTCAGGATGAAGGGATCGTCCAGCCTCTCCTTGGCAAACTGGGAGTCAACGCTGCGACGATGGAAGCTGAGTTGAGCGGTGAGGTCGCCAGGCTCTCCCGTGTGAACGGTGCTTCGGCCGAGCCAGCGATCTCTCACTCACTGCGAAAAGTGGTCGACGCGGCGTTCGCCGCCGCCGAAGAATTCAGGGATGACTACGTCTCCACGGAGCACTTTCTGCTCGGCCTTGCCGGCTCGAAGGACAACGCGGCGGGTCAACTCCTCAGAAAGCATCACGTCGAGCGCGAGGCCGTGCTCAAAGCTCTCCAATCCGTGCGGGGAAATCAGCGAGTGACGGATCAGAACCCCGAGGCCCGGTACCAGTCGCTGGAAAAATATGCGCGCGACCTGACCGCGATGGCGCGTCGCGGAAAGCTCGACCCCGTGATCGGTCGTGACGAGGAGATTCGACGCGTCATCCAGGTTCTTTCCCGGAGAACGAAGAACAATCCCGTCCTTATTGGTGAACCGGGCGTGGGCAAGACAGCGATTGTCGAAGGTCTTGCCCGCCGAGTCGTGGAGGGTGACGTGCCCGAAGGACTCAAGAACAAGCGTGTCGTTTCGCTCGATCTCGGGGCACTCATTGCCGGAGCAAAATATCGAGGGGAGTTCGAGGACCGACTCAAAGCGGTCATCAAAGAAGTCGAGGAATCTGACGGTGATGTCATCCTCTTTATCGATGAGCTTCACACGCTGGTGGGTGCGGGTGCTGCTGAGGGATCAATGGATGCGTCGAATCTGCTCAAGCCTGCGCTGGCTCGTGGAGAGTTGAGGGCAGTCGGAGCGACGACGCTCAACGAGTACCAGAAGTACATCGAAAAAGACGCCGCACTGGAGCGAAGGTTTCAGCCTGTCTTCATTGGAGAGCCGACGGTGGAGGACACCATCGCAATCCTCCGGGGACTCAAAGAGCGCTACGAGGTTCATCACGGAGTCAAAATTCGGGACTCAGCAATCGTGGCAGCGGCCACCCTCTCGCATCGTTACATCAGCGACCGTTTCCTGCCAGACAAGGCGATCGATCTCATCGATGAAGCGGCCTCCCGCCTGCGAATCGAGATCGACTCCATGCCGACGGAGATCGATGAAAGCCAACGACGGATCGTTCAGCTGCAGATTGAGAAGCAGGCGTTATCGAAGGAAGAAAATGTGATCTCACGCGACCGGCTGAAAACTCTCGAAGCTCAGCTTGCAGAGCTGCAGGAGAAAGCGTCCGGCCTCAAAGCGCAGTGGCTCAATGAGAAGTCAGTGATCGCCCGGATTCGCGAGCTGAAACAGAAGATCGAGCAGGCCCGGGAGGACGCGCAGCGGGCTGAACGGGAGGGAAATCTCAATCGTGCGGCCGAGCTGAGCTACGGCACGTTGCCCCAGCTCAGTGGGGAGATGGACCAGATCTCCCGACAGTTCGCCGAGATGCAGAAGGGTGGCGGCCTCCTCAAAGAAGAGGTCACCGAAGATGACATTGCTGAAGTGGTATCGAAGTGGACAGGAGTACCGGTCACCAGAATGATTGAGTCAGAGATCCAGAAACTCATCCGGATGGAGGAGCGGCTCCGGCTTCGCGTAATAGGACAGGAGGAAGCACTGCTCGCGGCGTCCAACGCCGTCCGGCGCTCCAGGGCAGGACTCAAAGATCCGGATCGTCCAATCGGGTCGTTCATCTTCATGGGACCGACTGGTGTTGGCAAAACGGAGCTGGCGCGGGCGCTGGCGGAGTTCCTCTTCGACGATGAAGCGGCCCTCGTGCGGATCGACATGTCGGAGTACATGGAAAAGCACGCGGTCGCTCGTCTCATCGGAGCGCCGCCCGGCTATGTCGGCTACGAAGAGGGAGGACAGCTGACGGAGGCTGTGCGCCGGCGACCCTATGCGGTAATTTTGTTCGACGAGATCGAGAAGGCCCATCCCGAGGTATTCAACGTGATGCTTCAGATCCTCGACGACGGTCGTCTGACAGATTCCAAGGGGCGGGTCGTCAATTTCAAGAATACGGTCATCATCATGACTTCGAACGTAGGGTCCCAGTACATTCACGACTACCACCAGTCGGACAAAAGTCCGTCGCTGGAGAGCGAGATGCAGCAGAACGTTGAGCAGGAGCTGCATCGGCACTTCAGGCCCGAGTTCCTGAATCGAATCGACGACATCATCATCTTCCGTTCGCTCGGGATCGAGCAGATCAAGCGGATTGTCGAGATTCAGCTGCGACGGTTGATCAAAATGGTCGAAGAACGGGGCCTCTCGGTGGAAGTCAGCGACGGAGCAAGAGATCACCTTGCAAGGCAGGGATACGACCCGGCGTTCGGAGCCCGCCCGCTCAAACGCGCGCTCCAGAAGCTCGTGGTGGATCCGCTGGCGCTGCGGCTTCTCGATGGAACCTTCAAGGCGGGCGACACCGTGTTCGTGAATCTCTCACCCGACCGGACGAAACTCGACCTCGCGTTGTACCCCGAACCAGTGAGTGTGCATTGAGTGGGCGGACGGAGCAGCGACGATCCCACGCTCTCTGTCACCTGCCCCTCCGAAACGGATCGTGTGACACGCGCAACCGGTTCCGGACCGCCTGTTGCAGTGCTGGTACATCTCTTGCGGTAGGCGAGTTTTCGGAGGAATAAGAAATGAAGAAAAATCGAGTAATCCTGGTGGCGACCACGCTTTCCCTGTTGAGCATGCTGCTATCTGCGGCCACAGTCTCAGCACAAACCACCACCACCGACACCGCTATGACCGGAACCATGTCGACCGACACGGCCGCAATGGACACGATGTCAACGAGCACGATGTCGACCGACACCGCCTCGACAGCCTACGGCACGACCCCGATGGCGGACACGACGAGCACGACGGTCCCGCTCAACACTGACACGTACGCAGGTACCAGCACCATGTCAACCGAATCAGGAACGGAAGTTCGTACTGAGGAAGGTTTCGACTTCCCGTGGGGTCTGCTCGGCCTTCTGGGATTGCTCGGGCTCATGAAGAAGCCCCGAGTTGTCAACGTGGTCGAGCCAGTTCGTGAAACTCCGGTAGTTCGCTCGACGACGACCACCACCACCAAGACACACGACTCAACGACGAACCGAGACACGACTAACAACCCGCGCGTCTGAGTCTTCGGCGAAAACGGAGGAGATATGAAACACCCCCTTACCGCAGTCATACGCGCATTGGTACTGTCAGTTGTTGTCGTCACCCTGTTCACAGTCCCCGTCTCAGCGCAGACGGATTCATCAGCGACCGTGACGCAGACCGAAACCCACGATGATGACGGCTTCGACTGGGGATGGCTCGGTCTTCTCGGCCTCCTTGGGCTGATGCCGAGGAAAACGGAAGAGGACCACGTGATCCACGATTCGTCACGCCATACTTAGAAAAAAGAACCCCTCAACCTTTGCATCGGTAAAAAAAGGCGGGCCCCACGGCCCGCCTTTTTTCTGTTGATTACGGTTTCGTCTTGGAAGCTTTGGCGAAGTCGCCAGCCTTAACGATCGTGATCTTCGAAGGATCGATCTGACGACGCATCGCCGCGGTAATCGCCGCAGGTGTGAGGGCGGCGATCTTCTTCTCGAGGTTCTCGTCCCAGACCAGGGTCCGGTCGAGGAACAACTGAGCGGCAATCGAACGCGCCAGTGAGGCGTCCTGCGCCCGGGACAGCTGTCGTGACTGCAGATAGCCTGACTTTGCCTCGCTGATCTCCTGCGCCGTGAATCCGTCCTTCAATGCCCTTGCGATTTCTTCCTTGAACGCCGCTTCGAGCCGGCTTGCATTCTCCGGAGCATAGATGGCAAAGGTCATGAACGAGCCGTTCTTGTCCAGGGGGCTCGCATTGAACTGGGAGCCTACGCCATAACTGAGTCCGTCTTTCTGCCGGATGCGTGAGGCGAGCCTTGAATTGAGAAATCCCCCGCCGAGCATGTAGTTGCCGAGGAGCATTGCGGGAAAATCGGGATCATCATCACGAATGTTGAGATTGAGTCCCGCGACGAAGAATGCGTTCGCTTTGTCCGGGGCTTCCAAAGACTGCGTCAGCTGAGGAACATCCTGAAACGATCGGGTAACCCTCGCAAACTGGCGCGGGCTCTTCCAGCTGCCGAAAATCTCTGTGGCGAGCGCAGTCACTTCGTTCTTGTCAAAGTCGCCCACAACGGCGAGCTCGCCGACCGACGCGCCGTAGAAATCGCTGTAGAACCGTTTCACATCTTCCAGCTTTGCTGCCTGGAGGTCGCTGACGTCTTCGTCGGGCGTCGATACGTATCGCACATCGCCCCTGGGGTAGCGGGTCGTGTGGCGCTGCAGAAACGTCACGGCCATCGCCTGAGGATCGCTGCGGGACTGCTCGATCTCGGCGAGCTGTTCCTGACGGAGCTGCTCGAACTCGCTACTCGGGAAGACAGGCTCTCGGAGAATCTCACCGAGGAGTCGCATCACGGGCGCGAGATTCGCTCGCACCGTTTCCACCGAAATGTTTGACTGAGTGGGACCACCGGTGACGGTAACGCGTGCTTTGAGCCGATCGAGCGCGTCTTTCAGTTGTTGCCGCGTGTGCCTGGATGTTCCCCGAGTCAGCATCGAGCCAACCATCTCTGCAGCGGTCGTTCGATTCATGAGGGAGGACTCGTCGCCGAACCGGACCGTCATCGACGCTGCCACTGTCTCGCCTCGTGTCTTCTTGGGGAGCAAGGCGACCTTGAGTCCGTTGGGAAGAGCTGTTCTCGACGTTCGAGCTTCGATGTTCCGGGGTGAGGGGTCGAAAGCCTCTCCCAGGGCGATGGCCGGGTCACCCTTGTAGTCCTTGACCATCGCAGTCACATCCCCCGGTGGGGGGATCTCCGCGCGATCCGGACTGGCGGTCGGAATGAACAACCCTACCGTACGATTGGACGGCTTGATGAAGGCCGCCGCCACCCGATTGACGTCCGCGGGGGTGACTTTGCGGATCCTGTCACGGGTCAGAAAGAAGAGCCGCCAGTCGCCGAGCGCGATGTATTCGCTCAGTGCGAGCCCGAGGCGCTCGGTGTTGTTCACAGTCAGATCGACATTTTTGAGAAGAGACGATTTCACACGCTCGACCTCTTCCTGCGTTACCGGGACGATGACCGTGTCATGAATTGTCTTGAGCATCGTGTCCCGCGCATCATCCAGCGAGGAATCCTGACGGACCTCGGCGCTGAAGAGCATGAATCCGGGCTCACGCAACGGCTGCATGTAGCCGTTGACTGAGGAGGCCTTGCGGGCTTCGACCAGCGATTTGTGGAGGCGGCCAGCCGGTGTGTCGCCAAGGACACCGACGAGCACTTCGACTGCGGCGCTATCGGGATCGACGGCTGCAGGCACGTGATAGACGCTGTTCACAACCTGCACGTCGCCCACCCGCCGCAGGGTCACGGTCCGCTCCCCGTCCTGAGTCGGCTCCGCCGTATAGGTCTTCGGCAGCTTCCGCGAGGGGCGGCGAATCGGCCCGAAGTATTTCTTGACGAGTGCGAGAGTCTTCGCCTCGTCGATCTTCCCGCCAATGAGCAGCACAGCGTTGTCCGGCTGGTAATACGTACGCCAGAAAGCCTGCAGTCGATCGATCGGAACATTCTCGAGATCGGCACGGGCTCCAATTGTTGAATTTCCGTAGTTATGCCACAGATAGGCGGTCGACACCGCACGTTCTTCGATGATGGCTCTCGGCTCGTTTTCCCCTGACTCGAACTCGTTACGAACCACAGTCATCTCGCTATCGAGATCTTTCTTCGCGATGAAAGAGTTCACCATCCTGTCGGCTTCGAGACTGAGAGCCCAGTTCAGGTTCTCGTCCGTAGCCCCGAAGGTCTCGTAATAGTTCGTTCGATCGAACCATGTGGTGCCGTTCGGCCTGGCGCCGTGAGAGGTAAGCTCCTGCGGAATGTTGGGGTGCTTGAGGCTTCCCTTGAACATGAGGTGTTCGAGCAGGTGAGCCATCCCGGTTTCGCCGTAATTTTCGTGGCGTGAACCGACGAGATAGGTGATGTTTACCGTAATCGTCGGCTTGCTCGGGTCGGGCGCGAGCAGGACCCGCAGACCGTTGGAAAGCTCAAACTCGGTGATCCCTTCGACTGAAGTGATCATGCGGGCCGTCGATTTCACAGCACCTCCGACTGAGGAGCTCGATTTTTTCCCGGCCGTTGCGGCGGAAACAACTGAGGTTGCTGACAGCAAAGCAACGCTGGCGAAAAGAATTTTTTTCGCTCGGAATGGACGCATCGAAGCTCCTTGGTATAGATCGTCGGGCACAGCAAAGTCGCTCATGGTACCAGCTCAATACAGGCGAGCCGGAATTGATCTTCCTCGGCGGCGGAAAGTTCACCCCCAGCCCGCACTTCTCACAGACCTTTGTCGTGGGACGGCGGAGAGTGGCTTGCATGCCAGGCGCACGGCGATTTTGCGACGAAGGCATAGTCGACACTATGTCAAGGAGCGAAATTGCCGTGCAACGAAGCAGACAGGCCGCTATCCGTCGTCTCACGCGAAGGTCTGTGAGAAATGCGGGTTAGCCACCGAGCGCCAGCTCGGTGGCCTCAGACGGTTGACATTGCGGCAAAGGTCGCAGGCATCAGCGAGGTGCGAGTCCAGGCGATCCTGCTCACCCCGGTCAATCGTCCGACCCTGCATTCAGCATTCTGCATTCCTACCTCTCCCCTGCCGCGACAAATACCGGCCAGATGTCCACAGGGATATCGGTAAGGGACGCGATCACCCGATCCATTTCCGCGCTGGTCTTACCATACGTGTCAACCAGGCGTTGCGCCCGCGCAAAGTCGCCAGTCGCTTCAATCAGGAGCAACTCGTTCGCAAGCGACTCTACAGCCCCACGCATCTTGCCGAAGACTACCGTGAACCGTCCGCCGTCCGCCGGAATGATAGCCCCTCGCTCGCGATACCAGTTCCATTGAATTGCGGTTCCGCGACCGTGAGCCTCATCGATCCCGAACCGCATGCTACGGAACATCAGGCCCGTATTCGTCGCTAGCAGCTGCCGCTCGTTGAATCCGGTGAGCAGCTTCTTGTCCATGGCGTAAAAGAGGTTCCACACGCCGAGAACGTCCGCCTTGGACTCCTCGATGGTGGAGTAGAGATTCTTGAGCAGAATGCGGGCCTCGACTTTCTTGCCATCGGGACCCGTAATAAACCCCGGTCCGAGACCGTGAGAGAGCTCGTGAAACAGGACGTGATTGAAGAAGGCGTCGAATGAAAGAAGCGGCAAGAGCTCCTTGTCGAGCAGACGCTCGGCAATCGGCCTGCCGTTCTTTCTGTATTTCGCCTCCATTACGTTCTTCAAAAGTACCTTCTTGGAGCCCTTCGCTTCACGCACACGCTCGTCGTTTGGAAGATTGAACGCCGCCGTCTGCACTCCTCTGCGCGCGTCTCCGGATGTGTAGATCTCCTGCACCACGCGGATAGGCGATTCGCTTCCGCGATTCGGGTTCTTGTGGATGTCCGGCATGGGAAGGTTTCGCTCCATGTCTGCCAGATGGCCGGCGTAGACCGCAAGCTTCTCGCTCTCTGGTTTATCGACGACCGTTATGAAGGACTCGTAAGCCGCCTTGAGGTTGAACAGCCCATCCTCATAAACCTCATACGGACCGATGACCACTTCGATGGGCGAATCGAGGTCCATCCAGGCGACATCACTCGCGAAATAGTCGTCGGTGAGGAATGCGGTTGCACGCTTGTTCAAGAAATCCTTGAGCGATGCGTTGCGCGTCAGACCGGCTGCCTCTCGGAGCTTCTGTGCCGCAGATTCGAGATTCTCGCGGTAGTGGACCGAGTAGGGAATTGTGACGAAGCCATCCCCACTCCTGCGAACCACAGTGAAAAGATCTTCGAACTTTGCCTTCTCCTCGGGGTGAGCCGAGAGCCACCGTTCGAGCTCTTCCTTCGTTGCATCCGCTGGATAGAATCCGCCACCTTCCGGCTTCGCTCCTTCGGCACCGAGCGGAGCAATGAATGGCTCATCCTTTTTGAGACGATCCCATCTTCCCTTCATCACATGGAAGAGCCTGAGCGCATCGCGATGCGGAGGGGAGTCTTTCGCAGCCACCGTCAACTGTCGCAGTAGAGCGGGATTCTCTTCCGACACCTGTCGAAGGAAGATCGCGTCGATGTCTCTGGATGCCTCGATCAGCTTCGCGACCACCTGCCGTTCGTTCTCATCGAGAAGGGAGCGATCGTAGTCGATGGGCGTGTCCGGCAGTTGCCTGAGTCGCGCTGCAATGTCGGGGGCAATGGCCAGGGTCGAGTCTGCAGAAGTCATAGGAGTGGCAGTGGTCGCGGCCGTGGGCGGCGTGGCAGTCACGCAGGACGAAAGGAGAAGCAGCAGGGGTAGAGCCGTGAATCTATGCAGAGTACTCAAGATTTCCTCCAGCGGTCTCAGCGCGCGTTCAGGCAAAGAGAGGATATCGCGATTGGAGCCCTCGAGGCGTGACACTCACCCTGCAGCGCGGTGCCGCCGGGCCGCATTTCTCACAGACCTTTGTCGTGAGACGGTGGAGAGGGGCTTGGATGCGAGGCGCACGGCGATTTTGCGACGAAGGCCTAGTCGACACTATGTCGAGGAGCGAAATTGCTGTGCAACGAAGCAGGCAGGCCGCTATCCGTCGTCTCGCGGCGAAGGTCTGGGAGAAATGCGGGTTAAGAGCGGGCCGGAGCTCCGACGAGTGCCTGCCTTGACTCTCTCTGGCATTCTCACGACACTGTCCATATCTTGCAGCCATCAGTCTCAACGCACGACCCGAAGAAAGCGACCAAGGTAACGCTCAAGGCAGTGCTCCTTCTCTCCGGGGTGCTCAGCATCGTCTTTCTCGTCTCTTTCGTCTTCAGTGAGGAAGGAATTGCAGAGTTGCGTCGCGCCCGGGGACGCGTTGAGTCTCTTCGCAGTGAGATTCACCACCTCGAGCAGGAGAACGGCCGGCTCACGAGAGAGATCGAGAGTATCAACCGCTCGACCTTCGCGGTGGAGCGCATTGCGCGTCAGGATCTGGGGATGGCGAAGCCGGGAGAGATCGTCTACATGCTCCCAGATCGCGCAGACCTGCTGGCAAGCCATCCAGTCCGTTGATCGCATAGCGTCCACGCGCTCGGGGCCCCTCCGCAGGAACCTGGTGCTCACGTTTCGCCGGTTTTTTTTCGCCGCGTTTTCCCGTCCTTCCGGGAATCGTCTCCTGCATCCGACGCAGAAGACCGATTCGCGGCGTCGAGCTCCTTCAATGCCTCCAGCATCTGAGCCGGCACATCCCGCTCGCTCGTATCAAACGGTGTGAGCTCTATGTCGCCCGCGAACGTCCAGCTGTGCTGCGGGCGATAAATGCCTATATCGTGGACCCGTGACCCGACGACAAAGCGAATGACGCCTCTTCGATAATCGAACGCACGCCCGTTACGGGTGTGCAGCGCTGCATCGAATCGATAAGTTCCTGCCACCAGATCGAGCGACGGTACCGAGAAGAGAACCCGTGCGTTCCCATGGAGTCGTCTCGATACCCACCCTTCGAGATCTGTATTCGTGCCGTAAACGCACGTGCCGTCGGCAGAGTAGATTCCGACCCCGACCACAAAATCCGTCTGAGGTTCTCTGACCTCAATCTCCATCTCCAGAGTTACAGCCGTACCAGCCCCGAGAGCGACCAGTTCGCTGCCGTCGATTCCTACGATCCTCGCCTTCGCCAGAAGGACCTCGCCTGAGCCCCATCGCTCTTCCTCGAGCATCGAGTCGCCCTCGACATCCTCAACCGCTTCCGGAATCGGATGGATCTCGACAGCGGGCGCGGCTCCAGCTGCTTTTCGCGTCGTCTGAGACACGCTCTGCAGGTAGTCGTCAGAAACACGAACCGGATCGCCGATCGACGCCATCTGTCCGTGATCGAGCCAGAGAGCGCGGTCACAAAGGTTGCGGACGTGATCGAGCTGATGAGTCACGAAGAGCATCGTCACTCCGCGCAGTTTCATCTCCTGAATCTTTGCCACGCACTTCTGCGAGAACTCCTCATCCCCGACCGCAAGCACTTCGTCGATCAAAAGGATGTCAGGATCCACATGAACGGCCACTGAGAATCCGAGCCGCACGTACATGCCAGACGAATACGTCTTGACCGGCTGCTCGAGGTACTCGCCGATTCCGGCGAACTCGACTATCCGGGCGAACTTCGCCGCGATCTCGCGTTTCGTCAGGCCGAGCATGATCCCATTGATGTAAATATTCTCGCGACCGCTGATCTCCGGATGGAACCCGGCACCCAGTTCTATGAGCGCTGAAAGCCGTCCATCAACCACCACTTTTCCCGTCGTCGGCTTGAAGATTCCTGAAACGATCTTGAGCAGACTCGACTTTCCTGAACCGTTCCGTCCGATGATCCCGAACGCCTCACCCTTCTCGACGTTGAACGATATGTCGTGGAGAGCAACCGAGGAAGATTCCGGCTCCTGAATGAGCTGACGCTTGAGAAGAGCACTCTTGAGGGTCTGGAAGTTCGATCGTCTTCCGAACAGTCGATAGCTCTTCGAGACGTTCTGCAACGAGAGCGGATAACGGCGGCTCAGATGGCCTCCGCGAGGGTGTCACGCAACCGGTCGAATACGGTCAGGCCGAGAGCGAGGGAGACGCCTGCATAGAGAACCATCAGAGCAAGGTCGATCGGGCGTGGGGGGCGGCCATGAAAAAAAATATCCTGATATCCGAGCATGAAGGGAGTCATCGGATTCAGTTTGAGAAGCGAACGCAACCACCCGGAAGGAACCCTGTCCAGACGGTAGATCACGGGAGTGAGAAAGAACCCCAGGTGCAGGAGATTCGCGACCAGGTCCTTCAGATCACGAAAGAGGACTGATGCCGACGAGACGATCATTGCCACACCGGCGATGAAGATTGTCTGGAGCAACATGAGGAGCGGTGCGAACGCGATATCGAGAGTCAGGTTGACTTTCCCCTGCACTGCGTAGACGAGAGCCGCAACGAGCAGCACCGGCAGAGCGAGAAGAAAATGTGTGAGGTGCGACAGAACGACGACCAGAGGCAATGACTCCGCCGGGAACATGACCTTCTTGATCAGCCCCGCGTTTGCGAAGATCGAATCGGTCGCTTCGAGGATCGCCCCCGAAAAGAAAGTCCACGGAAGAATCCCTGCAAACAGGAACAGCGCAAACGCTTTCTCGTCCGGCCTGGGAAAGAACTTCGTGAACACCAGCGTGTAGACGAAAAGGAGAAGCAGAGGGTTGGCGAGTGACCAGAAATAGCCGAGTACGGATCCGCGATATCTCGCCTTCAAATCGCGCGCAGTGAGCGCGCCGATCAGCTGGCGGTGGCGAAACAGATTTTGAAGGGAGGCAATCATGCGGAACGTGCGAACGGAACCAGGAACCTTCAGCGCTCGCGCACTACTCCACTAGCCCGCATTACTCACAGACCTTCGTCGTGAGACGGCGGAGAGTGGCTTGGATGCGAGGCGCACGGCGATTTTGCGACGAAGGCATAGTCGACACTATGTCAAGGAGCGAAATTGCCGTGCAACGAACGAGACAGGCCGCTATCCGTCGTCTCACGACAAAGGTCTGTGAGTAATGCGGGCCTAGGCTTCATCGGTAACGATCAACATGATCGTCGTCGCTCCCACCTGAAACTCCGAATGGTTCTGAAGCTCCACCGGCCGCTGGATTCTAGCGCCATCCACCAGCGTTCCATTGGTTGATCCCAGATCCTCCAGGAGAACGAGAGGATCCCGCGCTTCCACCGCTGCATGCGCACGGCTCGACTCGCTGTCATTCAGAATGAAGTCGGCGCTCGATCGCCCGATCACAATCCTCGGTTTCTCCAATCGGAAGACCATTCCCGAGTTCGGACCATTGATGATCGCGAGCGAGAGGCGTTTCCCCTCGGGAAGTTTCGCTCCGCTACGGGAGCTGCCACTTGCCGGGCTCACCACGTTTCCGGAGTCAGCAGCGGCACCTTCGGCAACGAGAGGCGGCACCGCCTCCTCGATCGTTCTTGGACGTCCCATGAGCGTATCGTCACCGGGATCCACGGCAGGCGCAGCCGCAAAAGCAGGGTTCTGGACCTCGAAAACTTCCTGGCACTTCGCGCACCGGATTTTTTTGGCAGGCTTCCGCTCGAAGCGACTCTCGTCGTATTGGTACCTTGCCTTACAACTCGTGCATTCGATGATCAAATTTGAGAAGACCTCGGGGACGGCGGCGACGATAGCAGAGCCGGAGAGAAAGCGCCATCAGCCGGGTCGCGCCAACGTACCTCCCGCCAGTCAGGACGTATGCCAGATCCTGCACTCGCGAGAAGCATCTATAATTTCAAACGATGACTCGAGATCGCGCTTCGAACCCACTCACCGATCGCTATGCCTCGCGGGAGATGTCATACCTTTTCTCGCAGGACGCGAAGTTCCGCACCTGGCGAAGGCTCTGGGTGGCTCTCGCTGAAGCGGAAAAAGAGCTGGGGCTTGCGATCACCGACGAGCAGATCACCGAATTGCGACAGTCAGTCTCCTCGATCAACTACGAGGAAGCTGAGAAGCGGGAGCGCGAGATTCGGCATGATGTGATGTCTCACATCCACGCGTACGGCCTCCAGGCTCCTTCGGCCAGGGGCATCATCCACCTCGGCGCGACTTCCGCGTTCGTTACCGACAACGCGGATATCCTGCTGATGGCCGAGGCACTCGCGCTGATCGAACAGCGCCTGGTCAACCTCATGGCGAAGCTCCGGGCGTTCGCCATCGAGTGGCGTGACACGCCAACGCTCGCGTTCACACATTTCCAGCCCGCACAGCTCACGACCGTCGGAAAGCGCGCGACACTCTGGTTGCATGACCTGCTGCTCGACTATCGAGAGATCGAGTTTCGACAGGGCTCGCTGGCGCTGCTCGGTGTCAAGGGAGCGACCGGCACTCAGGCGTCGTTCCTGAAGCTCTTCGACGGAGATGCCGGCAAAGTCGCCGACCTCGAGCGTCTCGTGGCGCAGAAGATGGGACTTGAACGCGTCTATCCCGTATCAGGCCAGACCTATTCGCGGAAGGTCGACTCCATGGTCGTGAATGCGCTGGCGGGCTTCGGGCAGTCGGCCTCGAAGTTTGCGTATGACATGCGGCTGCTCCAGCACCTTCGCGAGATCGAGGAGCCTTTCGAAGAGGAACAGGTCGGCTCCTCGGCGATGGCGTACAAACGGAACCCCATGCGTGCCGAGCGGATCGACGCACTCGCCCGCCATCTGATCGTCAATGCTCAGAACCCTGCGCTGACAGCCGCGACGCAATGGTTCGAAAGAACCCTCGACGACTCGGCGAATCGCCGGATCGCCATCCCGGAGGCCTTCCTCGCCGCGGATGCGATTGCGTTGCTCTACGACAATATTATCGCTGGGATCGTTGTGCATCCGGAGGTCATCGGAGCCAACGTCAGACGCGAGCTGCCTTTCATGGCCACCGAAAACCTGATGATGGAGGGTGTGCGCGCCGGCGGTGATCGTCAGCTGCTCCACGAACGTGTTCGAGTTCACTCTCAGGCTGCAGCGGAACGGCTCAAAGAGGGGTCGCAGGACAACGATCTCTATCATCGCATCGCAGCCGATCCGCTGTTCGGCCTGAGGCCCGACACGATCGAGGCTTTTGCCCGACCTTCGGCCTACACCGGTTTGTCAGCGGCTCAGGTCGATTCCTTTCTCGAGAACTATATCGATCCGATCATGAAAGAGCGAAGCAGCATGATTCACGGAGAGCCGGGAGAGGTGCGGGTATGAAGACGCTCCTCGTTGCAGCCGTCCTAGTAATCACGTTGCGTTGCGCGACCGTCAAACCCGCGCCGGTGGAGTCGACGCCGATGCGCGGCTCGGCAAGCTGGTACGGAGAAGAGTTTTCCGGGAGAACGACCGCGAACGGAGAGATCTTCGACCCTCTGCTTCTTACGGCGGCGCACCGGACTCTTCCGTTCGGAACCGTACTGACAGTGCGAAATGTGAAGAACGGACAAACCGTGAGCGTACGGATCAACGATCGAGGCCCGTTTATCGGGAATCGGATCATCGACCTCTCGTACGGAGCCGCTGAGAAAATCGGCATGATCGATCCCGGAGTCGGCACGGTTGAGATGGCAATCACCAGGCTCGGGAGAGGCGACCGTGAGCCACCTGTCCCGTACGTCGTGACGATCACTAAACCCCAGGAAGTCGCGCGAGATGCAGCGACACCGCCGCCAATCGACTTTCCCCTCCCCTCCTCATCCACTCCAGCTGCCGTCTCCGTGATCCCGACTGATGATGCATTCCGCGTCGGTGTCGTGGAAGAGCGGGCCGGGGTTGCAGTGAGGAAGCAGGTGTCCCCCGGAGGAACAGTGATCGAAGAAGTCCCGGCACCTGGTGCAGCTCCCTCCATCCCGTCGACCGCCAGGATCGTACAGACTCCCGCCCCGGCGCCGCGGCCGCCTGCCGTCCGAAAAGAGGGCTTCGTCGTTCAGGCCGGTGCGTTTCAGGTCGAGCAGAACGCGCGAGCGCTCCGGGAGAAAGTGGCTGCAGTGCTTCCCGCCGTGTACGTGGATCAGAGCGGCCCGCTGTTCCGCGTCAGGATCGGTCCGTTCAAGAGTAGAGCGGAAGCCATCGACGCGCGGGAGTCGCTGGAAGTGGCGGGTATGTCGGGAATCGTTGTCGCCGCGGACTAACCCGCATTTCTCACAGGCCTTTGTCGTGAGACGGCGGAGAGTAACTTGGATGCGAGGCGCACGGCGATTTTGCGACGAAGGCATAGTCGACACTATGTCAAGGAGCGAAATTGCCGCGCAACGAAGCAGACAGGCCGCTATCCGTCGTCTCGCGGCGAAGGTCTGTGAGAAATGCGGGTTAGCCAGTTCCTTTCACAGACCTCTGGTGCAAGGCGGCGGAGTGCGGCGTGGATGCGAGGCTTAAGACGGTTTCCAGCGTTCGAGCGACGAAACGTCCAGACGACAGTGTCGCGTGACAGACAAGAGTGTTGTCCTACATGCGCGTGTAGGACAGACACTCTTGTCTGTCACGCGGTACTCCTGGTTAGGGCAAAGGGAACGAACGCTGCCTTGTTATCAGCTCAGGATGCCCGGCGTTATCGCCCTGGACGCCCTACGACAGCTCCGACTCTGCGAAGAAGAATCTGATTTCTCCATCAGCATTCTCGGACGAATCGGATCCGTGTATGGCATTTCGCTCGATCGACTCGCCGAAGTCTTTCCGGATCGTTCCCGCGTCGGCTTTGGAAGGGTCAGTGGCACCCATGAGCTTTCGGAACTGCGGCACAGCGTCGCCGCCCTCGAGCGCTGCGACATAGACCGGACCGGAGGTCATGTAGCGGACCAGATCCTTGTAGAACGGACGTTCTTTGTGAATGGCGTAGAACTTCTCAGCAGCCGCCTGAGACAAGCTGACTTTCTTCAATCCGAGTATGCGAAAGCCTTCGGACTCCACCCGACTGATGATCTTTCCGAAGTTTCCCTTCTCGACTGAATCCGGTTTGATGATTGTAAATGTGCGGTTTGACATGCGAGCTCCTGGCCCTGGGCGGATCTGAATTTAGGGGGCGGATTATACACAGGGAGACGCGAGCTGCTGCGCGCGATTGGAGGCGGCGTGCGAAGCAGGGTGCGCTTCTAACCCGCATTTCTCACAGACCTTCGCCGCGAGACGACGGATAGCGGCCTGTCTGCTTCGTCGCACGGCAATTTCGCTCCTCGACATAGTGTCGACTATGCCTTCGTCGCAAAATCGCCGCGCGCCTCGCATCCAAGCCAC
>DATLXH010000195.1:0-3261 GCA_035576005.1 Thermoanaerobaculia bacterium | reverse complement strand
AGTGGCTTGGATGCGAGGCGCACGGCGATTTTGCGACGAAGGCATAGTCGACACTATGTCGAGGAGCGAAATTGCCGTGCAACGAAGCAGACAGGCCGCTATCCGTCGTCTCGCGGCGAAGGTCTGTGAGAAATGCGGGCTTGATTCAGGAATCTGCACTCCGTTTGCACATGGAGGAATCATGGTTGAAGAAAAGAAAGGCGAAGAACCTCAGAGCTACGGCTCCGAGAAAGACTGGGTTGCAGGAAAGACCGCGCAGAAGGTCAACGAGTCTCAAAAGAAACCGGCTCCCTCGAGTGAGTTCTACGACTCGGTGACGGGGAGTGAGGTTGCTGCAATCGCGGATCATGGCAGCCGGTCCCCTGTTGACCGTGCCGAGGACGCTGCGCTTCGCAGCGACACGACGAAGACGAATTCGGTCGTAAAGGACACGGGTGATGAGTCGGGTCATCGCGATTCGTACTTCAAGGACCGCGACTATTCAGGCCGCTGAGATTGCCATCCTCATCCAGCGGTCGCTGCGCCGTCAGATGCCGGAGCTCGACCCGAAGGTGTTCGTTGATGAAAGCGGTGTCACTGTCCGCGGCGCGGAGCGGGTGGACGGACAGCCGGGACGTCGATTCCCGGTGATCTTTCGAATTGAGGTGCCTGATGAGACGTCCTGGCGCGTCGAGTGCGAAAGCGACAGTGCCGCGGAGTCGCACGGGTTCCTCAATAAGCTGCGCAGGCTCGCCCGCGCCTGAACATTTCGGCAAGGGGTGGATGATGTCGAAATCCAGGCTTCGCACTGCTCTCACAGAACGACGTGCGAAGCTTTGGAGTGCGGCAGCCACAGCTGCCGCTTTTGTTTCGAGCCCGCGATGAGAGAGCAATCCCGCATGGGCCGCAGAATCGCGAAGTGACTCAGAAAGCGGCAGCTGCGGCTGCCGCACTCCAAAGGCTTCGCCACTCACCAGAGAGGGCGAGAGGCTGCTTAGCCGTAGTCTTCTGCGGCTTTCTTCGAGGCGGTCTTCCGCGTCGAGTGGTCGAGGATCTTCTTCCGAATCCGAATCGAATCTGGCGTGACTTCCACCAGTTCGTCGTCGTCGATCCATTCGAGACACTGCTCGAGCGTCATCGGACGAGGCGGCGTCAGCTGCACAGCCATGTCTGATCCCGATGCGCGCATGTTCGTGAGATGTTTCTTCCGGCACGCCTGAACGACCATGTCAACGTCGCGCGAGTTCTCGCCAACGACCTGCCCGCCGTACACCTTGACGCCCGGTGAAATGAACAGCGTCGATCGATCCTGTAACGGCTCGATCGCGTAAGCCGTCGTCTCGCCTGCCTCTTTCGTCACGAGAGCGCCGCGACCGCGGCTGCTGATCTCACCACGATAGGGCCCGTACTCGAGAAACGTGTGATACAGCAAGCCGGTTCCACGCGTCTCCGAGAGGAACTCGGTGCGAATTCCAAAGAGGCCGCGAGTAGGGATCTTGAACTCGATCCGCACGCGTCCGCTTCCAGGGTTGACCATGTCGGTCATTTCCCCACGACGCGACTGCAGCTTTTCCATGATCGGCCCGACGTGGCCCTCATCGATATCGACTACGAGTGCTTCGTAAGGCTCGGTGACTTTTCCATCAACGAGCTTCGTGATGACCTGCGGCCTCGACAGCGCGAACTCGAATCCCTCGCGTCGCATGTTCTCGGCCAGGATCGACAGGTGCAACTCGCCACGCCCACTGACTTCGAAGCGGTCGGGCAGGTCGGTTTCTTTTACTCGTAGAGCGACGTCTTTGCGCAGCTCGCGCTCGAGCCGTTCCTTGATGTTCCGCGATGTGACGTACTTCCCTTCGAGGCCCGCGAACGGTGAGTCATTGACCATCCAGAACATCGAGACGGTCGGCTCATCGATCGCGATCGGCTCGAGTCGCTCGGGCGCATCTCCCGCCGCGATCGTCTCTCCGATCTCAATATCAGCGAAACCGGCGACCGAGACGATCTCTCCGGCCTCGGCCTGAGGCACCTCTTCGCGCTTGAGGCCTTCGAAAACGGTCAGCTTGGAAACGCGACCTTTCTTGAAGGTTCCGTCACGGAGGATG
Source organism: Thermoanaerobaculia bacterium (assembly GCA_035576005.1). Lineage (GTDB taxonomy): Bacteria > Acidobacteriota > Thermoanaerobaculia > Gp7-AA8 > Gp7-AA8 > DATLXH01. The sequence continues at coordinate 1,177 of DATLXH010000195.1, read as the reverse complement.
AGGACAACATCCTCCCCCTGCCTGAGCTGCCCGCGATGGATACGCCCAACGCCGAGCCTGCCGACATACTCGTTGTAGTCGATCGCGCTGACAAGCAGCTGCAGGGTTCCGTTAACGTTCCCCGGAGGCGGCGGGATCCGTTTCAGGATCGCGTCGAACAGGGGGCGAACATCATCGTTTGTATCTTCAGGGGCAATACGCACGAAGCCCTGGCGTCCTGAAGCATAGAGAACGGGGAAGTCGAGCTGTTCGTCTGAGGCACCGAGCTCGATCATGAGATCGAAGACTTCGTTCAGGACTTCCTGCGAACGGGCATCGTGCCGGTCGATCTTGTTGATGACTACGATCGGGAGAAGACCAAGCCCAAGAGCCTTCCGAAGGACGAAGCGCGTCTGCGGCATCGGCCCCTCGGCGGCGTCGACGAGAAGGATGACGCCGTCGACCATGGAGAGGACGCGCTCGACTTCTCCGCCGAAATCGGCGTGGCCCGGTGTGTCGACGATGTTGATCTTGACCTCACCCGGGTGAACGAAGTTTGCGGGAAGAAGATGGCCATCGCGTGTTGGCGTCGCCTCGTGGTGCGCTTCATGTCCAAGCGCATCCTTGTCATCGAAGTGGTAACGGATCGATGTGTTCTTCGCGAGGATCGTGATCCCGCGCTCCCGCTCGAGGTCGTTCGAGTCCATGACCCGTTCATCTACGTGCTGAAACGATCGGATCGCGCCGCTCTGCTTGAGAAGGGCGTCGACAAGTGTGGTTTTCCCATGATCGACGTGAGCGATGATGGCGACGTTGCGGATATCGTGACGAAAGGGCATGTAATGAACACTCAGTAAACGGTTATTTTTCAGTCATTGATCGTAGTGCCCGGATTCACGCCAGGTTCGAGTCCCGGCAGCGGGCGGGGAGAGGAAGAGCCATACGGTCGGCCCTATGGGAAGTCTCATTGTAACGCTCGCAATCGGCATACATTCCCCGTGCGACTCGCGCCCCGAAGGGGCGAATCCCTCTCCCCGGCGGGGAGAGGGTGGTCGCGCAGCGACCGGGAGGTGCGCCCGAAAGCGCACGCGAGCAGAAGGGTGAAAGTCCTTTCTGGTCAAACGTTCATTGACTGAAGCTGACCGTAACTGCGTCGTGGTAACACGGGGTGGGGAGCAACGGGAGGCAAAACGACCGG
>DATLXH010000194.1:0-3829 GCA_035576005.1 Thermoanaerobaculia bacterium | reverse complement strand
GGCTGCTGTTGATCATCAGAGGGCTCTCAAGTGCGGTTCCCAATCAGCTCGCGATGACACGAGGCGCTTTGTTGCCAACTGATGTGAGGAAAGCGGACCGCAGTGTTTCGTCCGAGACCGCTCGTACGATTCTCTGAGCCGTCCGCCGTGCCTCGTCGCGCAGCGCATCTGTTCCCTCGATTTCGAGCAGCACGATCAAACAGTCGAGAAGGACTGCCGGATCCGCCAGACGTCGGCCCGCTGCCACCGCCGCCCGCGCATCTTTCACCGCCGAACGAGCGCCAAGCCGACGCGCTGCTCGGGCCCTGGTGACGAGGCCCAGCGCTTCGTACTTAGGCCGATGTCGAGCCCGGCTCTGGTCGATCACACAGGTTGCTGCTTGAACGGCTTCGTCCCATGCATTACGCGCGAGCGCCAACTCCGCCCGGGCCTGCGATAGCCGCATGTTCCATTTCCATGCATGCCAGCCGGTGGCTTTCTGCACGGCCTGTGCTGTCTCGTCCAGCAACGCTTCGGCCCGCCCGGGATCCTGTTGGCGAGCAAAGATCATGAGTAGGTCGATTCCTGCACTGACCAGCGGCGGTTCGAACGCGACGCGATGCGCGAGCTCCCGCGCGTCGATGGCTCGCGCCATGGCGCCGTTGAGATCGCCAAGACTCAACAGGGGAGCGACCGACATCGATGTGGCTCGCGCCAGCAACGGCAGCGCGCCGCAGGTCCTCCCAAACGCACGGGCCTCGTCAAACACCCGCACCGCTTCGTCGAACCGACCGGCACCTGACAGGCTGAGGCCAAGGTGCTGGAGTGCATACAGCAGGAAGGACGGATCCTCGGATGCCCTGGCGGTTTCTACAGCCTGGAGGCCATGGTGTATCGCTTCATCAGCCTGGCCAGCCCAATAGAGCGTCAGCGGTATCCGAGCGAGGCCGAACGAACAAATTCCGCCGGCACGTGCGAGCGCATCGTGGTCCATCCGAATCGCTGCCAGGACGTCGCCATCTGAAACCATGGCGCTGGCCATCCACGCCTGTGCGTCGGCCCAGAGATCATCGCGACCAATGCGGTCGGCGAGCACTTGCGCCTCCCCGGCAAATTTCCGGATAGCTGGAACATCCATCAGCCAGAACGCGGTTTCTGCAAGGCGCACGAGCAGTTCGGCCCGCTTTTCCTGCTCGGCGGGATCAAGCAGACTCGCGGCCGCTTCGAAGTCGCTCTTCGCGGATGCCCACTGTCCGACGGCGAAGAAGCCGCGTCCGCGTTTGACGTGCAATTCGAATCGTTTGGCGCTCGCATCTGTGCTCGAGGCAACGAAATTCATTGCCCGCAACGCCACGGCGTACCAGTGCGCCGCGTTCTCGAACGCCAAAGTCGTGACGGCGCGATCACCGGCTCGCGTGGCGTAATCGACAGCCTTGTCCGCGCTCCTGTATACGGCTGCCTGTCCAAAGTGGTACGCGAGTTCGGGTATCCGGGACTCAAGGGACGACGACTGCTGCTCGAGTGCGCTCGCAATCCGATGGTGGAGGCGCACGCGGCGAGCGGCAGTGATGCTGGTATAGAGCGCCTCTCGGATCAGCGCGTGCGTGAATGAGAAGTTGCCCGGTGCATCAGCCTCCTCGGTGACGATGCCGGCGGTGAGGGCTTCGTCCATGGCGTCCAACACGACATCCTCACCGAGATCCACGAGTGCCTCGATCACCGACAGCCTGAATTCGCGGCCCATGACCGCTGCCATGGTGAGAAGTCGCCGTGTCGTGGGGTCCAGTCGCTCCAGCCGGCGTCCGATCAGTTGACGAATCCCTTCCGGAAGGCCGATGTCCGCCAGCGTGAGGGGCCCATGCCACTCCTGGCGAAGCGGGAGCGCTCCTGTCTCGTCGAGATGCTTCAGCATCTCGACGATGAACAGCGGGTTGCCTTCGGTGTGTCTCGCCACTAACTCGGTGAGCGACAGAGGAGAGTCACGGCCGATCCATTCCTCGATCATGTGGCGGACGTCGTCGTCAGAGAGGCGATGCAGGGCGATTCGTGTGGGCGTGTGTTCTCTGCGCAGCGACTCGACCAGGTCGCGAAACTCCGACGACCATTCAGGCACATCATTCCGATGCGTGATCAGAACGTAGATGGCCGCCTCGCGCGTGGAGCGGATGATGTGTCGCAGGAGCAACAAGGAGCCCCGGTCGGCCCAGTGCAGGTCGTCGATCACCAGGAAAATCGGTGCATTTCGTGACGCGGCCGCAAGCAGTTGCGATGCGGCCTCGAACAAGCGGTAGCGGCGGCCGTCCGGCGTAGTCGAACCCGGTGCGTCGCCGATGTGAATTCGCGACGTGACCTCCGGGACGATTTGCGCCAGCTCGCTTGCGGCTTCGACCCCCGCCAGATGCCGCCGCAACGCCTCCGCTGGCGTTGTCCGAATCATCCATTGGAGAATCGCCACCCACGGCGCATAGGCCACGAGCGCCTCGCGGTCGCACCGTCCGACGAGCACCGTGGCGTGTCTGGAAATCGACCGCGCAAATTCCACGGCAAGTCGCGTCTTTCCGACTCCCGGCTCGCCCGTGACGACCGTGATCTGCTGCTGTCCTCGAACGGTGCGCTCCCAGCTCGACCGAAGAACGTTGATCTCCTCCTCGCGTCCGGTGAGATGGATCGCCTCATGAGCCCCGGCGGCGAGTAACGGAGGAGGCGGAAGGCGCTCCGATGTTTCCCACCCGCCTGTCGTTGCTGGCCTGGGGTCGTTGCCCTCCTCCCGCCGGCCTTCAAACCACGCATCCAGTTCTCGGGCGTAGGCATAAATCGAGCCGAGTTTCGCATGCCGATGCCGATGAACAGGCAGCCGCTCGTGCTTTTCCCATCGGCGGATGGTCGTGACGTGACGATTGAGATATCCCGCGATTTCTTTCCAGGACTCGAGTCGATTTCCGCGCGAATCTCGTTCCCGACCCTTCTTGGTCCCGGGTTGTGCAGGCATGTGACCTCCAGCGCCAGTCGCAGGGCATTTTGCCATGTCCGCGTGATGGGCGCCGACAAGTTCGGCCGGTGAGCAACGATGAGCGACTTTGCTCATCTTTGCTCGTTGCCCGGGAAGTTGACTTCCTGTATCGTTGCTCCCCGTTGAAACCCCTGCATAGGAGCAATGCCATGAAGAATCTCGTTACGGAAACTCCCCCGATTCTCCCCGTCATCCCCCTCGACATTGATCGCGATCCCGTCACACGATCGTCGCGCGTGGATCCCACTGAGGCTGGTGGCCCGCCGCCAGCGAGGAGAGCTCCCATGTACGGCAGGATGCTATGGCGTGTGACGTCGCTCGTGGCCGTTGTCCTTGCGTTGAGCGGTCAGGGACTGGCCCAATCGGCGGCACCGACGGAGCTTCGCGGAAGGATTCACGACTATCTCTTGACCAACGACGAACGCTGGCACGTGTCAGGGGAATGGTCCCTGCAGCTCAAAGGTGACAGCAGAGGGGACTTCTCGGCGGCCTTGATCGGGGTGCCGAGGGACAATCCTCCCCGCTTCCCGGTGAGCGTCGCTCACACCCACCATGTGTCGATTGTCGAGGGTGTCGTCGCCATCACCGAAAACGCCAACGGGAACTCTATCCTCACTATCAGTGGCCCCGGGACATTCGCGGGTAACGGCAACCTTCAGTCCGCTTTTTCCGGGTCTCGTGTGCAGGTCACCATCAAGGGGGGCAACGCGATTTCCTACAGCAACTTCGAAATGATCATCGGCCCGCCAGCATCGACAAGCCACTACGGCACGGAGACGTTTCACGGAGTGGTCACGCAGGCTCCCGGACCACGTCGCCGTCGCTGACCCGGTCGACAGT
>DATLXH010000193.1:0-36731 GCA_035576005.1 Thermoanaerobaculia bacterium | reverse complement strand
TCACAGACCTTTGTCGTGAGACGGCGGAGAGTGGCTTGGATGCCAGGCGCGCGGCGATTTTGCGACGAAGGCATAGTCGACACTATGTCAAGGAGCGAAATTGCCGTGCAACGAAGCAGACAGGCCGCTATCCGTCGTCTCGCGGCGAAGGTCTGTGAGAAATGCGGGCTCGACGCTTGGGATGACAACCCCGCTCTCATTCTCAATTCTGCTCTCGAGCTAATCGTCCAGCACCTGGATCTCCGGGACATTCCGGTAGTGCTCCGCGAAGTCGAGTCCGTAGCCGACAACGAACTTCGGCTCGATGCTGAATCCCACATACGTCGCCTCGAACGGAACCTTCCGCGACGACGGCTTGTCGAGCATCGTGGCGACCTTCACCTTCGCGGCCCCACGACTCTCGATGTATCGGTACACCTCTCTCATCGAGAGACCGCTGTCGATGATGTCCTCGACGATGAGGACCGACTTTCCCTTCATGTCGAGCTGGGGCTCTTTGAGGATGGTCACAACTCCTGAGGAGTACTTCTGGCTTCCATAGCTGGAAACCTGGATGAAATCGAGCGACAGATCGATATCCATGGCGCGTACGAGGTCTGTGGTGAAAAACACAGCGCCTTTGAGTACGCAGAGCACGACCAGGTCGTCCCCGACAAAGTCCGCGCTGATTTGCCGACCCATGGCGCGCACCCGCTCGTCGATCTCAGAGCGGGTGATTAACGTTGTGGCGGCCATCTGTGACAAAATTCTAGCAGAACAAACCCTCGGAGCTCGTGTCGGCAACGCGGAGCCCACACTTTCCTCGGGATCGCAGTGGAGTTCAGCCTCGCCGGAGTGTTCATGTCGGTTGCAGAGATCGGACAGCTGCACAGTCGGTACGTCAGACTATCCGACAAGTTCAAGTCACTCTGGACCTTCCACCAGTTTGCGACCGGAGTCTACAAAAACCTTCTCGAGCGCGAGCTCCCTTACAACATCGATTTCCCGCAGATTTTCGAATCGCTCAAGCAGGGGGGCGAGGCGATTCAAAGCTCGCGGACCGATGCGAGCGGAATGCTCGATGCTGCCGAACGACAGCTCGGGCGAGTCGTCGTGCAGCTCGTGCGCGCGGACATCGAGATTACTCCTCCGATCCTCCGGCGTTTCTTCGAGAAGCTCAAGCGGCACGACGAGAAAATCATCTTCCACCTGATCAAGTTTTATCTCTACTCCGACTCAGTCGAGGGAGATGGTCGCGACAAGCTCGACTTCCTACTCACGCGGAGTGGGGAAGACTTCTCGGAAGAGAGGGGCGAGTTCTGGTCAAGGGATTCGCTCGAGCTGAGAAAGCAGTTTCAAGCGCTCGTCTCGGTGCGAACAGGGAAGCTTGCCGGTCAGGCAGAGACCATTGACGTCATAAGAACGCTCCGCCGGATGCGCGACGAGATCCAGAGTGTCACCACTTTCGAGGAGTTGACAACAAAAAAACTGCTCGAGACCGAGCGTGCTTTCAAGCACCGGATGGGCGACAGTCTCTTTCATCCGGACGTCCTGCTGGCGGTCCTCCATCTCAATCTCACTACCAAAAACCAATTCACCCGACTCTATCGGATGGAGGAGCAGCGCATCCTGGAGGACTCGAGGAAATTGATGGATCACGAGGGAGCAATCTCTCGCGGGTTTGGCGACGGAAATCCGCAGCTTCTCGAGGAGATCGGGCGATTCAGAGGGTTCAAGCAGGAGTTCGACGCGTCGCTGACGGGCTCGAATCTGAAGCATGACGTCATCAGCCAGCTCAAGACCAGTATCGCCAACGTCCTGGCGCAGCTTGACCGAGGCCTCGACGGACGGTCCGCTGAAACTCAGCTGCCGGAGCTCACTCCGGACCGGATGTTCCAGCATGCCCGCCAGACGGACGCCGTGGAGTCGCTATTCGGAAGCGATCCCCTGTTGCATGAGTACCTCGTCAGGATCGTGACATCACTCGAGTCGTATGATTCCGTCACTGCGGAGCAGCCGGGCGCGGGCGAGCCTTCATTCGAACAATTGAGGCTCGAGCCCTGGGAAGCGGACGCCCTCGCTGCGCTCCGGACGAGTCACCGCGAAAGATCGGGCGATTCCGAAGAGCTCTTCCTGCTCTTCCTTCGATCCGCCGCACTGCGGATCAAGATTGATGAGGAAGCGTGTCAGCTTGCGGCGGTTCCCCGCCTGACAGGTGCGGATCAAAAATTGATGACCCGGATCAAGCAGAGCCTCGATCGCGCCAAGGAGCTCGACAAGCAGTTCGGGGAGATGTTGCAGGACCACCTGCTACACCCTCGGCCGAATGACCTCCATCATCTTTACCGATCGCGATTTCGACTCCTTCGGGGTTTCTCCGGGCTCTGGCTCATCTATGACAAGCGGGCGACAATTGAAGGCTGAGGGTTACGTTCCACGCTTCATCAAATCGAACTATGAAAATCTACCGGATTGAAATTTCAGGCACTCCGACTTTCGCAATCGAGGGCGACGGATTTCTGATCCCTACCACGAGCAACTCGCTCGCGACCATCGCGACCGGAGGAAGTGAGCAACGGTCCGAACGGGTCTCGCTAAATGACGCGAAGCTGCTCGCTCCTCTCATCCCGGGAAAAATTGTGGCGGTGGGCCGCAACTACGCCGACCATGCGAAGGAGCTCGGGAACTCGGTCCCTTCCGAGCCCATTCTCTTCATGAAGCCCCCCTCTGCGATCATCGGCCCTGAAATGGCGATCGTTCGCCCTGTCTCATCGGATCGGGTCGACTTCGAGGGCGAGCTCGGGATCGTGATCGGAACGAAGGCACGAAACATCCAGGCTTCCGGATGGAAAGAATTCGTGCTCGGGTTCACGTGCGTCAACGACGTCACCGCGAGGGATCTTCAAAAGCGCGACGTGCAGTTCACCAGGGGAAAGTCGTTCGACACTTTCTGCCCGATCGGGCCATGCATTGCCACCGATGTTGACCCTTCCGATCTGAAGCTCGTGAGCCGGGTCAACGGAGACACGCGCCAGGACGGTCGCACCTCACAGATGATCTTTGGTCCGGGTGCCCTCCTCGAATTCATCACGTCAATCATGACTCTCGAAGAGGGCGACCTGATTCTGACCGGAACGCCGGCTGGTGTCGGTCCTCTAACGGCCGGTGACCGCGTCGAGATTGAGATTGAAGGAATTGGTACTCTTCGCAATCCCGTACAGTAGGCGACGGTGATGCCTGTCCCATCCCAATGCTCTCAGCACGAAGGCTGCATAGGTTGAGGCCCGGAAAGCATGCGTTCTAATGAGCCCCCTGTTGCGCAGGAACTGCTGAACCGTCTCCATCAGAGGTTCGTCGCAGTCTCGCTGCTTCCGAAGGGCTGCATCTACGTTGGCGGAGCCGTACGCGATCTCCTCCTCGGACGACAGCCGCGAGACCTGGACATCGTGACGAAGGGTGCGAGAAGCGTCGCTGCCGAGTTTGCGCGGAGACAGAGAGCGCATGTCTTCGAGCTGGGTCGCGGAGACCTCAGGTCGCATCGAGTGATCCACGACGGAAACGAGATCGACTTTACGGAGCTCACGACCGAGGGGCTCTCATCCGATCTGGGTCGCCGCGACTTCACGATCAACGCGATTGCGCTCGACCCGGCGCGACGTGAGGTAGTGGATCTCTACGGCGGTCTGGCCGATTTGAGGTCATCGACATTACGGATGATCGCAGACCAGAACCTGGCTGATGATCCGCTTCGCATCCTCCGCGGGATTCGGCTGGCTTGTGAGCTGGGCCTCAGGATTGAACAGATCACGAAGGAATCGATCTCGCGGAATGCGTCCATGATCGTTAATGTGGCGCCAGAGCGGGTTCGTCATGAGCTCGACCTGATGCTGTCCTCAGACAGGCCGGGACTCGCCGTCACGCTGCTGCGCGAGATGTCGCTCGAGACAGTGATCTTCGGACAGACCCTCGACGCCGAGGTGCCCGGCATGCTGGACAAGTCGCCGCCGGCGGACCTCACGACTGCCTATGCCGTTTTGTTCCACAATTGCGATGATGGCCGGGTCGAGCAGTTCACGGAGCGATGGCGATGGAGTCGAGACGGGGCCTCGCTGCTGCGGAATCTGGTTTCGCTCTACAGGAAGGTCAGCAGGAAGGGTGACTCGGAGCTCGCAGATCTTCGAGTCGTGATGTACCACGCTGGCGAGCAGGCGTCAGTGCGGCTGGCGGAGATGGCGAGGGTTCTGGGTGACGATCACCTGGCCACCATCGTTCCCGACGTTTTAAAGGGTGTCGCGCGGCCTGTCTTCGAAGAGAGATCACTGCTTGCAGGGAGCGAGATTCAGCAGTTATTAAGCATCGAGGCGGGGCCGTTGATCGGCAGCGTCAAGAACGCGCTTATCGAGGCGCAGATACGTGGGAAAGTCGAGACGCGTGCCGAGGCGATGGACTTCGTGCGGCAGTGGATCCCGGCGGAGCGCTGAGCGACCCTCTTCCCTGTCCCGAGGGAGAGGGTTCGTGAGAGCCGGGTGAGGGCTCACGACATTCAAAATGCCGCTCGGACAACCCTCAACAGGTAACTGCACGAGATCAGGACCATCAGATCGCCCGGCTAACGACGGCTGAGCTCTGTGACTTTGCAGCGATCTGCCCTCATAGGGACTTGCGCCCTCACCCGGCGCTGGCGCGCCAACCTTTGCCTCGGAGAGGGGGTTTTGGCCCTTCGGGCCGGGTTGTGACTGAGCGACACCGCCGCGAGCGATCCGATGCGATGATGTCGCGTGGGAGAGGAGTGTGATGAGTAAAGGTTTTCTCTCAGCTCTGGCAGGGCTGGCGATCACCATCCTTGCGTGGACCGCTCCGCTCGAATGGCCTTCCTGGCCGGCTACGGCCGGGATGTGGCTCCTCTCCGAGGTGGAATTCGATTTCGAGGATCAGGAGCCGGTCCGTAAGTCGATTCTGGTTGTCCTGCTCATCACGCTCAATGTCGCGACCTGGGGCGTGATCGCGCGACTGGCGGTCGCCGCCTTCGACCGGGTGCGACGCAAGCCTGAAATGTAGGACATACACTCTTGTCTGTCGGCGTGTTCAGAGCGGCCCATTTGTAAAGTTCCCTTGCACCGGGATAGACAGACAAGAGTGCCATGTCCTACATGGCTGTCGCAGTATCTGTGATGTCTCATTTCAAAACAGTGTTCCCGACCTGTGGCAGACAGACAGGAGTGTCTGTCCTACACTTGGCGTCTCCATGAAACCTGCACTCACCAGTGTTCTGACGATCCTGATTCTCCTCGAGTCTCTCGAGGCTTCCGCTGCGTCATTGCCGGAGACTCGCAATCCCGCTGAGATTGTAAAGACCAGCAGCTCCAGGCTGACCGTCGTGAATGTCTGGGCAACCTGGTGCATACCGTGCGTGGCGGAGATGGACGATCTGCGACGAGTCGATGTACATTTTCGCGATGCCGATGTCCGGCTGGTCGGTGTCAGCCTCGATGACGTCATCCCGGGAGAACGTTCCGCCACGAAGGCGAAAGTGAAAACATTTCTCGCGGAGCGCCGTGTCACCTACCAGAACGTCTACTACACGGGTAAGCTCGCGGCCCTCGAAGATTTTCTACGGTTCGAAGGAGAGATCCCCATCACCATCATCTTCGACAGGGCGGGCAAAGAGCTCGCACGCACGCAGGGGATCGTGACCAAAGCCGGGTTGATCCGTCAACTTGAACAGTTGTTGAAACGATCGCGCTGACGTGGGACGTCAGCGTGGATATAGGAGGAAGTGATGATCCGAGCCGCCCTCACACTTTTCGCTCTTTCAGTAGCAACCGCATCATTCGCCGGGCCCGAGCTCTCTCCGGGCGACAAGGCACCGGGCTTCTCCCTTACTGACGCCCGAAGCGGCAAGCCCGTGACGTTCCGCCCGGGTGACGGCAAGCTCTCGGTGGTGATCTTTACCTGCAATACCTGTCCGTACTCCGAGGCGTTCGACGATCGCATCGTGTCGCTGGGTCGCGACTACATCGCGAAGGGCGTTGCCTTTTATTCGATCAATCCGAATGACGACGTGAAATATCCCGGCGAATCGATGGAGAAGATGAAGGCGCTTTCTTCGGCGAAGAGTTATCCCTTCCCCTATCTGAAAGATGGAAACAGTGCCGTCGCAGGCAAATACGGCGCGCGAGTTACACCTCATGCATTTGTAGTGGACGCAGCCGGCGTCATTCAGTATCGAGGCTACGTGGATGACAGCGCGAAGCCTGAAGAGCGGGAGCACGCTGGTCTGTCGGACGCCCTGGACGCGATGATCGCAAAGCGAAAAGTCGTGACGTCTGCATCGAAAGCTTTCGGTTGCTCGATCAAGTGGAAGAAGAAAGCCTGATTCATCGGAGGAGTGAGATCGATGAAACCACGTAGCGCCACTCTTGCGGGAATGCTGGTGATACTCGGGTCGCTCTGCAGCTGCAGCGAGAGCATGTCAGGGTCGCCTGCCCGACAGGTGGATTCGTCCGTGCGGCGTGGAGACCTCGTCCAGAGAATCGTATTGACTGGAGAGGTTGACGTTCGCAGGGCCGATCTGGTGTCCGTCCCGAGCCTTCCGGAATGGCAGTCAACAATCAAGTGGCTCGCAGAGGACGGAATCGATCTTCGAAAAGGGGATCGGGTCATCGACCTGGACAACACGACATTCGTTTCCGGACTGGAGGACAGGAGGACCCGGCTTTCCGAAGCCGAGCACCAGCTCGCTCAGAAGAGAGCTGAGCTCCAGGCAGAGGGTGCCGAGAAATCGTTCGACCTCGAGCGACGCATTTCCACATTCGAGAAAGCGAAGCTCAAAGTGGCGCTTCCGAAGGATGTGATCTCGGAACGGGAGGCGCAGGACAACCTGATCGAGCTCGAGCGCGCGAAGAATGAGCTCGAGAAGGTGCGTGAATCGCTACGCGCGTTGGACAAAGGGGCCGACGCGGACCAGAGGAACCTGGAGCTCACCCTCGAGACCGCCCGGCAGGAGATTTCGATCGCCGAGGAGGCGATCTCGCGTGTGTCGCTTGTTTCGCCGGGGGAGGGTCTTTTCCTCATCAGCAATCATCCATGGGAAGGAAGGAAGTTTCAGGTCGGAGACCGGGTCTGGGTGGGATTGCAGCTGGCCAAGCTGCCCGATCTTTCCACGGTGGAGGTCGTCGCCAACCTCTGGGACGTGGACGACCGCCGGATCTCGGTAGGCGAGCGTGCGATGGTCACGATCGACGCATACCCTGACAAAGCATTTCCCGGAACGGTGACGGCAATCGCCCCCGTCGCGCAGGAGAGCTCGCGCCTGACGCTTCGCAGATCGTTTCGAACCGTGGTCAAACTAGACCGGATCGATCCGGCTGTCATGCGACCCGGGCTTTCCGCAAAGATCACGATCGAGAACAAACCACGTCGCAATGTGATGCTGACCAAGCGGCGGTTCATCCGGCGTGAGAAAGGCGCCACTGGCAGGGTCGCCATCGATGGGGCCGATCGAGCCATCACCATGGGACCCTGCAACGCGGAAGAGTGCGTGATCGAGAAGGGCGTGAAGGAGGGAGAGAAACTCGAGCTGCCGCGTGTGAAGAAAGGATGACGATGAAGACCGACTGCGGAATTCCGACGGAGCGCTTCTCGTGAATCGTCGCATCGCTCTGATCGCCGTCACGGTCGCGATCATCCTCCTCACCGCAGGGTTCGTGGCTCACCGCGAGATTGCGACGCGGCGGAACTCCGAATGGGTCGAGATCAAGCGTGACGATCTGCCGATCGCCGTCGAAGTGACAGGCGAGCTCGAATCGACCGAGTCCGCTACATTCGAGCCCCCCTCGATCCCGAATTTCTGGAACTACAAGATCTCGATGATGGCGCCCGAGGGTCTGGACGTCAAAGCCGGAGCTCCCGTGCTCGCGTTCGACTCATCCGAGCTCGATCGCGAGCTGGAACAGAAGCGGGCCGAGCGCGACTCCGCCCGGAAAGCGATCGATCAGAAGCAGGCGAATCTTTCGCTCGAAAAAGAAGACGAAGAGCTCAAGATCGGCGAGTCCGACGCGCGCCTGCGGAAAAGCACGCTCAAGCTCGACGCACCTCCGGAGCTTGTCGGCCGACTCGAGCGTCGAGAAGTCGAGCTCGATAATGCGAGTGCTTCCAAGGAGTCGAAGTACCGCCGCGACAAGCTCAGCTCTCTGCGCCGCTCCGCTGCGGAAGAGATTCTCCTCCTCAAAGGCCGATACGAGAACGCCGCTCGCCGCGTTATCGAGATCGAGACCAACATTGGCCGGTTGACGCTGCGCGCTCCACGAAATGGCTCGGTTGTCTACGTCATGAACTGGAGGAGCGAGAAAAAGAAAGTCGGAGACTCGGCCTGGATGGGAGAGCGGATCATGGAGATCCCCGACCTGGCCAGAATTCGCGCCAGAGGTGAAGTGGACGAATCTGACGCGGGAACGATCGCAGCCAATCAGCGGGTGAGGCTGCGGCTCGATTCGCATCCCGACGAGGAGTTCCTGGGACGTGTGGCTCATATCGGACGTAGCGTACAACTCCAGCAGCAGGCCACGATGCCGGGACCGATGCAGCAGGTCTCACGGAATCCGGTGAAGGTCCTGAAAGTCCGCATCGATCTCGATCGGATCGACTCTTCGAAGATGCGTCCGGGAATGCGCTTCCAGGGCGCCGTCGAGACGGGACGCATAGCGGGAGTAGTCGCGATCCCGGCCGAAGCGATCTTCCTCGAGGAGGGGAAGCTCTTCGCCTACAAGCGCTCGATGCTCTCGTCCGTCAGAGTTCCCCTTCAGATCGGCCGGCGTAACAGAGAGTTCGTCGAGGTCACAGCTGGCTTGCGGGCAGGCGATCGCGTTCTCATTCGTAAAGAAGACGGGGAGAAAGCGGAATGAAGAGGGGGCAACGACTGGGGTTGTTCGCGGGGCTACTCGTCTTCGTAGCTGTCGGCTTTGCAATCGCAGGTCGAACGAAGGCTTCCGGCACTCCAGTCATGACTGTCACCACAGGCATGTTCGAGCGCCATGTGACCGCGGAAGGAACGCTCCAGGCCGAGAAGGCAACGTTGATCTCAACGCCCAACGAGACTCAGGGACCGATGAAGATCGGTTGGATCGCAGATGATCAGTCCGCGGTAAAAAAAGACGACGTTCTCGTCCGCTTCGATCCGACAGACTATGTGAACGAGTTGCGCGGAGGAACGACCGAACGCTCGAAGGCCGACAATCGAATCCTCAAGCACGGAGCGGAAACTGACGCCACACGAAAGAATCTTCAGCGCGACGCTACTCAGGCAGAGCTCGAGCTCGAAGCCGCAAAAGTGATGAGGGTCACCGACGACGAGATCTTCTCACGCTTCGAACGGATCGAGGGAGACATCGACGAATCTCTCGCCAATGAACGACGCGGGTATGCCTACGACGTGCAGGCGATCCGTGGTGCGCTATCGAGAGCCGATCGCGACATCATTGCCATCGACAGGAAAAAGGCCGACATGCGGATCGGCCGCGCCGAGAAGGGCTTGCGAGCGCTCACTGTGACGGCGCCTCACGACGGAATTCTCGTTCTGCAGCGTGACTGGCGCGGCGATCTCGCGAAGGTAGGTTCGACAGTCTTCAGTGGACGTCCCATTGCCGAGATCCCGGAGCTGGGCGTCATGAAGGCGGAAGTCTACGTGCTCGAAGCTGATGCCGGCGGCGTCGCCGAAGGGCAGAAGGCCGAGGTCCGCGTCGATTCTGCGCCGGGGGTCGTCTATGCGGCGACGGTGTCGCGCGTGGACAAAGTGGCCAAGCCTCGCACACGCGGCGTGCCGGTTCAATATTTCGGCGTCACACTCAAGCTCGCCCGCACGGATATCACGGTGATGAAGCCGGGGGCCAGGGTACGGGCTACGATCGAGCTGGCGACGTTGCCGAACAGTATTGCCATCCCGCGTCAGGCCCTCTTCGAGAAAAAGGGCGACAAGATCGTTTACGCGCAGCGCGGGAAGACATTCGTGCCTGCCAGAGTCACGGTAGGCCTCTCGTCGGCAGGCAAGGTCATCATCACGTCGGGTCTGAAGGCAGGCGATGTGATCGCGCTCAAGAACCCCGTGGAAGAAACTGACAATCGTGGCGCACGCTCGGAGGCGTCAGGGTGAGGAAGGAGCAGGCTTCCAAGGAGCAAGCTTCCAGGGAGCGCCGCCTTCCAGGCGGCCGTACCGCTGGCTTCCAGCCGGCCGCGAAACCGTCTAACAAGAGCCGGCAGGATGCCGGCGGTACGGCCGGCTGGAAGCCGGCGTTCCTGGGATCTTAATCGATGACACTCAACGAAGCGGTCGAGGGCGCACTCTCTAACCTGGCGAAGCACAAGCTTCGCACGGCACTCACGATGCTGGGGATGGTCTTCGGAGTCGGTGCCGTCATCGCCATGCTCTCGATCGGTGCTGGTGCCGAGAAGAGCGCGCTCGAAGCGATTGACCGGCTCGGCGTTCATAACGTGATCATCCGCAGCTCCGCCGTCAAGCCTGAGGACCTGCCAGCCGTCCGCAAGAAGTCTCTCGGCGTTTCTCTGCGCGACGCGGAAGCAATTCAGGAAGCGATCCCACATGTGACCGGTGTCCTTCCACGAATCGAGATCAAGAGTTACAAGGTCATCGCTGCGGGCGCAAGGACGAAAGCGAAGGTATTCGGTGTCTCATGGCGTCAACCGCAGTCGACGTCGATCCCGCTCTCCGAGGGACGTTTTTTCGAAGAAGACGAAGAAATCTGGCACGCTCAGGTCTGTGTCATCGGCGAATCAGTGCGACGCGATCTCTTCGGTTTTTCAGAAGCCCTCGGCAAGGACGTGAAGGTCAATGATGTCTGGCTCCAGGTCATCGGAGTCCTCGAGGCGCAGGAAGGATCGTCAGGGAAGAATGGTGTGCTCCAGGACGTGCCGCTCACATCGAGCTCTCGCCAGATCTTTGTCCCGATCACGACTGCCATGCGAAAGTTCGAGCGCGATCCGCTCGAGTCGCCGATCGATGAGCTTCAGGTCGAGATCGCGCCGGCCGTCTCCACCTCCGTCGCCGCCTCAATGATCCGGCCGCTCCTCGATCGGCTGCACGCTGGTGCCGAGGATTACGAGTTGGTCGTTCCGGAGACCTTGCTCGAGCAGAGCCGCAAGACCCAGCGAATTTTCAACATTGTCATGGGATCGATCGCCGGGATCTCTCTTCTGGTGGGCGGGATCGGAATCATGAACATCATGCTGGCTTCCGTCCTCGAGCGAACCCGCGAGATCGGTCTCCGGCGAGCCCTTGGCGCCCGCCAGCAGGACATTCGGACACAGTTCATGATCGAGTCCTTCTCGATCAGCTTCATCGGAGGTGCTGCCGGCATCATCATCGGAGTCGTCCTGGCGCAGATCGTCGCAGCCTTCGCGGGCTGGCCCACGGTTGTGAGTGTCTGGTCGATCATTCTGTCTACCGGCGTCTCCGTATCCGTCGGCTGGGCTTCAGGGATTTACCCGGCGACCCGGGCAGCGGCGCTGGATCCGATCGAAGCTCTTCGTTACGAGTAGGGGCCTGCGGCCCAGGACGATGATCCGACGCCTGGACAAAAAGTCCTTCGTCGCAAAGCGCTCCTGAGGATGAAGACGCTGTGTTTGCAGTTGGGCAACCGGGGCTTGAGGCCGGCTGCTACGAATCGTTCGCCGCCCTGAGGCGACTGCACCACCACTCCCTGTTATAAAACGCTCTTCTGGCCCGTCATACTGGTTAACCAAGGTGAAACCCAGCTACCCCGAGCGGACCGCTCCACTATGAGCGCGTACTTTCGCGAAGTATTCGCTATCCAGGCGCCGGCGCTTCTGCGCTACGTTCGGAGGGTGACTGGTTCGCGCGCTGATGCGGAGGAGATCGTCCAGGAAACCTTCATGAAGCTCCACTGCCAGCTATCGGATGGAGCCGAGCTCCCGAACGTGCGAGCGTGGCTGTTCCGCGTCGCCACCAACGCCGCACGGGATCTGGAACGTGAACGACGGGTGCGCGCCCGGGAGCAGGCTCCTGCGCCTCCCACCAACGTGGTGGATTTCGAGACGCGGCTGCAGAACCAGCAACTGACACAGTTAGCACTCCGTCGTCTCCCGCGGAGAATGCGTCAGCTGCTGTTGCTCTGGTCCGAAGGATTCTCCTACCGTGAGATGGCCGGCGTCACGGGCGTTGAACCGGGTTACATCGGGGTGCTGCTGCAGCGAGCGCGTGCTGCGTTCAAGAAAGAGTTCGAGCAACGCGACGCTGTCGTGGGCGCGGGGAGGAACCGAGATGGGCTGCTCTGATCCCCTGCTGCTGCAGCGGTTGATGGATGGTGACCTCGATGATGCCCAGGCCGAATTGATCGCGCACCACGTCGAGGCATGTGCGCATTGCAGTGAGGCGACGAACAATGAGGCGGTCCTGCGCTCTTTCGTGCAGGATCAGCTCGGAGTCGAGGACGATGGCGAGCAGGACGCGGCCGCAGCGACGCTTGCGCGCATCTGGCTGAACCTGGGCACTCTTCAGCCAGCCCGTCCAGGGGCCTCTGCCGGGTGGCGACCGGCCTGGCTGGCGACAGCCGCGATCGCGTTGCTCGTTTTGCTTCTGCCACTGCTCTTTGTATCAAGCGTCAGCGCCTGGCCAGCCAGGATTCTTGCAGACGTTGCTACCCGCGAGCGAATGTGGTTATACCAGCCTAACAAAGTCCTGCACTGGGAGATCGAAACGGTGTTCCGAGGGATCAAGAACACGGTTGATGGGCGCTCGCTCACGGTGTTCTGGCAGAACAATGGGGATAAGACGTTCCTGCAGGTCAGGCGGCACTTCAATTCACAAGGACAGACGGAGAGTGGTCACTGGCAGCAGGCCGACGGAAGCACTATCAGCTATCGGTCCCAGGACGAGGGTGTGATCAAGGTCTCGCCATCGACTGCAGCGGCGAGAGAGGCACTCCTGACTCTCGCCCCGGAGGAACGGTTGGCACTCGAATCCGTGCTGGCACAGCGTCAGACGGTCCGCAGCCTGGATTTCAGTAGGCATGGCGATGCCGACTGGTTGCGTCGACTCTCACTCTGGACCTCTGAGAGTAGCGCTACTGTACGACGTCACCTGCTCGACCGTTGGGGAGAGGTCTCCCACATCACGGTTACCACGAAGGGGTCACCGTTGGACCCCCTCATTGTTCGGGCTGTCCACCAGTATGAAATTGAGAGCTCGACGTCGCGACTACTCCGGCTGACGACCACGATTACCTATGCGGATGGAACCGTCGGCGTGCAGGATGCGCGCTGGATCGTCTTTCGTGAAGCCTCCGAGGCGGAGTTTTACGCGCAGTCACCCCTGGACCTTATCAACAAGCAGATGCGGGTCGTTCGTATGACCCCGAGTGAAGTCGCACGGAAAGAACTGCAGAAGCTCCATCCTGCAGCCAGCCACTAATCGCTAAGGGTTCGGAGGGATCCCTGAAATATGAGAATTCGTCCTGTATGGATCAACCTATCAATCGCGTTCGCGCTCACGGTAACAGCGGCGCTCGCACAGCAGACAATGCCCCTCGTCCCCGCTCAGGATAAACCCGCCAAGGCAGCTGCTTCCAAGCCTGCCGTGCCTGCGCAGCCCTTCGTAACCGTGCCTCGTTTTACGATGGCAGCAGGCGACCTAACCGGCGACGGCATTTCCGAGTCGATCATTTATGACACGGCGACCAAGGCAATCCGCGTCATCGGTTACGATGGCGAGGCACCCTTTCAGACGATCGGCATCTACGTGAAGGATGTCGTTTCGGAGATGGCCACGGTCGACCTGGATGGCGACAAACTGGAAGAACTGGTTACGGGCGAGGGGTTGGGTGGCTACAACTCGAAAGAGGGCCCACAGACAGACGTTTCCATCAAAATCTACAAGCCCCGCACGCAAGGAGACTGGACGCCGGTGGAAGTCTACCGGAGACCGACCGAACGTGCGGAGGTGAGCTCCCTGGTTGTCAAGGATCTCGACGGTGACGGACAGAAAGAGATCCTGTTCGCCTACTTTGCTTCCAAGTACCTCGTCGATGTTCGCGTAGCGAAACGATCCGGCGACGGATGGACCGTTACGGAAATGCCCTCCATCCGGATGGGCGCACATGTCGATGCAGGCGACGTGATGGAGAAAGGCAAGTCGATGATTGTCGTCGGCCGGCCCTACGGCGATCCTGCCTCACCGACTGAGACGACGGCCATCGGCGGTGCGTTTGTAATCGACGGTGATAAACGGATCGCCTTACCCGTGACCCGAGGCGTTTCTTCCATCGCTGTGGGCGATCTGATCGGCGACGAGAGGGACGAGATCGTGGTGGCCGATGGGTGGCATTCCAATTACGGCAAACTGGCGCGTTGTCGTATCGGACTGGTCTCGCGGCAGGGGAGCGACTGGAAGTACGAATTGATCGAAGACCTTGATGCCCACCTCCGCTTCGAGAAGATCGATCTGGTCGACCTCACCGGCGACGGGAAACCGGAAATTGTGGCATGGGCGTCACTCAATGCGACCCTGGGTGGATCGGTTCGAGTGTACGAACGTACGAGCGCCGGGGGATGGCGAGGCATGACCGCGGGGGCGCAGGCACAGACGTTTGCGGCCGGCGACTTCAACAATGACAAGAAGCGCGAGCTTGTCTTCGCCGGGCAACCGCCGCTCCCGTTCTCTCTGGCCTCGAAAGGTCCGAATTGGGAGAAGAGTCTTGGCAAAGCGGTAGACACGCGCGATGTCGATTCGAAATCGCTTCTAGAGCAATCGGCACCGGCGCTCAAGCCTGCGGATTGGATCGGGTCCAAAACCCAGACTCTCAAGAGTCTTCAGGGGAAAGTCGTGCTGCTCGATTTCTGGGCGACATGGTGCAAGCCATGTATCGAGATGTACCCGGAGATGCGCACCTGGGTCGACGAGTTCAAACCTCAGGGTCTTGTCATCCTCGGCATCACCAATCTCTCCAGGCAGACGTTGACTCAGGTGCAACGCTTTTTCGAGCGGCAGAAGCTGCCCTGGCCAGTGGTAGTCGACCCGAAGAACGGTACTCACATCGAGTACGGCGTGTCGCCGATCCCCCATACCTTCCTCATCGACCGGAAAGGCGTCGTCCGGCTCGAGCACCGGGGTGGCGGCGATCTGACTGCGATCAAAACCAAAATCAAAGAGTTGCTTGCTGAAACGGCCGTGGCAGCGAAGTGATGAACACAACAGGAGGCTCCATGAAACGTCAAATTCAATTTGTGCTTCTGATTTTTTCGCTGACTATGACGTCGCTGGCTTTCGGGCAGGAGACGAGCGGCAGTATTGGCGGCACCATTGCGGATGCATCGAATGCCGTACTTCCCGGCGTAACGGTGTCAGTCGCAGGCCCCGCCCTCATGGGGACGAAAACCGCCGTGACAAACGACCGCGGAGAGTACGTGATCCGTCCGCTCCCTCCCGGTCGATACGAAGTTCGAACGCAACTGGGCGGATTTGTGGCCGTGGTCCGCCCCGGCGTCGAAGTACGAGTGAATCAAACGGCATCCGTCGACTTCAGTATGGCGATGGCCACGATGTCAGAAACGACGATGGTAACAGCGGACCCGCCGGTCATCGACTTTCGGAACACGTCGCGAAATTACACCGTAACTTCCGACGCCATCGCCCTGATCCCGCTCGGCACGAGCCAGCAGTACACGGACCTCTGGGTGATTGCGCCCGGCGTGCGGGACAGTCTCGCTACATCGGGATCCGGAGTCTCGCCAAGCATCAACGGCGCGGGAGGAACACAGAACAAGGTGTTCGTGGACGGGATTGATGCGGGCGATCATGTGAACGCGGGTACGACGACGTACCTGAATCAGGCAGTGATCCGGGAAGTGGCGATCAGCACCGGCGCCTTCGAAGCGCAGTCGGGCTTCGGCACCGGCGGTCTGATGAACATCGTCACGCGGAGCGGCGGGAACGAGTTCGGTGGGGGAGCATCAATCTTCCTCACACCCAAATCCTTCAACGATACAAATTTTCCTGGAACCGTTCCGGCCGACGTTGAGACTTACTACCCCGAGATCCACCTCGGCGGACCGATTCTGCGCGACCGGCTCTGGTTCTTCGGCACGGAAAAATATCTTCACGAGAGCAGGGGAATCTTCAATGTGTCGGCCTATCGAAACGAGGTTCGCAGCCACGAGATCTATGGAAAGTTGACGTTCCAGCCGACGAGTCGCAACAATCTGACCTATACCTATCAACGCGACCGGCGACTTGACGACCCCAGCTTCGGGACCCCGAGTTTCACGATCGACGCGACTCCGCAAGGCCACTTCGGCGGCTACATGACCGGTCTCAATTGGGACTACCAGATCGGCGACAACGCCCTGGTCAGCGTGCTGGCCAGCTATTTCGACAAGCCGAACACGACCAACGGCCGGAACGGCGACGCGCCGCGCACGCAATTCGCGAACGCTGCCGGTTCCATCCACACCACCAGCGGCAACTACGATCGCGACCAGACGAATGAGCAGACGCGGCCGTACTTCGCGGGATCCTTCACGCAAAGCTTCACGGCAGGCGGTTCGCACGATGTCAAGCTCTCCACTGAGTTGTACCCCCGCACCCGCCGGCTGAACCGGCTGCGCCTCAACGTTGTCGAGCAGTACCGCGATTCTGCGCAGTTCGGTCCGCGTCAGCTCTGGAGGGTGCTGACCCCCCGGCCCCTCGGCGGGGTTGAAAACGACACGATCGACCGAGGGTATGCGTTCGCCATTCAGGACTCTTGGCGGCCCGGTCGGCGACTCACGGTCAACGGGGGAATCCGCTACGAAACCAATCATACGGACATCGAAGGAAGGGCCGAGCCGCTCCTCGACTATGAATCCTGGTCTCCGCGTCTCGGTGTCGCTTTCCAGATCGACGACAAGACCGTTGTCAAGTCGAGTGTGTCGCGGATCGGAGAGAAGTTTGCGCTCGATTTCGCTTTCACGTTCTTTCCCAACACCATCGTGTTCGATACCGCGGAATCGAGCAAGGTGAACGGTGTTCTCGACATCTTCACGACCGGCGCCCCATCGGCCGGCACCACCCAGCGCAACGTCTCGCGCCCCGTCCCTTCCGTCATCGAGTATGTGGTGTCCGTGCAACGCCAGCTCCCCGGACAGGTTGCCGTCGATCTCTCGTACGTGCAGCGCAAGTTTGGTCATTTCGCCGAGGCCGTCGATCGCAACCTGATTCTCGACATCCCGAACAAAAAATTCATTGGTCGCGTCGATCCACGATTCGACTCGCTCATCGACATCGTGGACACGGGTCGTATCAAACGCAGCTACCGATCCGTACAGTTGTGGGCCAACCGCCGGCTGGCGAACAGATGGCAGTTGAACGGAAGCTATACATACGCTTTGGACAAGCAGGAAGGGGAGTACGGGTACTTCTCTGCCGGTAACGCCGCGCTGCAGTTCGCATATGGCGACCAGGCAAGTGAGTTCTTTGAACAGGAACGTGGCGGACGGCATAATCTGAAGCTGTCGGGGAGCTACACCCTGCCTTTCGGCGTGACCGCCGGTGCCTATTTCGGCTTGTTCTCCAACACGTTTTCGTACGATACATACCAGGCTCTGCCGGCAGGTACGACTGCCCCGAGGATCACGTTGTCGAACGGCCGAACGGTCGCCGACCCTCTGTTCAACCCGACGCTGCTGGTAGCCCCGCCATCCGAGAGAGTGGGCCGTGGGATCGGGGGCACCAAGCTGTTGAATCTTCAACTCCAGAAGACGTTTCAGATGAGAGCGAACCAGTTCCGGGTCACTGCCCTGGTCTACAACGTGGCCAATGCCAACGCGCGACTCGGTTACGGTTCCAGCAACATCGCCAGTCCCAGTTACAACACTCTCTTTGGCGTGCAACGCCCACGTGCGGGCCAGCTGTCGTTCGGCTGGGAGTTCTGAACGCCTCATGACGCGGCTCGGTGCGCTCGTCGGAGCGCTGCTCCTTCTGCACGCTCCGGTGGTAGCCGCTCAGGTACACGAGGGGAAGACGATCGTCACCGCCCGGCTGGTCGCGGATACCGTCCGCGTCCAGCCGGGCAGTACGTTCACGCTGGGCGTTCACCTGACGGTTGCGCCGGGCTGGCATGTCTACTGGGAGAATCCCGGCGACACAGCGCTGCCGATTCAGGTCGAGTGGCAGCTTCCCGCGGGCCTGACGACATCAGCCCTGCGATGGCCCGAACCGGAACGGTACCAGGAACAGGGTGGCGTCACCGTATTCGGATACGAACGCGAGACTCTTCTGCTCACCACGGTTTCAGTTCCGCGGGCGATTCCTGGCGAATCTCTCACGCTCCAGGCCAGGGCGGACTGGCTGGTGTGCGAGAAGCTCTGCATTCCAGGTGACGCGGCCCTCGAGCTCACGCTACCGGTCGGCAAGATCGAGGCGTCGGATGATATGGCCACCATTCGCCGATTCGCTGCCAGGGTTCCGTCGGCTGGATCCGGCTCGGGCATCCGGATCACGCAGGCGCGGGCTCGGAAGGAGACCGATCGATGGTTCTTCAGCCTCGACCTCGACGTCTCGGGCAGGCGGATCCTCCGCTTTTTTCCGAGGACGATTGAGGGATTTGCGATCGACCACGGCAGGATCACCGTCAAAGGCGCGAGAGTCGAGTTCTCGGCGCAGCTGGACGAGCCAGGTCTAACGGCTCGTCGCATCAGCGGCGTTGTGGCGACCGACCGCGGAAGCTTTGACGTGTCGGCTGAGGTCGCGCTCACCCCCGTGGCGGCCGCCGTGCTGCCAGCGACGGACACGGGGCCGGCTGAGCCGCCGCGACCGGTCGAGGGATCGGTCGAGGAAGTGCCTCTTGCAGTCGCGCCGCCGCCGGCAGCCGCCAACAGCACCGATGATTGGTTGTCCGAAGAGTTCACAACCTCCGGTACCTCCGGTGATCTCTCGTTCGTAAAGTTGCTGATATTCGCCGCTCTCGGCGGGCTGCTCCTCAACATCATGCCGTGCGTCCTGCCTGTGATCTCCCTCAAGCTACTCTCTTTCGCACAGCAGGCCGGGCACGACCAGCGCCGCACTCGGGTGCTGGGGCTGATGTTTGCCGGAGGCGTCATCGTTTCGTTCTGGATTCTGGTCGCGGCTGTTGCGGCAATCAGGGCCACCGCTGAGCAGGTCGGCTGGGGATTCCAGTTTCAGTCGCCCATCTTCGTGCTGATCATGAGCGTGGTCGTGCTCGTATTTGCGATGAACCTGTTCGGCGTCTTCGAGATCTCCGGGCCTGTATTGACAGGATCCGTCGCTGGGGCCGGAGGGCGGGGCGGAGCGTTCATGCACGGCATGCTCGCGACGGTCATGGCTACGCCATGCACGGCACCGTTTCTCGGCACAGCGATCGGATTTGCGTTCACCCAGTCGCTCTTGATTCTTTTTCTCGCTTTTACGGCGGTAGGCATCGGGCTGGCGCTGCCATACGTCGTACTCTCATGGCACCCGGCCTTACTCAGCTGGCTGCCGCGGCCGGGAGAATGGATGATCCGGTTCAAACAGGCGATGGGGTTCGTACTGCTGGCTACCGTCGTCTGGCTGCTATCGGTTCTCGGCGCGCAACTCGGACCGGAAGGTATCGTCTGGTCGCTGGTCTTCCTCACTGTCGTTGCCTTTGCAGTGTGGGTTGTTGGGCAGATTCCTTCCACCGCCGGCGCCGGCACGCGCGCAATGTGGCGCTTCGCTGCTCTTGGGCTCGTCGCCGGTGGGTACTTCTGGGCTCTGGAGCATGAGCTCCGCTGGCGGGAGCCGGTAGCGGTTGCTGGCGCAGATGCGCCAGCAACCACAGGGATTCGATGGGAGCGATTCGCCCTGTCGGATTTGAGACAGCGCGTCGAGCGTGGCGAAACGGTGTTCGTCGATTTCACTGCCGACTGGTGCTGGAGCTGCAAGGTGAACGAGCGAACCGTGCTCGCGTCATCACGAGTACAGGAACGCATTCGCCAACTGGAGGTGACCGCGGTGAAGGCGGACTGGACGAGACGGAATCCCGACATCACGCGCCTTCTGGCCCGGTTCGGCCGCGTTGGTGTCCCGTTCTACGTCGTGTTCCCTGCGGGTCAGCTGCGGAATCCGATTGCCCTCTCCGAAATGATCACGCCGACTTCGGTCATCGCAGCGCTCGATCGCGCTGGCCCAAGTCGAAAGGGGTTGCAACCACGATGATGAAGGTCCGTCTCATCCTTTTCGCCGCTCCAGTTTTACTTACATTCTGCACGTCGAGTCTGGTGAGGCAGGACGCGCCCGCGCCCGTGCCGGACGTAGTGACGCAGGAGAAGCCAGTTCCCGCCGCCACCTCACCGGATTGGCGAACGAAAGTCACAGCAGCGAAAGCGTTAGATGATCAGACACAGAAACGCGAGGCGATGCTGGCGCTCGTACGCGAGGCACTGAGCTCTCGCGAGGTGCAGCTCTCGGGCGACTTGCACCCGGACCAGGTTCATCCTGACGACAACAAGCCTGCGCCGCTCATCAACTTCGACTCTCGCCTCAACCAGAAGAGCTCAGCTCAGTCGCGCGCCGGCACGAGCACGCGTTCGCTGCAAAACAACTTCGGCTACTACTTCAGTTTCCGAAGCACGGGTTATGTCGTGCTGGGACCGGCGGCGCTCGATCCACGCAGTCCGCTGCTCACCCGCCTCGCGGCCGAGCACGAAATGTTTCACGCCATGAATCATGTGGGCGACCCCCGATCCAACCCGGACCGGGAGCTGGAGACGTGGTCGCAGATGTTCGTGAGGTTCTTTCACGATGTGTATCAGTTCAGGCAGCATTGGCGTCCGATGCTGAGCTATTACGATGAGGCCAGTGCGGTCGAGCAGAAGGCGGCCATTGACCGGCTTTCCGCCTATTACCGCGACCCTTCGTCTGCAACCGTCCAAGGCGACGCCGTACCCAAGGTGCGCGCTGCGTTCGAAGAATGGCTGGTGGCCAGGAGGAAGGACATGAGCTCGTCCAGGCTCGTGAACGATCTCGAAAATGCGATTGCCGGTACGCCGGCGGGGAGCTGACAACAACCATGAGATTCATCAAAGCAATATTGAATGTTTCCATCTATTCGCTTGTCGCTTTTCATGCACTATCTGCGTCTGCCCAGGCCGTCGCCGATCCGGCGCTGGTCGAGTGGAAAAAGAAAGTCACCGAGGCCAAGGCGCTCACGGACGAGGCGAAGATGCACGAGGCGATGCTGGCTCTCGTACGCGAAGCACTGCGCTCGAGCGAAGTCCGCCCGTCGGGAACGCAGCACAGCGATCAGGTGCATCCGGAAGATAATCAGCCTGCGCCGGTTGTGAACTTTGATGCGCGTCTGAATCAGAAGACGACCTACGCGTCGAGCGGTACCCGGCTCGAAGGCCCGGCCTACTACTTTCTGGCACAAGGCAAACCGTATGTCGTTCTGGGACCGCGAGCGCTCGACTCCCGGAGCCCGGTGTTCACCCGCCTGTCCGCCGCACATGAACTGTTTCACGCAAAAAATCACGTTGGTGACCCGCGGCCAATTTCAGACCGCGAGCTGGAGACCTGGACGCATGTGTTCGTGACGTTGTTTCAGGAGGTATATCCACTCAAGCAGAGGTGGGCTCCGCTCGTCAGCTTTTACGAGGCGGCGGATCCGGGTGAGCGAAAGGCAGCGCTCGACAAGCTCGTGCATTACTACCGCACGCCGCCATCCACGGCTGGCGACGACAAGGGTCAAGCCAGATTACGCGTAGCGTTCGAAGAATGGCTCGGCAGGCGAAGAAAGGATACTGCGACCGCGTCTTCCCGGCTTGTCGCCGATCTCGACAAGGCGATCGCCAAGTCGCCCGCGAGCCAGTCGCCGTAGTGCCGGCTGGCATCTTCGGAAAAGCCCCACCGATCGTTCGTTGACGCGCTGATAGACATCTTGTACGGGAAGAATCTTTCTCCACCTGGTAGAAACAGGTGTCCGTACATGCAAGGAAACTGAGGGACCCGTGCGCGCAAGGGGGTCTTACTGGTCCTCCTCACAGTCGGATTTCTTCCGCGAGGGGATGAGAACTCTGTTGCGGTAGAATTCCGCCTTCCCAAACTGATCCATCAACAGGAGGAACAAATGAAACTCAAGGTACTGGCAGCAGCGACCGCTCTCATGATTGTGGCCGGACTTCCCGCAATGGCAGGCGAGAGCAAGAGCAAGGGCAAGAAATCCGCCGCTCATGACGAGCAGGCCATGATGGCCGCATGGATGAAAGCGATGACCCCTGGCGATGCTCATTCGAGACTGAAGGATTTCGAGGGGAGCTGGAGCGCCAGCGTCTCATCGTGGATGCAGCCGGGAGCGCCTCCCATGATCTCCACAGGAAGCTCGGAGCACAAAATGGTTCTCGGAGGTCGCTACCTCGAGCAGCGCTTTACGGGCTCATTCATGGACCAGCCGTTCGAGGGTGTTGGCTATACCGGTTACGACAACATCAATAAAAAGTACGTCTCGTCATGGATGGACAACATGAGCACGGCGCCGATGATGGTGTCCGGCAAAGTCGATAAAGACGGGATGAAGCTCAGCGGGATGGTGTCCGATCCGATGACGGGCAAGTTGCAGGCGGTCAAAGAAACTCTGACAGTCGTCGACTCTGATCACCACAAAATGGAGATGTGGGGCCCCGCACCGAACGGAAAAATGTTCAAAATGATGGAGATTCACTACAAGAGAAAGTAAAGGTTTTGCCGGCAGCTCTACACCTTTGCGGGCGAAGCCTTTGGAGTGCGGCAGCCGCAGCTGCCGCTTTCTGTGTCACATCGCCGATTCTGTGCGATTCGTGGTGCTGGGTTCGCGCGGTTCGAAACAAAAGCGGCAGCTGCGGCTGCCGCACTCCAAAGGCTTTGCCCGTCCGCGAGCTCAGAGTCCTCAGGCTGGCGGGGGCGGGGGGAAGTGCAGATCGAGCTTGATCAATACATCGTCCTTGATCAGATTGTCCGCTGCTCCCGTGTACGAGACCTTGTAGTCCTGACGATTGATCTTGAACTCTGAAGTCGCGTGAACACTGTCCGGCATCATCATCACACTCGCCGGGAAGCTGATCGTCTTCTCTTCCCCTCGAAGATTCAGATTGCCGGTGACGGTATACGTCCCGTCCCCCGCGCCAGGCTCAATGGACGTCGAGCGAAACGTGGCTTTCGGATGGTTTGCGACATCAAAGAAATCGGGCGACTTCAAGTGGCCATCGAGCTTTGCGATCTTGGTATCGACGGACGTCACGTCGATATCGAACTCGACACTCACAGGTTTGTTACCGGCGTACGCGATCTTTCCGTCGAACTGCTTGAACATTCCCGGGTGATCTTCGGTGACTTTCGCTCCGACGAACCGGATCGAGCTCTTTTCCTTGATCACGTTATGAGTCGTGGTGACAACCGCGACGGCAGGCGCCTGCACCTCTGTCGATGTCGTAGAGGTCTCGACGATCGCGGCATCAGGCTTGTTGTCCAGCTCGCTTTTGCATGCGGGCAGGACCGTAAGGGTCAGTAGCAGAAATACAGATGACTGTTTGAACATGATGGTTAAATCTCCTCGAGCGATGGCTCATGAAAAATCGTTGCCAGTTCCAGCGGCACACTCCTCGAACCCGCCAGGCCCTCGCGTCATTCTGCATTCTGCATTCGCCCCGTCCTCTGATAGCCTTCACCCATGACACTCTCACGACGTGAATTCGTAATTGTCTCTACCGCCGCTGCGTGCGCGACGGCGCTTGCGGTCGAAACTCAGGCTTCGTCCTCGCCGACGTTTCCCGGCGACGGGCCGGCGTGGATCGAAGGTGATCCCTACACGGCCCATGCGTCCGGTCCCGGCCTCGGCGGCCGCTCGTTCGAAGCAGCGAAACACCAGGCGCTTTCCACCCGTCTCCCCGCCGACGAACGCGATCGTTACGTTCTGGGACTGGAGCTCGATCATGCGTGACCTCGTCAAGCGGGCCCTCGACACCGCAAAGTCCAAAGGCGCTTCCTACGCCGATGTCCGCTTTGCGCGTTTCACGCGGCAAGGCATCTCGACGCGAGAGAAGCGCGTCACGAGCATCTCGAGCTCTGAATCCTTCGGGGTCGGCATTCGTGTGCTGGTCGATGGAACCTGGGGCTTCGCCGGCAGCAGCCGCGTGGAGCCCGCCGAGATCGACCGTGTCGCAGCTGAGGCCGTCGCAATCGCGAAGGCCAACCGTGTGGCGCAGACCAGGCCGGTCACTCTGGTGCCCGTCAAGGCGTTCAAAGACACGTGGCAAACCCCTCTCACGAAAGATCCTTTCAAGATCCCGATCGAGCGAAAAGTCGATCTATTGCTCGCAATCAACGCGGAGGCTTTGAAGGTCAAGGGCGCTGCGTTCTGCAACTCCTCCATGTCGTTCGCGAAAGAAGAGAAGCTCTTCGGCTCAACGGAAGGGTCTGAGATCGAGCAGGTCATCATCCGAAGTAATCCTTCGTTTACCGTCACCGCCGTCGATCGCGCTGCCGGCAAGTTCAAAACGCGCAATACGCTCGCTGAGCCGATGGGGGCAGGTTGGGAGTACATCGAGAGCTGGCCGTGGCTGGAAGAGGCGAACAAGGCGGCCGAGCAAGCGGTTCAGAAGTTGACTGCAAAGAGCGTCGAGCCGGGTAAATACGATCTCATTCTTCTTCCCTCCAACCTCTGGCTCACGATCCATGAATCGATCGGTCATCCGACCGAGCTTGATCGCGCGCTCGGATACGAGGCGAACTACGCAGGGACTTCCTTCCTCACGCCGGAGAAGCTCGGCAAGTTCCAGCTCGGTTCGCGGATCGTCAACTTCGTCGCAGATCGCACGCAACGGGATGGTCTTGCAACGGCTGGCTATGATGATGACGGCGTGCCCACCACGGAATGGGACCTCGTCAAGGACGGGATCTTCGTCGACTACCAGATCACACGCGAGCAGGCTGCCTGGATCAAGCGCGATCGCTCATACGCAACGTCGTATGCAGACTCGTGGGCATCCGTGCCCTTCCAGAGGATGCCGAACGTGTCGCTTCGGCCGGGCAAAGAGAAGCTCGCTCTCGAAGAGTTGATCGCCGGGACGAAGAAAGGCCTTATGGCCGCCGGCCGCTCGTCCTATTCGATCGATCAGCAGCGCTACAACTTTCAGTTCTCAGCGCAGCTTTTCTGGGAGATCAGAGATGGGAAAGTCGTTGGGCTGATCGAGGACGCCGCCTACCAGGCCATTACCCCCGAGTTCTGGAACTCATGCGACGCAATCGCGTCCGAGGGGTATGAGCTCGGAGGGTCGTTCAATGACGGCAAAGGGGAGCCCGGGCAATCCAATGCGGTCTCTCACGGCTGCACGCCGACACGCTTCCGCAACATCAACATTCTGAATACTGCGAGGAAAGTGTGAGTCTGACCAAAGATGAATCGCGCGCGCTGATTAGTAAGATCCTGGCATTCTCGAGGGCCGACGAGTGCTCCGTCTCGATCGAAGGGGAGGACAGTGCCAATCTCCGCTTTGCCAGTAACGAGGTGACGACATCGGGCAGCACGTCGAACATCGTTGCAAGCATTACGTCATCATTTGGGAAGCGCTCTGGAAGTGCGTCGATCAACCAGTTTGACGACGCCGCACTGGAGAGGACCGTTCGACGTTCGGAAGAGACGGCACGCTTCGCTCCCGAAGACCCCGAGCGGATGCCGATGCTCGGTGAGCAACGCTTCATAGAGCCAGGCGGCTTTGATGAGGCCACCGCGCATGCAGCGCCCGAAGTTCGCGCTCTGGTCGCAAAGCGCGCGATCGAGGTAGCGAAGTCGAGGAAAGTCGTGGCAGCGGGATTTTTCACCAACTCGGGCCAGTACAGTGCGATCGGGAACTCAAAGGGACTTTTCGGATTCACGAGGCAATCGCTCGCAACGTTCTCCTCCACGGCACGAACCGCAGACGGTACAGGATCAGGTTGGGCGGGAAGCAATTCCGAGAGCATTGCCCGCTTCGATCCAGCCGCGCTGGCAAAGACAGCCGTCGACAAAGCGTTCCTGTCAGCGAGGCCGCGATCGCTGGAGCCGGGCACGTATACGACCATTCTCGAGCCCGCAGCGGTGGCTGACCTTCTACAGTACATGACCTTTTCCCTCGACGCACGCTCGTCGGACGAGGGACGCTCGTTCTTCGCAGTGCGCGGCGGAGGCAACAAGATCGGGCAGAAAGTCCTCTCTGAGCAATTCTCGCTGTCGAGCGATCCGGGAGACCCGCGCCTGCCCGCTGCCCCTTTCACTGGTGAAGGATTCCCAACTGCGCGAGTTCCATGGATCGAGCAGGGCAACGTGCGCAACCTGGGATATTCGCGCTTCTGGGCTCAGAAGCAGAACAAGGAGCCGGTACCGTTTCCGCAGAATCTGATCATGGCCGGTGGAACGGGGAGCGTTGCTGATCTGATCAAGAGCACGAAGCGAGGCGTTCTCGTCACCCGGCTCTGGTACATCCGCTTCGTCGACCCTCAGTCCATTCTCCTGACGGGTCTAACCAGAGACGGCACATTCCTGGTTGAGAACGGGCGGATCAAGTATCCGGTGAAGAACTTCCGCTGGAATGACTCACCCATTTCGGTCTTCTCGAAGATGGACGCGATGAGCGTGGCCGTGCGAACCCGAGGAAGCGAGTCTGAGGACTTTCCAATCATCTGCCCGGCGATTCGAACGCAGTTCACCTTCAGCAGCCTCTCCGACGCAGTTTAAGCTCCTCCATTGCCTGGCTGTGTCGTCGATTCCGATGACGCGGTCAGGCCTGAAGAGATCACGATGAAATCGCTCAATATTCTTGTAACCGGCGGTGCCGGATTCATCGCCTCCCACATCACCGATGCCTACGTGGCAGCCGGTCATAACGTGACCATTCTCGACAATCTCTCGACCGGGGAGCGTCGTAACATCAACGCGGCAGCGACATTCATCGAAGGCGACATCCGCGACGACGCGGCGATCGACAAGGCGTTGGCGAAGCCGATCGATCTCGTCAGCCATCATGCAGCGCAGATGGACGTTCGACGCTCAGTAGCCGAGCCTGCTTTCGATGCCGACGTCAATATCGTCGGCACGTTGCGACTCTTTCAGAAAGCCATCGATAAAGGTGTGAAGAAACTCATCTTTGCCTCGAGTGGCGGCGCAATGTATGGGGAGCCGCACTTCGTACCTCAGACGGAAGACCACCCGGTTGCGCCACTCTCACCATACGGCTGCTCGAAGCTTGCGATCGAGCATTACCTCCATTATTTCAGGGTCGGTTTCGGCATCTCGGCCGTGTCTCTCAGATACGGCAACGTCTACGGACCTCGGCAGAGGAAAGATGGCGAAGCGGGAGTCGTCGCGATCTTCGGAGGGAAGCTGCTGGCGGGTGAGGGCGCAACGATCAACGGGACAGGCGGTCAGACGCGCGACTACGTCTTCGTGGAAGATGTCGTGCGCGCGAATATGGCCGCATCCGCGGAAGGAATCGACGGAGCGTTCAATGTCGGCACCGGGATCGAGACTTCGGTCAATGAGCTTTACAGTGGTCTTTGTGAGGCAGCCGGCGTTAGAGAGGACGCGACGAACGGGCCTGCGAAACCGGGAGAGCAGATGCGAAGCGTCCTGGATGGAACGAAGCTACGAAAGCTCGCCGGCCTGCCCGAGCCCGTGCGACTCGAACTCGGCCTTGCCAGGACCTACGCTTCCATCCGCGATGCGGAGACGTGAACTGCTTCGGCGTTGAACGTGACCGACGTGAACGGGTAGTGTGGCGGCTTTCACCGGTGAACCGGGGTCCGTCAGTCGCTAGCGTACACTGACCATGTGAAGTTTGAATGGGACGCCGGCAAGGCCACCAAAAACCTTCGAAAGCACCGCGTATCGTTCGACGAGTCGGTCACGACGCTCGCAGATTGGCTCTCGACGACCATCACGGATCCCGACCATTCCGAGGGAGAAGCTCGATTCATACTGGTCGGAGAATCAAACCGTGGGAGAATTCTGGTTGTATGGCACTCGATCCGCGGGAAAACTATCCGAATCATTGGTGCAAGACGCGCCGATTCCGGCGAACGAAAGCGATATGAAGAGAGCGTCTAAGCAGCCCGAGGAAATGCGTGCGCATTACGACTTCAGCAAAGGGGTGCGCGGGAAATACGCGGCCGAATATGCAAAGGGCAGCAACGTGGTTGTGATCGCGCCCGAACTCATTAAGATCTTTCCTGATTCGCAGGCCGTCAACGAGGCCCTCAGGACACTGATGCGCGTCTCGGGCAAGGGTACGCGCGTGGTCAAGGCCCCGAAAAAGCAGATCTAAGCCGCTGCTCGGGGGGGACGCATAGCTCGAGGCAGGAGAGCCTAACTCGACGTTGCAAAGAACCCCGTGACCACCGAGTGCACACCCATCTAACGTGAAGCACCGCCCCGAGTTGATGGAACGTAAACCCACTAGTTGTCAGTACTGCCTGTGACACGCGGTGCTCGCGGCGCCGCCGCTGAAATCTCCAGCTCTCTCAGTTGAAACCCGGTAATCCGGATGTTCAACGCACGAGAGTCCTCCACCGCCGTCAACGGTTCCGCATCCGTCCGCAGACGTACGAAACTGTGGCCGGGAGGAATTGTGAAGGACCGTCGGACGAGCGTCCCTCCCGTGGGGATCGAAATGACCTCTTTCCAGAGCGAGCCGGTGACCCATAGAGTCGCCGGGTTATCTACTCCGGAAGCTACCCGCATTTCCATGATGACCGGACGGTTTCGCTTCAGACCGTTTTCGATCCGCAGGGTTCCCGAAGAGCCACACCACCTCCACGTTTCCGCGACATCCGATTCCAATCGGTCGCATCCTTGTCCCCACGCCAGTAAAAGAGGATACCGCGCTCGGTCACTGGCGGATGTCCAGTCGGGCCCGAGAGTTCCTCGAAGCTTCTGCGCATAGGGTCCGAGATCAAAGAATAGATATCGTCCGTCGCCACTGCGGATGGGCAGTCGTTCCAGCTCAATTGCTAAAGAATTTTCAAGGGCGGCTCCGCGGTCGGGCCAGCCCCGCCGGTCGATGTACACGCCGCCGAATCCGGCCAGAGCCAGTCGAGGAAGCGTTTCCCGATCAATGAGGAAGCTCTGCTCCTGCCACAGGTCCGCGCCCGAGTTCTTTACCGAGCCATAACTCCAGCGAAGTTGCCGTGAGAATAGATAGGGACGAAGGTGATCGTAGTCTCCCACCTGCGCAACCTTGCCGTTCTCGGGGAAAGGAAAGTAGGGGAGCTGCGCGATCATCGACCCGGCCGGAACGCTTCGTTCAATCGCCTGGACGAACGAGGGCAGCGACTCGAAACCGGGATCGCGCGGCCGGTAACTCGTTCCACGGCCACTCTGATCGACGATCCCGAAAGCCACCAGAGCCAGCGCGACCACCCATGGCGTGAGGTGACGCGGTGCGATCCCTCTCTCTTCGCGCACTCGGCGAGCAGAAAAACGTGCCGACAGTCGATCCAGGACAAGTCCCGCGGCAAGAAGGGAAAGGTAAGCAAGAAAAACGCTGATTCTGTTGTACGCGCGCACCTGCGGCGTGATGAGGAGAGCCATGACCGAGCCGATGCCACCCACAGTTCCAACCAGAAATCCGAACAGGGTCAGAACACTCAATGAAGAGAAAAGATCGTGATGATGATCCTGCTGACTCGGAGGGCTGTGAGCTGGCTCCATCCTCCTAACCACGCCCGCTCGATTCCTCATTGCTGTTGCAGGAAGCCAGAACAGGAGGAGGAGGAACCCGGCGGATCCGATCAGCCCCAGTGTGGAGGTGCCGTTCTCGTTGACCATGGGTGCCTGGGCGTAGCGTCTCCCCACCTCCGCAAAAGCGGGAAGACGATGATTCCGCGCCGGGAGGACGAGCTGCGCAAATTTGAGCCCGTAGAACTCGGCTTCGCCATGCGTGCGCTTCCCCCCGCTCACCATGGGGTCGCGACGCCCCGCGATGATGGACGGAGAAAAGTTGACCAGCATCGTGGCGATGATGAGCGCGGATGTGAGCAGGCCCTTCACGAGCGGACGAAACGTCCGATGAGCGAGCGACGCGAAAACTCCGGCAGCTACGACGAAGCCGGCTGCAAAGATCGGGTAGTAGGGGCCGGATGAACCGACGATCAGGACAGCCAGAAGAGTGAAGATCAGAGCTCTTCTGGATGACCGCAGTGACTCGCGCTCGAAGAGTCGCAACGCGAGAAGGATCGCAATGGGGACGACCGCGTACGAGGCGAGAAAGAGATGACCTACATGCCGGAGCAGGTGGTAGGGAAGGAACGCGTAAAGAACGCCGACCAGAAACGAAGACGATGCAGATAGTCGGAGGGACCGCGCCACAGCCGCTCCAGAGGCGGCGATCATGGGAAACGTAAGAATGTAAAAAAGGTTCAGTAGAAGAGCGGGATCGTTGATGAGATAAGACAGGATCTTGAGCAGGAGCAGAGAGACGTTGTCGATGGCCGGGAAGTAACGAAGATCGAGTATGCCCGGGGCTCCCAGCGAAGGATTGCTGAGGGCCCATCCATGATCGAGCATCCCTTTGATGATTCCGACGTGAAAGATCGCATCGCCGAATGTCTGGAAAGGGATGCGGAGGTCCACATTCCACAGTTTGAGCACGCCCACAGCGGCAAGAGCCGCTGCTCCAGCTGCGAGCAGTCCCGTCCACAGTGTCGACGACCGCTTCGACCGTGTAATCATCCCGGACTGAGGCGGGATCAAAGCGTGATGGTCTGTCACAGACCCGGCTCGTTGCGCGACATCCATCGTTCTGCCATGACCTCTCCCTGACATCATCGTCCGGGGCCGCAGCTTCAACTGTCTGCTGAAGTCGACCAGAAACGCCGGCATTAGAATACTTCAGTCGCCAACGTGCCCTCTCCAGCCTGCCCGGGATCTGATACCCGAATTGTTGGCGCTATGATGTCTCGATGCGATGGACGTCGACGATTGAGGATCGCATCGCGCGAGATTGCTCGCCGCAGCGGCACGGCCTATTTCTGATCACGCCGCAGCCTCCGATGTCGTGGAAATCGGTGTAGAAGCTGGAAACGAGCGTGCGTAAACAAACCTCGACCTATCTGTTGACTGCAGCCGCGTTGAGCACCATGGCGATGGTAGCAGGGTTGTAACGGTGGCAACACGAGAGCGACATCGAACATCCCGGCCACGCGCTCCAGGGATCCGCGCTCCTGTTATGCTGCTCCCGCTCCCGCTCCCGCTCCCGCTCCCGCTCCCGCTCCCGCTCCCGATTCCGCTTCCCACCAGGAAACACGCTCCGACTCGACGGAACCTGACGGACCGGGCTGCAGTCCCGCGTCAGTCTGCATCACGGGATCAAATAGAAAGCCTCCTGCCGCGGTACGAAGAACTTCCATCCCTCATCTGTAAGGTGCGCAGGGTCCTCCTCCATCACAAACAACTTCTGACCGTCCCACTCCGGCACCGGCGTAAGCGTGTTGAGCTCGATGGCGATGTACGAGCCCTTCCGAAGACGCCTGCTGGACGGCATCGTTTCCTTCCGTTGCGCACTTCGGTAATCGATGCTCGCTCCCAGCGCGTGTCCCTGGTTCCCCAGAGGGTGCGAGTAGATTTTGGCTTCGATTCCCTGACGGGTCATCTGCGCCATTGTCTCGTTGTACACATCGCCGGCCGTCTTTCCGGGACGGGAGTGCGCGACGAGGGCATCCTGTAGAGCCATCGTATTTGCCAGGGCCCGCTTGAGACCGGCGGGGGCGTCTGTCTCACCCGGACGAAGCACGTACGCCATCTTCTGCCAGTCAGTGTTGAGTCCCATGTGCCTGATCCCGAAGTCGATGTGCAGCACGTCGCCGCGCTCCACCACCCAGCTCTCCGGAGATACAGCGAGAAAGCCTCGTGAGCTGTTGTTCGTCATCCCGCGGCGCTGAATCCGGATATCGGGCTGGAACCACGTGTCGACGCGTTTTTCCCAGAGTGCGTCGTACATCCAGCGCCGAAGATCCCCCACGGTGGTTTTTCCCGGAACGATCGCTTCTCCAGACAGTGTCCGTTTGACCAGCTCTTCGGTGAGCTCGACCATCCCACGGTATGTTTCCATCTCCTCCGGAATCCTCGTGTCGAGATACTCTTCGATGAGATCACTGGCCGGAACGATTCGCCTGGAGGCCTCAGGCCCCAGGGTCTCTGTGAGGAAAAGCCAGCTCTCGTGAGTGAGGCTGCGAGTCACTCCGCGCGAACCTCCGATGGACAGGGCGATCCGCGCGGGCCTGTACATTCGATAGATCCCGGGAAGCGCCTCTTTCGCAGGTCTGGGGTCAGCGGGCGACTCGAAGAAGCGGCTCACGGCCTCCTCTGCAAAGCCGGTGACAGCGATCCTGCGAAGCCCTTTGTCGCGGGCGTCGACGAATACAAAGAAATCCCGGTTCCCGGCATAGGGGCGTGCGGGGGCGACAAGCTCGGTTAATGGATCGTCATGAAACTCTTCGTTGACGACGATCCACATCTGCACGCCATGCTTTCGCATGAGCTCGAGGATCGTGGCGTGCCGCTTGGTCAGCCACCTGTCGCGGATCTCCATCTGTTTCGACCAGGGAAGGGGCGACCACGCATGCACTGCAGAGGGAGTGAGCAGCAAATAGAGTGTGAGAAGAGTCTTGATCATTGCCGGATTGTAATTCGCGGATCCCTATCGAAACGAGTTCGCCTCCGACATCTGGCTCGCGTTCCGCCAGGATCATAGCCTCGCATCAGGTGTGTTTCCCGTGCGGGAGGCACTCATGGCAGCTCTTCGGCCGTTTTCGCACCCTGACTGCTTAACCACTCGACAAGATCTTTGTCGCCGCTCTCCCGCGCAACCTCGAGCGGCGTTTTTCCGTCGTGCCCTATCCAGTTCAAGCCGGCGCCTCGGTCAAAAAGGTAGGCAGCCGTTTCTTGCTGACCGCCACGACATGCGTTCCAGAAGGCATTGGTGATCTCGTCACTCCACAGCGGCGAGTCCTCGCAGAACGCGGTGACACGATCCAACAGGCCGAGCGCGGCTGCCTGCCAGACCGTAGTCCGCGCACCACGCTCGAGCAGACGGCGTGCAGCATGCCATTGAGCGAACACCACAGCATCCGACATCGGCGTGCCACCCGTAAAGACTGCGCCAGGGGCTTCGAGGTCAGCGCCACCGTCTACCAGCGCGTCGAGTACAGCGAGGTCATCACTGCTCGCAGCCCAATGTAGTGCTGTTTCAGGAGCGCCATCAGGGTTCGCGTGAATCACCGCCGCATTGACGTCGGCGCCGGCCGCCACCAGTGCGGTTACCGTTTCGGCGCCATTTGAAAAGTGCCCTGGCCAGTCTGCCACGACGTGCAGGAGTGTCCGCGATGTCCCGCAACCATCCACGATCCGCGCTGCTGCCATAGAGGGACTCTCACTGAGCAATAGGCGGAGTCGCTCGACATCACCACTCCGGATAACGGAAGCAACATCGACCGCTCGAGAATCGGCAGCTGGGATGCTCAGATGCTCTTCATACCTTTGGTTGCTGGTGTCAGTCATGATCGTGGTTCGAGGAACATCTTCTCCAGATATCGTTTGAGCAGTATGTCATTTGCCCGTGATGGCCTGAAGGGGCGTCAAACGGTTTCTGCGCAACATCAGATCCGTGGTCCCGCAGTCATGATGTGTGGACGAACTTACGCTGGCGCGACCTCCCGGCGCGACGCGAACATCGCGATCCTCGCAAGGCGTCGCGGTGATCAGAGGAGCCGCCCTCATGCGGGACCTCAACAGCGAAGTCGTGGTCGGCTGCCAGCCGTCGTAGACGGCGCAAGAGCCGTAGCACCCGGCTTCAGCCGGGTGAATGTCGGCGTCGACAACGAGCCCAGCCCGCGTACGCGGGCGACAGAGCGACGCGAAAAAACTCTCACTTGAGCGTTTTGATGGAGGCAGATCAATAAACGCCCTCAGAGCTCGACCTGCAATCGCCCCGGTCTGCTACGATTCCATCTGAATTGAGTCAGTCGTTGCAGGCAGGAACCACGCTCGGCCAGTACCGGATCCTGGGGCATATTGGCTCCGGTGGCATGGGCGACGTCTACAAGGCTCATGATTAGAGGCTCGAGCGCACTGTCGCGCTTAAAGTCCTTCCGCCGCAGCTGGTCCCCAACGCTGACCGGCTTCGCAGGTTCGTTCAGGAAGCAAAGTCGGCATCCGGATTGAGCCATCCTCACATCGTGACGATCCACGAGGTCGGGAGCGCTCATCCCTCGGGCAGCGACAGCGAAGAGATTCACTACATTGCGATGGAGCTCGTGGACGGTCAGACCCATCTCAGCGTCGCGGGCGACTGGGGCGCGAGCGAACCGGTACAACCGATCGTCCAGCTGCCAGCAGCAGCACATTTCTGGTGATCTTTTGTGCCGCCGGATTGAGGCGCGAGGTCCGTCCGCCCGGCCCGACATTGTAATCATCGAGGCCCCAGCTCCACTGGATCGTTCCCGCTGCAAAGACCACGGCACCACTCGCTGCAGTGTAGATCGTCATGTCGGAGTGATCGAGGAGTCCATCCGTCGTCGTGAACGGTGATCTGGCGAGCCGCTCGGTAGTCGGCGGCGCATTGCCAAACATGCGATCAACCTCGTAGCCGAGGAGGCCGGGCAGTTTGTCACCTGGCTTCAATCCCGTTCCGTAGAAGATCGGATGATCGCTCTTTTCGATAATGATGTCGGAGTCGACCGGATTGTAGGTATACATCACGCCCATCAATGCGTCTTCGGGTTGGCCGAGTTCGCGGAACTTGATGGTAGTCAGAAAATCGTTTGTGGGATTGCCGTCTTGCCGGATCGGATCGAGGTCGATTTGCTTGTAGCAGACCATCGTCCTGTCAGCCTCGCCGCCGATCGTGGCCGGCTCGAAGCGAACCTGCCAGTAGATGCTGTTGGCTGAAAAGAAGACGAGGCTGAGACCGGCGTCTCTTGCGTTTGTTACGTTGGTCCGCATCTCGTGGGACCAGTACTCGTCGTGTCCGACCGAAAGAATTGCCTTGTGAGGGACGAGCAGGGCGGGACTCGCATGTGTGTCGATGTTGGTCGAATACGTCACGTCATAACCCTCACGCTCTAACCACCGGAGCATGTTGAATTCCCATCCACCGTTGTTGAGGAACTTCCCCGAACCGTTCCCCTGGAGAATGTCGTAGGGACGATTGAACGACACCTTGAACGCGACGGGGCTACCCTTGTAGAGAGACTTCCCGCCCCAGGCGTTGTAGGCCTGATACGTGGTAACAGTCGATTGAAAGAGATAGTCGGACGGGCGGGCGTCGTCACGGACGGTAAAGTTGATGTAGGACTGCTTTTTGGAAGTCCCGGCGATCAGCTTCACCAGATAGACTCCGCTTGCCCATTCGGTCGGATCGGCGGCCTTGTATGGGATCGAAAGAATGTAGGGCGATCTCCAGTTGCATTCGATGAGTCCTGTCACCGGATCCGCTGTCGGGATCACCTGTCTGACACCGCGCAGCGTGATGGGTAGGGTCATCACGCGTCCTCCGAGACCTCCGTACCATCCCATCCGGAACACCTGCAGCGTGTAGGAGGAATCGGGGGTATTCACGAAGAGGGAAATCTGCTCGCCGCGATTGATGCTGGTGCGGGAGGCATACCCTTCGATCTCGTGGAGGAGTGCGGGATCCCTTGGAAGCCACGCACTACTGCCCGCCTTGCGATTCTCGAGTTGAATCGGATTCGCAGAGAGGTGCGAAGCGAGAGCGATGCATACGAGAGCGAGGATCGAGACGGATTTCATGCGCATCGAAGTTCCGAATAACTGCAGGGAGGGGGGGGCAGTATTTCGAGGCGCGCTTTGGCTCTTGAGGAACTCCCAGTGTTCGCGGGTCTGCCGAGTTGTCGTCCCTGTAGGTGGTCCACCGGACCACGCCTCCGCCTTTCAACATTCTTAAGTCAAGAAATGTGAAGGGAGCAGGAGGAGGAGAATAGAACAAGGGATGCACCGTTCCGCTACGAACTTGTCGTCCATCCCTTTGTGCAAAGGGTTAGCTCGGATCTTCGAGCGGAACGGTGCCTTGGTCGGGAGGCATGCTCAGATGTCGTCCCATAGAGGACTTTACTACAGGGATTGCCGAGGGGCCAGGGCGCTGCATTCACTGCTGAACGAGGAGGAGGAGTCATGGGAGATCTAGCAGCGTATGTGGGGTGGGATTGGGCAGATCAGGAACATGAGGTTTGTATGCGAGTCGAGGGGAGTCAGCAAGTCGAGCGTGAGCAGGTCCGCGGCACTCCTGAGGCGTTGCATGCGTGGGCGCGGAAGATCGAACAGCGCTTCGGCGGTCGGCCGGTCGGGGTGTGTATCGAGACCTCCCGAGCAGCGGTGATCTGGGCGTTGTGCAGCTATGCGCATCTGATCCTGTTTCCGGTGAATCCGAAGAGTGCGGCAAGCTTTCGCGAGGCGTTCTATCCGAGTGGAAAGAAGGACGATCCGGTCGACGCGGATGTGCTCATGATGATGCTCGACAAGCATGGGGAAAAGCTCCGGCCGCTCAAGCCGGCCGACCCGGATACCAGAGCTCTGGGAATGCTCAGCGAGTACCGGCGGAAGCTGGTGGGGGGTGCGCCCGAAAGCGCACGCGAGCAGAAGGGTGAAAGTCCTTTCTGGTCAAACGTTCATTGACTGAAGCTGACCGTAACTGCGTCGTGGTAACACGGGGTGGGGAGCAACGGGAGGCAAAACGACCGGTCCGTACGAGAG
>DATLXH010000192.1:0-13249 GCA_035576005.1 Thermoanaerobaculia bacterium | reverse complement strand
TCATCCGCTCTCTACACGAGAAACATCAACCGGAGAGCCGTATGCGGGAGATCCGCACGTACGGTTCGGAGGGAGGGGGGGCCTACCAGCCCTCCCTACCCCTATAGGGGCCGCGAGAGATACGAAGACCTCGCCCTTTCGACGGTCTGGCGAGACTTTCACGCCCCTCTCCCTGCTTCGCTCCGCTCGCTTCCCTCTCCCCGCCGGGGAGAGGGATACGCCGCTTCGCGGCTCAAACACGTCAAACAGTGAACCGTTGTCAACAGAAGCGTCGAGACAAACAGGACTGTCGCGAGACAGACAGGAGTGTCTGTCCTACATGCGCGTGTAGGACAGACACTCTTGTCTGTCTCGCGACGCTGCGCCCTGACTCAACGCTTGGATGACACTCCGTTCGGGCGCGCATAGGAACTGTGAGACATGCGGGCTAACGAGTCCGCGGTGCAGCGTCCATTTTGCGCGATGGGTCCCTCAGGGGCGGCAGACCGGAACCTTCGGCTCGTAGTCCACTCGATGGACGACAGTGGTAGTCCCCGAGGCGAGCTCGGAGTCGACTTTGGGCGGCCACGGCAGCTTCGTTTTCAACAGCTCGAGGAACTTGAGCTCTCCGGGCGCGAGTGTGTAACCAGCTCCGCCCGCGACCACCACATCGATCGAAGTCTGGCGGCACTTGACAATCCCGATCGACGATCCGTTCGTCATTCCGTAACTGACCGTGACCGCCGCGAACGGTCCTGCCAGCGCCGCAGGGATGCCGAGTCCGATAACCGACTTGATCTGCGCCGCGACGATTACGGCGTTGACGCCTACCGAGACTCCTTCCATGCTCTCAACAGGGGACTGTGTCGACGACACGGTCGGAACCAGCACTTTGTCGCCAACGAAACCGATCGGCCCGTCCAGCTTCAGCTTGCCTGTCGCGCTGAGGGTGGAGTTTTTCGCAGAGAACGCAGTGGTCACGATGAACTTGAATCGAATGCTGCCGACCAGCGGTATCGGACCGCCCGGCAGCGGAAAGGTCATTTCGGCGGGGATTTCGAGACGACTCTTGAAGTTGCCTGACAGTCCAGTTTCGGAGCCGCTCACCAGCCCAACCGAAATCTCCTTCAACCCGTTGATCCTCAGCTCCTTCCGAGCGAGCGTGCCGCCGCTGAACCCGAGGTTCATATCGACGCTGGGAGCCTCGAGCTTCGTTTCGAACTCCACCCCGACGACGACTCCTTTTTTGTTGTAACCGAGCTTTGCGCTGAGCTCACTGCCCGCACCGACGGCATTGCGGGACAGCTCGACTGAAAAGTCGCCGACGGTCAACTCCGCGCTCGAACCTTTTGTCGGCGGGGGCAGTGGTCTTTTCTGAGCGAGAGTCCCTGAGTCCTCGCTGGCAGGCGGTTTCGAGACCAGGGAATACGTAGCGCGTGCGTTTTCAACGCCGACACTGGCGTAGCGGTTCATGGCCTGATAGGACGAAGGTGCCTCACGCTCGCGGCGCGCTGCCACTGTAGCCGGACTCGACTCGACCAGACCCGGAACGCCCGGGTAGGTTTGAAACGTCATGGCCGAGACATCGATCGGAGCACTGATGACGATGTTGCCGTCCGAGATGATGTCGGTCAGGTCGACTGGTCCCAGGGTCACGGCAACCGCGTCCCCGCGCCGTTCGAGGTCGAGCACTCGTCCCACTGCGCGACCTGTCAGAAACATCACCTTGCCCGGTTTGAGCTCGTCGAGACGAGGGGCGCGGCCATCGATGAGCCATGTGAGCGAGTCTCCGCTCACGGAACGCACCATGGCCGCGCCGCCACCGACGATGACCACGTCCTTCTTGAAGGTAATGTTGCCGTCAGGATCGGGCGCTCGGCCATATGCAAGCTCCTGCTCTGAGAGCGAGGCGGCCGTCTCGGTGGAAGGAGTTGCAGGGGACTCGGCTACCGGTTTCTCATGAGCGTTTTTGCATCCGGCGCCAGAGAGCAACAGGATGAGCAGCGGGATTGTTACGGCTCGCCTAACGGAGCGATGCACAACTAACCCGGCTGACGCGCAAGCTCGACGCGCCGGTTTCGGGCCCGGCCTTCGAGGGTAGCGTTCGTCTCTTTGGGACGCGATGCGCCAAACCCGGCCGGAGCCAGCCGGCCCCCGGCGACCTTGTATCGATCAACGAGTGCCTGTTTGACGGCCGTGGCGCGACGTGCTGACAACTCCTGGTTCGCTTCAGCCCTGCCGATGTTGTCGGTGTGCCCCTCCACGCTCAATTTCCACGTCGGGTTCTTTTTCATGACGTCTGCGATCTCTTTGAGCACAGGCTCGGACTCCGGTTTAATCGTTGCCTTCGCAAAGTCAAAGTAGATCCCATAGACCTCGGCGCGACCGGTCTTACTCAGCTTTTCTTCGATGCGGCTGGAAGGACTTCCGGTCGGATAAGAGATTCTGACGATGCGCTTGTTTGTGTCTCCGAGACTAACGCGCAGCAACATCGGGTTTGACGGGTCATCGAGGATGTACACCTCGAAGGGCTCCTCGTCCAGGTCTCCGCGCGCATGAATCGCAGGTAGATTGACTCGGACGTCGTTGACGATTACCGACACTGGAACCGGTTGCCGCTCAACTCTCTTGATTGTTCCCTCAACCGGCTCTGCCTCTACGTTGAGAAATCCGAAGGCGGCTGCGATCGACGCATTCAGAGAGGCCTCGCCTTTGGTCTTCAGCTCGTTGAGAACATCCGCCGAGAGTGTGGCGCTGGTACTGCCGGGATAGTTTTCCTTGTCGCCTTCGCTGTAGCGTGGACGCCATTCGCGACCATGCGCCATATCCTGTCTTCGAATCTTTCTTTTCACGTTGACTCGACGACCATCAATTTCCGCTGACATCGTGAATGAAACCGACTCGGGGGACATCGCGGTGACCGTGAGGATCGATTCGTAATCGCCCTGGTCGGGCTCGAAGACGGCACCGACAGAGACGAGGCCGACCATAAGGGGCACCTTCGTTACCGAGGCAGGCGGAACCGACGCAAGCGACCCGGCCGGTCGGGATTGGGCGAGCAGGG
Organism: Thermoanaerobaculia bacterium; assembly: GCA_035576005.1. Taxonomy (GTDB): domain Bacteria; phylum Acidobacteriota; class Thermoanaerobaculia; order Gp7-AA8; family Gp7-AA8; genus DATLXH01. The sequence continues at coordinate 10,206 of DATLXH010000192.1, read as the reverse complement.
GAAGTGCGGTACCGATGGCACTCGCAACCAGGAGCATGACAGCGACTGGAAACGTAAGGTTCCTCATAGTCGGTCTCAGGTGACTCCTCAGACATGGTCGGCTTTTCTGCCCGGAATCTTTCGGAGACCCCTCGAGAGCGCAATCGAGCTGTTTTGTTCTCATCCGTTCACCCTATCACCCATGATCGTAGTGTCTAACGCAAATCGGGATAATCAGGCTTCACGGACGGTCGAGCATCTCAGTAACGGCTGCTGCATCGCGGCCTTCCTGCAGCATCCTGAAGATCGCGTCCGCGGGCACCCCGCGTCCCTTACCTGGTAGAAAAGCAGTTCCGTCCCGCTTGCACGCGTAAATCACGGGCCAGGTGGCTAACGTGAGACGCCACTGGAACCGCTCCGACTTTCGTTGCTGTTCGCGCGCGACTTTCTTTGGTGCACGTGCCGCGGCGATACGGCGCCGCAGCGGAATGGTGAGGAAGCCGACGACCGCCACCAGGCATCCACCGGCGAGGTCAACGGTGGTGCTCGTGCTGGAAGTGTGCTCATCAGAAGACGTGAAGAAATTGAATGGATCACATCCCGGTAGAGTCGTGGATGTATGCAGCGGAAACGTGTACATGTCCGCGAACGTCTGAACCTTGTCATCTTGACCGCAGCGGGGGCAGGTGGGTAGAGGTGGAAGTAGGGCGGTCACATCTGGACTTTATAACGATGTGTCTTATCCGACGTTCACTGCATCCGCACCGAGGATGACCTGCGCCGCGAAGCGGCGTTCCCTCTCCCCACGGTGTTCAGCCTGTGGACTTACTGGACGGGTGTCCGCGGACATCCTGGACACATTTTTGACCGACAATCGGCGCAGTGGAGTCTTATGCACCATTTCTCCTCATCCAGGCCATTCTTCGCGCACAGCGTTATCATCCAGACATTGAGCCCCAGCGCGACAACATGGTGGTCCTGCTCTCCCGAGGAACGATCGGCTCGGCGCGAGAATCTCGTTACTCAGCTCAGACGGAGGCTGCAGCCGCCGCCTGCTGATGGTGATGGGTGGGGGGACGTGCTTCTGGAAGTGGCAACAGCGCTTGGATTTTCAGGAGTCGCGCTTTGGCTGCCCGGCAGCGATTCGCTGCTCAGGTGCAAGGCGTTCGCCGCGAACGTGGTGATGGACCTCTTCGAAGAACAGACCCGTATGATCGCTTTCGCATCCGGGGTGGGGATGCCCGGGCGCACATTGGCTCACGGTGTTCCGGAGTGGATTCCGAACGTGATCCACGACGACAACTTTCCGCGCCTGCGAGGCGCCATTCGCGACCTCGTTCGCGCAGTCGTTGCGTTTCCCGTCAGAGTCGACGGCCAGATTGTGGCTGTGGTCGAGATGTTCAGCCGTACCGTCCTGCAGCCCGATCCGGAGACGTCAGAGGTGTTGCTGGAGATTGGTAGGGCAATCGGCCGCAGCGGGGGACTGATGAGAAGTTCACTACCCCTCTCCCCCTGAGGGTTCTTCGGTGTCAAGGCTCCGTGGCAACGTTTGCTGCCCTTCTCCACTCCAGCAGCGCAACGATCGCCAGGGCTCCGTACTCCGCAGTCAGCCATCGCAGATCAGTCTTCCAATCCATCATCATGGGGAACGACAGACAGACCAGAGCGGAGAACGCGATCCACGTGGTTGCGCGATGCGTCAGAGGAGCAAAACCGAGCGTCCATGTGGCGTACCAGGGCATTACAGTCGGAGAAAAGAGAAGCAGTGCCCCGATGGTATCAGCGGACGCTTCGGCCAGGGCTGAAGGCTGGTCCGACCGGGTGCGTCGCCAGATCCAGAGGAGCGTGCCAGCCAATGCCACGGCCGCGGCGTCTCTTGCGATCTGCCCGGAGTTCCGCGTGAACCGGCTGGCGATGAAGTCGAGCGATTCGAACGATGCGGAGTTGAAATCCCAGTTCCGCGCAAAGACCGCGAATGTGTCGAGACCTCCACCCGTGGCGAGAATGAAGGGTGCCGAAAAGACGGCGAGCGTTGCAATCGTCAAAAAGACACCCACCTTTCCCAACCTGCGCGCAAAGAGAGGCAGAAGGATTATCGGGGTCAGTTTCGCGAGAATGGCCAGGCCCAGCAGAATGCCTGCCGTTCGCGCCGATCCAGTCATGAGTAGATAGAACGTTGCCGAGAGCAGCGTCACCATCACCACGTCGACGTGAGCGGCGCCGGAAAACATCAGGATCACCAGCGGATTCAAGGCGTAGAGCATCACGTCACTGGCCCTGTGCCCCAGTCGGCGAAGCGATGCAACGATGATCAGGATGCCGAGAAGATCGCATCCGATAAAAAGCAATTTGAGTCCGACGACGCTCCCGGGAGCAACAGCATGAGCGACAAAAAAAACTGCTTGAGTCAGCGGCGGATAAATCGTCGGCAGTTCGGGGTGGTTCACCCGGGCTCGAATGACCTGCCAGCGATCAGAAGCTTTCTGATCGGAAATGTCCGGATCAGGAACCAGGGCACCGGGTGCCGCCAGATAGGGGTTTCCGAACTCTGCGCTGGCGTGACCATCCCAGAGATATCGCCACACATCGTCGTCGAGAAACAGGTTGGCGCGGAACTGTGGAGCCCCACTTCCGGAAAGATCGGCTCGTATATCTGCGAGCACGTTGTTGGTTGAGGGAAGACCGAGGGGAACCAGGGTGATGCGAAAAAGAATTGCGCTCAGGATGATGACCGGCAAGAGCGCCCGGGCCGTACTTCGCCGCACCACGAATGCTAACGCGCCGTAGAGGCCGAACAGTACGGCGGTGATGGCCATGACCCAGGGGATGTGGGCCCGCGGCTCGAACAGAAGAAGCAGCACATACGCCCATTCGGACAGCAGAATCAGAACGATCACGAGAAGCCACGCGGTGCCTTTCTTCATGTCACCGTGACCGTCGCGACGCGAGAGAAAGCCGGCGCACAGCCTCTAGCCCGCATTTCTCACAGACCTTCGCCGCGAGACGACGGATAGCGGCCTGTCTGCGTCGTTGCACGACGGTTTCACTCCTCAACATCGTGTCAACTATGCCTTCGTCGCAAAACCGTCGTGCGCCCCGCATCCAAACACTCTCCGCCGCCTCGCCACGAAGGAGTGTGGGAAATGCGGGCCAGGTGAAGGGGTCAGGCTGTGCATCTCTCGAGAGCTTCGTCCGGCCTTGTTGATTCACGGCTGATCCAGCGGTCGCGCCAGCCGCTGATCGCAGTAAAGGCATAGCCGGTCAGGAAGAGCGTGAGGAACGGGAGCGAAGCGAGTTGAAGGTCGATGAGAGCCGTGATCGAGGCGATTGCAAAGTGAAGGGCGAGCAGGGATTCGGCCAGAGGTATGCGTTCAGCGCGTTCGAGAAGCGCTGGCGAAGATCCGCGTTTCGGTGTGCGCCGAAACTCGCCCCCTTCATGAACGAGCCCTTCGAGGACGGCGACCGAGTTTCTGATTGAGAGTCCGATGCCGATTGGAATGAGGAGCGAAAGGTCGCGCCATCGCGGACGCATCCTCCCGACTCGCCTCTGCCCCTCCAGATAGAACCACATCACGGAAATCGTGGAAACAGCGAAAAGCAGAAAATCGGCTGCGTAAAGCCAGTTTCCCTGTAAAGCCCGGCGTATCTGCAGCGCCGGAACCAGGATGAATGAGAGGACGAGTGTAACGAGATACGCGGAGTTCGAGGTCAGGTGAAAGAACGATTCGAGCTTTGTGGCGAGTGGCAACGAAGCATGCGAGATCGAACCGATCAGTCGCCGGGCAGTCTGTATCGACCCTTTGGCCCAGCGGAACTGCTGCTCCTGAAATGCTCCCATCGTTGGCGGAAGTTCAGCGGGAACCTGCACGTCGGGGAGAAACACGAACTTCCAGCCGGCGAGTTGCGCCCGGTACGAGAGGTGGAGGTCCTCCGTCAGGGTTGCTGAGGACCAGCCGCCCGCGCCGTCAATGGCACTTCGCCGCCAGATGCCTGCGGTACCGTTGAAATTGAAGAATCGTCCCGCCGCGAAACGAGCCGACGACTCGATAGAGAAATGGGCATCGAGATAGATCGCCTGTGCCTGGGTCAGCGCGCTCTCATCTCGATTGAGATGTGTCCATCGGGCCTGCACCATTCCGACTTCGGGATCGGTGAACTGGGGCGCCATTCGGATGAGCGTATCGGGTGCCGGGACGAAGTCGGCGTCGAAGATCGCAAACAATTCTGCTCGCGAGCGTGTCATTCCAAACGCAAGAGCGCCGGCTTTGTAACCCGTACGGGAGCCGCGCCGGATGTGCTCAACCTGAACGCCGTTGGCCCGGAGCCCCTCGATCGTGCATGACAGACGAGCGGTGGTGTCATCGGTCGAATCATCGAGCACTTGAATTTCAAACCTGCCTGGGTACTCGAGTCGGCCCGTCGCTTCCATGAGCCTTACGGCTACCGCCGGCTCATTGAACAGAGGCAGCTGCACGCAGATCGGCGGCCACTCGGCGTCAAGCGGACCAGCGGTAGACGGCAACGCACTGCCGCCCTTCAGGCGGAGCAGGTACAGGCGGTGTAATGCGTAAAGGGTGATCACGGAGAGTGCGCCGTAGTAAATAATGAGAATCGTGATCGCCGAGGAAGTGGGGAGCAGGTAAGGAGGGGGCACGTCCGGAAGTGTAGCGGCGTATGACATGAATTAATCTCGAACGAATCGATCAGGAGTGTACGCCCGAGACGACGAATCGAGATGGGAAGAACGCCCAGTCACGGCTCTCTGGAGAGCCACCCCTAGTCCGCCGTCTCGCGACAAAGGTCTGTGAGAAATCCGGCTAGATCTGATTACAAGGAACGCGCAGGGCCCGGGCAGCGTGTAACCGGGCTGAGTGGGCAGCCCGGTATTCATGACCTTACTGTTTGACCATGTCGTGCCCGCAGCAGCAGCGGGGCGAGTCATCGCCCTTGCAGCTTTCCGGGGCACCCTTGGTAACTTCGATCTCACATCCGCAGTTGGCGTCGGGACATTTGAAGCGCTCACCTTTCTTGAATGGCATGACGTTTCTCCTTTTTCATGCGACATCCGTCGCATGATGTGGTACAACGCAGGCCGTACCGCAGTTCTCATTCCCGAACGTCCCGAGCCCCGGAGATCCAAATGTGCACCGCTAGCTTCAGTGAAGTAAGAAAAATCCCACGAACCTGGCGGCCCGCCGTTTGCAAAGGCGCGTTGTTGCTCATGGAGGTGTAACGTGCGTCTCGGGAAGCCGATCACTATTGGCTCATGTCTGTTTGTAGTCCTAACGCTCAGCGGCTGCGAGTATGGCCGTTTGCTCCGTCCGAAGGTGCTCAAGCAGCTGAATCCGCGCGTGGTGGCGCTGGTGAATGAGCTCCCGGAGGTCGATCGTCAGAACGAGGCGATTGTAGGCCGCCTCTTTCCGCATGGCGGTCTCTCACACGCGAAAAAAGGTGGCGACGGCGTTTTTCGCGACCGCATCTATGCGCCGAGACATCAATACGTATGGTATCCGTCCATTATCGTGATGCAGAGCGGTGGAGAGTTGGAGCTCGAATTCTCGAACGACGACATCATCACTCACGCAGTCATGATGCCGAGCAACCAGGAACGTCAGGTCCTGCTTCTGCCGGTGAAGAAGGCGGGAACCGTCCGCGTGCAGCTCGATCAGCCCGGTCTTTACTGGTTCGGTTGCCCGATCTCCAACCACGCCGGTCGCGGCATGCTCGGCCTCGTCATGGTCAAGGGCGAAACGGACAGCGCCGCGAAACTCGATCGCCCACGCCAGGACCGACCTTAACAGGAGCCACAGATGGACAGAACACTTTCAATGAAGCTTCTGACTGTTGCGTTTTCCCTGAGCACGTTGCTGGCACTCAGCTCCTGCACGTCCTATCCGGGTCATAAGGTGACCGAGAAACAGGTTCCGTTGACAGGAATGGTCGAGAACATGCCGATGCGCGCTCCGGATGTGACCCGCACGGTAACGGGAGCTCGTATCGCTGGAGCGCGCAGCGAGCCGCAGAACTGGCTGACCTATTACGGGACTTACGATGGACAACGGCACAGCACACTCAGTGAGATCACCCGTAACAATGTAAAAAACCTCAAGACTGCGTGGGTCTTTCAGGCCGGCGTCATCGGTCTTCAGGCGGCACCTGCTACTTACTCCTTCGAGGCCGCGCCGATCGTCGTTGACGGCGTAATGTTTGTCTCCGGATGGGACGGCTACGTCTGGGCCCTCGACGCCGCAACCGGCGATCCTCTCTGGCGCTATCGTCACGCCATTCCTCTCGATACTCCCCTCTGTTGCGGCAACGTAAACCGCGGAGTCGCGGTCGCAGGAGGAAAGGTTTTTTTCTCCACACTCAACGGCCAGTTGCTGGCCCTCGACGCCACGAACGGCAAATTGCTCTGGCAGAAAGCCTTTGCGGATGTTCGCGCGGGTGAGAGTGCAACCGCGGCACCTCTCATAGTCAAGAATCTGGTTCTCGTCGGCAGTTCGGGTGGGGAGTACGGAGTGCGGGGCCACCTCGATGCGTTCGAGGCGGAGACCGGACGACATGCATGGCGACGATACAACGTTCCCAAGCCGGGAGAACCTGGCTCCGAGACGTGGGAAGGGAATAGCTGGGAACACGGGGGCGGTACAACCTGGATCACTGGTACATACGATCCCGAGCTCGATCTCGTGTACTGGGGGACGGGGAATCCGGGCCCGGTTTTCGACGGAGCGAAACGCCCGAAAACCAATCTTTACACGTCGTCAGTCGTCGCGCTCGATCCGGACGATGGCGCTTACAAGTGGCACTATCAGTGGACCCCGCATGACGTCTGGGACTACGACGGTGTGAACGAGAACATTCTGTTCGATCAGGATGGTCGCAAACTTCTCGCGCACTTCGACCGCAACGGTTATCTCTTCATTCTCGACCGGACCTCGGGTCGTCTGGTTCGTGCCACGAAGTTCGGGCGCGTTACCTGGGGCGACATTAACGAGCGGACCGGCGAAGTCACCCCGCGCATTGTCCCGACGAAAAAAGGTATTGAGATATGTCCCGGTCCAGCCGGGGCTAAGGAATGGGTTCACGCCTCTTACAGCCCCGAGACAAAATTGCTCTACGTGCCTGTCATTGACGCCTGCGCCGATTTCAAGCTGATCCCACATGAATTCAAGGAATCGATGTCGTACTGGGGCGGAGAGGCGAACGTCGTAGGGAAGCCGCAGAGCGGTTACGTGAAAGCATTCGATCCAATGACGGGACGGGAGGTCTGGTCCTGGAAGGGGCAGCACCCGATGGTCGCCTCGATCCTCAGCACCGCCGGAGGATTAGTCTTTACCGGCGAGCCTAATGGAATGTTCGATGCGTTCGATGCGCGCTCGGGGGAACTGCTTTGGCAGTTCCAGACCGGTAGCGGCATTCATAGCAATCCGATCTCATACAGTGTCAAAGGCAAGCAGTACATCGCCGTGCCGAGCGGGTGGGGTGGTTGGCTCGAGGGCTTCGCCCCTGAGATGTATGGTGCAAGCCGAGGGTCAGCGCTTTATGTCTTTGCTTTGCCTTAGCCCGCATTTCTCACAGACCTTCGTCGCGACGACGGATAGCGGCCTGTCTGCTTCGTTGCACGCCAATTTCGCTCCTTGACATAGTGTCGACTATGCCTTCGTCGCAAAATCGCCATGCGCCTCGCATCCAAGCCACTCTCCGCCGTCTCACGACAAAGGTCTGTGAGAAATGCGGGCTAGTTGAGTCGCGAGTCGGGGCGTGATCAGAATCGCTTTGAAGCCTGTTCACGGTAGAAGAAGGATTCGCCCCGACTTGCCTTCAGGCGAAGTTGCTCAGCAAAGCTCAGGGCTCTTTGCGGAAAGCGTCCTGCGAATTGTCGCGATCTTCGCTACGGCTTTCTTGTTATCGCTTCCGGCTCGAGCTGAGACCCGAGGACGAGTTACGACAGTCACCGGTGACGCAATCGCTGGAGCTCTCGTGGAAATCCTCAGCGACGGAAATTCGCAATCCACTACCAGCGATGAGCGCGGCTTTTTCGTGCTGCCGTCCGATCCGCCTCTGATGTTACGCGTGTCTGCGCCGGCACTCACTTCTCGCGACGTTCAGGTTCAGGACGAGGCCGAGCTCTCGATCGTCCTGGTCCCCTTCGGAGCCTCCGCGTCGATCACGGTCACGGCCACACGCACCGGAGTGAGGGCCGCCGACGTACCGATCAGCAGCGTCACCGTGTCGCACCAGGAGCTCGACTCCGCCGCCTCCCCGGCAGTCGATGATGCCCTCCGCGGCGTACCAGGCTTCGGGCTCTTCCGCCGGTCGGGCAGTCGAAGTGCGAACCCCACATCGCAGGGCGTCTCCCTGCGCGGTGTCGGAGCGAGCGGGGCAAGTCGCTCCGCGGTCCTGGACGACGGAGTTCCGCTCAACGACGCGTTCGGCGGCTGGGTCTACTGGGGTCGTGTGCCTGTTGCTGCGATCGATCGCATAGAAGTAATCCGAGGTGGCGCGTCAGACCTGTTCGGTGGCAGCGCATCGAGCGGTGTGATTCAGCTGGTTCGGCGCTCCGGTGATCAGCACTTCGTTGCCGACGTCAGCCTTGGTGCTGATTCAAGCTCTCGAGTCTCGCTGTCTGCTGCCGAGCTGGTGGGAGCTGTCACGCTGCGTCTCGACATGGAGCGTTTTGCGACAGATGGCTACACGCCGGTACGCAGAGAAGAGCGAGGAGCCGTGGATATCGCCTCGAATGTTGAGCGTAAGGTGCTCGACCTGGCGGTCTCTCATCAGAACGAAGACGCGCTGCGAAGCTTCGCCCGTCTAAGTTACTTCGATGAGGGGCGAAGCAACGGGACAGCCCTTCAGAAAAACGCAACGCAACTGTTGAGCGTCGCTGCGGGGGTTGATCTTCCGGTCGCGGGCAGGGCACTCGCTTCACTTCGGACTTTTGCCACCAGTCAAACCTACGAGCAAACGTTCTCGGCCATCGCATCGGATCGTTCCTCGGAGCGGCTCACGCTCCGGCAGGAAGTTCCCTCGCGCTCCGCGGGGATCAGCGGACATGCGACGGCACAACTCTCGTCAAGCAGTACGCTGGTCGTCGGCGCTGAGGGTCGCAGCGTCAAGGGAGCGAGTAACGAAGAAGTCTACGTGGGGAGCAGTGTGATCGCGCGAAGCGCGGGAGGTACGCAACGTATAGCCTCACTCTTCGTCGAGGACGTGACTCGACTGGCAAGTGCGCTCACACTCGTTGCGAGCGTCCGGTTCGATTCATGGAGTAACAGCGACGCGTCTCGCAGGAATGCCGGGGCCGTCACGCGTCTCATCGACCAGAGGTCCAGCGCTTTGAGCCCGCGGGTGGGGATTGCCTTCCGCGTTGCAAAACCTCTGACGCTTACGTCATCCGTCTACGACGCATTTCGTGCCCCGACGCTCAACGAGTTGTACCGCTCGTTCCGCGTGGGAGATGTCGTGACGAACGCGAATGAGGAGCTTGATGCGGAGAGGCTGCGCGGCTATGAGCTCGGCGCGCGTTGGGAGATGACTGGAGCAGCGTTGCGGGCAAACGCCTTCTCGATGACAACCTCCGAGCTCATCGGGAATGTGACGCTCACATCGACCCCGTCTCTCATCACGCGGCAGCGTCGGAACATCGGAAAAAGCCGCACAAACGGGATTGAAGTCGACGCCGAGTGGCAGCCGGTTCCGGCCTTGCGTCTAACCTCCGGTTACCTCTTCACGCAGGCCGAAGTTGTGTCATTCGCGGCGAGCCCCGACCTCGTCGGGAATCGTTTGCCGCAGGTACCGCAGCATCAGGGATCCTTCCGAGTGAGCTACAGCGGGCTGCCAGGCGCCATGCTGGTGAGCGACGTGCGATGGAGCGGAAGCGCGTTCGAAGATGATCGCAATCAGCTCCCGCTGGCCTCGTACCGGACCATCGATCTGTCAGCATCGAGATTGTTGCGGAAGCGCTGGACCGGCTACATCGCAATCGAGAACCTCCTCGGCGAGGAGATCGAGGTGGGTCGAACGCCCATCACCACCCTCGGACAACCACGTTCATGGCGATTGGGCATTCGAACGGCACGCTAGGCCCGCATTTCTCACAGACCTTTGTCGTGAGACGACGGATAGCGGCCTGTCTGCTTCGTTGCACGGCAATTTCGCTCCTTGACATAGTGTCGACTATGCCTTCGTCGCAAAATCGCCGTGCGCCTCGCATCCAAGCCACTC
>DATLXH010000191.1:0-106397 GCA_035576005.1 Thermoanaerobaculia bacterium | reverse complement strand
TGAACGGACTGCTATTGATGCTCGTACGCAATCGACTCTCCCCAAAGAACGATTTCATCTGCGTCCGTCTGAGCCGCGAAGCGGCGTATCCCTCTCCCCGGCGGGGAGAGGGAAGCGAGCGAAGCGAAGCAGGGAGAGGGGCGTGAAAGTCTCGCGATCCCGTAGGAACTGCGCGGTCTTCGTATCTCTCGCGGCCCCTCTCCCGGTCGCTGGCGCGACCACCCTCTCCCCGGCGGGGAGAGGGTTTTGGCCCCTCCGGGGCCGTCGCGCATCCTTTCTGTCCGCGCTGCCTGTGGTCCAATCCTCAGCAATCGCGCTCGCGCTCTTGATAGCAATCGGACCACGTCACGTACTGGCGCAGGGACAAGTCAGCGCCGACATCACCAAAGGGCTGGCGACAGTGGGACTCGCTGTTCCCTTTCCTCAACTCGACCCGACACTTTCCCCCGACGTGATCGGCACTCCATTCTTTGCCTCTCTTCAGCGCGACCTCGCGATCTCGGGAGTCTTCCGTCTGGTTGCCCTGCCGCCATACACCGCTCCCTCGATTGAAACTGCCGAGACGGCCGGGGCTCAGGCTTTCCTCCAGCTCTCGATGAAACGCGAGGGGGAGGAGATCATCGTTGAATCGCGACTTTTCGACGTGAAAACGAAGACAGTGCAGATTCAGCCGCGACGCTATCGGGGAACCGAAGCAGCGCTCACCCGGATGGCTCATACGCTCGCCAACGATCTGGTCCGCTACTTCAACGGGCAGCCCGGGATCTTCATGACTCAGATCGCATTCGTCTCGTCGCGCGACGGAGCGAAAGAGATCTATCTCATGGACTATGACGGCTCGAGCCAGCGACGCATCACGTCTCACCGCACGCTCGCCCTCAATCCTGACTGGTCGCCCGACAACGACCGGCTCGTCTATACAGCGTTCGGTAAAGAATCGAGCGACCTCTACATCGTCAATCGTCGCGGCGGCGGCCGTCTCCGAATCTCGACCGGAGTCGGCCTCAACACCTCGGCGACCTTCTCCCCTGACGGGAAAGAGATTGCGTTCGTCGGATCCGTGCGGGGGAATCCCGATATTTACGTCATCCGCGACGACGGCACCGGGATGCGGCGTCTCACCTCCGCGTCATCGATCGAGTCGACCCCATCCTGGAGTCCAACCGGGCGCCAGATCGCCTTCACCTCGTCACGAAACGGCACTCCGCAGATTTTCGTGATGGACGCGGAGGGCTCGAACGTGCGGAGGATCTCATTTGATGGAGACTGGAATGACGATGCCGTCTGGTCGCCGAAGGGAGACCTTCTCGCTTACACCTCGCGCGTCGATGGCCGTTTCCAGATCCGGATCATGGACATGGCGTCGACTGAAAGCAGGATCATCGCCGGAGAAGGATCGAACGAGCAGCCTGCCTGGTCGCCCGACGGCAGATTCATCGTCTTCATGTCGAACCGGAGCGGCAAGTGGCAGATCTACCGGGTAGGAAGCGACGGCCGCGATCTTCTCCAGCTCACGACACAGGGAGACAACAGCGCACCCGACTGGTCCAAGACACTCGAATGAGAGAAACAGAACCACAAGCGACAAACGAAGATCCCGTCACAGAGCTCAAGCAGCATCACGACCGCCTCATCAACCCGTCTGTTATCATGCGCCGTTTATCTTGAAAGGGAGTCCGCTTCAATGAGCCAATCGTACAGCCGAGCCGCGATCGCTGCGCTGATCGCCGTCGTCATCCTTGCATCACCAGCCTGCCGCACAAAAAAGAAAGTCACGACCACGCCCCCCGCCGCCACCTCGACGGCGAGCACGAATCCTGACACCGCGCCTCCCGACGTCGACGTCCCGACAACGGTCACAGATCCTCGCGATTTCATCAAGGAGACGACAGACGCGCCCGTCACGTCAGAAGATCTGCCGGATGACATCCAGCAAGCAAGTCGTCTCGCTCAGGAGCGAGGCTGGATCCAGGACGCCATGTTCCTCTATGACGCTTCCACCTTGTCGATCGACGCGCAGGAAGCGCTCGCCGTTTCCTCTTCCTGGCTCAAGGCCCACCGGAACTTCGATCTCCTCATCGAGGGTCACTGTGATGAGCGTGGCACTGAGCAATACAATCTCGCCCTGGGCGACCGCCGGGCCAACACCGCGAAAGATTACATGGTGACCCTGGGAGTCGATGCCTCACGGATCCGGACAGTCAGCTACGGCGAAGAGCGTCCGTTCGATCAGGCACAGAATGAAGCATCCTGGGCACGCAACAGAAGGGCGCATCTCGTGCTCGTTCGGAGACAGTGATGAAACGATCGGCCCCCCTGCTATTCACTACACTTCTCCTTTCAGCCTGTGTGTCGTCATCCGATCTTCAGAAATTGAGCAACCAGATCTCCGACGTGCAGGACGATGTCGCGGCTCTCAAGCGCGAGGCCAGCAGCAAGGATGAGGTGGAGAAGGTCAACAGCCGCCTCGCGCAGCAGACGACCACCATTCTTAAATCAGCAGCTGACGTGACGGTCAAGATCGATCAGATGGACGAAAAACTCCAGAACACGCAGGGATCGATCGAACAGAGCAACTACCGCATCGACAAGATCGTTCAGCAGTTGACAGGCGTCCAGCGTGATGTGGACGAGCTCAAGATGATCAGGGCGGCGCAACAGCAGGCAACCACCGGGCAGCCGATGGCGGACGAGGTTACCGTTCAGGCTCCTCCCGCGCCGGCGTCACCAGCTGGTCAGGACCCCCTCCAGACCTATCAGGGCGCTTTCCGCGATTACCAGCGAGGCAACTACGACCTGGCGATCGCAGGCTTCTCCGACTATCTCAAATCGAATCCGAACACCGACCTCTCCGACAACGCCCTCTACTGGATCGGAGAGTCCCTGTTTTCGCAGAAGAAATATCGCGAGGCCATCGAACAGTTTGACAGCGTCATTACCCGCTTTCCGAAGTCTGCCAAGGTTTCGGGAGCTCTTCTCAAGAAGGGACTGTCCTACATCGAGACGGGCCAGAAAGCACAGGGAATCGTGCAACTGCAATATGTGGTTCACGAACATTCAACCACCCAGGAAGCCAGCCTCGCGCGACAGAAGTTGAAATCGCTGGGAATCGACGCACAATAGACCGTCCCGCCTCATAGTCGGGACTAGAACACAGGAGAAGAATTCGATGGCAAACACACGATCGGCCGAAAAACAGCAGCGTCAGGCCGAGAAAGCACGGACACGGAACAGGGCTGGAATCTCGAGGCTCCGCGGCGCCCTCAAGAAGACGCGCGCAGGAATCGAGACTGGCGAGGACGCAGCGAAGGCTGAGATCCTGAGCACCAGCTTTTCGGAGATCGACAAGGCCGCCAAGAAGAAGATCATCCGGAAGAACACTGCCGACCGTTACAAGTCGCGCCTGGCTGCCGCCGTCAAACGCACCTCCGCGAAGTAATAAAAACGACGGTGTCGGGAATGTAGGACAGACACTCTTGTCTGTCACGCGACACCGTCGTTTCAGTACACCCGTCTCCTCAAAACCCCTCGAGCAGGTTGGCGACGACTCCTTCCGCGAAGCGCTCTGCGATCTCCCGGATCGCACGACTCTCCTGATCGAATGCGTCGGTGGCGTCGACATTGATCGGGTAGTTCTCCGTAAAATAGTACTGATCGTTCTTCCAGAGAACCTTGTCCTCGGCCTTGTGATCCAGCAACTCTATCCGTGCAGTGATTGAGATCTGATACTGCGTGGCGCGCCGCTCAGCATTCAGGGCGACAGGGATAATCGCGAACGTCTCGATCGATCCCTTCAGGATCACATCCGCATCGTTCGCAGACGAAACCAGCCGCAGCCGGCCGCGAGACACCATCTCCTCGGCAATTGCCTGCGTCACGCGCTGCTCGAGCTCGACGCGAGTCGTCCTGTTCACAAATGAAGGGACCTGAATCGTCTTGACCTCAGGGGGGAGGAAGTTTCCGCGGCCAACCAGCGTATAGCCGCAGGAGGTCGTCGACAGCACCAGCGTGACTAGGCAGATCACTCTCTTCATCATTTCACCACCAGACTGACCAGCTTGCCGGGAACATAGATTGTTTTGACCACACTCTTCCCTTCCAGATACGACTGAACGCGTTCATGCGACGACGCCGCAGCGATGACGTCGCTCTCGGCAGAGTCAGCAGGCAGCGAGATCTCCCCGCGGAGCTTCCCATTCACCTGCACGGCGATCCTCACAACAGCCTCCCGCATGAGGGCTTCGTCCGGGACCGGCCACTTCGAAGTCACTAATAGTCCCTCACCTCCGAACCTCTCCCAGATTTCCTCGGTGATGTGCGGGGCGAACGGATGGAGCAGCTTGATCAGCGTGAGATAGCTCTCCACCGAAGCTCTCCGAGACAACCCTCCGCGATTCAGGTAATCGCCGATCGAATTCGACAGCTCCATCAGAGCGGAGATCGCCGTATTCAACTCGAACCGTCCGATGCGAGCAGTCACGAGCTCGATCGTCTGATGACTCTTTCTGATCATCGGTTGAGCTGCCTCATCAACGGCCATCGGCGCCGTGTCCATCGCCACGATCTGCTCGCCCAGGTGCCAGACGCGGTTCAGGAAACGGTGCGCACCGATTACCCCGTCGTCGCTCCATGCAGCTTCTTTGTCGGGAGGCGCAATGAAAAGCGTGTAGACGCGCTCCGTATCGGCTCCGAACCGATCGATGAGCTCGTCGGGTGGGACGACATTGAATCGTGACTTGGACATCTTCCCAACTTCGGGCAGCAGCTTCTCACCCGTCGTTTTCCGGTACGCAGCCCCGTCGCGGCGCTCGACCTGATCCAGGGGGACCCATGACATGTTTTCGGATGGATCGCGAAATCCTTCCTTGGTGATCATCCCCTGGTTGAAGAGCCTGGTGAACGGCTCTTCAAACGAGACGAGCTTCATGTCGAACAGGACCCTGCAGACAAAACGTGCGTAGAGAAGATGCAGGATCGCGTGCTCGATACCTCCGATGTATTGATCAACGGGAAGCCAGCGGTTGACGAGATCGGATTCGAATATCTGCGTTGTGTCTGATGCTGAGATGAATCGGGTGTAATACCAGGACGAGTCGACGAACGTGTCCATCGTATCGGTCTCGCGTCTGCCCGGGCCATCGCAACCGGGGCACGTCGTTTCAACGAACGAAGCCATCTTCGCGAGGGGGTTGCCCTGCTTTCCGGTGAAGGGAACATCCAGCGGAAGCGTAATCGGAAGGTCCGATTCCTTCACCGGCACAATGCCGCAACGCTCGCAATAGACGACCGGAATCGGCGTGCCCCAATATCGCTGACGTGAGATCAGCCAGTCGCGGAGGCGGTATCGTGTGGTCCGCTTGCCTATTCCGCGCGACTCGATCTCGGCAAGGATGCGGAAGATCGCCCGCGGAGTGGCGAGACCTGTGATCGATCCCGAGTCAATCGAAACTCCTTTGTCCTTTTCTGTATACGCCTCAGTGAGAGGCGCTGAGGTGATCTCTTCGCCCGCGGGCGCGACGACGACCCGGATCGGAAGCCCGTATTGCTGCGCGAACTCGAAATCGCGCTGATCGTGGGCCGGAACCGACATGATGGCTCCGGTTCCATACTGAGGCAGCACGAAGTTGCCGAGCCAGATCGGGATCTCTTCCCTGGTGAAGGGATTCACCGCAAACGATCCCGTGAACCTCCCCTCCTTTCCGGAAGCCTCCGATTGCCTCTCGAGGTTCGTCTGGTTCCGCACGACTTCGATCCAGCGCGTGATCTCTTCACGATCGGAGGAGGATTCGATCAGCTCTACGACCGCGGGATGCTCGGGGGCGAGTACGAGGAATGTCGCACCGAAAATGGTGTCGGGTCGCGTCGTGAAGATCGTCAGCGAACGCCCGAGCACGGGAGCCTCGAACTCGACGTCGGCGCCGATCGATCGCCCGATCCAGTTGCGCTGCATCGTTTTGACCTTGTCGGGCCATTCCGTGAGCGCCCCCAGTCCCTCTTCCAAACGATCGGCGTATTCGGTGATTCTGAAAAACCACTGCTCGAGCTCTCGCTGCGCCACCTCAGCGCCGCAACGCTCGCAGCGTGCGTCGACAACCTGTTCGTTCGCCAGGACCGTCTGACAACTCGGGCACCAGTTGACCGGCGCCTTCCCGCGATACGCGAGACCGCGCTTGTACAGCTGGAGAAAGAGCCACTGGTTCCATCGGTAGTACGTCGGGTCGCACGAGGCGATCTCCTTGGACCAGTCGTACAGGATCCCCCAGCGATCGAATTGCTTTTTCTCACGTGCAATGTTGGCCCGTGTCCACTCGCCCGGATGGATCCCACGCTTGATCGCAGCGTTCTCAGCGGGGAGACCAAAGGCGTCCCATCCCATCGGATTCAACGCTGCATGACCCTGCATCCTGAGGTGACGGTAGAGAGCGTCGCCGAGGATGTAATTGCGGCCGTGACCTACGTGGAGATCGCCGGACGGATAGGGAAACATATTCAGCATGTAGAACTTCTGACCCGGCTCGCGGACATCAACCTCCGCGACTCGCTCATCTACCCAGCGTCGCTGCCATTTTGTTTCAATTGTCTTCGGTTCGTAAGGCATTGCTGCGAGATCACCTTCAGGGTTGGATTTTCGAGAATCGGCTCGAAGATCGTTGCGATTCCGGGTTGTCATTCAATACGGAGCGGGCCGAACGACGCGCCAGTATAGCGAGAGTAGTCATAATCGAGCGGGAAGCGTGGAGAGTTCCCTCTCACTCGGGAGAGGGAAGACGCGGCCTCACATTTCTACACTTTGAAGATTTGCCCACACCCCCACGGCCGTTGGATTAAAATTCACCCACCACACTGACTCGGTCGGACAGACCGCGGTCCGGGCTCTGACAGCTCAGTCAGAATTAAGCCGCAGTTGTCGACCAGCTTCAACGAGCAGTCCAGAACATGTCCAACCAATCGTAGTGCGCGACCCAGCGTGACGCGCACGTGACTACAAAGGAGATAAACCATGAGTGGAAGCATCAACAAAGTGATCCTGATCGGAAGGCTGGGGAAGGACCCTGAGGTCCGCTCGACCCCCTCCGGCGCAACGCTCGCTCGTTTCTCGATCGCTACCGACGAGAAATTCACCGACAAAAGCGGCGAGAAGCAGGAGCGAACCGAATGGCACAACATTGTCGCCTGGAGCAAGCTGGCTGAGATCTGCGGGCAGTATCTCAAGAAAGGGAAACTTGTCTACATCGAAGGCTCGCTCAGAACGGACTCCTGGGATGACAAGGAAAGCGGTGTGAAAAAGTACAAGACTGAAATCATTGCTCAGACGATGCAGATGCTCGACCGCCGCGGTGACGACGAAGGTGGCGGGAGCAGCAATTCCAGTAACTACTCTCAGAGCTCGAAGAAGAGTGGCAACTCGGCCGTCATGGACGGCCCGGACGACGATGACGTTCCGTTCTAGCCCCCATTCAGGCGGAACAGCCAGGGCGACCCGGTAGGGTCGCCTTTTTTGTTGTCATCCCTCCGGACGTGACCCGTTTCGCGCCAGCTCTCCCGTCTGCGGGCGGTGCGCGTTCTGGTCGGGGTGGTGCCGGCCGCACGCCGTGCGGCCCTACACCCGCCCCCCGAGCCGACACCCGCCCTTCGAGAAGGAGCCGACACCCACCCCCGACAAGGAACGCGCAATCCGCGCAAGAATGTCGTTCCGCGCGAGCTCTGCTTCCATCGGGAGTGCTCGTTTGCGACCGGGTGGGTGTAGGGCCGCACGGCGTGCGGCCGACACTCTGATGATTCTTGCGGATGTAGAATAATTTCGGAGCCGTATTCCCCGAGGGATGATCTCGGAGTGAAGACCTCAACCGGACTCCCCTACCGCAGGTCCGTACGACTCCCAAAGGTCGACTACGCTGCGGCCGGCAGATGGATGATCACCATCTGTACGTTTCGCCGGCAACACATTTTCGGAAAGATCACAAATGGTGTCATCGAATTGAACCTCCTGGGTAAGATCGCCGCCCTTCAATGGGAGGCCTCGAGGTTGCTCAGACCCGAGATCGAGCTCGATGAATGGACAGTGATGCCGAACCATCTTCACGGCATCGTCTTCATACCAGACTCGAATCTGGAGACACGCCCCGCGTCAGGCGTTACCGTTCGTCCCGCGCGATCCCTTGGTTCATTCGTGGCCGGATACAAGGCCGCAGTGACGAGTGCAATCCGCGCAGAGATGCACGACACCCGATTCAAGGTATGGCAGGACAGCTTTCACGAACATGGAATCCGAAGCATGCACGCGCTGGACAGGCTCCGCATTTATGTGCGGGAGAATCCGATTCGATGGCTTGAGGATCCGGAGAATATCTGAGTCGCCGTGCCGGGTGGTACAGAGTGTCGGCCGCACGCCGTGCGGCCCTACACCCACCCCAGCGAGAGGGGCGGCAGCCCCTCGGGAGGAGGGGCGGCAACGGCGCGATCCATACGGCGCATCATGAACGCTATCCGCTGCCGTCACCCATACATCCACTGCTCGCGGCTCATCGCTCCCTCGCGCCTACATCCACTGCTCGCGGCTCGTCGCTCCCTCGCGCCTACGTCCACTCCTCGCGGCCAGTCGATCCTGTCCCCTTTCGCAGCTTGTTTCTCCGCTCCGTGGGGGAAATCTCGGGGACGATCTTTATCCCGCTACGCGAGGCTTCGATCGCGTCGCAGAAGCGCCCCACCTCATCGGTTAGCGCGTCAAAATCCGGGATCACGGTCGCCTTGTCCTGCAATTTCTGGCAGTGAGCCCGGTACGCATCAGCGCGTTTGATTGCCTGCCTGATTCTCGCGTCGAAGGCACGATTTTCCTTCCGTCGCGTCCTGATGTACTGGATCACATCGGGCATCCGCTCGATTTTGCTACAGAACAGCACCACGTCGTTCCCCGCCATGAGGGCGCGCTCGACTAACTCCTCTTCCGTTCCGGTGGCAGCGACCGCATGCATCTCCATGTCGTCGGAAATTGCCGCACCTTTGAATCCGACCACGTCGCGCAGAATCTCCGTGGAAATCTTGTGACTCAGCGACGCCGGCAAATGCGGATCCTCGATTTGAGGATAGACGGCGTGCCCGATCATGACCCCCTTCGCCTGGTTCGCCAGTTTGAAGTAAGGCGCGAGGTCCTCTTTCGACAACTTCTCGAGCGGTTCATTGATGACGGAAGCGCCGTAGTGCGTGTCGGCCGTTCCTTTTCCAATGCCTGGGAAATGCTTGAGGCAGGAAGCGACGCCCGCGCCCTGTTGACCCTTCATGAACGCACCGGCCAGCCAGATCACGGTCTCAGGGTCCTCGCCATAGCAGCGCCGCTCGAGCCCTGCCGCGGGGGGATCGTTCTTGAGATCGAGCACGGGCGCGAGATTGATCTCGATGTCGAAATAGAAAAGCGCTTCGCCAATGATCTTTCCGAACCAGCGGACGAGGTCTTTGGACTGTTTGAGGTAACCAAACGCCTCGGCACTCGGCAAACCCTGGACGATGTTGCGGAGCCGGTCAACCCGCCCTCCCTCTTCGTCAATCATGATGACGGGAGGAGTCTTTGACGTCGCCTTGATCTCCTCGACCAGCGCCTTCAACTGCTCAACGGTATCGACGTTGCGCCCGAACAGGACGACAGCGTACGGTGGCGACTCCAGCAACATCCGTCGCTCGAGATCGGTAAGCGTCAACCCTGTGATTCCAACACCGAGAATTCTTCCACCCATTCGTTTCACTCCAAGAGACGTTTTTTTAGATCCTGCAAGGTGTTCAGCGCCTCGAGCGGCGTCATCCCGTCGATCGGCATTGTACGGATGATCTGCACGACATCGTCGTAAGGCGGCCGGAAAAGTGATAACTGCGTGGTCTGTAACGCGGCTCCGGGCTTCCTCGTCTGCGCGACGACGTCCCGCTCTCGACGATCGAGACTCTGAAGAATTTCCTTCGCACGCGCGATCACTTCGCCCGGCACCCCAGCCAGTTTCGCAACCTGGATGCCATAACTCTTATCGGCCGAACCAGGCACGACTTTGCGAAGGAAGATGATCTGCTCGTTCCACTCTTTTACCGCAACATGGAAGTTGCTCATGCGTGAGTGATCACGCGCCAGCTCGGTCAGCTCATGATAGTGCGTTGCAAACAACACGAGACCGCCGATACCAGTCTGATCGTGCAGGTACTCGAGGATTGCCCAGGCGAGCGAGAGGCCGTCGAAAGTCGCCGTTCCCCTGCCCACCTCGTCGAGCACGACAAGAGAACGATCGCTCGCATTGTTGAGAATGTTCGCGGTCTCGTGCATCTCGACCATGAACGTCGACTCTCCCCGCGCGAGGTCGTCCGAAGCGCCCACGCGTGTAAAGATCCGATCGAAGCAGCCCAGCCTCGCTCGCGAGGCCGGCACGAAGCTCCCGGCCTGACTCATTAAAACAATGAGCGCGACCTGACGCAGGTACGTCGATTTGCCTCCCATGTTCGGTCCGGTAATCAGATGAATCCCGTTGACGTCGCGGCGGAGCTCGCAATCGTTCGGAATGAAACGCTCCGTTGAAACACGCTCGACTACCGGGTGCCGCCCTTCCTCGATCGCGATCTCGCACTCGGCGCTCAGCGCCGGACGCACGTATCGATTCCTCACCGCCGTCGCCGCGAACAGCGAGAGCGTATCGAGCTCTCCAATCGCCCGCGCCGTCGTCAGGATCGCGTCCACGTGCAGTGTGAGAAACTCGATCAGCTCGGAGTAGAGCTGCTGCTCGATCGCAATCGACTTCTCCTCCGCGCCTACAATCTTCTCCTCGAGCTCCTTGAGCTCAGGAGTGATGAACCGCTCAGCATTCACGAGGGTCTGCTTGCGGATGTAATCGGACGGGACCTTCCCCAGGTTGCTGTTGGAGACCTCGAGGTAGTAGCCGAACGTGCCGTTGAAGCGGATCTTGAGCGTGGAGATGCCTGTGCGTTTCCGCTCCGCGGCTTCGATCTCGAGGAGTATGCCTTTGGAGTTGCGGCTGATCTCGCGCAGGGAATCGAGCTCGCCGCTCACGCCGCGCCGGATCACTCCCCCCTCGCGCAATGTGGCAGGCGCCGCTTCCTCGATGGTCTCCGCGATGCGCGCAGCAACATGAGGAAGCGAATCGAGGCGGCTTCTCAGTCGCGACAGGAGCGGACCGGCCGCACTCTGCATCGCTTGCTCGAGCTCGTCGATTGCTCCGAGCGACGCAGATAGTGCCAGACATTCGCGCGGACTTGCTGAGCCAATGGTGAGGCGTGAAGAGAGGCGTTCGAGATCCGCCACCCTCGCCAGCAACCCCATGACCGTTTCGACCAGTGTGCGGTCACGAACGAGCTCGTCGACGGCGTCGTGCCGCTCGAAAATCGGTTCGCGATGTCGCAGCGGCCGGGCCAGCCATTTCCGGAGCGTTCGCGTCCCCATGGCCGTCCGTGCCGCAAGAAAGACATTCCAGAGCGACGCATCTCGGCCGCCCGCCTCCGTGTCGAAAATCTGGAGATTCCGCAGCGTGGCGGCGTCGAGCAAAAGGAAGTCGCCATCGTTCTCCACTCGCAGAGAACGGACATGAGCCAGCTCATTCCGGTGACTGGCCGACGCATATCGCAAGGCAGCACCTGCGGCGCATACTCCGACGTCATCCGGCTCCAGTCCGAAGCCCCGCAAGGACTTCGTTTCGAAGTGCCGCGACAGGACCTCTGCAGCGCGAGCTGGTTCAAAGAGCGCGTCATCAACCCCTGTAGCTGCGGCACCGCGCAGTCCCGGATGCTCCGACGCACCGTTCATCCTCTCGCGCGGAAAAATCATCTCTCTGGGAGCGAGCCTCGCCATGTCATCGAACAATCGCGAGTCATGTACGCCCGCATACGACGTCACGAAAAAGTCGCCGGTCGAGACATCAAGGTAGGCCGCCCCGAGCAGACCGGGTGAAGGCGCAAGAGAAAGAAGATAGCAACTCTCACGATCGATGATCGAGCTCTCGATCGCCGTTCCAGGAGTCACCACGCGGACGATCTCCCGTTTGACGAGACCCTTCCCCGCAGCAGCTTCGCCGATCTGATCGCACAGCGCGACGCGGAACCCCTGCTTGACGAGCTTCGCGACATACTGGTTTGCCGCGTGGTAGGGAACCCCGCACATCGGAGTCTCTGACTCACCCCCTCTGCCTCGGGCCGTCAGCACGAGATCAAGAATGGGAGCCGCCTTCTCCGCGTCTTCGAAGAAAAGCTCGTAAAAGTCGCCAAGCCGGTAGAAAAGAATCGCGTCCGGAACCTGCCGCTTGATCTCGAAATACTGCTCGAGCATCGGGGTCAGCTTCATGCGTCGGAACATAGCACGTCCGGAATGACGCAGTTGGTGTGGCCCGCCATCCCAATGACCAGAGTTGATGTGGGCGGACATTCCAATGTCCGGCGCCTTCCTCGAGGAAAAGGAGCCGGACATTGGAATTGGAATGTCCGGCACATCCTCACATCTCTGGCTTGCGGACACGCAACACGCGGGTCCCATCGGCAGTCACCTCGACGACAACCGAATTGCGGAGCCCGCTACGCGTGGGAGAGTCGCATAACACAATCCACCGATCCGGCGATCCATCCACTTTTCCTCGAGCAAAGGAAGTGTGTACCGCCGTGTATCCGGCAAACCGTCGATCGACCTGATGCAGCGTCATGACCGCACGACGGATTGCAACGGCCTCGACCCGATCTCTTGCTCGCGAGTCGTCCTCGACGTCCCGCACCGTGAAGAAGAGCAGCCCACAGGCCAGCGCCCAGGCCGGATACGCAAGCCAGAACCGTCCCGGTACGTTCGCTCTCGACACCTCCGTATAATAAGAGTGATGACCCGTGAAGAGATCGAGAAGAAAGTTCTGGTGATCATCCACGACCAGAAGACACTCCCCCCTGATTCCATCTCGAAGTCCACGCTTCTCGCCGAAGCAGGGATCGACTCTCTCGACGCACTCAGCATCCTTTTCGAGCTCGAAGAATCATTCGACATCTCGATTCCCGACGACCGGGCCAAAGAGATCCGGACGATGGACGACATGGTCTCAGCCATCGAAGAACAGCTCCCCGCCAGCAGTTGACCGCCCGCGCCACGCCGCCACTTTTCCAATCCCTCACATGACCACTCGCGTCGCCATTACCGGAATCGGCATCATCTCCTGCGTGGGTCGCGGCCGAGACGCGGCCACAGAAGCAGTCCGAAGCGGAAAAAGCGGCATCCGCCCGATCACGAACATCGATGCGTCAGCGCTACAGTGCCGCATGGCCGGAGAAGTCTTAGCCAGTGACCTGGGAGACAGTGAGTTCAAACAGCACGACCGCTTCACGCGATTCGCCTTGATTGCAGCCTCTGAAGCAGCAGAGCAGGCCGGAGTACCTGCCAGCTCCGTCCCCGATCACCGCGTTGGCACCCTCATCGGAACCGGTCTCGGCGGTTGCGAGACCCTCGACGCCGCATACAAACGGATCTATGCAGGCAACCAGGCGAGGGTCGTTCCGATGACGATTCCGAACACGATGTACAACGCGGCAACCAGCGCAGTCGCCACACACTTCCGCGCGCGCGGTCCATCCCTGACGACCGTCTCAGCCTGTTCATCGAGTGCGCATGCGATCGGGCAGGCGGCGCACTGGATTCGGAATGGACTTGCCGACATGATGTTCGCCGGAGGAGCCGACGCTCCGCTCTGTTTCGGGGTGATTCGAGCGTGGGAGAGCATGCGGGTACTCGCCGTCGACAACGAACAGCCGACACGGGCATGCAGACCCTTTAGCGCCGATCGTCGTGGACTGGTACTGGCCGAGGGTGCGGCAGTGCTGGTACTCGAGAGTTTTGAGAGTGCGGAGTCGCGCTCGCGCGAGATTCTGGGGGAGATCTGCGGATTTGGGTTGACCTCCGATGCGGGACATATCACCGACCCATCGCCCGACGGAGCTGCCAGGGCCATGGAAATGGCCATCCACGACGCGGGGATCACCCCGAGTTCAGTTGGATACATCAACGCGCACGGCACCGCCACGAAGGCCAACGACGTGGCAGAGACGGAAGCGATCAAACGGCTGTTTGGAGACCAGGCCTCGGCAATTCCCGTCAGCTCGACCAAGTCCATGCACGGACATGCCATGGGAGCGAGCGGGGCGATTGAGATCGCTCTGAGTCTTGAAGCCCTCAACCGCGACTTCATCCCGCCCACGATCAACCTCGAGAAGCCCGATCCGCTATGCGACCTCGACTACGTGCCGAACGTGGCCAGGACTGGAACCGCCCGATTCTTCCTATCGAACTCCTTTGGCTTCGGCGGGATGAACGCCGTGATCGCGGTCCGCACGAGGGCGGGGATGTGAAGGGCTGGGTCGTCGTCGGAGTGTCGGCGTAACCTTGGAATTGGATTTGCTTTTGGAAGGCACGGCCAACGTTGCTACCATGGCCATCTCAAAGGCAAGGTCAGGAGGAAGTAATTGATCGTCGAAAAGAAGCACCACGACAATTTCACGGTTCTCTACGTGGAAGGGCTCATCAAACTGGGCGAGAGCGCCGAGTTTTTCTCCTCAGCTCTTGAGAACGTACTGAAGAACGAGAGCTCCAACGCGATCATCGACTTCACGAAAATCGACTATATCGACTCGACCGGAATCGGCGAGCTGGTCGGCTATCTCGGAAAGTTCTCGAATCAGAACCGGAAACTGATTCTCGTAAACCCCTCCGACCGGATTCAGAAGCTGCTCAAACTCGCAAAGCTCGACTCGGTCTTCAAGATCTATGGCACCGAGGACGAAGCAATCGCCGCCGAATCAGCTGCGCCGGCAAAATCCTGAGCTTCTTCCCCTTCCTCGGACGAACGAAAATCTTTCCACTCACAGCGTCGACTCAGGGAGCCTGGCAGCCTGCAGCGGTCAATCCCAACTCGAAGTCCTGGTGCGGGGCCCATGCGCCGACCCATGAGCCGACCCACGCCCCTCACGCAACGCTCCCGGATGACACCGAGGCGGTAGCGCGGGGAAGTGCGAGTTAGGATGCAGCGTCTTGTTAACGTTTACAGAGGCGATCATGTGGAGTCGTTCCACAGTGGGTCGATCGCCGTTGTGGAGGCAGGCGGCCGGCTGCTCGCGTCCGCGGGTGACGCCACTCTCGAGACCTTCCTCCGTTCCGCGGCGAAGCCTTTCCAGACGATCCCGCTCCTGCAGGCCGGCGGCGCTTCCTACTTCGACCTCACCTCCGAGCAGATCGCGCTGAGCTGCGGCTCCCACGGAGGCGAGCCCTTTCACGTCTCAACTGCCGCAGCGATCCTTCGGAAGGGAGATTTTGACGAGTCCGATCTGCTCTGCGGAGTCCATCATCCTTACGACGAAAAAGCGTTGGCCGAATTAAGGATCAGCGGAGAATCCGCTTCGGTGTTGCACAACAACTGCTCCGGCAAGCACGCTGGGATGCTGCTCGCCTGTCAGCTGATGGATGTCCAGACTTCGGACTACGTCGCTGCCGCGCATCCTTTACAACTCGACGTACGCCGGATCATCTCGGAATTCGCCGACCTCGACGCGGCCACGATCCCGATGGGCATCGATGGCTGCGGTGTCCCCTCGTTTCTGATGTCGCTCTATCGAGCAGCCCTTGCGTACGCGAGGCTTGTCGAGACAAGTGACGCCCCGGGCTCGGCGTCGGCACTGCCTGACTACACCGATTCGGCCAGGCTGATTACTGAGTCCATGACCGGCTGCGCTGAGTACGTCGGCGGTCGATGGACGATGACGAGTCCCCTCATGCAAGCCTTCAATGGGGAGCTCCTGGCCAAAGAAGGCGCCGAGGGGTTCTACACGATGGTCTTTCGTGGCGAGCTGGCCGACCGCGTGAGAGAACATCTCCACGCCGAGGATGCAGGATCGATCGCGGTCGCGCTCAAAGTGCACGATGGGTCGATGGGTCGAGGGCGGAACCCCGCCATTCTTCGAACGCTCGAGCTTCTTGGCGTCGACAGGGCACGTCTGTCGAGCCTCGAGTCTTATCGCGAGTCAACAGTGCGTAACGTCTCGGGTACACTTGTCGGGGAAGTCCGGGCCGAGTTCGAGCTCGACATCCTCTGAGATTCGAGAATCGTCGAGCATTCGTCGTGGACGAGAAGGGGCAGATACAACGTTGCGCGACCGAGACTATGCGCGACATTCTTCGGGAGCGGGAGCCCGCCTTTCAGCGCCTTGAGAGAGAGGCTGAGGTTTGCGACACGGTACACAAGGAGATCCGATGCACAAGATCACTCTGCTTGCGGCGCTGCTCCTCACGATTGTGGGGTGCAAAACACTGGGGGTTGGACAAAAGGGCGGCTATGCCGCGATCCGGGCCACGATCGCGAACGAGCTAATGCTCGACAACAGCCAGGTGCTGGTGATGGACGTGCGACCTTTGGAAGAATTCAATGGTCCCAGGGGGCACATCGCCGGATCGCTCAGCTCGCCCATTGATTCGATCGAGATGAAACTTCCAGAGCTTGCTCCTTACCAGAACAGCACTGTGCTCGTTTATGGGAACGACAGTGAGGACGGAGCGCGTGCCGCTCGGATCCTCGTCGCCGCTGGCTTCCGCAATGTTGTAAACATCGCTGGCGGCCTCAACGCCTGGATTGAGCACGGCTATCGCGTTGTTAACTCGCAGTAGATTCGGAAACAGACCTCAGCCCACTTCCCGGGACTCAGTCTGCGTGCGGAAGGGCGAGGACCTCGCCGGTTTTGCAGCGAGATCGAATGAAATCCCGGCGTCAAGGAAAACGGAGACCGATGAAGCAGATCCTGTTTGCCGCACTCATGACTCTTGCCCCTGCCTTTCTTCATGCCGCTGCTCCCACAGCAGCCACAATTGAACAGTACGCGCTACAGGCACTCCCCGACTGCGCAAGCCGCACGCTCAAGGTGCGCCCCGCCACCGGAGTTCCGCCGGCAGGGTTCGTAACCTGGGAAGCCGTTCAGACCGGTCCTGATCCGCAATGCGCGACCCGGACGTTCGTCATCGTTTCGACCCAGACCGATCAGACCATCGTGGGAGACATCTTCCCTCTGCCTGATGACGCCAGACCGCTCGAGCGGCGGGTCGAGGAGCTTTCAACAAGGATCCTCAAGACTCCCGTCACGGCTACAGTCCGACGCGAGATCATTCCTGACGGTCTCAAGAGTGTCATCATCTCGAAGCAGACGAGACTCGGTCCTTTTTCCTATCAGGCCTACGTCGATCGCGATGCGCGGTTCATGATTGTCGGAACGCGCGGGAACCTCAAGAGCGCGCCCGGCCCGAATGTCCTCGACGGACTCGGCATCAAGAGTGCCGCGACGCGAGGCGCGAAGAAGGCGAAAGTCCAGATCGTCGAGATCTCTGACCTTCAGTGCCCGACGTGCAAACAGGCGCACGAAGCGCTGGAACCGATCGTGATCAAGAATCTCAGCGCGATTTCCTTCAGTCGCATCGACCTTCCGTTGTTCGAGAGTCATGACTGGGCGCTCAACGCAGCGCTTGCAGCACGGGCAATCCAGAAGGTAGCGCCGGCGCACTACTGGAATTACGTCGATTTCATTTTCGAGAACCAGGAGACGATCAAGGCCACGACGATTGACGGACTGATCAAGGATTTTACGAGCGATCGAGACATCGACTGGAAAAAGATCGAACCGCTCTATCGATCGACCACAGAGCGTCAGGCGTTGCTCGACCAGGTAGGTCGCGCTTTCGACCGAGGGATCTTCTCGACCCCGACGTTCTTCGTCAATGGTCGCCGCATCAGTTACGGCGTCAACGGAGCCAACCTGCTTCAGACGGTGAAAGCCGCGCTGGCCAAACCGAAGAAGCAGTAACCCCCTCAGCCGCTTTCATCCCTTCCCCGGGATCGCTGTGAAGTCGAAGAGAGTCGCGCCAGGGTGCTGCCGCACTCCAAAGGCTTCGCCATTCCTGTAACCCTTTGCTCATCGGGGCGAGCTCGGGAGAATGCAGGAGCGCTTCTCACAATCCGAGACTAACCTTCGCTGCATACGTTCGGTCTTTCCCCTGCGTTGCCTCGATCACGATTTTGGGCAGGAGGATCGAAACCTTTACCCCGAGCGTGAACCGATTGTGATCACTCTCGTCCTCGAGTGTCCGCGTCAGTCCGCCCGGCACCAGGGACAACGGAATCGTTCCCGTTGCATTCGTTCGCATCATGCCCACCCCCGCGTAAGGCGTGACCGGACCGAACCCTTTACTGAGGAAAACCTCAGCACCGTACGTCTTCGCCTTATAGATCTCGATCCCGCGAAGCTGCGAGTAAGAGCCTCGAAGTGAAAGAGCCGGCCGGAGCAGGCCTCCGCGAATCAACGGCAGATCAACAGATCCGCCGTAAACCTGGATATCGCTGTCCGGCACCTTCGCAAGTGAAGCTGAAATCCGAAGCACCCCAATCCCCTTAGCCGCAACCAGCCGTGGGACGATGAGGTATCCGCTCCTTGTGAGATTCGAGTTGCCGACCGAGCGAAGCCAGAACGACGCGGTCTCATCGATCGGTACGGCCGTCGCCGCGATCCCCAGATCAAAGCCGAGCAGCGAGGTGCTTGCGGCGCCGTCGAGCGGCGACGCAAAAATCGCCTGCCCCACGCTTTGCGAGAACTCGCTGAACTCCTCCTGCGTGATCGCCGGATCGAACTCAATGTCGCCAGCAAATACCCGCCCGCTGGCGAGCAGTATCGTGATCAGAACAGCTGAGAAATGTAATCGTTGCTCGTGAGAAATCCGGAAGTCGAGAAGGCCACCCGCTCTCCTTCGCTCGTCAGCCACCCCTCTGAGATTCCGCGTGTCGCCCATTCCTGACCCTCCTTGCCACACAGCTCGATGAGATCAGAATACCGCAGCCCCGCAGTCTGGCGGAGCCCGAGAAGGATCCGTTCTCTGCGTACCTCCCCGTCACCGAGTGTTTCCTCGAACTCCTGCGCCGATTCGCCGTTGAGCAGCTGGGAGATGTAACGCTCCGTCTCACGTCCGTTGGCGAACCGACGACCACCGAGGAACGAATGAGCACCGACTCCGAAACCAAAGTACTCCCCGCGCGACCAGTATCGGCGGTTGTGACGACTCTGCTGGCCATCGCGCGCGAAGTTGCTGATCTCGTACTGCATCAATCCGTGTGCAGCGGCCGCACGCACAGTCTCGAGATAAAGCTCGCGAACGATTTCCTCATCGGGAAGATGCACGTTCCCTTCTGCTACGCGTCTCTCGAGCGAGGTGCCCGGTTCGAGATCAAGCAGATAGACCGAGAGATGCCCGCCGCCCGCTGCCAGAGCCTCGGCCAGCGAGGCGCGAAACGAGTCGGGAGTCTGGTTTGGCAGTCCCGCAATCAGATCGAGACTGAAACGGATTCCGCTGTTGCGTGCAAGAGCCAGTGCGTCCAGCGCCCCGCTTCGTCCATGAACCCTTCCGAGTGGCAGAAGTTCCGCGTCATGAAACGACTGCACCCCTATGCTCAGTCGATTCACACCCAGGTGGCGCCACGCCCCGATCGACAGCTCCGAGATGTCTTCAGGGTTTGCCTCGAGCGTGATCTCGCAGTCAGCGGCAATCCGGTAGTTGGATCGAACCATCGCAAAGATCGCCTCGAGCCCTTCAATGGAGACACGCGACGGCGTTCCGCCACCGAAGTACAGCGTGTCGATCTCGCGCGTGTTACTTCCGCGACTTCCTATTTCGGCGACGAGAGCCGCCACGTATCGTTCCTCCAGCGATCCGTCAGTCGAGATTGCGAAGGGGCAATACGAGCAGCGAACGCGGCAGAACGGAAGGTGGATGTAGATTCCGAGGGACATGCGTGCGTCCGACGAACGGGCACCACTCGATTGGGCGGCTCTCCGCCCACGCGTGAGCGTCAGCTCGACGATAGGATCACCAGGTGGCAGCGTTCTCAAGTCTTCAAGTCCTCCGGCGTGATCTCAGCCGACTCGTCCCATATCTCCGGCAGCACGGCGTCTCGCTTCTCCCCTTCAAAGAACGGCTGACGCGGAGGAGCGTCGAGGACTTTCCTCAGGAAGGGCCTCACGAGCGGCGCGAGGATGCTGGACGCGGGCTGACCGGCAGCGAGCAGGGTGAGACGATGGATCTGCTCGACCGCCAGCCCTGTGACGATGACGAAAGAGAGTAGCCTGCTCAGGCGTACTCCGTGATTCGCGAGAGCAACCAGAGTCACAACCGCGGCGATCCCTGTACACACAAGGATGACCGCTGCGGTGATCTTCCCCTGCCTGATCGGATCGAATCCGAATCGCGACTCCATTTTTCGTTGCTCCTCGGCGGACAGCAGGGAGATGTAGGCCTCGCGCATGACATACAGGTCTTGAATCTTGCGCTCGATTTCTGCGTCAACCAACGGCAGGCGACCGGTTTTGTCCCGCGCGGTGGGGGCCAGCGCGGATGCAGGCCTCAGATTCTTCCCCGTCGATGTCCGAGGTCCTGCGGCCTGTTGTAGCGCAGTCGCTTCGAGTGCCAGCAGAATCTTCCTTCCGCCGAAGAGCCACCAGATCACGAAGAGAGTCCAGCCAACCGGAGATCCCATCGGTTTGCCGTTCAGCCACCCGATCAAACGGACGAGCGACTCGAAGAAAAAGTACAGACCGATGGCAACGACCCACTGCGGGAAAGGGGGCGACGCGGAGGGAATCCCGGAGATCGAGATGAACCGGGAGCAGTAGATCCCGAATACCAGCAACGGGAGTATCGAGATCAAAGTGATGCGATTGACCGAAACTCCATACAGCGCAGTCAGATGGTGTTTCGCTTCGATGGGCAGGTGGCCGGTGAATACGCCGAAGCGTTCGAGACGTCGTCCAATCCGGTATCGTGTGCGGTCAGCCTCCCACTGCTGCTCCCTGCGCACCTCGCTGTCAGCATCGTACTGCTCCAGCCGACGGACTGCATGCGACGGCTTCCATGGCTCGAGCCGGTAGCGCACCTGCTCTCCACTCTCGTTGCGACCAACGACCTCGTACAGCTGGCCATCCCACTCCACAGCCGTTCCAGGCGTCTCAGGGTTCGTGGCCGAGCGTTGGTACCGCGCGGTCCACCCTTTGTCCCGCATGGCGATGATGAGGCAAGCATCGCGAAGGGTGCTGACACGGTCCTTTCCGTACGCCGCAGGCATGCGAATACTATAGCGATCTGATGCCGTTCCCGGACAGTGGAACTATATCGAGAACGATTCGGTAGACATTGTTGACGGACATTCCAATGTCCGGCGGCGTCGGCAGAGATGGTTAGCCCGCATTTCTCACAGAATGCGAGTGCAGGGACGCACGGCGTGCGTCCGGTACCCTGTCCCTGACCGAGAAGATTGTCATCGGCCATCGCTTTGGACGAGGGTTCATGCCGGGATGCAGAATTCCTGATGCGAATGCCTGGGTGCCGGACGCAGGCCCTGCGTCCCTACACCCGCCCCGGTTGCTCTCGACACAGTGTCAACTATGCTCTCGTCGCAAAATCGCCGTGCGCCTCGCATCCAGGCCACTCTCCGCCGCCTGGCGACGAAGGGCTGTGAGAAATGTGGCTAGCGGGGGCGGGCGATTCGTACGGGGCCGTGAAACTCGCTGTCGGGATCCAGTACCCTCCCTCGCTGCATGATGATTACCGCGTCGCGTCGGGCCAGACGCCGGGCGGCATCGCGGACCTCGTCCATATGCTTTCGCCACCCGCGCGGCTTCTCGTGCCGAGCCACATCGGAAGGACATATTGTCGATGAAGGATTGCGGCCTTCTAGCATGGAGAGGATCGCCTCTTCCCATCGCTCCGCCTGCTCGAACCACTCGCGATAGGGAGTGTTGCGCGCGAGCCGTCTGTTGAAGTCGGCCGATCCGTCAGTCCACCACACCGGACCTCGCTCACCGAGAGCGACCTTCGCCCGGTGTACCTGGCGCCGAGCTGCTCGCTCGGCATCTTCGTCGCCAGAGCTGTGAGCAAAGCTGTGATCACTTTTCTTTTTTCCATGCGCGGGCGCCGATTCGTTCCTTCAATCATCCGATGCACGAATGCTGTCACGTGCGATAAAATGCCGCCATTTGATGACACCAGCCCGCATTTCTCACAGACCTTTCTCCAGGGAGCGGAGACCGGCCCTCTCGCGAGGAGACGTGGTACGCGCGGAAACGACCACCGGCGACAGCAAAAAGGTGCTTTCGATCAGCCGCATCAATGAGCCGGTGACCATCGCACCTCCGATCTGAGGTCATCATCGTGTTATCGCAACGTACCGTCGATTCCGGATTCCGAAACAGAATGAAGCAGTGACACGCTGGTCACGATCGCGGAGGATGGCAAAATGAAACCAACCAACGGTCTCGTAGTCGTTGCGGTACTTTCGTCGTTCATATCGATGATCGGCCCGGCCTCAATTGCGGAGGCCAACCCCGAGCGTGCGAAGCAAGGCGTTCAGCGCGCCAGCAAGACCCGGAGCGGCACATCACGCGCGGCGAAGATCTTCCGCAAGGATCTCGGTCTGCTGAAGGATGGTACCGACGTACCAATCCTGCTTCCTGGTGAACTGCTCGCCAAAGTTGCCGAAAGCAAGATCAGGATCACGAGCGCCTCGAGCGACGACTCCGGCTACGAAATCAAGCTTGCCACGGGCCAGGAGTGCGGCAACGCCTGCTTCATCGGCTCGTTTTACGCGACACCGGATGACGGTCACGCCTTCAAGGAGAATGCTGACTCTCATGTTGTTCGCCTCGCGCGCGGGACCATGGGGTATTTCAGGCCGCGGGTCTGCGGCGCCTCATGCACTCCCCCATCGATCGCATGGCTATCGGGGAAGCGCGCCTATTTCATCCAGTTCAACGTGCGCGGCGCTTCCCCTTCCGCACAAAAGGCGAACATGATTCGCATGGCGAGCTCTGCCATTGAAGGCGGCCCTCGCTGAGATCGAGCGGATTGGCCGGGGACAAACTCATTCGAACGCTCGGAACATCAATCCGACGATAACTTCGTCCCCGAACTCCAATCCGAGATCCTTCCCACTTCGATAGCGCATCAGATAGCCGAGGCGTGCGCCCGGCCGCCGATACTTGATGGCAACATCGGCGTACGGCTCGATACCCTGGTCGTCGCTATCCACTGCGCGCGAGGCACGAACGTCCAGCGAGACGCTCCAGGGGTAGTACGACGTGATGCGGGGCTCGACCGGTTCTGTGGCAGGTCTGTCGGCGCCGTCACAGAAAGCATATCTGAGCAGCTCCTGGTAGTACCGCTCGTATGCCGCATCGTCCCCTCTCCGCTTCTCCCCTTCCACGATCCTCAGGGGAAATTCAGCGCTGAAGGCCAGCTGAAGCTGTCCTGCGTTAACGCCGTCGGGTGGATCCTGAATGTTCTGCGAGCCCTCGCGCACCCTGTAATACGTGAGCGCAAGGCGCGGATACTCGCTGTCACTTCGTGTCAGGCGTTCGAGCTCGCGAAGCCAGAAGAGAAAGATCCGGACGTCAGCCCCGACTCCGTAAAGGAATTGCTCGACGCGTTCGGTCTGGTCACTGCCGCTCTTCTCGAAATCTCCGATACGCTGGCGCAGGTCGCCGTAAAGCTGGAACGAGTGACCCGGTATCCTCTCGAGCCCTGCTGTCCTGAGCGGAGACGCACAGCCAGGAAACCCTCGAACGGGAGTCGTAACAGCTCTCGTGTACGTCGGTCGCAACCCCGCGCTGCTCGTGTACCGCCCCTTCGACCCTGGTTCCCAAACCGCGTCGACGTCGAGCGTCGTAAAAAATCGGCGCGCGTCCCTCGGAAAGATCTCGGCACCTTTGATCGCAACCTTCGATCCGAGCTGGAGCTCGATGGGCGATGCAAAGGGCGATTTGTCGCTGTCCTTCTCGGCCACATCTTCCGGGCAGAGTTTCTTCGACTTTAGATACTCCCGCTCGGCCGGGGTCATCCCCGCCATCCACCCTTCGGCCGCGCATCGTTCCGGCTCGTCCGTGGTCGCAGCGTGAACAGCTGCCACACTGAAGGACAGAAGCGCGGCGAGCGCAAGCCATCGAGCTGCGGACCGCATCACTCCCCCGCCGCAGAGTCGAGATACATCCTCACAGCGTCGTTCTGAACCTCGCTCGTCACTTGCTGGCGCTGGAGCGCCCTGGCGTCGGCAGCGAACGCCGCGATTGCGGCCGCCAGCTCGGCATCACTCTTCAGATGAACGTACACAAAGAACACGTACTCACCTACCGTCGTCACTCTGGGATTCGAGAACTCAACGGGAAGCACTGCGATCCATCTCAACTCGATCCGTCCTGATACAAGCAACGCCGGCATGATCGCATTGAGGTGAGCCGCCTCCTCCACCCACTCCTTCGGCTCATCGAGCTTTGCGGCGATCGAGGCGGAAACGGTTTTCCCCACCGACCAAGTGCGACCCGCTGCGCCAATTCCAATTTTACGGGGTCCAGTCCCGGCGCGGTTGCAGCGACGGAGCCTGAGGATGCCTTCTTAGCCTTTTTCCTGACCGTCATCGTTCCCTCCGGGTGTCGTGGCGCCTGGCGAACCGACTTCACAAATGCCGTGGTCGCCGAATGCTCAGAACACCGCTTCTGTGCGAAATCTGTCGTGCGGCCGCTGTTAGGAAATGCGAGTGCTCATCCGGGCTTTCGAGATTCGACTGCTGGCGTTTAGCAAGTGATCCGACTCGGGCTCTTAAGCCGTGAAAAACCCGGCCCCTGTCGGTCGTCACGGTCTCAAGGAAACGTAGTATTCGAACATCGCGGTCCAGTGGTTGCCCTGACAGCCTCTGCTTGCATGGCTGTCATTCGGGGCGAGGACGCTTTGCTGGATCTGGCGGAAGCCGCGCGCGCAGGCGGCGATTCCACCAACTCCGGGCCGCTGGGGAGTGTGCCATCGAGTATTTTGTAATGATGGTTGAAGTGACCGTGGCCCAGGTTGTCGTCAGTCTCGGACAGCTCATTTGAAATCCTCAGCCTGATTCCGCTGCCGGAGGTGAGCCACATCTCAACGGTTTTGCCTGTCCCGAGCGGCAGCAATTGCAGCTTGATCTTTGAGGGGCTCGCGATCGTCCAGGTTGTGCTCCTGGCGAAGTCGCGCAATCCTCTTTTCTCGTGGTCCGGCCTGAACGTGGCCGGTGATGGGTAGGCCTCTGCGCTCAAACGTCCGCCGGAGAGGTCCATGTAGGCGGCAACGATGTCCGCAGGAGGGTCCTTTTCATCGAGGTGGGCCTTCTTCCCCTTCTTACCGGTAATCTTTTCCAACTGTGGAACGAAGGTTTTGAATGAGTCGCGAACAAACGGCTTCCCGGATGTGACCTGACCGAGATCCACGGAAATCTTGAATCGTTTGAGCTCGATCTCGCACTCTGCCGCTTTGCATGTCAGTACTTCAGCATCGGAATCACTGACGTAGTTACGGGGGATCCTCAGGACGGGATAATGGTGATCAGCCTTGAGCACAATCACTCGATCCCTCCCAGAGTTATCGAGAAGGTGAGAAATCAAGCCGGAGAACTCGACTTCCAGGACTCCCGCCTGGAGAGTCATCGGCTCAACTCCCGCAGATAGCGAGGAGATACTAAGAAAACCCAATACGCAGAATGCAGCCATCAAATTGCGTGAAGCCTTCTTCATTCGCCTTTCCCCTTTTCTTCGACCAGAGCTCGGCTTCCTCCCAGCAGTTCGACCGAGGACCACAACTGTTCCGATGTTTCCCGAGACACATCTCGAAGTGACTCAATCTTTACCTGACGCAGGGCGAGCGCCACGTCCTGTTGATCTCGCAGACGCTCGTGAAGTCTCACAAAGAATCGCGCTGCGCGCTCATCACCAACAGGCTGTGAACTGGCAACCACCGAAGCCGCGCCAGCAAAGAGGAAAGCCCCGGCCAGACCCCGGACTCCGTCACGCGCCGGCGCCGAACGATTTGCTTCGCACACCGCGAGGACGACCACTGCGCTTTCTTTGAGTTTCATTCTGGTGATGTCGCGGGTGGTCAGCTCGTCGTCACCTCCGTCTCCCGAAAAAAGGAGAAGCGCCTGCTGGCTCGGTGCAAGCCGATCGGGAACCGCGTGGCCTCCAAGGTGAATCAGGTCTCGCCCATGTGACGCATTGACCACTGACTGTTTCGTCGCTTCCGTCCCAATGAGAAGATCCGAGTCTGGATTGAGGGCCGCGACCGTCCGCGCTTCGTGCTCCAGGAATCGAAGATAGGGAAGCCCACCTCGTCGCTTCGAATCGAAACTGGTCGCGCCCACACTCAAAGCTCGCACGACGCCTCGTCCTCGAGTTGCTTTCCTTGACAGCATGATTGAAGCGGTCATGGTCGCGCTTCTGAGGGTTGCAATATCCTCGATGAGAAACCGGCCGGAGGCCGGATTGTAGAGAGCATCGAAGGACACATGATCCAACTCGGGATCTGCTACCACGACCGCGATTCTTTTCCCAGCGAGGGATCCTTGAAGCGGTGCGATCAGCGATCGATAGAACCGGCTTCCGGACTCCTTCGAGTCAGCGGAGCTCGTGGGGTCGACGCCAAATTCTCGTTCGTGGTGTTTCAAGCTGACGGGGGTGATTGCGAAGGCCAGGATTCGTTTCGATAAGATGAGATAACGCAGGACAACTGCGTCCGCTGCAAGCGACGCCTGTATCTCCCGCACGCTCATCGGCCTTGAAGTAGTCGATGGTTCGATCGCGTCGAGTAGAGCACGCCCACGAGTTCTCTCTGAAATCTCTAACGCCCGATGGATGTATCCTGCATCGAATGCAGTCGCGACTGCTTCGTCAGACAGTCGCCGCGCAGTAGCGATCAGGCCGGCTTTTTCTTCGACCGAGAGGATCTGGCGCCGCTGGCGCTCGACTTCCAGCAAGCCCTCTTCGAAACTCATCATCGCCAGCTCACTACGCCCTGCTGCGACCTCACTCTTCCCTATCTCGTACTGGAGCGAAGGAATGAACAGGTCCGCACTGACCTCGCGATAGAAAGCCTTCGCTTTTGCGAAGTTGCGAAGCGACTCTTCGGGATTGCGGCGCCTGACAGCAACGCCATCGGCCAGTGCCAGGTCGGCCGACGCACGACGACGATGGCGATCATCCTCGATGGACACCACAAGGCGTCGCGCCTCGTTCCGATCCTGCTCCGCATTCGAGAATTCATTGAGCTGACTCGACGCAGTTGCTCGTTGGAGCAGCATGTAGACCTGCATCACAGGATCGTTGCTTTTTCTACCGGAATTCAACCCCACATCCAGGAGTGAGATCGCTTCCTCGCTGGATCCTGACCTGACGGCATGAGTGGCGGCCGACGCAAGGCCGACGAGAACCTCGGAAGGAAGATCCATCCAGAAAAACGTCTCCAGGGCCGGTTTGCGATGTTTCCAGGCTCCCGACGTCTGGTCAACGTAAAGCAGAGCGTCTGCGATTCTCACATCGATCGTCGCGGCGAGCAGTTTCTCGCCGAGCGCCATGAAGATTCTGCGGGAATGCACCAGGGAATCGAGCGCCGCGGTATGGTCTCCCACGAAAAGAAAGTTCAGTCCACGCTCCCAACGTATCTGTGCTGCGAGAGCTTTGTAGCCTTGAACCTCGAGTTTTTCCGCGTCGAGAGAGTCCAGAAGAGTTGAACATGCTTCGAACTTCGATTGCTCGTTGAGAGCGCTCGCCGTAAAGTAACGGGCCACCGCAGCCATCGGGCTACCCGCTGCATGGAAGGACGACTCCGCCTCTCGCAGCATCTTCTCGGCTTTGACCGGGAAACCCTGGTGGTGAAGCTGCCGTCCCTCGCGATACAGCAACGAGGCGCTGACCAGTTGATCGATCTGCAGGCGATCGCGGGCTTTCTCGCCATCATCTATAGCCCTTACCGCGTCCCTGAGAAGAAGCTCTCCCGTGGTGTCGCCGAGATGCTGACCAATCTCCCGGGCGACGCTGAGTTGACGTTGAGCTTCGAACGTGCGGCCATTCCTGGTGGCCTCCGCCCAGTTCGCAAGGAAAACGCCTTCCGCCCACGTGCGAGCTTGTTGAGGGAAACGTTTCACAGCGTCTTGCACCCCCCGCGCGTTCCCCTTTTCAACAAACGACGCAAGCTGTGGTTGGAGCTCCTTCCAAACCTGGGCGTCGCTCTTTGAAGTGAGTTTCCTTTCATGCTCCCGTGCTTCTGCGGACCATTCAGAAGAGGGATCAATCGCGAGGTATCGTCTCCACTCCGCGAGCGCCTCGCCGAGGAGTCCCACGCCTTCGAGTGCCAGCGCTCGATTGAAATGCGCCGCAACGAGATTCGGATCGAACCGGAGGGCTCGATCCGCCGCCGTCAGCGCCTTGAGCGCCTCAGCAGCATCGTCCTGCCTGTCGGCGCGCGTTAGATGCGCAGCCGCCAGATCGTTCCACCCCTTTGCGTCATTAGAATTCCGCTCGAGCCCGCTTTCCATCAGCTCGATCGCGGCATCCTCATTGCGGGTCAATAGCTGAGCGACCCCGCGCTGGTGACGCTCCGAGCCGTCGGAGGCGCTGTCCAGGATCTCGCCGGCCGCGCCCTGTAGCCGAAGCCACTTCGGGTCGCGTTCCCTCGAGTTTCCTCCGCTTCGCGTCGCGGGTGGGAGTGGCCTCCAGGCAAAGTCGCCGGAAAGCCGGCCGGTCGTTGTACGGTACGTAAGTGCGTTTGCCGCTGCGACCAACCGATCGGAAGCTCCTTCGCTACGCGATACGGCAAAGTAGACAGCCGAGCTGGTGGCCAGAAGAACCGTGACGGCAATTGGAAGCCACCACCGCGGAGTGGTTGAAACAGGGCTTGTTTCCCGTTGTTGTAGAGACTGATCCTCGAGGTAGGCAGCCGTCCCCGCGAAAACGCTGTAACACTCGCTGCATTGCGAGACGTGATCAGTCGCGGAGCTGCGCTCCGAGGGGGTCAGTCGCCCTTCAGCGAAGGCTGCGAGCGTTTCAAGCGAGGGATGGTCCTGGGTCATCAAAGGCGTCAGTCTCCGCGGCGCGCTGCCGCTCCGGCGGTACTGTTCAGGATGTTTGACGGAACGATCACCATTCTTCCTTCGTGAGATTGAAGAAAAGGGAGCTCAACCCCCTCGGCCCGCTGCTCGATGATCTCCGAGATATCAGAGCGCGATACTCCTGCTTTCAGCGCCGACTCGCGGAGAAGAGTCACCAGTCGCTGGATCGTTTTGTAGAGCCGTTTCGGCTCCAGTCCAAGTGCGATCGCGATGGTCGCAACCTTCAATCCGTCGCCGAAGCGCATTCTGAGGATGAGTTGCTCCTCCTTCGTGAGTCGAGACAGGCTGTCCACGAATGCACGACTCATGTTCCGCGCTTTGTCGCCGCGCTCGAGCGCAAGGACACGCTCATCCGTTCGCATGGTGCTGGCGGCTGCACGGAAAGCGGGCTCGGGATCACTCTCCGCCCGAGGACGGGGAGCCCGGTGCGGTAGTTTCTGGTAGAGGGTCTGGAGCTCTTTGTCCGTGATATCCGGAAATGTGAGTCGAACCTTCCGGGAGGACTCTTCGAACGAGAGCCCATTCCTCTCCAGAAGCTCCTCGAGCAGGAGCCCCTCGTCCCCCAGTCGCTTCGCTTCGGCTGAGGGCCGGAACTTTCCCCAGAGATGAGTCCGGTGATCGAGGAAAAGTCTCCGAATGACGACGTGGAGGTACGTTGAGAGAGACGCCTTTCCTTCGAACTTCCGAAGAATCAGGTAATCGTCCTCGATAAGTCTGACCTTCACTGAGGATGCGAAATCCTCTGCATCGGAGCTTCCGACCCTCTGCTTACTGCAAAGATCCGCCGTCATCCGCTCGATGAGAGGGAGATTCGCCAGGAACATCTGCTCAGGCGTCATGCGGACGGAATGGGGAAATTCTCCACGGCGCTTTTTACCCGCATTTCTCCCAGACCTTCGCCGCGAGACGACGGATAGCGGCCTGTCTGCTTCGTTGCACGGCAATTTCGCTCCTCGACATAGTGTCGACTATGCCTTCGTCGCAAAATCGTCGTGCGCCTCGCATCCAAGCCACTCTCCGTAGTCTCACGACAAAGGTCTGTGAGAAATGCGGGTTAACGGGATCCGGAAATTCTAGTTCATTTGATTGCAACAGCAACGGAATCCGGGAAACCGGGCGACCCGACCGTCTAACCGTTCAGTCCCGCAGGACGGAGACGAGATGACAGAACTGGGCAGTTTGATGACGAAGTTTGCCAACCTCGCGCAGCGGGACGACCTCAATCGTGTTGATTCATTTCATGAGGCTCGGAGTCTCGTTCACGCAATGTGTGGCGACTTTGTCGCGCGCGAGAAGGCCGGCCAGTCGCGCGACCAGATTCTGAGTCTCATCGAGCCGGTGCGCGAGCTCCACGCGACGTCCCCGTTCGTGCGCCGACTCCAGGAATGGCCGCGCGGCTACCCAGGCGATTTCGAGACAGTCCGCTACATCATGAACGGAGAGAACCAGGCGACGCCCGGAACGATTGGTTTCATCTGCGAGGACTTCGCGCTCAACAGCGCAATCGCACAACAGCACCGGAACAAGGTCCGCCACCAGGCATCGCGTATTCTCGAGACCTGCCTGAGCAGCGACTTTGTGCAAGTCTTCTCGATGGCGAGTGGAGGCTCTCCTGACGTCGAATCGATTCTGCCGACGCTCAAGCGACTCGGTGGTGATATCGAGTTCTACTTCAACGACAGTGATCCCTTTGCGCTGGCAACCGCACGCGAGGCGCTTGCTCCCATCGGCAACTCCTGCCACTTCATCCCGGGAAACAGTCTCACGGTCGTTCGACGCATTCGGGCGGTCGGCCGTTTTAATCTGGTCATGGCGGGTGCCCTCTTCGACTACCTCAACGACGACCAGGTAACCTACCTGATTCGCCACGCCTACCACGGGCTCCTCAAACCGTACGGCCGCCTCTTCTTCACAAACATCGCAAGTCCGAATCCCTACCGCCCTCTCATCGAATACCTCGGCGACTGGTTCCTCGTCGAGCGAAACGAAGACGACATCCGCCGATTGTGCCGCGCCGCCGATGTCGCCGCGGATCGGGTAAGCATCCGCCGCGACGAGACGGGACTCGCGTTGCTCGTGGACGTAACGCGGTAACGCTCTGCTTCCAATCGGTCCGCGGGCTCGTTGAACGTGTGGCTCTGACAACGGCATTTCGTCCACGTCAGGCCAGCTCGTATGACAGACAAGAGTGTCTGCCTACATTTGCCTCCCTCATGAAAACCTCACGATTCTCCCCTGACAGCTCCGTCAGGGCCGCGTACGCTTGTCTTCCTCAAGGGGGATCAGTCATCGATGACAAACAATGCAGGCACCACTCTCAGCCAACCTGGACTTCACAACGCGGAGACTCTCCTGGCAACTCAGCGCTCCCTGCCCATTCATGTGTGCACTGCGAGAAAGCAGTCCAAGCTCCTTCCGCTGCTCATTCTCTGCGTGACGCTGCCATCCGCCGCGCTCGCCCAAACAATCCCGACCGAGTACACGCTCCTTGGCGTCGGCCTCCGTACGCGACCTGCTTACGACGGCTCGAGCTCGCAGACCATGGATCTCGTACCGCTACTGAGATATTACGGAAAGCATCTCTTTGCTCGCACGACTCAGGGAGTTCTCGAGGGCGGCGCGCGCTGGCAACTCGCTCCAGGCCTGAATGCCGGTGTTCAACTCGCCTACGAAGAAAGCCGCGAAACCGATGAATCGAAGCTGCTCGAGAGTCTCGCGCTCGACGATATCGACGCGGGCGCGTCAGTTGGTGGTCACATCGAATGGGATTTTACGGTCGGCCCAGCGCCGATCTCCCTTCTCGGTCGCGTTCGAAAGCACGTGGACTCGAGCCGCGGCGAGCAGGCAGACGCCCG
The DNA here is from genome assembly GCA_035576005.1 of Thermoanaerobaculia bacterium. Classification (GTDB taxonomy): domain Bacteria; phylum Acidobacteriota; class Thermoanaerobaculia; order Gp7-AA8; family Gp7-AA8; genus DATLXH01. Next base: position 74,566 of record DATLXH010000191.1, on the reverse strand, counting down.
AGTGACCGCAGGCCTTTATGGCGCCGGTCCTGTGGTCGTAGCTGCGATCGCTCAGGCGACGTGGGCCAGCCCGAAGTCGATCGAATCGTTTTATGCCGTCACGGACGTGGACAGCCGCTTCCTGCATACGACACTCGGCCTCGTCGGCTCCTGCGATCTGAGCCGCCACTGGACGGCGGTAGGCGGCGTGCAGTCGCGGCAACTTCAGGGCGACGCCGTGCGCAGTGTCATCGTGGAGAAAAAGTCGAGCTACACCGCCACAGTGGGGCTCGCGTACCGATTCTAGTCCGCATACGTTGGTAACGGTCCAGAAGCCCTCCCTTACGATCCCGTCTTGACTGGTTTGGGCAATAGAACCGGTTGCGTCCACGCCTTCGCTCCGTTTGAATCGGTCACGCTTGCCCGCACGTAGCCTTCATTTCCGCGGAATCGATAGACTGAGGGATTGGTCGTGCTCTCCTGCAGGACCTTACCCTTGCTTCCGATATAGCGGGTCGTGTAACGCGTTTCTCCCGACACGCGGATGTCGATGGTGATGGCGTCCTTCGCTGCTGTGTAATCGCGAAGCTCGACTCCTGTCGATGCGTAGAAATCACCCTTCTCCATTGCCGCCATCAGAGTCGCGGCATCAAGTCGCGCCGCGCGGACCACGACCCATCCCCGACCAGGTCTCGCCGCATCCCGATCCCATGGGCGCTTGAAGTGATGAGCATCATCCACGGCGATCCCGTAAATCAATTTCCCTCTTGTCAGAAGGATGTCCCACACCTGCTCCATCCCCGGACGGTCTCCACCTCCCTCGTTGTTGACCATGGGATGACCGTTGTAGATCTCGAGCAGCTTGTCGTTAGAGACGCGACTCAAATCGTCGGCTGTGATGGCCCACATGAAGTTCGGGTGGTTGATGTGCGGGACGCTCTCGGCGGCGCGCACTGCGTCCACGTTCCTCTGGATGGTCTCGACGACCGATTTCCCGCCCTGCGGTTCGACCAGTTTGCGCAGGTTGAGCGCGTTGACGTGAATGGGCTTGCCGCCGAACTTGTCAGACACCTCTTCGCCCGGAATCACCAGGAACTTCTCGTCCACTCCGTGCAACGCGTTGAGACCACCCACCGAGGTCAGAAAGTTGTGGTCCGAGAGCACCAGGAACTGGTAGCCATGGTCGCGGTACCAGCGCACGACTTCATCGGGGCTGCTGTCGCCGTCGCTGTTGAGAGTGTGCGTGTGGGTGTTGCCTTTGTACCAGCGAAGCCGCGGCTCTGGAGGCGAGGCCGCCGATAAGAGGATTGCCACAAGGACCAGCAGGCAAGCAGTCCGCATGGATGGGATTGTCCCAGAAGAGGCGCCAACTGAGAACGGTCAGCTGAACCTCACTGGTACGTGCATGTGGTGAAGCAGGGCCTCCTGCAACAGCCAGACGTTTTCAGGAGGGCGCAGCCCTTCTTGCGCCCTCACCGGCGGTGACTCTTCAACCTTGCATCCAGGGGAAGTCGTGATTGATCGGGGATTTTGATTCCGGACTCAGGGTGATGGCGGTCGCAGCGTGAAGTCTCCCGCGCGGTCGCCTTTGACGATGGTCCATCCTTTCTCCAGCTCGAGCTTCCAGTCGGGCGTGCGATTCAGCGAACTGTTTTCCGGAGCTGACACAATCATGCGTTTCCAGTCGCCGCTGATGAGTGCCCCGCCTCGTACTTCGATCCGCCCCCATACGTCGCTGACTGTAATAGAGGGATAAATGTTCCCGCCGAGGTGGAATGGCCTGACCTGACGGGGATCGAACTGCATCTGCATCTGTCGCAGCGGCAGAATCAGGATCGCGCCAAGAACGAAACGCTGCTCGAATGCTCGTCTTTCTCTGCCGCGGCGATTACTGCGTTGCATCTCTTCACTGACGACGGACTCCCCTGCGTACCGCGAGGCTCGCCGCGAGCTCTCCCCCACCAGATTGGAGCTGGTGTTTAACTTCAGGGCCCCACGCACGCGGTCGCCGAGGTCGTCCGTCGACCTGATTTGGCGCGTCCAGTTGGGATCGATTTGATCGAGGAGCAGTCCCCACGCGGGCCCTGATCCGTACGCGAACGATCGGACGTACGAGTCGTTCTGTTCCACACGAAGAAGACCCTGACGCGATAATCTCACGCGGTCACTGCGACGGCTGGCGGCGAGACGCGTGCCGGTGTACTCCGCCAGTCCCTCGTGCATCTCGAGCGCCCCCTCCTCACGGGCCGCAGCAGCAAAGAGGCTCCTGCGCATGTCACGGAAGAGCAGAGCATCCTCCACTCGCCGTATTCGCTCGCTCCGGCCTGTCGAGCGCAGGGCAGCGTCGAGTGCGCGCCACTCCAGTCTCAACCAGGTTCGTCCCATCGGTTGATCGAGATGCGCATTCCCTTCGTCACGCTGGGGGAAATTGAGGCGTGCCTGCACATGGTGCCAGAGCTCGTGAAGCATCAGCCGATCACGCTCCAGCCTGCTGTCCGGCAAAGGAGCAAGGAGCATCGTCCAGGATTCTTTCTTCCAGGAGAAAGAGTAGTTGGCCAGCCCGATCGCCTTCGGCAACGTGCCTCGATAAATAGCTCCGTCGGCGGTGAAGAGGCCGTCCGGATCAGGTCCGCTCGCAACCGCCTCTCGCGTCCCGGCATCGACAACCACGATGGGTCCGCAGAGTGAGACCCCCCACAGCTTGCCGCCGTCCCCTTCGCACAGCTGGCGTGCATCGCGAAACGCCCTCGCTACGCTCGTTCGGTCGACGGGCGCGGCGGCGGCGCCCTCAGACAACAGCGCAAAGCTGATCAGAAAAGCGAATCGTCTCATGCGAGTCAGTCTGTCACCTCTCGGACCCGCGCGAGTTGGCGAGACGCTCGACCTCGTAGGCCAGATCGACGGGATCGATTGGTTTTTCGCGGAAGACATTGAAGCCCGCCTCGCGTATGCGCGCTCGCTCGTCCGGACGGCTCAGGACTGTCAGAGCGAGAGCTGGTGTCTCGCTCCCCTCGTCCTGCGTGCTCGATCGGAGCTGCTTCATGAATGCGCAGCCGTCGAGGTCCGGAAGGTCGATATCCGAAATGAGTACGTCAGGCTTCCAGCTCGCGATCACAGGGAATGCGGCCAGGGCTGTAGCCAGGGATTGCACCTCTGCTCCGCATTGCTTCATGACCGTGGAAAGGACCGTACGATTGTCAACTTCGTCTTCGATGATGAGCACCCGTAATCTGTCGAGCCGTGGGAACGTCGCATCGCGACCCTGTTCGCGTTCCGAAAATTCTGTTGCCGCGACATCCTGCAGAGGCAGCTGAATCGTAAACGTGGAACCTCGACCCTCTCCCTCGCTCGACGCGCTGATCGTGCCGTCGTGCATCTCCACGAGATGGCGCGCAATTGCCATACCGAGACCGAGTCCCTCATGCCTCTCCGAACCGCCCCCACCTCCCTGCCGGAAGCGATCGAAAACATACGGGAGGAACGTCTCACTCATGCCGCGGCCGGTGTCGCGAATCTGCAGGACGGCATTCGTTTCCTCACGAGCGAGCCGGATGATCACCTGACCGCCCTCGGGCACGAACTTGAGGGCGTTGGAAAGGATGTTCCCAATCACCTGCTGAATCCGAACGGGATCGGCCGAGACTGGCAGCGGACCGTCGGACGCTTCAGTAGCGATCGAGATCTGCTGGAGCTCTGCAGCAGGCCGGACCATCGTCACTGCGGCATCGACAACCGTATTGAGCTCGAGCGGACGCAGATCGAGGCGCAGTTTTCCGGAGGCAATTCGTGACTCATCGAGGAGGTCTTCGATGAGCTTGGCCTGCGCACGCGTACTCCGCGTGATGGCATTGACCGCCTCCTGGTAGGTCTGCTCATCGAGTGCGCCGAGCTCGAGCATCCTGGCCCAGCCAAGGATCGAGGTCATTGGCGTGCGCAACTCGTGCGAAATGATCGCGATGAACTCATCCTTCGCGCGATCGGCCCGCTTGAGGTCATCGGCGACGCCCTCTAACTTTCTCCGCGCCTCGACCTGGTCGGTCACGTCTGAGCCGAAAAGCACTACGCCGTCGACGGCTCCTTCATTGTTGTACATCGGTTGAAAAACAAATCTGAAGGTGCAGAGACCGTCGTCATCACAGGGGAGCGTAATCTGCTCAGCCACCGCCGGCTGGCCCGTGCGCCGTACCGCGTCAATCGGCTCGAGGAGCTCAGCTGACCGAAGTACGTCTCGAGCCGGCTGGCCGAGTATTTCCTTCTTTCCCGTCAGCCGTCGGAACGGGCCATTCGCGAGCTCGATGAATTGATTACCACCGCGAACGATACAGACTGCCGCCGGCGCATTCATGAGAAGCAGGTACAGATTCGCGCGCGGAATCAGCCCTAATTTTCCCACCGTGGCGACAGTGCCATGCAGTTTCTGCTCGTCCCCCTCCTGCGCGCGAAGGTAGAGCTCGGCGCGCATGCTTTCAGTGCGCTCATGCAGGTCATCGTTGACTTCCTGACCCTTGCTTTCGCGCTGCTGGAGCCGCACGAATTCCGTGACATCCTCGGCGCGATGGACAATGTGCGTGAGCTTTCCACCTGAAAATACGGGCGAGTTCACGGGACTCCAGTAACGCTCTTCGAACCCGCCTCCCTCGTCGTCGGGGCGTCGGATGTCGTACTTCTGCCGCGGCATCGTGTTCGCCTCGCCGGTGCGCAACACGGTTTCCAAAGAAGTCCGAAGGTTTCGCGTGCCGCTCGCGTCAGGATCTTCCGGATTGTCGGGGAACACGTCGAAGAGCGCCTGGCCGATGATCCCGCGCGACGTCATGGTTGCAGTGAGATAAGCGTCGGTCACCGCAACAATCCGGAAATCGCGATCCAGGACCAGATAGAGACTGGGCGCCGATTCAAAGAGCCGTTGAAAGTCGAGAGCCATCGTCTTGTCTTCCTGAGGTGAACGGTAACTGTTCCAGGTAGAAATGCGACGATCCTTCTATTGAAAGTCGCAATGCTTCGATACAAGCTAACCGGTTGCGTGACGCAGAACAGCATCGGGCCGTTCCCGCCATCATCAGAAATACAACGAAACAACAAGTCGGAATAATCTCAGGCGGGGGCCGAAGCGGGCGAAGATGTTCGTCGGTCCGTTGCAGACCGGGAGCGAGTTAGCGGAAGCTGGGGTCGTATCTCGCCCTGATCGACGCGCATGACTCGCAACAACCACGAGTTCCGCGCGACATCAGGGCCTACAATCGGGAGACTCGCAGCCTCAAGACATTCAATCGAGGGGAATGAAACCATGGCAACGAATACGATCCGGCTCCACCGCGTGCTCCGAGCCACACCTGAAAAAATCTACAAAGCGTTTCTCGATGCCGATGCGATGGCAAGATGGCTTCCGCCCAATGGCTATACCGGCAAGATGCATCACCTGGATGCCAGAGTCGGTGGCACTCACAAGATGTCGTTCACGAATTTCGTCACGGGAGAGAGCCAGTCCTTTGGCGGCACGTTTCTCGAGCTTGTGCCGAACGAACGCATCCGCTACACAGACGTATTCGATGACCCCGGTCTGTCCGGTGAGCTCGAAGTGACGGTGACCTTGAAAAAGGTGTCTGTCGGGACCGAGTTGACTATCGTCCAGGAGGGTGTGCCTGACGTGATTCCGCCGGAGATGTGCTATCTCGGATGGCAGGACTCGCTCATTTCACTGGCAAAACTGGTCGAGGCCGGGATTCCGGCTTAACCCGCATTTCTCACAGAATGCGAGCGCAGGGACGCACGGCGTGCGTCCGGTACTCTGTCCCTGACCGAGAAGATTGTCGTCGGCCATCGCTTTGGACGAGGGTTCATGCCGGGATGCAGAATTCCTGAATGCGAATGTCTGGGTGCCGGACGCAGGCCCTGCGTCCCTACACCCGCCCCGATTGCTCTCGACACAGTGTCAACTAACGGCGAAACCTCCGAAGGTATATGTTCGCGCTCTCGGTGGCGCGCCGCGGACGGCAGAGCAGCTTAGAGCTCACGAAGCCCGATTTGAAATAGCACTGCGCGGCCTGAACGCAACAGCGGCCGTTATACTCCGCCGAACATGAGCGACACCTCAACAACGCCCCACCTCGAGGTCACCCATCCGAGGGTGGCCGAGCTGCTTCGCGCAACAGCGCGTTTTTCGAGCGTTGCCCCCATCGTGATCGGCATCCTCGTTCTCGTCGGTTGGTGGCTGAACGTCGAACCGCTCAAACGCATCCTGCCCGGCCTCGTTGCGATGAATCCAGCTACGGCCCTCGCGTTCATCTGCCTTGGAGTTTCGCTCGCTCTGCAACTGCGCGAGGGGAGCGACGCACGAGCCCGCAGCTTTGCCATCGTGCTCGCTGCGTTTGCTGCGCTCATAGGGCTCACGAGAATTGGCTCCATCATTTCCGGAATCGATATCCCGATCGATCGAATTCTCTTCCCCGACACTCTCGCAGGATCCGACGGCAGTATCCCGAATCGGCTGGCGCCTAACACGGCGCTGAACCTGCTCTTCATGGGAGCAGCGCTCTCCACTCTCGACCGCCGCTTCAAGAGATTTCTTCCGGCCCAGTTCCTGACCGTATTCGCGGCGATGTCATCGCTCCTGGCGCTGCTCGGTTATGCATACGGCGTCAAGTCGTTCTACGGAGTCGGCTCGTACATACCAATGGCGCTTCACACCGCCATTGCGTTTCTCATCCTCGCAGCGGGCATTCTCGCCTCACGCCCGAGGCGCGGCATCATGGCTGTCTACTCTAGCAACAGCACCGGCGGGTCCCTGGTTCGCCGACTCATTCCCGCAGTTCTCGTCATCCCGGCTGTCCTCGGCCTGTTCCGCCGGGCCGGCACAAACAGTGAGCTATGGGATCCCGACCTCGGCGTCTGGATTGTCGTGGTCGTGATGATGACGATTTTTACGATCCTCATTGGATGGAATGGCCGCCTGCTGTTTCGCTCAGACATCGCCCGCATGGCCGCCGAGCGGACACTGTCGTATCAGGCCACTCACGATGAGCTGACGGATTTACCGAATCGCAGGTTGTTCCTCGATGAATTGCTCGGAGAGCTGAACAGCGGCAGACCGTGCGCCGTGCTGTTCCTCGATCTCGATCTTTTCAAAATCATCAATGACAGCCTCGGACACGTCGTAGGGGACCAGCTTCTTGTCGCTGCGGGAGAGAGGATCAGCGAGTCTGTCGGCGAGAAAGGACTGACCGCCCGAATCGGGGGTGATGAATTCACCGTGCTGCTTCGCAATACGTCCGATGTCACCCACATCTCGGATCTGGCCTCAAATCTGGTGACAGCCTTCTCCTTCCCTTTCACCCTTGAACCGCACCTGGTCTTCACCACGCTCAGCGTCGGAATCGCTCTTAGCGATGTCGATGATTCACCCGTGAATCTCATCCGCAAAGCCGACATCGCGATGTATCAGGCCAAGGCGCGCGGTAAGTCCAGGTATGAAATCTTCGACCCGGCGATGGATGCAGCCGCCAGGCACCGACTCACGATGGAGACAGAGCTCCGGCAGGCACTCGAAGAAGGCCAGCTATGTGTCTACTACCAACCCGAGGTGGAGATCGAGAGCGGACGGCTCGTCGGAATGGAGGCACTGGTGCGCTGGAAGCATCCGGTGCGCGGAATGTTACCGCCCTCGGAGTTCATCTCGGTGGCGGAGGAAACGGGTCTCATCGTCCCGATCGGCCGGTGGGTACTGTTCGAAGCCTGCCGGCAGGCAAAAGAGTGGCAGGAAATGTACCACTCCGACATTCCTTTGATGATTGCGGTGAACATTTCAGGAAAACACTTTCTGCAGGCGTCGCTCTTCGATGAGGTATCCCAGGTGCTCACCAGGACAGGTATCGATCCCTCGCACCTGATCCTGGAGATCACAGAGTCCGTGGCGATGGAAGGTGCGGAGTCGACAATCGCGATCCTTTCGAAACTCAAAGCGCTCGGGTTGAAGCTCGCCATCGACGACTTCGGGACAGGATTCTCGAGTCTTTCCTATCTGAAACGATTTCCAGTCGATCTGCTCAAGATCGACAAATCGTTCGTCGACGGCGTCGCTCTGCATGAAGCCGATCGAGCCATTGTCGAAGCCGTAATCGCGCTCGGCCACGCACTTGGTCTGAAAGTCATTGCGGAAGGAGTGGAGACGTTCGAGCAGCTCGCACAGCTCCGGAAGCTCGGCTCCGAGATCGGTCAGGGCTACTACTTCAGCGCTCCCCTATCGGACGACGCGCTCCTCGGCATGCCCAGCCTGCTCAAAAACCGTTCCTCGATGTAGGACAGACACTCTTGTCTGTCGTGCGTATTCGCAAAGGGGCTTGTGTCGCGTGGCAGACAAGAGTGACTTGGCAGGATCCAGGGAGTCTTGACAATCGGGCCTTGACCAGATCAGACTAGGTTGGGGTTGACAATCGTGGCAGATACAGTGAACATTTACGAAGCCAAGACCAGACTCTCGCAGTTGGTCGATCGTGTCGAAAAGGGCGAGGACGTGATCATCGCACGGGCCGGTCGTCCGGTGGCCCGACTCGTTGCGTTTCGCCCTCCCGCCGTCGTCAGGAAACCGGGACGGATGCGCGGCCGTGTTCGGATCTCGCGCGATTTCGAGACCCCTCTTCCTGACGATTTGTTCGAGAGTCAGCAGGGGTGAAGCTGCTCCTCGACACGCATGTCCTCCTGTGGTGGGTATCAGGCCATCGAAAACTGTCCGGGTCCCTCAGCAAGCAGATCGGAGCAGCGGACAATGAGATATCGGTGAGTGCCGCTACCTTCTGGGAGCTGGCCATCAAGATCCGCCTCGGCCGCATCCGCATCGAGCTCGACGAATTGCGGGCTGCCATCAAGGATGACGGTTTCACCGAACTGCCCGTGCAGATCGCGCATACATTGAGGCTGCTGTCCCTGCCCGATTTCCACCGTGACCCATTTGACCGGTTGCTCATCGCGCAGTCGATCTCCGAGGGTCAACGATTGGTTACGGGAGACGAGGCTATTCTCGCGTACGCAGGTCAGGCAGGTTTCGATCCCCTCATTGCATGATCCAGATCACTGACTGGACCGGAGCAGGGGCCAACTCATTGCTTTGTTGATCCGGGATTGATGTCGAGGTCATCTGCGCCGCCGCCATACATGACCTGTGCAATCATCGAGCGATGCGCATGGTCATGTTTCTTCGAGGTATCAACGTTGGCGGCGTCCGCGTGCCGATGGACGCCCTTCGCATACTGCTGCAGGAGGCCGGTCTCATTGAAGTAAAGACGTGGCTGCAAACCGGAAACGTCATGTTCAGCTCCGGAAAGAGTGCGGCCAATCTCAAGAAAGACATCGAGAAGCGACTCACTGAACGATTCCACTATGAAGCGTTCGCCCATTTTCTTTCCCTCGACGAACTGAAGAACATCGTCGCGTCCTATCCCTTCAGGACGCCTAAAGAAATGCATCGTTACGCGATCCTCTGCAGTTCAGCCGCCGTCGTGAATGAGCTGATGACCGCAGCGTCAGAACTCGTCGACAACAGAGAGCGAACAGCAGCGGGTGACAAAGTCGTCTACTGGGAAGCACCGAAGGGAACTACCACGTCGTCACCGTTCGGAAAACTCCTGGCGAAAGCTCGCTACAAAGAGATCACCACCACCCGCAATCTCAACACTCTCGAGAAGATGATCAACGACGCGGTGTAGAAATCTGCGTTCACCGGACGGCGGACGAAGTTGGGGTCGCACTTGAAGCAAACGCGACGCAGGCAAATCGAACTCTGAACATCGACGCCACCGCAAGTGTCGTGAAGACCAGAAACGTTCCGACCCCGACTGCCATCAACTTGCCTCCCGCCCGTCGGTTCCGCCGCCTGCAACGCTCAGTTAGGCCGCGGTCTACAGTCCAGTGCCTTCCAAGCGACTCGTGCCCCAGAGAGCGAGAACCTCAATTATCTGCCGCGCCTCATCGAGCCGGTAGTAGAGATAGTGATGAGTTCCTGCGAGAAGCACCCGCCGAACGCTCTGGAGATCACTGTCCTCTGCGACGGCCCCGACTTCGGGATGCGTGGAGATGAGCTCGAAAGCCCACAGGAGCTCTTCGCGGAACAGATTCGGCGCCTTTGTGCGGTGTCGCCTCCACCAGCGCGATTCCTTCCGAATCTGAAGCGCCGCGAGTGGTGTGGGCTTGACCGGAAGGCCGCCGGTCAATTCGTATCGTCCAGCTCTCGGAGGAGTTCCTCCCTGTCGACGAACTCGCCTCGATCCGCCTGTCCGATCGACTCGAGAAGCTGCTGCTTCTCCTCAGCAGTAACGCGGAAGGTTTCGTTTCCTTCGCGCGCCAGGACCGTTACTTTCTCGCCCTCGCGAAGTGAATCGCCGTCGACGACGATTCGCCCCTCTCGGACCGTTCCCGTGATGATCCTCATGCCGACATTCTACCGCAGGGCAATTCTGAACCGCCCTCTAGATACAAAGCTCGCCGCAGCCTCCAAACACTCGTCGCGAGCCACAGGGCGCAACACTACCTTCAGCGTCATTTCTCGATTCGAGCGAACGCCGAGACCTTGACTTCGTCCCAGGAAATCGAATCGTCGGGATTTGCTTCATGTTCCACCAGTCGCCGTTCGAGCTCTAGTGTCTGAGAGGTCGTCGGCAACGGTATCGCGTTGCGTTCTGCAAGGTCGTCCCAGAGAGCCTCGACGAGTTCGAGCTGCTCATCCGCACTAAGCTGGCGAGCTTGCTCAAGAAGATGCGTGTTCATATTCGAAGTTTACCTCCGTTCGAATTTAAGGGCCGCTATCCGTCGTCTGACGGCGAAGGTCTGTGAGAAATGCGGGCTAGCACGGCGCGCAGCAAATCGCCCAGGCTTTCCAAAATTATCGGATCGCGTCATCGCATTTGCAGGGAAATCGAGCCTGCGATAATCTCATTCACACTCCGCTGAGGTGAAGAACTTCGCTCAATCAATCCTCCGGTGAGCGCAATTCGTACCTGTGTGTGGGAGCAGATAGATGACCACTGCAATTGAAACTGACATCGAAAGCATTCTTCGCCTGCCGGCCATCGAGACCATCCTTCAGGTGTTGCGAAAAACCACCGGCCTGCGCATTGCGCTTGTCGCTCGAGTCGACCAGTCGTCATGGACCGCCTGCGCCGTCCTCGACGATGCCGGCTTCGGGCTCAAGCCAGGTGATCAGCTGGAGCTCGACACAACGTACTGAAGCACCGTCCGCGGCGCGGTCGCGCCGCTCGTGATCAACGACGCCTCAACTGACGCACGCTTCAAGGACCATCCCGGCCTGAAGCGGTACAACATCAACAGCTACATCGCGGTTCCATTGCGCGGCCCCGAGGGGAAGCCTTTCGGTACGCTTTGCGCCCTTGATACCGATCCTTCCGCAATTTCGGAAGACGACCTCACCATCTTTAACCTCCTTGGGGAGCTGATTACACATCAGCTGGCGGCACAGGATCAACTGGCGCAGGGGAGGATGCAGCTTGAGGCCGCACACGAAGAAGGGAAGGCACGCGAGCGGCTCATCGCCATTCTGGGACATGATCTCAGGTCGCCTCTCACCGCAATTCGTACCTCAGCGCAGCTCGGCCGGACGGCGATCGGTGAACGCGACCTCGTCGATGTATTGTTCAGCGGCATCGAGACCTCCGTACAACGGATGAGCAGGATGATCGCCGATCTTTTCGACTTCACCCGCGGCCAGCTCGGCAGTGGCATCCCGATCACCCGGGCGCCCTCGCATCTCGGAACGATCTGCCGGATCGTGGTCGAAGAAATTCGCCGCGGCGATCCTGACGCCGTAATCGAGTTCGACGAGACCAAGGGGCTCGAGCTCGAGTGTGACGCAGACCGTATGGCTCAGGTCATCTCCAACCTCGTCTCCAACGCGCTGCAGTATCGGGAGCCATCGACGGCGGTGCGAGTCACTCTGTGCGGCGATTCTCAAACGGCGGTCGTGCGCGTCAGTAACGCGGGCGCCCCGATCCCGGAATCAACAAAGGCCAACCTCTTTAAAGCATTTCTCCGTGGCAATCACCCCCCGACTGAGAACCTGGGACTCGGTCTCTTCATCGCGAACGAAATCGTGAAAGCTCATCGGGGCATGATCGAGGTGAGCTCGGGCGACGGCTGGAATCATTTCGATGTGCAGATCCCCCGCCGAGCGCAAGTACCAGCGGACGCAACCGAAGATCGCGTGGGATGAAGTTGAAGTCAGGTCTTCAGCTGGCGGCTTTGCATACGCGAGGGGACAATCAGGTACGAAAACCTCCAGCACTCCGGCGAGGCCCACCGACCATCCATGCCGATCGATGGCATCGCGATGGTCGCTCATCATCCGAACCACAGTGATACGAGCGCGCACCGTTCGAGTCCTGTTCCGTGACCCGCGTCGCTAGTTTGGGGACCATGCCGTAGTACCGGTGTTTTCACACTAACCCGATCTCGCTGTCCGATCCCACTGTTGGGGATATGGCAATCGCAGAGAGGTTGCAACTGCGGGTCTTTGTGATCACTCCTCAGTTCCTGGCCGTGACTCGAAGTCTGAAGGCCTGGCCCTAAGACTTTAAGACTTCTCCAAAGAGATCACCACCACCCGCAATCTCAACACTCTCGAGAAGATGATCAACGACGCGGTGTAGAAATCTGCGTTCACCGAACGGCGGACGAAGTCGGGGTCGCACTTGAAAAGATCAACTCACCGTCCTCTGATTCTCCCCGCGCACCTCCCTTCTCTCCGCGTATGGTCCCAGGACATCCCGAACAGGTGTGCGAGGACATCCCGAGGCGGGGGCGTGAAATTCTCGAACCACCACTCGGCCGCCTTCTCGATCTGTCGGGAAGCTCGGGGGGAAACACGAATGCGGTACGTCAACGACCGCGCGACCTGAGCCGACGGACGAGATCCTCGCCGTCCACGTAGTTACCTGAACGAATCTGATTCAAGGAGTCAAGCAACGACTGCTCTTCAGCGGGCGTTAACACAACTGGATCGTTCGTGCTGGAGGCCAGGACGGCCACTGAGGACCCCTCCTCGAACTCACCGTCCGGCAGGGAAACCTTGCCGTTCACGACCGTTCCAGTCACTAGTTTCATCGCAGCATTCTATCAGGCACCGTCGGCCGAATACGCGGCCAACTCGGGCCAACGGGCCAACTCTTGGGGCCAAACTCTTGGGGCCAGGCCTTGAAAGTTCAGGGAACCTCCCCGACCGAAGTTTGAAGGCCTGGCCCCAAGACTTCTAATCGGCCAACTGGTACGCGTGACAGACAAGAGTGTCTGTCCTACATTCGCTTCGGTTTTTCCACAAGGCGCGATTACAAGGAACGTCTTTTGCCAAAGCTGATCTGGGCGACGATGGAGACGACAAGCAGGGGACCACAACGATTCTTACACCTGGAGCCGGATTGAGCCGACAGCTCCGGACATTGGAATGTCCGACCACAGGATTCTGTACTGCAGCTTGAGGTTAGAAACGTCCAGTGGCTGGCCATGAGGAGTCTCATGACTACAAAAACGAAGAAACGCAGGACAGTCACCGAAGAGAAGAGCTCGATCACCGCGCAGGACCCTACCACGGTGCTGGCTACGTTTCGTGATCCCACAGCGAGCGACTTTGACCACGCATGGCTGGGACTGGAACCGACGTTTCAGAGCCGCAAGTCCGTACAGAAGTGGCTCGACATGAGCGTGGATGAGGAAGGCGAAGATGCCTACTTTTCTGATTCGTACATGCTCGGGAAACAACAGAAAGTTGCCAAAGAGATCGTCCGCTCCTGGCGAAAGCGTCGCTCGAAGAAGAACCCGGACTGTTTCTTCGACACGGTCGAGAGGAAAAAAGAGCTCGACCAGTGGGACGCCGTAAGGCAGAACCTCCAGTTTCATTGGGATGACAAAGAGCTCGATGACTTCGAGGTCAAGTGGTCGATCGATCCTGAGACGTTTGAATACAGCATCAAGCCTGTGCCACTGGTGTGGCTTTACAACGAACGTTTCGTCGCCTTCCTCGAGAAATTTGTCTGGGGCGCTCCGCTGTCCGCCGGGCTCGCTCCCTCCATGGCTCACGGAGGCGCACAATTTTCCATATCAGCCAAGACGCTTCTCGGCGGGAGTCTCCTGGCCGATGTCATCACGGACAAGTTGAATCACCCGGAGCTGTCAACGTGGCTGATGGACTGGCCGAATCCGGATGACCGCTCGTTCCGCGCTACGCCCGGACGCCTGGCAGCCTTCGAACGCGTGCTCAACGAGTACTGGGAGGGCGCTTACCACCCTCGGGCTCGAGGCAGGGAGCTCACGCCGCTCGACGTATATCTCGATCGCGATTTCGTTCCGGCAGCTGGACAGTCGGGTCTCGTCCACTCAAAGACTGGTCCGGTCGGTTCGGCGCGCGAGATCTTCCAGACGAACTTCGCGTTCGGCCGAGCTGTGAGACTGCGCGCCCAGAATGTCCATCCCGGTTACTGGCAGGCGGCCCATCTCGAAGAGGCCGGATACCGTCCCGACCAGATCATGCGATACAGCGAAGGAAACCTGAACCGGCTGCAGATTGCAGGCGAGTTCCATGTGAAGAGTGGTGAGACACTCGATCCCGATCGCGTGCCGTCGGCCGACGCGCCGCTCGAGCAGTCGATGCTTTACGGCGAAGCCAGCTGGGAGAACCGCGCCCAGATGGGGCGAACCAGCGCGCGGGACTTCGTCGAAGCGGTTTTGCTCGACGTGCATACCGCGCGTCGCCTCGCGGCCAATCCGGGAGTGAGAGTGATCGCGGCCGGTGGCCTGTTGCAGGACCAGATCCTCGTCGACGCCGAAGCCACCATTCGAAAGCATGCAGGCGACAAGATCCTCGGCGAGATGCGCAAGAAGGCAGAGACGGACAACCTTGCGGCATCACACGGACGTCTGAAAAGCGGATGGATCGAGCCTGAGGACCTCCTCTGGGCAGCATGGAAGGCGCTGCCTCAACCTGACAAAGCAGCCATCGCTGTCGAGATCGTGGAGACATTCACCGCGTACGTCGAGGGCGCCCGTGCCTACGATCCGCGTCATCCCCAGGGAGATCCGATGGAGTGGCACCGGCACCGTGTCCATCCCGAGTTATGGAAAGCGATCGGCGCGGAGAGCAGCAGGCCCAGGGGACGAACTGTCTCGAGGCGTGAGCTGGAGAAATGGCAGGCTGACAGGAAGATTTATGAGTCTCGACGGCCGGCGTTCTCGCCGCTCGACATCAGCCCGCCATGGAAGTGAATGGAGTGCACGATTGAAAGTTCCCGAGATTCGTTGCCCAACGTTTTTCCGCGCAGCCGCGGCAATCGTACGACAGAGAGTAGCGCACTGCAGCGCCGAGTTGGGCGGCCGATCAACGCGTCAGATTTTGCATACGCTTGCGCCAGTAACCGGGGCGGCGTCTGTATGGGGCGACGGCGACGACAATGATCTCGTCTTGAGTTTTGACATAGAAGACGCTGTGCCGAAACACGCGCAGAAGTCGCTTCCTGAGATTCTGAGACACCGGCGCGCCGCTCTCCGGGAACGCGCGAATTGATTCAACGGTGAACTCGAGGTCCGCGATGAACTTGTTTCCCAAACCTGCGACCTGCTCATCGAAATACCGGATCTGTTCCTGAAACTCGTTTTCAGCTTCTGCAAGGAATCGGTACGATTTCACCGTTCCCGCGCTCGCGCTCGAGCGAACACTTCACCACCGTCAATCGCAGAGGTCCTGCCTGCCTTGAAGTCGGCGTAGCGAGCTTCCCCCTCTTCGATCCAGAGATCGTCAAACTCCTGTTCTGAGAGGGTTTGGAGGCTATCAAGCAGGCGCTTTGCCAGGGCAGCACGGGCATGCCGGTCGAGTTGCAGTAGTTCAGATTCGATGTCCTCGATCGTTCGTGCCATGGTCGACCATTCTAACGGAACTCGCGTCAATGGTGCGATTGCCAGAACTCTTGGGGCCAGGGGCCAGTGGTTCAACCGCCGGCACGGACGGACCGGACATCTCTATGACCGCCGCTTCAAGAATCCACAGAGCGAAACACTACCTTCAGCGTCATTTCTTGATTCAAGCGAACGCCGAGACCTTGACTTCGTCCCAGGAAATCGAATCGTCGGGATTGCTTCATGTTCCACCAGTCGCAGTTGGAGTTCCAGTGTCAGAGCGGCCGTCGGCAACGGTACCGCGTTGCGTTCTGCAAGGTCATCCCAGACAGCCTCGGCGAGTTCGAGCTGCTCATCCGCACTAAGCTGGCGAGCTTGCTCAAGAAGATGCGTGTTCATCATCGAAGTTTACCTCCGTTCGAATTTAGGGCCTGACGGATGTATTAGACCGATCGTCTCAGGTTGTCTTATCCGGGAGAACTCCCTCTCCCATACACCGCGGGAGAGGGTTGGGGTGAGGGTCTTTCGTAGGAGCCAAGTCATGACCAACCGTCTTCCACGAATCGGATGTTCCTCGCCAGAGGACTAGCCGCTACCGCCGAATGAAACTTCCGATCAGCCGTGATCAACGCGCAGTCCTGGGCGACGGCCAGGGCAAGGTAAACGCTGTCGTACACGGTCTGGTCGAGCGCGGTGGCAATCTCGAACGCAGGAACCAGCAGTGCTGTCGACGAATGCACCTCGAGGCCGATGCTCTCGAGGCCTGCAAGAATGTCGAGGGCATCCTTCTGATTGATCTCGCCGCGCCGCCTCTTTTTCCAAAGGACATTTCCAAACTCCGGACGGATCAGGTCCGGAGCCGAAACGTCAAATCTCGAATGCAGGAGACGTTCAGCGGCGGCAGAATGGACCTCCGGAATGAACCATTTCATCGCCACACTGGCATCGACGACGAATTTCGTCATCATCTCTGCCGGTCGGTAGCGACGAGAGCCGTGCTGTCCGAATGAACCCGGCCAGCCAGCCTGCGTCTGACGCGTGCCGCCAGAGCACGTCCCTCCGTGATATCCACCCTGGCCGCCCGCTCCAGTATGGTCACCAACTCTCCCTGGAGCGACCTGTCATTGCGCGCCGCCCGAACCTTCAACCGGTTGAGGATCTCGTCGTCGAGGTTCCTGATCAATACATTGGTCATGATGGCTCCAGAACGCTATCGATACGCAAGCAATATGCTATCACGACGCTGTGAGCGCCCACGACCGACCGTGGCCATCTCGGGGATTGCATTGAAAGGGGGACCCGCTTCTCCCGGCGGGTGAAGGGGCCCGTGAGGGCGGATGAGGGTCTCGGTTCGGCGAAGCGCTACTCAAGCCCAAGCTCCGTCAGCCATGAACCAGGAGTAGAATCGCCCAGAATCGCGCGGGAGACCAACTCGGGGTGGCGAGCAAACAATGAAAATTCCTATCCCTTGAGCGAGTTTCGTGAGCAGCAGCTCGGACGCTACCGCCTCCTCTCCCTTCTCGGGGAGGGAGGAATGGGTAAGGTCTACAAAGCCTTCGACCCCGACCTCGAGCGGAATGTCGCAGTCAAGATCCTTCCCTCGACCTTCGGCGGCGAATCCTCGCGTGTCACCAGGTTCGTTCAGGAAGCGCGCGCGGCGTCTGCTCTGAATCATCCCCATGTGGTTGCGGTCTATGACATCGGCGAGGAAAGGCTCGATGAGGAAACCGAGTCCGTGCGCTACATCGCCATGGAGTTGATCGAAGGAAAGACGCTCCGCGACCTCATCAGTGAAGGGCTGGAGCTCAAGAAGGGCCTCAAGCTGATCATGCAGGTGTCCGAGGCGCTCGCGGCTGCACATGCGGAAGGAATCATTCATCGCGACCTCAAACCCGAAAACATCATGACCACGAAGGCCGGTTACGCAAAAGTCCTCGATTTCGGTCTCGCAAAGCTTCGCGCGCGTGACGAGGTGGGCCAGGGCTCACGAACGGAAGTGAGAGGAACCGAACCCGGGACCGTGATGGGCACTGCCGGTTACATGTCCCCAGAACAGGCGGAAGGGAAAGCGGTCGACCATCGCTCCGACATTTTTTCCCTGGGGGCAGTCCTGTATGAGCTCGTGGCGCGGCAGCGCGCTTTTAGCGGCGACTCCACTGTCGATACCCTTCACAAAATCATTCACACCGATCCTGAACCGCTGCGGAACGTTCGTTCTGACACGCCCCAGGAACTGGTCAGAATCGTTCGGAAGTCGCTCGCGAAGGATCGCGACGAACGCTATCAATCGGTCAAGGATGTCGCGCTCGACCTTCGTGATCTCCTGCGGGAGATCGACTCGAATCCGAGCGGATCGCTGGTCTCGGCCGGTGTTCCTGCTGCGCCTTCCCAAGGAAGAGCGGGACTCTACGGGTCGCTTCTCGCCGTCGTTCTTGTCCTTGGTGCGGTGGCAGCGTGGCTCGTCTTCCGGCCGCGTACCGACTCGGCCAGTTCCGGCCGGGTGGCATCGGCACAGATTACGCGTGTGACCGCCACGGGAAGGGTGACTGGGGCGTCCATCTCACCGGACGGGAAGTATGGCGCGTACGTCTTATCCGAGCAGGGGGAACAGAGCCTCATGGTCCGTCAGCTGATGAGTGGCCAGACCCTCCAGCTGATTCCCCCTCGCCGTGTTGGCTACTGGGGGCTCACCTTCACTCCTGATGGATCGTCGATCTATTACGGAGAAAAAAGCTCGGAATTGCCTGCAGGGGCGATCTACCAGATATCCACTCTGGGCGGATCTCCCCGAAAGATCATCGAGGACATGGACGCGCAGCCGGCGTTCTCCCCGGATGGAAAGCAGATGGCCTTTCTGAGATTGCGCTTTCCCACGGCTGAAGAAACTGCACTGATCGTCGCGAACGCTGACGGGAGCGGAGAGCGGACTCTCGCACGCTGTCGAGCTCCTGAGAGGTTCGCACCTGTTTTCTTTGCCGGCGTCTCCTGGTCCCCTGATGGCAGCATTCTCGCGGCCGCGGTGAACAATGCCGACTCGGGCGTGGGCAGAATCGTCGCGGTCGATGGCAAGAGCGGCGCGATGCGGCCGTTCTCGACTGCCTCATGGAGGCAGGTCGCGCAAGTTGCCTGGCTTCCAGATCAGAAAGGGGTCGTGGCAGTTGCCGATGGCGGGACCGACGGCAGAAGCCAGATCTGGTACGTGCCGTACCCCTCGGGCGAGCCCTACGCGGTTACGAATGACTTGTTCGACTATCGCTCGATCAGCGTGACCGGCGATGGCAAGTCGCTGATGACGGTTGCGAGCGACACGGCGGCGGATGTCTGGATTTATCCGGACATGGGAACCCCCAAGCGGATCACCGCTGCGAAACTTGAAGGTGCTTTCGGAATCGCAACGCTTCCGGATGACAGGATCGTTTTCACCTCTCTCGAAACGGGAAAGGTCGACCTCTGGGTCATGAACCTCGACGGAACAGGCCGAACCCTGTTGACCAGGGATGGCAATCAAAACCGGTTTCCTGTAGCGACGCGTGACGGAAAGTGGATCGTCTATGTTTCGGTGACCCCTACAGGAATCGAGGTCTGCCGGATGAACATCGACGGATCGGACAGGAAAGTCCTCGCGACGACACTCAACGCGGAATCGAGGGTGGATATATCTCCCGATGGAAAATGGGTCATTTACGAGACCGTCGCAAAAGGGAACGAGTCTTCATCCAGTCGCAACCTTCCGAAGGTCGGTCGTGTGTCAATTGACGGTGGAAGTCCATCGTCGATTGAGAGTCCCGGCTTCCTGTCGATTCCTGTCTTCTCACCGGACGGCTCGAGAATCGCGGCGTACATGATCGAGACAGGCGGGGCGCGTCGCCTGTTTGTCGGTATTCTTCCAGCCAGCGGCGGTGCTCCCCTGAAAAAGCTCGATCTTGCGCCAGCTTTTCGAGGATCCGATATCCAGTGGACCATGGACGGAACAGCGCTGGTGGTGAATACCGCCCCCGGCGACCGGGCGAACCTCTGGCGCGTGCCCATCGACGGATCTCGCCAACAAAAGATCACGAATTTCGACGAGCATACGATCTTCGGGTTCAAGCGGTTGCGTGACGGAAAGGGATGGGTCCTCTCGCGCGGCGACCTTTCCCGTGACGCGGTCCTCATCACCGGCTTCCGCCGGTAACTCCTCTCTCCCGCTGAGAGGGTGGCGCGGAGCGCCGGGTAAGAAGGTTGCGACGAGGAGTAGGGTCAGGCCTCCGACAGTCAGGAAACCAGTATTTTCCGGCTTCCGCATACCGATCTCATCGCGAGAAGTCATGTCTAACGGGTCACGACTTCGCTCAGGTGTGGCGCGGAGTGCGTAAAGGATGATTCAAGTCAATATCTTGACGAAGCGACTCGCTCGAGCGTCCCTTCTCGACAACCCTTCGGACGGCTCATCAGCGTACGCACTCTCGCACATCCAACCGAAATCAAGCCATGGACCGAGCTGAAACTTCCTCTCCCCGCGGGAGAGGGTTGGGGTGAGGGTCTCACCAACCGTGACCATCTCGGGGCTTGCGTTGAAAAGGGACCCCCTTCTCCCGGCGGGAGAAGGTACCGTGAGGGCGGATGAGGGTCCTTGTTGAGACCGGCGACAGGTGCTGATCAAAGCAGCAACACCGGAAGGCCTCGTCACGCTCAGACGACGACGGGACGACGACGGGAGCTCACCTCCACCCTGCCTCCGGTACACTGTCGAGCACCCGGTAATCCGAGAAACAATGGACAAAAAGGCACTCACCGAGACCGACATCCGCACGAAGTTCATCACGCCTGCGATCCTCGCCAGGTGGGACGTGATGACGCAGGTCCTCGAAGAGCGTTTCTTCACGGCGGGGCGCGTGATCGTTCGCGGAAAGCTAACCACCCGCGGCAAAGCGAAGAAGGCCGACTACATCCTCTTCTACAAGCCGAACATCCCACTTGCCATCGTCGAGGCGAAAGACAACAACCATACCGTCGGCGCCGGTATGCAGCAGGCCCTCGAATACGCTGAGATTCTCGACCTCCCCTTTGTCTACAGCTCGAATGGCGATGCTTTCCTCGAGCACGATCGCCTGACGACCAGCGGAGTGGTCGAACGAGAGTTTTCCCTCGGGGACTTTCCATCGCCGGAGGAGCTCTGGCGTCGCTATCGCCAGGCAAAGGGACTCACCGACCGGCAGGACGACATCGCCACGCAGGATTACTACGACTCAGGAAAGGTGCCGCGTTACTACCAGCAGGTCGCCATCAATCGCACCGTCGAGGCGATCGCCCGCGGACAGAATCGCATCCTGCTGGTCATGGCCACCGGCACGGGCAAAACGTACACAGCGTTTCAAATCATCTGGCGCCTCTGGAAGTCCGGCGCGAAGAAACGCATCCTCTTTCTCGTCGACCGGAACATCCTCGCGGATCAGACCAAGACCAACGACTTCAAACCGTTCGGTAAGGCCATGACCAAGATCACCAATCGCACCGCCGACAAAGCGTTCGAGATTTACCTCTCGCTCTATCAGGCGGTCACCGGTGTCGAGGAAGAGCAGAACATCTACAGGCAGTTCTCCCCCGACTTCTTCGACCTCGTCATCATCGACGAGTGTCACCGCGGAAGCGCCGCGGCCGACGCCTCCTGGCGCAAAGTCCTCGAGTACTTCTCCTCGGCCACGCAGATCGGCCTCACCGCCACACCGAAAGAGACACGCGACGTCTCGAACATCGATTACTTCGGCGATCCTCTCTACACCTATTCACTCAAGCAAGGGATCTCCGACGGATTCCTCGCGCCCTACAAGGTCGTGCGCATCGGCCTCGACAAAGACCTCGACGGCTGGCGTCCCGAGCTCGGGAAGACCGACAGGTACGGGCAGCCGATCGAAGACCGCGAATACAACCAGCTCGACTTCGATCGCACACTCGTCCTGGAGAAGCGAACGGAGCTCGTCGCTGCGAAGATCACAGAGTTCCTCCGGGCCACCAACCGTTTCGCCAAGACCATCGTCTTCTGTGACAACGTCGATCACGCCGAGCGGATGCGCAAAGCGCTCGTCAACACAAACGCCGACCTCGCCGCCGCCAACAGCAAGTACGTCATGCGCATCACAGGCGACAACGAGGAAGGCAAGACCCAACTCGACAACTTCATCGATCCCGAATCGACGTACCCCGTCATCGCCACGACCTCGCAGCTCATGTCCACCGGCGTCGACGCACAGACCTGTCATCTCATCGTGCTGGACAAGCGCATCAACTCCATGACCGAGTTCAAACAGATCATCGGCCGCGGGACGCGCATCAACGAGGATTACAACAAGCTCTACTTCACGATCATGGACTTCAAACGGGCCACGGCCCTCTTCGCCGATCCCGACTTCGATGGCGATCCGGTGCAGATCTACGAGCCGTCCCAAGGCGACCCCGTCGTTCCTCCCGACCAGACCGGGCCGGAGGACGAAATCGAGGAAACCCCGGAGGAGCCGTACGGCCGTCCACTCTATCCCGATGACGAGACTGCGACCGGTGTGACGCGCTACTACGTCGATGACGTACCGGTAATGGTTGCGACGGAGCGCGTGCAATACCTCGACGCCGACGGAAATCTCATCACCGAATCTCTTCGCGACTACACGCGAAAGACCGTTCACAAAGCCTATCGCTCGCTCGACGCGTTCCTCAGAGCCTGGAACGGAGCGGAGCGCAAACAGGTTCTCGTCGATGAGCTGGCCTCGCAAGGCGTCTTCCTCGAAGAGCTGGCCGAGGAAGTGGGACGGGGGTACGACGCCTTCGATCTCGTTTGCCACGTGGCCTTCGATCAACCGCCGCTCACCCGTCGTGAGCGAGCCGACCGCGTCAACAAGCGCAACGTCTTCGCAAAGTATGGGGATCGCGCTCGCGCCGTTCTGCAGGCTCTCCTCGACAAGTACGCCGAGAGCGGCATTCGCAGCGTGGAGTCGCTGGACATCCTCAAGGTCGATCCGCTCAGCGACCTCGGGACGCCGGTGGAGATCGTCCGCCTTTTCGGCGGGAAAGAAGCCTATCTATCCGCGGTGCGCGAGCTGGAAACTGAGTTGTACAACGAGGTCGCGTAACGTCGTGCGTGTACGTCGGCCGAGGATGAACGATCTTCCCTTCAACGCACCCATCAACGCCGAACGGCGCGGCGCCCCGGCAGGGGCGCATCGAGGGTAGCCGGTGGCAAGCGCGAAGCGCGCAGCCACCGGTTTTCCGCGCACAATGGACCGCGCCCCGGCAGGGGCGCCAGAGGAGATTCGATGCCTGCCACGCACGTCAGTCTTCATTACCATCTCGTATTCAGCACGAAAGAGCGCGTTCCGTCGATTGTCGCGGCCTTCCGTTCCCGGCTCCACGCCTATCTCGGCGGCGTGGTGCGAGGCCTCGGTGGAACTCCTCTCGAAATCGGCGGCGTTGCCGACCATGTCCATCTCCTTGTCGGGCTGAAACCGACACATACCCTCTCGGACATCATTCGCGTGACCAAGAGCGACTCGTCGAAGTGGATACACGACGAGATTCATCAGAACCGATTTGCGTGGCAGGAAGGATATGGTGCGTTCACCGTGAGCCGCTCGAATGTCGACGTGGTACGCACGTATATCGCTCAACAGGAAGAGCATCACCGGCAACGTTCCTTTCAGGAGGAGTATCGGGAGTTCCTGCAAAAGCACGACATCGAATTCGACGAACGATATCTCTGGTGATCCTGGCCCCTCTGGCGCCCCTGCCGGGGCGCACCTCCTGTTCCCACCGTCTCCGTCTCCGGTGGCTGCGCGCTTCGCGCTTACCACCGGCTACCCTCTGAGCGCGCCTCCGGCGCGTGTTGCGAATTGGTGACGAATCAACGCAATAGACCGCGCCCTGGTTCGAGACGACGAATCAACGCAATGGACCGCGCCCCGGTTCGAGATGACGAATCAACGCAACGGCTCGCACCCCGGCTCGTGGTGAGGAATCAATGGAACGGCCCGTGCGCCGGCTCGGTGCGGCGAATTAACACAACGAACGGCGCCCCGGCAGGGGCGCATCGAGGGTAGCCGGTGGCAAGCGCGAAGCGCGCAGCCACCGGTTTTCCGGGCACAATGGACCGCGCCCCGGCAGGGGCGCCAGAGGAGTCGCGGTGACGCGACCGCCAACTCGCGTCTGAGGCGCGAATGCCCCTATCCCGTCGCCTCCCGATCAAAGAAGTGAATGCTCTTGATAGAATCGGCGACCAACGCACCCACGACCAATTCACTTTTCACCCAAACTTCTCCGCGGCAAGACCGCTCCGCCGAAACGCGTCTGAAAACCATGCCCAACGTCTCCAACGTCGTTAAAACCATCCAGGACATCATGCGCAAGGATGCCGGCACCTACGGCGACGCCCAGCGCCTCGAGCAGCTCGGATGGATGTTCTTTCTCAAGATCTTCGACGATCGCGAAAAGGAGCTGGAGCTCATCCGCGATCACTACAAGTCACCGTTACCGGAGCATCTCCGCTGGTCGAACTGGGCCACCGACGCCGAGGGGATCACCGGCGACGCCCTCCTCGACTTCGTCAACATCACCCTTCTGCCCAAGCTCAAGAACCTGACCACCGGCGGAGACAGGATCGCCAGCCTGATCCGGATGGCCTTCGACGACGCCAACAACTACATGAAGAACGGCACGTTGATGCGCCAGGTCATCAACAAGATCAACGGCATCGACTTCAACGCCTCGGACGACCGCCACCTCTTCGGCGACATCTACGAGAAGCTGCTGCGAGACCTCCAGTCCGCCGGCAACGCTGGCGAGTTCTACACCCCCCGCGCCGTCACCCAGTTCATCGTCGACCAGGTCAACCCGCGCCTCGGCGAGTCCATCCTCGACCCCGCCTGCGGCACCGGCGGCTTCCTCGTCTGCGCCATCGAGCACCTCCGCAAACAGGCCAGGAGCGAGGCCGACGAGCAGCTCATCCAGGACTCCTTCTCCGGGATCGAGAAAAAGCACCTGCCTCACATCCTCTGCATGACTAACCTCCTCCTGCACGGCATCGACGTGCCCTCGAATGCCCGGCACGACAACACCCTGGCCAGACCCTTACGAGACTGGTCGCCGAGGGAGCGCGTGGACGTCATCGTCACCAATCCACCGTTTGGCGGGATGGAGGAAGACGGCATCGAATCCAACTTCCCGGCCGAGTTCCGCACCCGCGAGACCGCCGACCTCTTCCTGGTGCTGCTGATGAAGATCCTCAAGCCCGGCGGCCGCGCCGGCCTGGTCCTCCCCGACGGAACGCTGTTCGGTGAAGGAGTGAAGACCCGCATCAAGGAAGCGCTCCTCAACGAGTGCAACCTCCACACAATTGTGCGCCTCCCCAACGGCGTCTTCAATCCCTACACCGGCATTCGCACCAACCTCCTCTTCTTCACCAAAGGCGCGCCGACCACCGCGGTCTGGTACTACGAGCACCTCTATCCGGCTGGGGCCAAGAGTTACAACAAGGGAAAGCCGATTCGGATTGAGGAGTTTGAGGGGGAGAAGGAGTGGTGGGGCGTGGAGGCGGATGGCTTCGCCGCGCGTGTGGAGAACGAACGGGCCTGGCGCGTGTCGATCGACACGATCAAGGCGGGCAACTACAACCTTGATCTCAAGAATCCGCACAATTCTGACAGCGGGCCGGGCGATGTGGACCGCCTGTTGCCCGAATACGAGAAGCTGCTGGCACAGATTGCGGAGACGCGAGCTGCGCTCAAAAGGGAGCTTCATCACGCTCTTACCGCGAGTTCCGGCACGGACGCATGAGGCTGGAGCCTTTCTTCGACAACTTCGACATCCTCGCCGATACTGCCAATGCGGTGGAGAAGATGCGGGCTCTAGTGCTCGACCTCGCGGCGACCGGACGTCTGGTTCCACATGAAAGCGAGTGGCCGAAACACTCCCTGAAGTCACTTGCGGCGAAGATCGGCAGCGGCGCGACTCCGGCTGGCGGACGCGACTC
Source organism: Thermoanaerobaculia bacterium (assembly GCA_035576005.1). Lineage (GTDB taxonomy): Bacteria > Acidobacteriota > Thermoanaerobaculia > Gp7-AA8 > Gp7-AA8 > DATLXH01. The sequence continues at coordinate 48,714 of DATLXH010000191.1, read as the reverse complement.
CTACTTTAGTGAAGGAGTGCCGCTGATTCGTTCGATGAACGTTCACTTTCGTGGATTCGACCCCGTGGGGCTGGTCTTCTTGAGCGACGAACAGGCACGACAGCTTTCCAATGTCGTCGTGCAACCCAATGATGTGCTGCTGAACATCACGGGAGCGTCTATCGGTCGCGTCACTACCGCGCCGTCCACGATGGCTGGTGCGAGAGTCAACCAGCACGTGACGATCATCCGGCCAAAGTCGGAATTGTTTCCGCGGTTTCTCGCCGTGTTTCTGGCAAGTCCGTTGGTGCAGCGGATGATCGACGACATTCAGGTCGGTGCCACGAGACAGGCTCTCACTAAAGCCATGATCGAACAGTTCGAGATTCCCCTCCCGCCCCCCGACGAGCAGAAGCGGATCGTGGCGAAGGTGGACGAGTTGATGGATTTGTGTGATCGGCTGGAGGCTCAGCAGAAAGAACGCAAGACCCGTCACGCCGCCCTCACCCGCGCCTCGCTGACCCGCTTCGCCGACGCCCCCACACCGGCCAACCTCAACTTCCTCTTCCAGAAGTCCTACACCATCCCCCCCGCCGACCTCCGCAAATCCATCCTCACCCTCGCCGTTCAAGGGAAATTGGTTCCCCAAGATGCCAGCGACGAACCAGCATCGCTTTTAGTGGCCCGTCTCGCGCGAGAAATGAGCGACACAACGCGAACGCGTCAAGCTGCGCCCCTGCCCGAACCATTAGGTGATTCTCAGCAATACCAGATTCCTGACAGCTGGAGATGGTGTCGATTCCGCGACGTTGCGATCATCGCTTCGAATCTGGTCAATCCGAAAGACTATCCCGACTTCACCCATCTCGCCCCTGACAACATTGTAAAAGGCAACGGCGTTCTCCTTGCCTGCTCAACCGTGAGGGAGGATAAGGTGATTAGCTCGAATCACCGTTTCTATCGGGGGCAAATCGTTTATTCGAAGATCCGTCCGAACTTGGCGAAGGCAGTCGTCGTGCATTTCGACGGCTTGTGCAGTGCTGACATGTATCCAATTGAGGCGCTAATCGATGTCAACTACCTTCACCGCTACATGCTTTCGGAGCCGTTCTTGATCCAAGCTGTGAAAACGGACACCAGAGTTGCGATGCCCAAGATCAATCAGACAGAGTTGAACGCGACACTGGTGCCTGTGCCGCCGCTCCTGGAACAACGACGTATCGTTGACAGAGTGGATGAGCTAATGACCTTGGTGGACACGCTCGAGGCTCATCTCGTCAAAGGAGGTACAAAGGGGGCCGAGCTCATGGAAGCCGTCGTTGCCGAGCTCACAATCAAAGACTGACGGAGTAGCATCGCGGAAATGTGCCAACGATTCAGGACCCTTGACCCTCCATCGGCTATCTCGTAGATTTCGTCCGGTGTCAGGAGCGCCAGTTCTGTAACCGTGTACGATTCATCGGCTTTTCTAAACCTGAACGCAAGTTGCTCCACTTGCGGATGATACAGCCGCGTCGACGCTCCCGTCGAGTCGTCGTCAACGGCGATAGCTAACGAGGGACCCGTCACACCGACTCCGGAGGGTCTGACCCCACAGGCCCCTTGAAAGCCACCCGGAGTGACGGGAATATCGAGGTTTCTACGGGATGTAGAGTGATGCCGTGAACTCGTGAGTTCGAGTTGGCTTGGATCCGAAGAGCCGCCAGCGAGAGAGGATCGCCGAAGCAAGAAGGTGTGATCCCCACTCTCTGATCGAAAGCCGACCTCGCTTGAAGCTCACGTGGCGCGGCTTGGCGGCGGTTCCAGTGCAGAGTTGGACGTCACTCACCATGGTAAAACTCCTGAGCTCCTGCGAGATTGTCGTAGATGTCGTCAATCAGGTCGAACCAGTACTCGAAGGCGTCGGCCACGTCCGACATCGCACCCGCGAAGACTTTGGCGTTGATGATGCTGGTGTCCTGAAGAAAGGCGGATCCATCGCGAGCCTCAGGGTATCGGAACGCCTCTCCTCTCGGATCGAGTTCTAAGAAGTCGGTCAGCACCAAGCCTACGAACTCGATTAGCATTAGCTTTTCACCGCGATCGAAATCGCTGTCGCGTTCAAGATAGGTTCGAACCAGCTTCCAGTTGTCCGCGAGGTTGTGCGTGAGCTTCATCGCTTTTCGCTCACGCCAGATCGCAGGCATTTTCTGGGCGAGATGCTTCAGCCCGAGCTCAATAGCGTGACGAAACGTGAATACCAAGGGATAGATGAGAACATCGACCGGGTACGAGTCTTCTTCGATGCTAACCGCGAGCCGTTTTCCAGCTTCGAAGTACCCCCAAGCGTAAGCCTTGAAATCGTACGGCCCCCCGTTCGTGCCGACACACGCATTCAGTCTTGTGTTGTTTGAAGGGCGGAAGAGATCGTTGTGCTTATACTTTCGTGCGAAGGTGGTCATGTTGTGCCGTCCAACGGCCCAAGCTCACCGGCCCGAACCGCACCTGGGGAAGTATAGCCTTAGTGGAAATGAAGACGTGGTTCGAGTCCGGTGCAGCGAAGAGTTAGCCGCCGCCCGCGCCTCGGTGCTCCGGGCACAGATAATCGAAGAACTCGCGGTAGGGGCGCACGGATTCGTGCTTAGCCTTCCAAACAGGCGATTGGGGCCAGGCCTTCAAATTTCACGCGCCGTTCGATGGAAGAAATACTGAAGGCGTTTCAGTTTGCGATTCCTGCGAGCGGCTCGCCCGCCTTGCCACCCTGGCATCCGGGGCACTTACGTTGAAAGATGTCGCTGCCATTCGCGCCGTACTCGACTCCGCATCGCCGACAACGCAGGACATAGACGCGCTGCCCGTGATCGCTACCGCGCGACTCGGTGCGAGATACAACCTCCTGCTCGTTCCGATTCACATATCCGAGGGTGGTCGTACCCTTTGATGTGCGATCGCACGCTCGAACTGTTTCGGGCAGAGGGTATGGTTCAGGAACGTGGTCAGGGTACGGGTCAAAGCCGTCGTTGCGCTCCGCGGTCGCGCGTAACGTGAACTCTCCGACCATGCCGCTGAAGCCTCGTAGCTCTGTCGTAGTGTCAAGGTCGATGCGCTGCAACCCCAGCCCATGTTCCCTGCCCCAGATCGCGCACCAGGCGATGCTTCGTCCCTCCTGAGCATCCTCGGGCATCCAACGCAGGATCGCCTTGAAATTGCCAAAGCTTGAGGTGGTCATTTCATAGAGTCGATTTTCATCAACAACGAACCGGGTCGGGTTTATGTAATTGCTATTACCCTCGCCAAAGTTCAGCTGTCCGACAGTCCTTTGCGGGACCACGATGTAGCCGGTCTCCACATCGCCGATCATTTCGTTTCGTTCGACGCCAAAATGCCAGTAGTGAAGCGCAAGATACGTGCAGAAGTAGGCGTCGAGCAGATCCTCGTACCGCTTCAACATCGCACCTTTGGCTTGGGTCGGATCGTGGCAAAGACGAGAGGTCAGTTCCCTGGCTTGCGACATTGGGGGATCGAACCGACGCAGCGCCGAAAGGTAGTTGCGTAGTCGAACGAGGCCCTGCCGTCTCTCGGAAATCGACCCCTTCTTGTAGCGAATGATGCGATCGAGTTGGAAGAGATTCACGAGTGCCGGGTGGGGATACACCTCGAATGCCCATCTTCCATCGCGGACGCCCGAGGTATGCGGTCGCGGCTCGTGCGAGAAACCTGCTGATTCCAGCATCTCGATCAATCGGCATGGCGGTGCGTCGGGATACTTACCGAGATTCGTAGAGTGTGCATCTGCGTGGCGTGCCCCGAAACGCCTGCTTATTTCAGTCTCGCAGGGGCGCTGTCCGGTCGCATTCCGAATAACCAGTGGAGCATCGATGGCGATGACAGTGTTCGCTGTGGCGTGCTCTTGCACGAATGCCACGATGGCCTCGAGCGACGCAATCCCTTCCGATGCCACGTCGGCAATCGCGCCTGAGTCGTCGCCTCGAGCGACGACGATACCGGTATGGTTCTTGTCGCTCTGCCAGGCAAGATCGATCCCGATGAAGGTTGTGATGGTCATCGGCGCACCGGACAGTGGTTGTCAGACAGTACCCTTCTGATGCGGCCCAGTCTGATCAAAGTTTCAACCCGAAGCCGCAGTAAATCATCGATCTCATCAGCGGTTGAACATCCAAGTGCTCGGGTCCGGTCGTTTGGGGTCGGAGCCTCAATCAAGCCACGGCGCTGTTGAATCCGCCTGTCGTTGTCGCCAACTCAAGTCGTAGAGTGTTTTACGATCTCTCGAAGACGACTAAGCTCCGACCCCAAGACCTTCGGTAGATGACCCGTTCTGGGAGTTTGCGGGGTAGATCTGCGTATTTTCGCGGTTCCGAATGGAGAGGCTGCGGAAGCTTCGGCTCTAATGAATCCCCGGCTTGTCTGAATTCTGCGTTTATTTTCAGAGCGGGCTAACGCATCGGCCCTTCAGCCGCGCGGCGCACGCGAGATGGCAGGGTACTTGGACCGAAGACAAAGCGGGCCGTGTCGGCTGCAAGCGCAAGTAGTTAGGCGGCGCGTTGGGACGTGAAGATGAGACCGTGCTTAATTGGGAGGCCGAAGACGTTACTGTTCGTGACTTCCATCCTCCCGTGCTCGACGTGGAAGGCGCTATTGATAGCGCGCACAGCCTCATCCGAAGGATCGAGAACAACCACCCTGGAAAGTGAGACAAGTTGTTCAGGCGGCACGTGCTGTTTCAACTCGACAACGAAGTATCGCAGAACTTCGCCCTTGTCCGAAGCCCATGGCGCGGCGAAGACAAGGTCGTACCTGTTCGAGACGTCCTCGCGCTCGAAGAGCGCGAACAGGTTGAATGATCCTTTGTCTCGCGCGACCCTCTTCTCGACTTCGGCGACGTTATCGGCTAGTTCGTTCATAGGACCTTAAGGAGGGACTCAGCTGAGTCGATCATCAGCTTGATCTCGCCTGCCTTCGCGGAACCGGTTGGTGTGTATCGCGATTCCGGACGGAGTCCGGGTGTTCGGGCTAGTGGCAACATGTCAGGCGTGGAGATGGCTGACGCGATCCGTCCTGCGCGTCAGCACACCTCTCTTGAACCATGGCGCAAGTTCCCGCGCATCAATATTTTAAGAACTCTTGCTCGCTACCATTCACTCGGTTTCCTGATCAATCTGCCGCGCGCGTCTACAACTTCGGCTGAGAGCTGACAGTCGGCCAGGAGTCCAGGATGATTGCGAACATGCTTCACGAAACTCGTCGCTCGGCGCAGCGCAGAGGACGCAGTCGGGTGCGGATTCACAAATCCCACCTCTTTCCTGAGCCGTGTTCGAACCAGGGTGATCGGACCGACCTGGTCAGAGTCGTTGGTCACCAATACCGCCACGTCGTATTTGTTCTCGTAGCCATCAGCGACAAGGTGCGCGGCCAAATTCGCGTCCGACCCCTTCTCCTCGGTGTTGAGGATTTTCACAAACCTGGAACCCGTGGCTGGCGGACTGGCAAGCGGTCGCATTCGCTCCGTAGTCAGGAATGACCCCATGATTATCTCGACGTTCGGCAGTGTTCTCAGGGCGCGAATGTAGACATCCTGACGAACCACCTGACCCGGGTCCGTCCCGCGCTCACTGACCATCGCACTGAAGTACTTGACCGTCTGGATTTCGTTGTTGGGAAGCATCCGGACGCAGAACTTCCATAGGTTCAGCCACTTATGCGGCGTGTCCTTGAGGGAGCCGAAATAGAGGTTGAAGCCGTCGATGTATACGTTCGTACGCACAAAAAGCGGAAGCCGCCTTTCGGCGGCTTCTCAGCCCGCCACCAGAGGCGACGGGGGGGATTAACAAGCAGAGCTTAGCGACGACTTCGCCACCTGTCAATTACTTTGGGACTGCGCACATAAGAACGAAGCGAATCTGTAAAGACTTCCCCGATGCTTATCTATCTCCCGGGCCGCAGACAGGATCTCTGCAAGAGCTTGAAGATTCAGCCACACTTATGTTCCTCGCATCCCACCTACAATCGGGCCATGAGAATCGCCACCGTCGCCGTACTCACACTGGCATTCACCATCACCGCAGCCGCTGAAACGAGACCCCGCCTTCGCGAGCTCGGCGTGAGCTGCGGAATTCTGCAGCCGGGTGCGCGTAATGCCATCACCGACGTCGAAGGTGTCCGCGTCGGCCACACCACAGTCAATCGTGGCGAAAACATCAGGACCGGCGTCACCGCAATCCTTCCCCATGGCGGCAATCTCTTTCAGGAGAAAGTTCCTGCCGCGATCTTCGTCGGGAACGGATTCGGAAAACTCACGGGCTCGACGCAGGTCGAAGAGCTTGGCGAGCTGGAGTCACCCATCCTGCTCACGTCCACTCTCAATGTCGCTCGTGTGTCCGATGCTCTTCTCGACTACATGCTGGCACAACCTGGAAACGAGAACGTCCGCTCGATCAACACCGTCGTCGGTGAAACGAACGACGGCACGCTCAGCGACATCCGCGCGCGCCCGGTCTCCGCTGCCGACGTGATGAACGCGATCAAGACTGCTTCAGCAGCAGAAGTCGCTGAGGGGGCCGTCGGAGCCGGGACGGGAACGGTCGCGTTCGGCTTCAAAGGAGGAATCGGTACCTCCTCGCGCAAGCTTCCGCCGAACCTCGGCGGCTACACAGTCGGTGTTCTCGTGCAATCCAACTACGGCGGCATCCTGACAATCTGTGGCGCGCCCGTCGGGATCAAGCTCGGGCAGCATTACCTGAAAAGTGAGCTGCCGAGCTCAAAAGCGGACGGTTCCATCATGATCGTGGTCGCCACCGACGCACCGGTCGACGCGCGGAACCTCGAGCGCATGGGCGCACGCGCGATGATGGGACTGGCGCGAACCGGAGCAGCTGGAACGAACGGCAGCGGCGATTACGCGATCGCCTTCTCGACTGCCGCAGGACTGCGCATTCGCCATGGGGAGAAATTGTTGCGCAATGTTCAGCTGCTGCCGAACGACGCCATGTCTCCGCTGTTCCTGGCGACGGTGGAAGCAACCGAAGAAGCCATTTACAACTCGCTGCTTCGCGCGACGACAACGACAGGAAACGGAACCACCATCAAAGCGCTTCCGCTCGAACAGACGAGAGAAATCCTGAAGCGGCACGGCCGATCCTTCTGATGACACCGGTTCACTGTCTGACGTCGTTGAGCCGCGAAGCGGCGTATCCCTCTCCCCGGCGGGGAGAGGGAAGCGAGCGAAGCGAAGCAGGGAGAGGGGCGTTAAAGTCTCGCCAGTCCTTCGAAAAGAGCGCGGTCTTCGTATCTCTCGCGGCCCCTCTCCCGGTCGCTTACGCGACCATCCTCTCCCCGCCGGGGAGAGGGATTCGCTCCTACCGGGGCGCGAGTCCCGCCGAGTGTAATCACCTCTTCACCAGCGTCCTTACGCTATTTTCTCGCTCGGGATGAAACTCGGGTCTTTCTTAGTCGTGGCACTTTGCCATGCATACTTTCGGGATGACATGGTCACCTGTCGCCATTTCACTGCGTGCGGGCAACCGTGTGTGACTCGAGTGCGGTAGTCTGAACAGACCGATGCTCCTCTTCCAGAAGCGGTTTCATGAAGGCCTCATTAACGGTTCCGTGACGCTCACCTTTCGTCGGTGGCCGAAGGCGAGGGTCAAGCCCGGTGGTCGTTATCGTTGCCATCCGATCGGAGTTCTCGACGTGACGGCACTGAGTCGGGTTCCGGTTTCGGCCATTTCCGAGTCAGATGCGTTGCAGGCTGGACTCGATTCCCGCGATGAGCTGCTTGCGTATATGGCGGGAGCTTCCGACGAACCTATGGACGAATCGACTGAGGTGTTCCGCGTCGAGTTGCATTACGGTGGAGACGGTGACCGGGTCTCGATAGCTCTTGATAGCGAGATCAGCAACGAAGAGCTCGAAGGGGTCCGCACCAAACTCACGGGATACGATTCGCGCAGCAAGGTCGGCCCATGGACTGGTCGTTACCTCGAGCTCATCAAACAGTATCCTCGGGTGGCGGCCTCGAAGCTTGCGGCGATGGTCGAGCGGGACAAGGCCGACTTCAAAGCCGACATCGTGAAACTGAAGAAACTTGGGCTGACGCAGAGCTTTGAGGTGGGCTACGAGATAAGCCCCCGAGGACTGGTCGTCCTTTCCAAAGTCCCGAGTATGCCCGTCGGATAGACTCAAACCTGCCGAAATGCCGTCTCACTTGCCCACCGGAGGATTCTCATGTTATCGATTCGTCACATTCTCATTTTGCTCCTCGCACTTGGCCTCGGTGTCCCGGCGAATGCTCACGACCCGAAGGTGACCATGTCTACCGAAGACAAGAAATTCAACGACCTGCTCGACGCTGATTGGGAGTGGACGATGAAGGAGTACCCGACCTTCGCGACTGCAATCGGCGACTTCCGCTACAACGACAAAGTCGCAGAGGAGACGTTCGAGGCGATCGAGCGTCGCAGGAAGCGGAGTCGCGATCAGGAGAAGACGCTCAAGGCGATCCGCCGCGAGAAGCTCTCGGCTGCAAATCAACTGAACTACGATCTGCTGCGACGCGATCTCGCTGAGGAAATCGAAGGCCAGCGCTTTCCGTCCGAGCTCACGCCGCTCAATCAAATGGGTGGCGTTTACTCAGACATGGCCGAGTTGACCAGTCAGATTCCGAAGAACACGGTCAAGGACTTTGAAGATTACATAGCCCGGCTCGAGATGGTTCCGTCGGCCGTTGACGCGCACATAGCGCGGCTGCGGAAGGGTGAGGGGAAGGGGATCACGCCTCCGAGCGTCACGCTCGCGAACGTCGGAGCTCTGATTTCCAATCAGGTCTTCGAGGATCCGACGCGAAGTGCGATCTACGAGGATGTCTTCAAGGAGATGCCGGCCGCCATGACAGCGGCTGATCAGGAGCGGCTCCGCACTCGCGCGAAGAAAGTGCTCGAGGAAAAGGTGATCCCCGCCTATCGGAGGTTTCACAAGTTCACCGTCGATGATTATGTTCCGAAGGCCCGCAAGAGCATCGGTCTTTCCGCGTTGCCTGATGGTGCGGCCTGGTACGCCCATCGCGTCAAGACTTACACGACCACCGATCTCACCCCCGATCAGATTCACAACCTCGGCCTCTCCGAGGTCAGCAGGATCCGAGGGGAGATGGAGAAGATCAGGAGGCAAACGAAGTTCGAAGGAAATCTGCAGTCTTTCTTCGAGTTCCTTCGGACCGATCCGCAGTTCTTTTTCACGAACAAAGAAGACCTCCTCAAGGAGTATCGCGACATCTCCAAGCGCATCGACCCCGAGTTGACCAAACTGTTCGGGCGTCTCCCTCAGGTTCCTTACGGCGTCATCGCGGTTCCGGCGTATTCGGAGAAAACGCAGACCACCGCGTACTACAACTCCGGCTCCCTCGAGGGCGGGCGTCCAGGATATTTCTATGCGAATACATACGACCTCAAAATGCGGCCGAAGTGGGAGATGGAAGCCCTTACTTTGCATGAAGCGGTGCCTGGACATCACCTTCAAATCGCCCTCGCGCAGGAGTTGGGCGAACTTCCGAAATTCCGCCGTTACGGTGGCTACACTGCGTTCGTCGAGGGATGGGGACTCTACGCCGAGTCACTCGGCGCCGAGCTCGGAATGTTCAAGGATCCCTACTCAAAGTTCGGCCAGCTGACCTATGAGATGTGGCGGGCCGTTCGTCTGGTCGTCGACACTGGAATGCATTCGAAAGGCTGGACGCGCGATCAGGCGATCAACTTCTTCAAGGAGAACACCAGCAAGACGCAACACGACATCGAAGTCGAGGTCGATCGGTACATTGTCTGGCCCGGTCAGGCTCTTGCGTACAAAATCGGCGAGTTGAAAATCAAAGAGCTGCGAGCGTTTGCCACGAAAGAGCTCGGCACAAGGTTCAACATCCGGAAGTTCCATGATGTCGTGCTCGGAGCCGGCGCCCTGCCGCTGTCGATTCTCGAGTCGCGCGTGAAGGAATGGGTCGCTAAGGAGAAAGCGGCTCCCACTGCAGCGAAGAGTTAGTCCGCCTCTCCCACAACGCCTCGATCGGCACGCAGCGTGCCATCCCGAGCGGATTAACAGCGTGGAGGGTTGGTGAAGAGGTGATGACACCCGGCGTGGACTCGCGCCCCGAAGGGGCCGAATCCCTCTCCCCGGCGGGGAGAGGGTGGTCGCGTAAGCGACCGGGAGAGGGGCCGCGAGAGATGCGAAGACCTCGCCCTTTTCGACGGACTGGCGAGACTTCTACACCCCTCTCCCTGCTTCGCTCCGCTCGCTTCCCTCTCCCCGCCGGGAGAGGGATACGCCGCTTCGCGGCTCAACGACGTCAGTCAGTGAACAAGATGTCATTAAAAGCGTCGAGCGAAGGGATCTGGGCGGGGGCCTCATGCGCGAACAACGATTCCGAATGTCGACTCACGGCGTAAGGCCGCCACCCAGATCCCTCGCTCGGTGAGCGGCCCGTCACTCCCACTCGATCGTGCTGGGCGGTTTCGACGAGACGTCGTAGACGATCCTGTTGATGCCGCGAACTTCGTTCACGATTCGCCGTGAAACGAGATCAAGGAGGTCATGCGGCATGCGAAACCAGTCGGCTGTCATGAAGTCCGTGGTGCTCACTGCACGGAGCGCGAGAACATTTTCGTAGGTTCTCTCGTCGCCCATGACGCCGACCGTCATGACGGGAAGAAGGACGGCGAAGGCCTGGGCGATGTCGCGGTAGAGTCCGGCGTTGCGGATCTCCTCGATGAAGATCGCATCGGCGCTCTGCAACGTGGCGACTCTCTCGGCCGTTACCTCACCGAGAATCCTCACGGCCAGTCCTGGTCCGGGGAATGGATGTCGCCAGACAAACTCGCCGCCCAGTCCCAGCTCGATGCCGAGCTGGCGCACTTCGTCTTTGAACAGCTCGCGGACAGGCTCGATCAGTTTGAGCCCCATTTTCTCGGGAAGGCCGCCGACGTTGTGGTGCGTCTTGATGATCGCTGAGGGGCCTTTGACCGACACCGATTCGATGACGTCGGGGTAGAGCGTGCCCTGCACCAGAAACTCGACGCCGTCGATTCGTCGGGCCTCCTCTTCGAAGATGGCGATGAACTCGTTTCCGATGCGCTTCCGCTTCACCTCGGGATCGGTAATGGACGCCAGACGATCGTAGAACCGTTGTCGCGCGTCAACCGAGATAACCTTCAGAGAGAGACCATCGCTGAGGGTCGTAAGGACCTGTGTTGCTTCGTCTTTCCGAAGGAGGCCGTTGTCGACGAACACAGTGGTGAGTTGATTCCCAACCGCTTCTCCCACCATCACTGCGGCTACGGAAGAGTCCACTCCGCCGCTGACGGCTGCGATGACCTGCCGGTCGCCAACAGTCTCACGGATCTCCGCCACTTTACGCTTTCGGAAGTCGCCGAGGTTCCAGCTCGATTCGCAGCGGGCGATGGAGAAGAGGAAATTCTTCAGGATCTGAGGTCCCGATTCCGTGTGAGTAACCTCGGGATGAAACTGGATTCCGTAGCAAGAAGTCTCTTTGTTCGCAAACGCGGCGATCGGTGCAGATGATGAAGAAGCGATCACTTCGAAACCGGGTGGCAGAGAGAGAATCTTGTCGCCATGACTCATCCAGACGAGCTGACTGGAGGCCGTCCCTTCGAAGAGCGGGCTCGACCTGGTTTCGATTCCGGCTCTCCCGTACTCACGCTCGGTTGCAGCTTCGACTTTCGCGTCGAGGTAGTACGCGGTGAGCTGCATCCCGTAGCAGATCCCGAGGATCGGTACTCCCAGATCGAAGATCTGGCGCGAACAGTGAGGGGCATCCTCGGAGTAGACGGACTGAGGGCCTCCCGAGAGGATGATCGCGGTGGGAGCGAGCTCGCGAATCTTTTCGATCGAAAGGTTGAAGGGGTGAATCTCGGAGTAGATCTTGTTCTCGCGAATTCTGCGGGCGATCAGTTGCGTGTACTGCGATCCGAAATCGAGAACCAGAACGGTCTGCTGATTTGTGGTCAAGGAGCCTCGTAGTTATGGGTATGTAGGACGGACACTTTTGGCTGTGTTGGTGTCTGTCGTTGAGAAATGCTGGCTAAACGTCCGCTAAAAGAGGAAACTCTGCAAATGAAAATCCTGTCAGCTACGGCCCACGGAGCAATCGATTATCTGAGCGTCATCATCTTCGCCCTGGCTCCCACAGTAGCGGGATTCACCGGCAAACAAGCGACTATCTGTTATCTGCTGGCAGTAGTCCATTTCCTTTTGACTGCCATCACAAAGTTTCCTCTGGGGATTTTGAAGACGGTTCCGTTCTCGATCCACGGCATGGTCGAGATCGTTGTTTCGATTCTCCTCGTCATTCTTCCGTGGATCGGTGGCTTCTCAGACGGGGTGAATTCCAGAAACTTCTTTGTGGCGATGGGAATCGTGATTTTCCTGGTCTGGATGCTGACGGACTATCGTAGCGGAACCGCAGCGTCGGAGCGGACGGTAGCGCACTGATTCCGCAAGTCACGGTACGTCGCGTCCCTCTCCGAATCCCAGGACCCAGAAGCGGCGTTCTTTCCCGTCACTAAGTTCTTTCCGCAGCTCATCAACAGGCTCAGTCTCGCCGTCGTCTCCGAGAGCGAATGTGCCGAAATGGATGGCAACGCTCGTCGATGCGCCGAGCGTGTCGTGTGCCCTGACCGCCTCATCGGGTCCGATGTGCACCGGCGACATGAACCATCGCGGCCGGAAAGCGCCTATGGGAAGCATGGCCAGTCTGAGTGGCGCGAAGCGTTTGCCGATCTGCTCGAAGTGCCGGCCCCACCCGGTGTCACCCGCAAAGTAGACATTGCCTGATGGGCCGCTGATGACATATCCGCCCCAGAGAGTGGCGTCTCGATCCGAGAATCCTCGGGCCGAGAAGTGCTGAGAAGGCACCAGCGTGATCCGCACGGACCCGATAGGGGAGTCGTTCCACCAGTCCAGCTCCACAGCTCCCTTCACACCATGGCGACTGAGAAGCTCTCGGTCGCCCAGTGGAACGAAGATGCGAGGCTGATCCCGTTTCGCGATTCTTCGCAACGTTGCCAGGTCGAGATGGTCGTAGTGGTTGTGACTGATGACAATGGCGTCGACCTTCGGAAGATCCTCGAATCGAATGCCGGGCGGTCGATGGCGCTTCGGCCCGGCGAATGAAAGCGGCGAGACGCGCTTCGACCAGACTGGATCGGTCAGGATGTTGACGCCATCCATCTGGATGAGCGTGGTTGCGTGGTTCACGAAGGTCACACGAAGGCGCCCATTATCCACGCGCTCAGCCGGCGGTGGCCCGTAGTGAGCCTCGGTCCATGGTTTCCACGGGCCTCGATCGCGATTAAGAATCCACTTGAGAAACGAGCCCTCGCCGTGAGGGGCAGGGTCCTGATTGTGGAACCGGCGTCCGTCGAAGTGATCGGTAACAGGGCCGGTGTATTTCGGGGAGGCCACGAGCCGCTCAGTGAGAAAACCCGCGATGCCGCCGATTGCGGCCACACCCAGCCATCGATAAGTCCTCTTCATTTCGGCGAGTCTTTGCTGAATCTATGCACAGATCGCGAAGCCGCGCTTCCCTCTCCCCGGCGGGGAGAGGGTGGTCGCGTCGCGCGACCGGGAGAGGGGCTGTGAGAGATTCGAAGCCTGAGCTTCTAGAGATGAATGTGAAGCGCTGCGCTGATGCCATGGCCGTAAGCGGCACATGAGTCGCGAGACTTCTACCCGTGTCCTGATTCAGACGAGATCATCCTGCTCTCTTGGGGATGCCCCGGCCGGGGCGGCGCCCCTGGACGTTCGGATCGAGCGCCATTTGTGTTCTGCGTGAAGCGCTCCTCACTAGCGTATGGGCCAGCCCGCATTTCTCACACTACTCGTGGCGAGGTCGCTATCCGCCGCCGCAGCAGAAGGAGTGTGAAATGAGTCATCAGCATCAATCACGAGGTCACAGCAAGCTAGATCACTTCAGGCGGGTCGCGCGGCGGCGCAGAAGGGGCTCACGGACTCGGCGGGAAAACAGCCGGTTGACCAGGTGACCGTAAACTTTGTCGTCCGTTTGCCGGATGTAACCGACGGCCACCTCGGCGAGGCCTGCTGCCACGGCGCAGGGAGGGGGGTCTTCAAAGCCAACCGATGAGACCTCGATCGGGCGAACGTCGAGCTGTTCGCCCTGGGCGCTGATACGGCTTGCCAGAACTCCTCTGCCTGAGTAGATCACGACGAAGGTCACGCCATTCCAGGCTACCGAGGGAGGCCCGAAGAACTGCTCTCCCCCTGAGATCGCTCTGCCATTGTTGTCTTCAGCGCGTACATCGAGCAGTCTTCCGTCTTTGTCCAGTCTTGCGTAACGTGCGCCCTTCCCTTCCTGGCTGACCCAGGCCACCACGATGGTCGAGCCGTTGGAAGCCAGCGAAGGAAACCGCTCACTCGGGAATTCAGTCCGCCCAACGGCGATGGCTGTTTGCGCCACATCGAGGTACGTGGCCGACTCGGAAATGCGACGGCCGTATATACGAGTCGGCTGTGAGCAGAACTCGCGGTCGCAGACACGCATCCCGTGCTCTTCCCAGGCCACGAAGAAGTTCGAACCGATCGTGGTGATGCTCGGGTGCTGCTCGCCACTGGGGCCGAATGAAATCTGAAGGGGGGCAGTGTCGATGACCTGTCCACTGGAATTGATGCGGGAACCGAAGACGTGACCGTTTGGCCCACCTTCGATTGCGGCCCCTCCTCGGCACTCGGTCCAGACCACCATTTGGGTTGTACCGTTCCAGGCGATGTCCGAATGGGTCATACCGCAGGACGACTCGCTGATCACGAAGCCCTTTCCGTCTAGCACCTTTCCGTCAGGCGAAATGCGATTGCCGAACAGGGTAGCCCGCTCCGACCAGACCACCAGGAAATTCTCTCCGTCGAACGAGACGGAAGGATGGAAGAGGTCACCTTTGGTCGAGAGACGGATCCCCGCTCCATCGAGCCGCTTTCCGGCAGGGTCGAGACGCCCTGCAAAAGGATGCCACCCCGCTTCCTCGCGGACGTACTGTTCCCAGACGTAAAGAAGGTTACGTCCATCCCAACCCACCGCCGATGCGCCCTGGTCGGGGGCGCTTACAACGATCGGGGTCAACGAGCTCAGCGCGCTCTCAGGAGGCAGGAAAGCCGCGAACAGGTCAGTTCCCTGGGGCTCATTGAAGCGCCGCCCCTCATAGAAGGTGACGAGGGTTTTGGAGCCGCTCCAGACAATGCCAGTCAACTCCAAGATCGGGACCAAGCCCTTGAACCCGATTGGGCCATTGGTCCCGATTGAACGAACGGAGTGCCGGTTGGTGCCGTCGTGGTACATCAGAAGGTAAGACGGTCCGCCAGTCCAGACAAGCCGAGGATTGCGGGTCAAACTCCCATTAAAAGAGAGCGCCGACTCGATGTTGAAGAAGAGGGAAGGCGTGCCGTCGTCACGCAAAATCATGCCGTCGAGCTGGCTGAATCCGATCTGATGGGCAATCGCCCACCCCGAGCCATCCGACGCCACTGTGAACCGGACGTAGGGACCGTGACCCGGAATATCTGTTCGCGACTGTACCAGTTGAGGCGTCCGGGCGTTGCCGGATGAATCCACGGAGGCCGTCCAAAGCTCGGTTCTGGTGGTGTAGAAGAGCCTGAAGCCGGATCGGTTCGCGGCGATCCGTGCCGAGATCACCGCCTTCCCAGGGGGAGTCATGGCGAAGGGGCCACGAATGAGATCGCCATCAGCACTTATGAGAGCCCCTTGGACGATCTGTTCATCATCCACAAACGACTCAACCACCCCCCAAACCACCAGAAAATTCGTTCCGTCGAAGGCGACCGTCAGTGACGAAGGATTACTCCGTCCCGGCAGAGGAATCCGGGAGCTTCCGATGTTTCCCTCGCGGTCGATCGTCGTTGCGATCAGAAATCGGGGTAGAAAGCCCGAGTCCTCAGGCCAAACCACGAGATAGCGCGAGTTGCCCCAGGCGCCCGCCAGACCATACTCGGCTCGTGCCCGAGACGACAGGGGGATGCCGAACCCGTCGAGATTCTGTCCCCCCGATCCGACCCGGGAGACGTAGAGCGATCCAGGCTGCCCTGGGGAACCGTTCTGCCAGACAGTCAAAAAGTTCTGCCCATCGCTGCCGATCACGCCACCGATCTGATCTCGTACTGCCGGGCGGTAGACAAAATCTGCCACGCCACGCTCAGGCGTAACGATGATTGCGGGGGGCAGACTCGAGACGGCTTGCGCCTCGATCGTCAGCGGCAATGCGAACAAGATGGCGAGAAACCAGCGTTGAAAGGCCATGGCTTTTCGTAATTTGCAAGCGGGTTCAGTGCCATCTACGCCCTTGTCACTTCCCGCTGAAAGCAAGGTCGGCCAGAAAGAAAGTTGTTGAGTCAGGGTCCGACTGAGTGTTCGCCGCAGAGGCACCACGTCAGATGAAGAAACAGATATTGCACCTCATCGCAGAGCGGTCACATCCTCACGCGCCTGCCGGCCGCTTGATGGGCGTGGGAGGTGCGGTGACTGTCACTGATATTCTTGGAGCCGAGCCGCGGACCACCGTGAATGGTGCGCTCGTATATTGCGCCAGGCGTTTGTCCCAAAACCATTCGCGGACGATGCTGAACACTCCTGATTTCGTGCATTGGATCGGTACACGCGCGGATGTGGCTCCGCCGGAGTACGCTCCCATCGTGTAATGAGGACCGCCTTCCGCGAGGTCCGCGATTTCCATCATTCTGGCGGTCGGGCCAAGAGCCACGTGATCCAATCCATGGCCCTCGATAGCGAGCGTCAGAGTCTCTCCCGCTTGACAGGTTGGGCTGGTGCCCTTTCCCAGTATTTCCATTTTCGTGATCTTGCTTTTGTACGCCTTGATCCTGAACGTCTCCTGTCCACTGAGAAACTTTATCGTGATGATTGCCTCGTCGAGATCGGGCGCGTTGTTCGCCGCCACTAAAATTTCGACCGAGCTGTTCGTTCCCGGTGAACGGTCGCCGACGGTGACCACAAACGACGAGTCACTCGATTGCACGCCAGTGCAAAGATCCATAAATTGACCGATCACGCGAATGGAATTGCGTGTTGAGTCGACGAAGACCGGAATGGTGGTGCCAGGTGAGAAGTCCTCGTTATACACACGGATCTTTGAGATCCCGGCGGAGGCTGAGACAGGTGCGAGCAACGCGACGGAAAGAAGGACGATGACAATGCTGAAGTGTCTCATTTGCTCTCCTGTTGACTGTTTGCGGGTGTTTGGCTAGCGGTACCAACATTATAACCATCATCTGCGAGAAGATCCTACGCGGCAGATCAGTCGCGTGACTTCCACGCCCCTCACTCTGTTTCGCTTCGCTCGCTTCCGTATCTTCTGGAGCGCGTGAGACCGTCTCGCGGACGCGACGAGGTCAACGGTTGACGCTCTCTGCCCTCTCCTCTATTCTTGTCGCCCGTTGGAATTGCCCTGCGGGACGTAAGGTTGCGAGGGCGTCCGGACCACTCCGGACTGTTGAAGCTTCTAGGCGCTTAGCTCAGTTGGTAGAGCATCACCTTCACACGGTGGGGGTCACCGGTTCGAGTCCGGTAGCGCCTACCATCAACGCAGCAGGATTTAGATGTAGCGCATTGAGGGATCGCAACTCTTTGATGCGGGAAACTTTGCAATAGAGGCGCTTAGCTCAGCTGGTACGAGCGCCACCTTGACACGGTGGAGGTCAGCGGTTCGAACCCGCTAGCGCCTACCAAAGATTGATGATGCGATTGCTCACCACGATGGCCGGGACAAGAACGACGCTCCAGAACGCTGGCGCCCCCTGTCAATAGTAGTGATGCAATCGAGGGACTTGAGACAGGGCCGAGGCCCTGTTTTTTTTTAGGCTCGGGAAGTTGGAATCAGCGTTGAGGGGAGAGTTATGAACGTCGAATTGCCTGACGGGTCGCTCAAAGAAGTTCCTGATGGAGCCACTCTCGCGGATGTGGCTGCGGCCATTGGACGCCGCCTGGCGAACGACGCGGTCGCCGGCAAAATCAATGGAAAGGTTGTAGACCTGTCCACCGCGGTAATCGATGGCGCCAGAGTAGAGATCATCACCCCGAAGTCGGATGACGGGAGATACATCATCCGCCATTCCACTGCCCACCTCATGGCTCAGGCCGTTCAGGAGTTGATCACCGGGACTCAGGTCACGATCGGTCCTGTCATCGAGAACGGTTTCTACTACGACTTTGCGACCGATCGAGCGTTCAGTGACGAAGACCTTCGCATGATCGAGGTGCGCATGTCCGAGATCGTGAAAAGGGACCTGACGATCACTCGCGAGGTGTGGGACCGCGAGACTGCGATCACCGAATTCGAGAGGATCGGGGAGAACTTCAAGGCAGAGATCATTCGCTCGATCCCCGGCAACGAGACCCTCAGCGTCTATCGCCAGGGAGACTGGATGGATCTCTGCCGAGGCCCGCATGTTCCTTCGACCGGCCGGCTGATCGCTCACAAGCTTCTTTCGGTGGCGGGAGCTTACTGGCGCGGCGATGAGCGCAATCAGATGCTCCAGCGCATTTACGGAACTGCATGGGTCGATCAGAAGGAGCTCGACGATCATCTCAAGCAGCTGGAAGAGGCGAAGGCGCGTGACCACCGGAAGTTAGGGAAGGAGCTGGGCCTCATTCACTTCTCCCACTTCGCTCCGGCGATGCCGATCTTCATGCCGAAGGGCGCAGTGATCTATAACGAGCTCATCGACTTCGTACGGAAATTCTACCGACGCGACGGCTACTCCGAGGTGATTACCCCCCTCATCTGGGATACCGAGCTCTTCAAGATCTCGGGTCATTACGAGAACTACCGGGAAGCCATGTTCTTCTCAGAAGTCGACGAGAGGGAGTACGGCGTCAAGCCGATGAACTGCCCGGGACACACCCAGATATACGCCTCGGAAAGGCACTCATATCGAGACCTGCCGATCCGGCTCGCGGACTTTGCCAGGCTCCACCGTTACGAGCGCTCGGGTGTCACTCATGGTCTCGCCCGAGTGCGCTCGTTCGCGCAGGATGATGCTCACCTGTTTGTGACACCGGACCAGATTGAAGCCGAAATTGAGCGCGAGATCATTCTCATTGAAGAGATGTACTCGGTCTTTGCGTTCACCGACGTGCGGATCGCGCTGTCGACCCGCCCTGAGAAATCGATCGGGACCGCTGAGATGTGGCAGAGCGCTGAGCAGGCTCTCGAGAATGCTCTCAAAAAGCGAGGGCTGACCTATCACATCAATCCGGGAGAGGGAGCCTTTTACGGACCGAAGCTCGAGTTCCAGGTCACCGATGCCATTGGCCGAGCATGGCAGCTCGGAACTGTACAGCTCGACTATGCGCTCCCCGAGCGGTTCGAGCTCACGTACATCGGAGCGGACAACGGCGAGCACCGGCCGGTCATGATCCACCGCGCCATCCTGGGATCGATCGAGCGATTCTTCGGCATCATCATCGAGCACTTTGCCGGTGCCTTCCCGCTCTGGCTGGCTCCGGTTCAGGCTGTAGTCCTGCCGCTCTCAGAAAAGTTCCTCGACTACTCCGCTGAGGTCGAGAAGACGCTCCGGTCGCATGACCTGAGGGTGGAGACCGACAAGTCCAACGAGAAGCTCGGCGCGAAGATCAGAACTTCGAGCATGCGCAAGATCCCATATCTCCTGGTGGTAGGGGAGAAGGAAGCGGCCAGTGGCACGGTCACTGTAAGGAAGCGCAGCGGTGGCGATCAGGCAGCAATGGATGTGGCCGCTCTGGCTGCCGAAATGCGTCAGAGGATCGACCAGAGATCCTTGACTTTGTGAGCCATTCTCCGTAGATTGACCCTCATTTTTCGGTGCGAGCTACAGCCTTCTCTTCGTAGCGTCTCCACCTTTTTTGTGAACCCTTAACCAGGAGGAAGTCCAGATTTTTCCGCCACGCCGTTTCGATCGCAGATTTGATAGAAAGCCCGCTGAGCCCGATTCAAGAATCAATGATCTGATTCGCGCTTCCGAAGTCCGTTTGATCGATGACGAGGGACAACAGGTAGGCGTTGTTCCGATCGCGCAGGCGCAGGAAATGGCCAGGGAGAAGGATCTCGACCTCGTCGAGATTGCCCCGGGAGCCAGCCCGCCCGTCTGCAAGATCATGAATTACGGAAAGTACCAGTTCCAGCAGAAGAAAAAGCAGACCGAAGCAAAGAAAAAGCAGAAGGTCATCGTCGTCAAGGAAGTGCAGTTCCGCCCGCGGATCGACGAGCATGACTTCGATTTCAAAAAGAACAACGTGGTCCGCTTCCTGGAACATGGCGACAAGGTCAAGGCCATTATTCGCTTCCGCGGCCGTGAGATGTCGCACATGGAATTGGGTCGCGCCGTCCTCGACCGTCTCCTCGCTGATATCAAGGAGACGGGAGCGGCGGAGAGTTATCCGGAGGTCCAGGGGAACCGGATGCTAGTCATCATTTCGCCGGTCAAGAGCTGATTTCAGCCGCGAAGCGGTTGAATCGCCGGGCCGGGGAAGGAATCAAAAACAGGAAACGACCGTTGGAAGACCGATTCAGAAGGGAAACGTCATGCCTAAGATGAAGACTCACCGCGGCGCAGCGAAGCGGTTCAAGAAGACCGGAACCGGGAAGATTCTGCGTCATCACGCATTCCACTCACACATCCTGACGAAGAAGTCTTCGAGCCGGAAGCGCGGTCTCGCTGAAGCGACCGAGGTCTCGAAAGCCAACGAAAAGACCGTCAACAGGATGTTGCCGTACGTTTAAGTTGCCGCCGCGGAGCCGAAGTGATTCGTCTCCCGTGGTGATCGTCTGGTCCAGAACGCCGGACATTGGAATGTCCGGCCACAAATTACCGGACAAGCGCGAGCGCGGGTTCGATACTCACTCCTGACCCCGCCGCGCCAAACGAATCAGAACGAGGAGAGCTACGATGCCTAGAGTTAAACGGGGTAATAAGCGCAAGAACCGACGCGACAAGATTCTCAAGCTCGCGAAGGGATACTACGGAATGAAGTCGCGCGGCCACCGGGTCGCGAAAGAACAGGTTGAGCGCGGGCTGAACTTCGCGTTCGCTGGCAGAAAAGATCGTAAGGGTGAGTTTCGCAAGCTCTGGATCGCCAGGATCAACGCCGCTGCACGGATCAATGGGATTTCTTACTCGCAGCTGATCGCCGGTCTCAAGATCACCGGTCTGACGCTCGATCGAAAGATTCTGGCTGATCTTGCAGTTCGCGATGCCGCAGGCTTTGCGGCGATCGCCGCCAGCGCTGTCAAAGCGCTCGACAAGCCTGCCGCGAGCTGAATCGGTTCCTATCTCGAAGTTTGAAACGCGGGCTACAATGCCCGCATTTTTATTTTCGTGACGGTCCGGTATGTCGTTGAATACGACCCCAGGAGACGAGATTTGTTAGAGGAGATCGCCACCCTTTCCGCCGAGTTCGAACGGGCGCTGCCTGAGGCGAACTCAGTCGCGTCAATCGAGGCCGTGAGGCTCAGATTCTTTGGCCGGAAGGATGGCGTCGTCCCCGCTCTGTTCGCGAAGCTCAAGGCCGTTCCGGCGGAATCCAAGCGCGAGATCGGCGACACGCTGAATCGGTTCCGGAACGATATCGAGGGTCGACTCAAAGAAAAAAGCGCGGAGCTTGCTGAGGGAGAGCGAAAGCGCACTGAGACCCGAAGCATCATCGATGTAACGCTTCCGGGCCGGATGCCGGCCCTGGGACATCTGCATCCGATTACCATCGTCCGGCGTCAACTCGAAGAGATCTTCAGCGAGATGGGCTACTCGATGGACCCGGGGCCTGAGCTCGAGAGCGACTGGTACAACTTCGAGGCTCTCAACTTCACGCCGTCTCATCCGGCGCGCGATACGCAGGATACGTTCTACGTCGGGAATGACCTGCTCCTCAGGACTCACACATCCAACGTCCAGATCCGTTCGATGGAAAGGCTCACTCCGCCCATCAAGGTTCTTTCCGTCGGAAGGGTTTACCGCCGTGATGAGATCACGTTGCGCAGGTCACCGATGTTTCATCAGGCTGAAGGATTCATTGTTGATGAAGGGATTCACTTCGGGCATTTGAAGGGGACGCTCGAGCATGTGCTTCGTCGACTCTTTTCGGAGGGAACGAAGGTGCGTTTCAGGCCGAGCTTCTTCCCGTTCACCGAGCCATCAGCTGAGGTCGATATCTCCTGCGTCTTCTGCTTCGGCGAAGGCTGTGGAACCTGCTCGAGGACCGGCTGGATGGAGATCCTTGGTTGCGGGATGATCCATCCGAACGTGTTCCGGAATGTGAAGATTGATCCGGAACGATGGCGCGGTTTCGCTTTCGGCATGGGGATCGATCGTATCGCCATGCTGAAGTTCGGGATCCCGAACATCCGGACGCTTTTCGAGAACGACCTGAGGGTACTGCGCCAGTTCTAACGGACGTTGGCTTATCAGACCAGGTTACGCAGCTCTTTTCCCGGTTTGAAACGGATGGTGTTACCGGGCGGGATTCTGACTTCCACGCCAGTCTTCGGATTCCGACCGATTCCCTTCTTCCGCTGCTTGACCTGGAACACACCAAAGCCGCGGAGCTCGATCCGCTGGCCTCTGGCAAGCGCGTTGCGCAGTCCCTCGATGACGGTGTCGACGGCCTGGGCCGCTTTGACACGAGAGATATCCGAGCTGTCCGCTACCTTGTTGACGATGTCTGCCTTGATCATGGACTCTCTCCCGTGGAGCGAATTATAGTCGATCCATTCGTCTCCGATTACTCCCCGTTTGCGACCCGAAAGTTTATGGAATCCGAGAAACATCGAATCGATCTCTGGCTCAAGCTCGTCTGTCTTTTCAAGCATCGCGCGGATGCGACCGAGGCGTGCAAGGGCGGCAAGGTGCAGCTCAATGGTCAGCGGTGCAAACCGTCAGCGACGATCCGGGCCGGTGACGTGGTCGAGATTGTTGGCGAGGAGCGTTATCGGAAGGTCGTCGCTCTCGAGTTCCCCGAGCGCTCGATTGCAAAAGAGGAAGCGCGATCGATGTATCGCGACGAGACGCCGCCACCAGTGACGGGTCCTCCGCGGAGCGCGAACGTGGCCGGTCGCGAAAAAGGTGCCGGAAGGCCGACGAAGCGAGAGAGGCGCGAGATTGATCGGTGGCGGCGGTAGGGCAGCCATAGAGCGGCGCGCGCTTTTTTCCTCTCTCCCCGCGGGGAAGTGGTCAGGGGTAGGGGTCCTGGGGTCCCGCTCGCTACGAGGAGAGCCGCCACCCTGGCCCGCGGAGAGTGATGGGGCTAGGCGTTTACGTACTTTCGGTAGTCGACGTTGAGGATCAGCCCGATGGCGATAAAGAACATCATCGTCGACGATCCGCCGTACGAAATCAGAGGTAACGGAATTCCTGTAGTCGGAAGAAGGCCAATCTGCATCGCCACATTGATGAAGATGTGAAAGACGAAGAACGACACGAGGCAGACCGCGAGGAAGGTCCCGCCTCGATCACGCGAGGTTTTCGCGACTCTGAAGCCCTGCAGAATCAGGAAGAGGTAGAGCGTGAGCACCACCACGACTCCGACGAATCCCCACTCCTCGCCAAGGACAGCGAAGATAAAGTCTGTGTGACGTGCTGGAAGGTACTCGTACCGTGCCTGGGTGCCTTGCTTGAAGCCCTTGCCTGTGATGCCGCCAGATCCGATCGCGATCTTTGCCTGCGTGACCTGGTAGCCTCGCCCGAGAGGGTCGCGCTCAGGGTTCATGAAGGTGAGGATTCGGTCGCGTTGATACGGCTTGAGGAAGAAGTAGTATCCGGAAGGAATCGCAATGGCGATGACCAGCAGAGCGATCAACCAGTAACGAAGTCGAATCCCGCCGAAGAACATCGCCGCAGCAACCAGCGGCATCATGGTTGCGGCGGTTCCGAAGTCAGGCTGAACGATGATCAGTCCGAGTGGAAGCCCGATGATTGCGACGATGATCGCAAACGACTTGAAGTCGAGATACCTCCGATCGTTCGAATCGAAAAACTTGGCGAGCACCAGTGCCATGAAGATTTTCATGAACTCGGCCGGCTGAAACTGAAACGCGCCGATGTGAATCCACGATTTGACGTTCGCCGTCGTCCTCCCCCATACCAGCAGGTATATCAGCAGCACGACTCCAATCCCGTACAGAAGGAGGCTCATGTTGAAGTAGATCCGGTAATCGACGACGAGGAACAAGGTCATCAGCCCCAGCCCGATGATCACCCAGAGGACCTGCCTCTGGGCCAGCCTCACGTCGGCGCTGAAGTAGGTCGCGCTGTAGACCAGGATGATTCCGATCAGCGCGATGACCAGGGCGGTCCCGAGAAGGTTCATGTCGACGCGCGAGATGGATCGGCTATTGAGCATAAGGTTTTGGTACAGAGCGTTTAAAAGTTATCGGGTCTGACCGGGGAGCGGGAGGTTGCCCTCTTTGATTTTCTTGAGCGTTTCAGGGTCGGCCAGATTCAGGTTCGACGTAGCGAGCTGATTGGTGAATCGTCCTTCGTACATCAACTTCGCCAGCGGGGCGGCATCACCGCCACCGTGACCGCCGTGCTCAACGAAAACGACCACGACCAGCTTGGGGTCGTCCAGCGGTGCGTACGAGGCGAACCATGCGTGATCCTTGTGCTTGAAGGGAAGGTGCTCGGTCTTGACCCAGCCGTGTTGTGCGATGACCTGCACGCTTCCAGTCTTGCCGACGACGTTGAGACCTTCCACGCGGGCATTGCCGCCTGTCCCGCCCTGCTCATTCACGACCTGCCAGAGGCCGGCCTTCACTGCATCCAGCGCGGCTTTCGGCATCTTGATCTCATGAAGCACTTCTGAAGCGACTCGGCTCCTCGAGACCTTGCCTTCCGGGGAAATCTCTTCTACTTCCTTGAGCACATGCGGACGAAACACCTTGCCCCCATTTGCGATCGCAGCCATCAGGTTTGCTGTCTGCAGGGGAGTGACGATGAGTGGTCCCTGACCGATGGCAACCGAAATGGTTTCGCTGGGATACCACTTCCGTTTCTGTTTAACTCTCGCCCATTCGGTTGATGGAACAAGTCCCGCCTTCTCGCCATCGAGATCGACCTTGGAGATCTCACCGAATGTCAGACCTTTGGCGAACTGTGCGATTCGATCGACGCCGAGTCGCTGGCCTGTGGTGTAGAAGAAAATATCGCATGAGACCTTCAGAGCCCGATCCACATCGACGGCGCCATGACCTTCTCTTTTCCAGCAACGGAAACGGCGGCCGCTGAAAAAGCCACTTCCGACACATCCGACACTCGTCGCGGTATTCACCACACCCGTCTCGAGACCAGCCATTGCCACGACCGCTTTGAACACCGAACCGGGCGAGTAAAGGCCGGAGATGGCGCGATTGACTTCGAGCTTGAATGGATTGGAGTAGATGGTCTTCCAAACCTCGGGGCTAAACCGCTTGGAGTAGACATTGGGGTCGTAGGCAGGACTCGACACCATGGTGAGCACCTCACCATTCCTGGGGTCGAGGGCCACGGTTGCGCCGACCATCTCGTTATCGTTGTAGTACTGCTCAGCACGACGCTGCAGCTCGAAGTCGAGGGTGATCGTGACGTTTCGCCCAGGCACCGGTTCGCGACGGGCGGCTCGTACTTCTTCGAGCTTCCTGCCCTTTGCGTCGTAAATCCAGAACTCTGCTCCGTCCTTACCCCGCAGGAAGTCGTTGTAAACGAGCTCCACGCCTTTCTTCCCGGTCAGGTCTCCCAGCTTCCAGTCTTTATGAATCAGGAGATCCTTCTCGGTGGCCTCGCCGATGTATCCGAGGAGATGGGCGGCGAAGGTACCGTAACGATAATTGCGCCGTTGAATGTTCGTCACGCTTAGCGCCGGGAACGCAATCTGATTTGCTTCGATCCGGGAAACCTGCGGGATCGTCAGATCCTCGGCAAGCGGCATCGGCTGATTAAAGGGGAGTACTTTCCCTTTTTCCATCCGGGCTACGAGCTCGGCTTCCTGGATGCCGAGGGTCTCAGCAACGAAGCGTACCATCTTTTCTTTATGACCCGGGTCAGTCTTGGTGACCGCCTTGAGACTCGGCCGGATCAGTGTCAGGGCGTAGGCCGGCTGATTGTCGGCCAGGATTCTGCCGTTGCGATCGAGAATCAGACCGCGTTTGGCGGGGATCACAACCTCGCGCAGCGCGTTGGATTCCGCCAGACCGCGGAACTTGTCAGCCTGGACACCCTGAACCCACCAGAAAGCTCCCGCAAGGAAGACGAACCCCGCAACGATTGCCCAGATGAGGATGTTGATCCGAACGTTGAGAGCTTTTTGATCGTCCCGGTAGACCCGCATCGTTAACTCCCGTGAATGCTATGCAGCGTGGTGTGGAATAGCCGAACTACTCTTGAGAGAAGCGGATACGGCAGCCAGCACATTCCGTGAAGATTGCCGATTTCAGCATTCTGCGTTCAGCGTTCTGCATTTCGTTACTACCACGCAGTCCGTTTCGCCGGCTCGACCCGGTCTTCGCGGAGGAAGATCAGGACCATCTGATAGAGGATCATTCCGAAGATCGTTGTAAGGATGGTCTTGGCGACCATGCCCTGCTCGAACATCTCAATTTTCTGCTTGAGCAGGATATTGACCAGAACATAGATGACGATCTCATTCAGGACAACCGCTCCAGCCAGACATCCACCAAAGAAGAGGACGCCACGGAGCACGAGGCGCGAATTGACGTACGCGACCAGATAGGCGCAGAAGGTCAGAGAGAATGCGTGGAGCCCGAAGATGGCTCCCGAGAAAGCATCCTGAACGAGGCCCGCCAGCACGCCTGCCACGATCGCGCCGAACAGATTTCCACCCATGGCGTAGTAGACGACCAGAATGACGTAAGGGTTGAAGAATGCCAGCGCGTTGGGCGCGAAACTATCGAGCAGGGAGTGGAGTGTGAGAGCGAGCAGGAGCCCGATGCCGAACCGGAGCCATCTCAAGGTATGTACCCCGCAACCTGTCTCGGGATTTTGTTGCTGTGCAGAACGATGACTTCCTCGAGATTCGCAAAGTCGACGACGGGGCGGAGATAGATGGTCTTGAACAGATTCTTCCCATCCTCAACTTTGGCCACGGTGCCTACCTGCACGCCGCGAGGATAGATGCCGTCGATTCCGCCGGTAACGATTCTGTCTCCCTGCACGACATCGGTGAGTGCGGGAACGAAGTCCATCCGCGCGCCGAGGTGGCCGTCGCCGCGAACCACACCCTGCCTCCGACCCCTCTCGAGCATGGAGCCTACCGAAGAGTTCCCGTCGATGATCAGCTGGATCTTGGAAAGATCCTTGGTCGTGAGGACTACGCGACCGATGAGGCCAGTGGTGTTGACGACGACGTCATTGACTTCGATGCCGACGTCCGAGCCACGATCGATGATGGCGGACTTGAAACGACCCTGCGTGTCGAGCATGACGACCTGCGCGAGCTGGGTTCGGGTTGAGAGCTGCTCGGAGTATCCGAGAATCGCGCGCATCCTGGAGAGCTCAACGTGGGACTTGCGCAGGAGCAGATTTTCTTCCGTAAGTTGCGAGACTTTCCGACTGAGCGTCCTGTTCTGTGAGATTGCTCTGCGGACGTCTAGGTAGCCGTGGTACATGTCCGACGTGTTCTGGCCGATGAAGTGGACAGATCGCGGGATCGGCGAGAAGAACCACATGACCGAGCGCTCGAACATGGTTCTGGTTTCCCCGCCCACACGGGTACGGGTGCTTGCCGCCATGAGGGCGAACAGAGCGGCCAGGACGACCAGAAAGAAGAGTGTCGGGCGGCGTTCAACAGCGGCTTGCATTGCCTGGGGTTGTCCTCAGAATTCGTGGAGCAGTAGGTGGATGAGCCGTGCGGGCCCGAGCATCCACTAATCGATCGAGATTTTTCGCAGAAGATTGAAATCGGTCAGCATCTGACCAGTGCCGAGCGCGACGCAGGCCAGCGGATCCTCGGCCAGCGTGACCGGGAGTCCCGTCTCCTCACGGAGGCGTCTGTCGAGGTTCTTGAGCATCGAGCCCCCTCCTGCAATGATGATTCCCTTGTCCATGATGTCGGCGGAGAGCTCAGGTGGTGTCCGTTCCAGAGCGACGCGAACGGCTTCGACGATCGTCGCTACCGTCTCGGACAACGCCTCGCGGATTTCCTCGTCGGAGATGACCAGAGTCTTCGGCACACCCTCCACCAGGTCACGCCCTTTGATTTCCATCGTCATCTCTTCATCGAGCGGGAAGGCCGAGCCGATCTCCATCTTGATCTGCTCGGCTGTGCGCTCTCCGATGAGCAGGTTGTACTTGCGTTTGATGTACTGAATGATCGCGTCATCCATCTCGTTTCCGGCAACTCGTACCGAACGCGAGTAGACGATCCCGGCCAGCGAGATCACGGCAACGTCCGTGGTTCCACCACCAATGTCCACGATCATGTTGCCGGTCGGATCGGTGATCGGCAGGCCCGCACCGATCGCCGCTGCCATCGCCTGCTCGATCAGGTAAACCTCGGTAGCACCCGCGCGAAGCGCGGAGTCCTTGACGGCGCGCTTTTCTACCTGCGTGATCTCGGAAGGTACGGAGATCACGATGCGCGGCTTGACGAGAAACTTCCGGCCGTGCGCTTTCTTGATGAAGTAGTCGAGCATCTTCTCGGTCACTTCGAAGTCAGCGATGACCCCATCCTTCATCGGACGGATCGCAACGATGTTGCCCGGAGTTCTCCCGAGCATCTCTTTGGCTTCCTTGCCGACCGCCTCTGCCTTCTGGGTGATCTTATTCACCGCGACGATCGAAGGCTCGCGCACGACGATACCTTTATTCTTTGCGTATACAAGCGTGTTCGCGGTCCCGAGATCGATCGCGAGATCGTTTGAGAACATCGACAGCAGTGATCTGAAAGCCATGGAAAAGTTCCTTTTGCGAATTCCCGGACGGGATGGGCAGCGCGGTGCAAAACGCTTGCCGCGGTTCGAACGTCCGTAGAATGTTTCGCGGTCAGTTAATGGGATTGGAGGACTGCGGGGAGCCTGCTTCTTACTCTTCGACGAAAACGCTCTCCGTCTGCACGGTTTGATTTCCTGCTGCGTCAACCGCTTTTACCACGATCGCGTTACGACCGATCTTATCGAAACTCACGAGCTTCTTGAACGAGCCGTCAGATTCCGCATCGACTTCCTGATCGTTGATCAGGACCGTTGCGCCAGGCTCGGTCTTACCTTCCACCATGTAGAACTGGCCGCCGATATTGAAAGGCCGTTTCAACTGCAGGACGGGGGGCACCTTGTCAGAATCCTGCGGAGGAGTCGCCGATGCGCTCACGCCCTTGACTCGGAATCGGCGGAAGGTCGAGAAGGGACCGATCCGTCCGCTTGCGTCGATTCCGGCTACACGCCAGTAGAACGAACCACCTTCCGCCACCTGGATACTGGCCTTCGGCTGAGGCCTCTTTGAATTCACTTCGGTTGATGTGAACAGGCGCGAGCGCGAGACCTGGACCTGATAGGCAGTGGCGGCAGTCAGCTTGTCCCAGGTCAGATCGATCCGCGTCGAGGTCGAGTTCTGGTAGGTCTGATTCTCAGGTGGCGTGAGAAGCGCCGGAGGCATCACGACCTTACGAACCGCCGACAGGGCGCCCTCTTTTGTCGAGCTCAAGGTTTCTCCGGCTGTCACCAGCTGTGCGCTACCGCCACTGCTGGATGTGATCGAAGAGGATCCCTTGATACTCACAACTTCCGTGGCTTGATCTTTCCGGTCGACCCCAACCTGCGTGGTCGAGTCAGACTGGACCACAATCTGCGTGCCCGGAGTCTTGACCGTGGAGCTGTCGTCACTCGTGTTGATCTCGACCGATCCCACCTGCATCTGAACGGTATTCTGTTTCTTGCTCGTCGCAGGGTTGATGGCTGAATAGATCTCGAGTAGAGCGTTCGGTCCAACCGTGTAGAGCGAGCCATTCGAGAAGATCAGCTCCGCCGAAGCGTTGTCGCTCGTCCTGACCCAATCGCCGTTGAACAGGCCGGCCTTGGCGCTGGCTCGCTTCCAGTCGCTGCTGGCTCCCTTTTGATACTGAACTTCTCCTTCCACCGTGAGGAACTGGGCGTCAGATTCCTTCGCCGCCGGCTCCCGCGTCATGGCGCTCTCTAAAATGGATTGGGACTCGAGACCAGCTGCCTCTGCCTCGGGGAAGCGACCACTCTGGAAAAGTGCCTTGGCCTCGGTGACTTTGGCCTGGCCCCGATCGAAATCGGTTCGAACCTGTTTGAGGTTTTTGGACGCTGCCAGTTGATTCAGAGCTCCCTCAGCGGAACTGATCGCGGTTTCGGCTCTCTTCCGCGGATCTTTTCGCTGGGACGTAAAGTAGAAATATCCGATGACCCCGACCAGGAGCAGCACGATCGCGACCGCAGCCTGCTTGAGGCGGGCAATCGATATGAGGTACCAGTCGAACTTTGCGGAGGGGTTTTTGCTGGCCATTCGGAATGCTTGTCCCGAGCTCGAAAACTGCCGGCAGGGAACAAAGGTTTATATCACAGCACTTTGAACGGCCTCAACGAGGGCAGGATGCAATTTTGCGCATCGGTCGGCGATTCAGTACACTGCGCCGCTTTTCCTGACTCGGCTGCCACCGGTCAGGCAGGCGACTCCTGGCTCAAATTCCAAGCGAGCAGCTCTCTTCTGAGCTTGCCAAAGGTTGTTGCAGATGCTCAAGGTCATGCGTAACAGTTTCGGGAATCTCAAATGGGTTCTCGTCGCGATCATTCTTGTTTTCGTTCTGTCGATTTTCATCGATTTCGGTGCCGGCGGCTCGACGGGGCAGACTTCGACCGACGCCTTTGCGGCCCGTGTGAACGGCCAGACCGTTTCGGTCCGCGACTACGAGCGCAGCCTCTTTTACGCGGAGAAGAACTACGAGCAGATGTATCGCCAGCCTCTGACCGAGGAGATGCGCACGCAGCTCGGCCTGCCTACTCAGGTCATGAGTGCGCTGGTCGATCAGACACTCCTTCTTCAGGAAGCAGAGCGTCTCAACCTTTCCGCCACTCCCGAAGAGGTACGCAAGCGGATCCTCGAGCTTCCCGTGCTCAGCCCCGACGGAAAGTTCGTGGGACCAGAACTGTATGAGCGTTACGTGACAGGAAGCCTCGGATACAGCTCTGCCGCCGCATTTGAAGAAGACATCAGACGTGAGTTGACCCTCGGAAAAATGGAAGGAGCGATGCAGAGCGCTGTTGTGGTTTCCTCGAAAGCAGCCGAGGAAGAGTTCCGGCGCGCGGGCGAGAACACGAAAATCCGTTACATCCTCTATCCCGCCAGCCGCTCCACAGCTGCGGTCACAGTGACGCCCGCGGATATTTCCAACTATTACAAAGCGCATCTCGACAGGTATACGCATGCTGAACAGCGGGATGTGAAGTACCTGCTGGCTGATCACGCACGGATTCGCTCGCTCGTTTCAATCGATGATGCGACTCTCGAGCGTCAGTACGCGGCTGCACGCGAAGACTACAAGACCGGTGAAGCTGTCAGAGCGCAGCACATTCTGATCAAGCCGGCAGGAGCGACTCCGGCAGATGACGCCGCGGCCAGGTCAAGAGCACAGGGTCTGCTTGCCAGGCTCCGCGGCGGCGCGGACTTCTCCGCGCTCGCGAAGGAAAACTCAGGGGATCCGTCGTCTGCGGCGCAGGGTGGTGACCTCGGCTTTTTCGAGAGAGGCCAGATGGTCGGGGAGTTTGATCGTGTCTCCTTCTCGCTTCCCCAGGGCCAGATCAGCGACCTGGTCAAGACCGAGTACGGCTATCACATCATCCGAGTCAACGAGAAACGTGGGGCTGGTTACAGGCCTCTCGAGGAAGTGAAAGCGCAACTGCGGACCCAGCTGGTCGAGCAGACGACCAAGGATCAGGCGCGGCAGGTCGTCAATCAGACGCACGGTCTGCTCCAGCAGTCGAAGCCGAAGAGCGATGCCGACCTCAGAGCGTACTCGACCGACAAGATCAGCCTCAACGACACGAGATGGTTCGGAAAGTCCGACACGCAGATTCCCGGGATCGGGTCGAACTCCGCAGTCATGAGCTGGACCTTTGCCGCGAAAGTCGGCGATGTCGGTCCGATCATCGGAACCTCGCGCGGTCCGATCATTCCGTATCTCGCTGCCATCCGGCCTGCGGGGGTTTCGCCCGTGGAGGAAGTCACCGCGAAGGTCGAGGCCGATGTGAGGCAGGAAAGGGCGGCGGCAGCGTCGCGCGACACTCTGGCCGCCGCAATGCCCGCGTTGTCTCTCGAGGCGCTCGGCTTGAAGCTGGGTCTCTCACCTGGTGAGGGAACGATCACCGGAGACGGCTTCGTTACGGGATTCAGTGGCAATGTTCAGTCTCTGGTCGAAGCGGCAAAGACAGCGGCTCCGGGCAAGCTCGTCGGACCAGTGCAGCTCGCAGAGGGCGCGGTCGTCTTCGAGGTCACCGAGCAGGTGAAACCTGACCCCACGATCTTCGCCAAGAATAAAGGCCTCTATATCTCGTCTCTGAGGGAACGAGAGGCAGGGAAGATTCGCAGCGCGCTTCTGGCTCGCCTGAGGAAACAGGCCAAAGTCACAACGAACGAGCGACTCGTCAATCCGAAGACCGCAACGACCGACGCACCTTCCTGATCCGCGGATGGTTGAGATCCTTCCGAAGTGGGATGAGCCTGCCATCCGAGTGCTCATGATGCCGCGCGACACGAACGCGCACGGCACGATTTTCGGCGGGGTCATCCTCTCTTACATCGATCAGGCGGGCGCCATCGAAGCCCGCAGGCAGGGGTGCAACATCATCGTCACCGTGTCGATGGACAAGATCGTTTTTCACGGTCCTGTGCTGGTGGGAGACCTTGTCAGCTTCTGGACGGAAACTCTGAAAATCGGCACGTCGTCGATTACCACGAGGGTCACCGTTAAGGCAGTTCACGCCGCCGACCATGCCAAGAGCAGCGTCGTTACCGAGGCCCAGGTGGTTTACGTGAACCTCGACGATCAGCGGAAGCCGGTCCCGATTCGACGGAGCGCATGAGTGCGGCCCGAAGGGGCCCGCGCGTAAATGACCGGGAGAGGGGCCGTGAAAGATACGAAGGCTTACCTTTCTGCGCGGGGCAGTTACTCCGGCCTGCCCAATCCTCTCGGTTGAGTAATTGGATGGAACGGAAGTTTCCTGCCGGGACAGCGTCGCGAGACTTTTACGCCCCTCTCCCTGCTTCGCTTCGCTCGCTTCCCTCTCCCCGCCGGGGAGAGGGAACGCCGCTTCGCGGCTCGTGCTGAAGGTTTGATCCGCTACTTCCCCTTTCGAGGGTGTAGGCGGTCCGTTTCCGTGACGCCCGGCGTTTTGCGCGCAGCCCGCATTGTTTCGCGTGTCTCGCGCATGCGCCTCAGCCTCTCCGCGATCTCGCTTTCCTGCCCATACTGTTTCGGCTCGTAAAACCTTCGGCCCGCCAACGAGTCGGGCAAGCACTCCATCGGAGTTGTCTGCTCTTCGTAATTGTGCGCGTACTGGTAGTTAGACCCGAATCCGAGGTCCTTCATCAACCCGGTCGGTGCGTTCCGGACCTGTAGAGGGACCGGAGGGTTGTCGCCGCGCCGGACTTCGCGGAGGGCATCTTCGAATGCGGCATAGGCGGAATTCGATTTTGGGGCTTGCGCCAGATAAATGACGAGCTCCGCGAGGACGACGCCTCCCTCGGGCATTCCGATGAAGTGAACGGCGTCCTTTGCGGCAACCGCGAGGCGGAGAGCTTCCGGATCTGCCAGGCCAATGTCCTCTGCCGAAGCGCGCACAAGCCTGCGAGCGATGTAGAGAGCGTCCTCTCCTCCCTCGACCATTCGCGCTAGCCAGTAGAGTGCCGCATCCGCATCGCCGTTGCGAATCGATTTGTGGAGCGCGGAGATGATGTTGTAGTGCTGTTCTCCCGACTTGTCATAGAGGAGGGAGCGCTTCTGCAGAATCTGCTCGAGTGAAGCAACGTCGATTGCTTCGCCGCCTGGGACTGCGGTCTGGACAATGAGCTCGAGAGTGTTGAGAGCTTGTCGCGCGTCTCCGCCCGACGTCGCCGCGATCACATCCAGTGCTTCGTCGGTCAGCTCGATCCTGTGACGCTGGACTTCAGGATGCAGGATTGCCCTGCCTAGAATGGATCGAACGTCGTTTCGATCGAGCGTAGGGAAAACGACGACCTTGCTGCGGGACAAAAGTGCTGAGTTGATCTCGAAGGAGGGATTCTCGGTGGTGGCGCCGATCAGGATGATATCGCCCGACTCGGCGTAGGGGAGGAACGCGTCCTGCTGGGCACGATTGAAGCGATGAATCTCGTCGATGAACAGGATCGTCTTCTGGCTGTTGTGATTCCTGATCTTCCGCGCTTCCTCCATTTCCGCTTTGATGTCCTTGATGCCAGCTGAGGTCGCAGAGAGCGCGAGGAAACGTGAGCGCGTGGTCTTCGCGATGATTCGCGCCACAGTGGTCTTCCCTGATCCGGGCGGACCCCAGAAGATCATCGAAGGGAGCCGGTCGTTCTCGATCGCGGTGCGGAGGAACTTCCCCTCGCCGAGAAGATCGCCGAGGCCGATCAGTCCTTCCAGCGAATCGGGGCGCATCAGTTCGGGGAGCGGAACGTCACCCGTCGCTTTCTTTCCGCGGGGAGCTGTGTCGAACAGATTTCCAGTCTCGTTCATAGGGCTCCCTGCACGACGGATTGTAGGACAGACACTCTTGTCTGTCGGCATATGCAGGGCGGTGATTTTCCGGAACGTTTCATGGGGCCAGTGTAGGACAGACACTCCTGTCTGTCGGCGATCCAAAACGGTGATTTTCCGGGACGATTCCGGTGCGATCCCCCCCGACAGACAAGAGTGTCTGTCCTACATGAGGACTTTGAGGTCGAGATTGCCGCCGGAGAGGACCAGGGCGGTCGGGCCCTTACATCGGATCGTGCCGTTGAGAAGAGCCGCGATCCCGAGACATGCAGTCGGCTCGATGAGAAGCTTGGTTCGGTAGATCGTGTACCAGAGCGCCTCGAGCAGGGAGGCGTCTTCGACACTGACGATGTCTTTCACTGTCGCTTTGATGATCTCGAATGTAATCTCTCCCAGCGCGAGAGTTCGCGCGCCGTCAGCAATCGTGTTCGGTGGATCGATTCGTACGATCGATCCTTTCCTGAACGACTGTTCCCCGTCATTCCCCGCACGCGGCTCGACTCCGATGACTTCGACATTGTCGAGCAGGCTGGTCGCGGCTATTGCAGTCCCCGATAACAGCCCCCCGCCGCCTACCGGGACGATGATGGTCTCAACCTCCGGCCACTCGTCAGCGATCTCCGCGCCGACGGTACCGGCCCCGGAAATGACGCGTACATCATTGAATGGCGGGATCACCGTCGCCCCGGTTCTGGTCGCGATCTCTCTTGCGACGTCGTCGCGGGACGCGGCGGTGACTCCCGCCTGAACGACCTCAGCGCCGTATCCTCTCGTCGCCTCGACCTTCGACATCACGGCACCCTCGGGCATGACGATCGTCGCGCGGATCCCAAGGAGTTTCGCAGCCAGCGCGACCCCCTGAGCGTGATTGCCGGAGGAGAACGCGACTACGCCGCCGGCTCTCTGCTGAGGCGAGAGTTGAAGCAGAGCGTTTGTCGCCCCGCGGATCTTGAACGATCCCGCTCGCTGCAGATTCTCGCATTTGAGACGGATCTCGCAGCCGAGACGCTCCGAGAGCGTTCGGCTCGACATGAGCGGGGTCCGGATGACGTAGGGGGAGATCCGATCGGCAGCGGCACGTACATCGGCGAGAGTGACGGGAAGGGTCGTATTTGTTGATTTCACGGGCCTTAGTATAAACTTCCATCAAAACGTACTCTTCCGGACGGGCGTCCGGATGTGTCTTTCGCGGTAAAAGCCGGCCTCGTGGCCGCTTTTTTCCGCTACAAGTTTCCGTGGACCATGGTCATAAAGGGGTTGGAGGTTGGGTATGTGGAGATGGGTTGCCCGCGGCGCAGTAGTTTCCTTTCTGTTGTTGTCTTCCCTTTCGCTCGAAGCTCAGGGAGTCGGCGACATCGATTCCCCCGGGAGCGGTACGACCGTCTCGGGAGCAGTCACGATCTCAGGCTTCGCTTTAGCCAGAGAGCAGATCTCGAGACTCGATCTATACGTTGATGGTCAGCTGCAGTATCCGATCAATCTGACCATCCCTCGAATCGATCTCATTGAGGTCTATCCCGATTACAAAGGCGATGCCTTCCGGCCTGCGGGATTCTTCACATCGTTCCTCGCCAGCAGGTTCGCCAATGGTCCCCACACCATCTTTGTCAGGGTCTTAACCGCTGACAACCGGACCTTCGATATCGGGACTCGAACGATCATCATCAACAACGCGATCAATCAGCTTCCTCTCGGCAATATCGATCTGCCGGGCGGAACTGGGACCACCGACGCCAATGGCGCATTCCCGGTCACCGGGTGGGCTCTCGATGTGGACGGCGTGGATCGCGTCGATGTTGCGATCGACGACCTGAACGTGCAGTCGGCTGTCTATGGTGGCAACCGCCCTGACGTGTCGAACGCATTTCCCGATTTTCCCGCCGCACTCACAAGTGGCTTCGTCGCGAACATCGACACGACTCGCGTTCTGGAAGGCATCCATACCCTGACAGTCCGCGTCACCGACCGTACTGGCCTGTCGCGCGTGCTGGGGTCGAGAACGATTCAGGTCTTCAACAGCACGAACAATCTTCGTCCATTCGGTTTCCTCGACGAGCCGC
The DNA here is from genome assembly GCA_035576005.1 of Thermoanaerobaculia bacterium. Classification (GTDB taxonomy): domain Bacteria; phylum Acidobacteriota; class Thermoanaerobaculia; order Gp7-AA8; family Gp7-AA8; genus DATLXH01. The sequence goes on along the minus strand of DATLXH010000191.1, from coordinate 11,910 downwards.
GACGGGATGCCGTGCTCTTCGGTACCAGTTGCTCGCCGACGGCGCCGCCGCTTGCAGGAACCACCCGGGGTGGCCGCCTGACGCCGGTCAGGGGCTGGGCTCTTGATCTGGGCACCAGGGAGGACCTCGGTCGTGTTTCGTATGTAGAGCTGTTGATCGACGGGTCGCGATGGCTCTCGAGCGATGACTGCGAGTTCAATGCGACTGCCGGTGTTTACGTGAATTGCTACGGCGTACCGAGGTTTGATGTTCAGAGGTTCTATCCGACGTTCTCTGATTCGCCACGGTCGGGCTTTCTGTTCATGCTGAACGTCGGAGCGCTCATGCGCCAGGGTGTGCGTCCGGGCAACCACGTCATGAAACTTCGGGTCGGCGACCAGGAGCAGACGTTTGCCGATATCCCGAACACCTCAGGCATTCCTGTCTCGTTTCAGTGTGCTGAGGACAATGCTGATTTCGCGTCCATCGGCTTCATCGACTCGCCGCGGTTTTTTGATTACGTGAAGGGCACCGTTACGTTCAGCGGCTGGGCACTCGATGAGAACGCGAGCGGCGTGCGGAGCGTGGAGATCTATGTTGATGGCGAACTCCAGGGAGTCGCGCAGTACGGGTTGGGCCGCCCCGATGTACAGATGGCCTTCCCGAACATCGCAAACAGCCTCAACTCAGGATGGAGATTCAGCTTTGACACGACACGGATCAGCGATGCCCGCCATCGTCTGAGTGTGCGTGTGCTCGACAGTCAGAATCGAGCGACCATCATTGGTTCCACCGACTTTTTCGTCGACAACCCGAACTGAGTTCCTCTTATCGAGCAAAATTAAAAAGCCCGGCTCGCTGCCGGGCTTTTTTTGTTCGATGCGCTCCTGGATGCGATCTGCCACACGGATCCCAGCCAAAGCACTCTCTAGCCGTGGTTTCCTCCCCCGGGCCTGGGGAGCTTGGAAGTGACGGGAATGACGGGGAAACCCTGTGGAACGAGAGCTCAAAACTCGCCCGCTTCTTGCAGTCATGGTGATTTGACCGATCCAGAGGTCATCTTGACGGTTACTGCACGACCATTTTCCAGGGCTCCGGAGGCTTCATGCTCGTCACGTCACCAGATCGACAGGTCGCAATGCTCGAGCACGACGCCTCAAATTTTTCGTGGCTCAAAACCGTCGTCGACGACGTAAGTGATGGGTTCCTCATAGAGACTGGCGAAGAGATTACTTACGTAAATCGCGCGTATGCGACGATGTTGCATTACTCGAGTCCGCAGGAGCTCGCGCATCAGCACATCTCGGCGATCGTGGCCCCCGTCGACGCCACACGCCTCCTCGAGTTCGGCCGCAAGCGTTCGCATTTCGAAAACGCTCCCAGTGACTACAACTTCGTGGCGCGCGCGTGGGATGAGGCTCTGATTCCATTGCATGCGTCGATCTCGACCTCCTGCGTGAATGGACGGGCGATGATCGCAACCTTGGCAAGACCTGTTACTGCCAGAGTTTCCGCGGCACCGGGCCTCAAGCCCGACGCTCTCGCTCCTCACCAGCGACTCTCGAACCGGGAAGTTGAGGTCTTCGAGATGATTCTCGCCGGCAAACGTATGAAGGAGATCGCGCTGGAACTGAATGTCAGTCACAAGACCGTTTCGACTCATCGGTCGAGACTCCTGGCCAAGATGGACTTGACTGACAATCGCGCGCTTTTCAAGTACGCAGTCGGTCACGGACTGATCCACTGGTAGCAACTAGTGGCGTGTAACGTTGAATCGGTACCAGATGGCGCCGGGATCGGCGACGCGAGCGAGGGCTTCACTGGAAGGGTTCACCCACATGGCGCCGCTCCCGGGTAGGCGGTTGATCACGAGGCCGTCATCCTGTATGCAGTTTAACAGCGGGAAAGCTGTTGAAAAGGTGATGACACCCGGAGGGACTCGCGCCCCGAAGGGGGGCGAATCCCTCTCCCCGGCGGGGAGAGGGTGGTCGCGTCAGCGACCGTGAGAGGGGCCGCGAGAGATACGAACACCTCGCCCTTTTCGAAGGACTGGCGAGACTTTCACGCCCCTCTCCCTGCTTCGCTCCGCTCGCTTCCCTCTCCCCGCCGGGGAGAGGGATTACGCCGCTTCGCGGCGTCAGACAGTGAACCGGTGTCATTCGATGCGTCGAGCCAGGGACCTGGGCGGGGCCTGACGCCCTTCAACCGAACACTTCGCGCACCACGAAGCACAGCGAGTCAGCAGGACGGTGTCGAATCCGGGTCGCAGGTGTAGTCGCGGGTTAGAAAAGCTTCAGGAGTACGAGATTTGCGACGAACCCATCCTGCGCGTTTCTTCCGATCGTCTTACCGAAATCCGTCCGTAGAAGCGTTCCCCATGGACCGATTGTCTGCCCGCCCAGACCGACTCCCTGGAACGGTTCGCTCTGGTAGCCGGACGATCTGTCGGTGATGAGGCCGTGGTCGTAGAAGAGCTCGAGCCGGAACTGCTGGGAGAAGACGAAGCCATATGAGATGTGTCCCAGGAGCGCCCGCTCTGCGCGCACCGAACCGGATTGAACCCCGCGGATGCGCTGCGCGCCGAAGAAACCGAGCTCGTATTTTGAGAGCCGGTCGAGGTTGCTGCCTGACAGGTAGTTCATCTCCAGGCCGAGCCGCTGAAACCGGGGAAGGTAGAAACTTTTTCCCAGCGACGCTCCGAATTGCGAGTAGCGCTTCTGACTCGGATCGTATTCGCTTTCAATTCCCCACGGCGCCCAGCGCGTCCGGATCCCGTGCTTGAAGAAGCTTTGAAGAGAGTAACCCCAACGGTCGTACCGTCCTTCGAGTGACGGCGCCAGAATGAACGTGTCCTGCGGGACGACAAAGGAGGGCGCCGTTTCCATCGCACGCTGGTAGCTGAGATGAGAGACATCGAGCGCCAGATCAATCTTCGCGAAGTCGAACAGCGGAAGTCCGACCCTGACGGTCGTCCGGAGCGGGAGGGCCTTGATCGTCTCACCCTCTATCTCTCGTCCCTCGCGATACATGGAATTTGCAAACGGGATCGCCAGCCCCGAAAAATCGCCTGACACCGTCGCTCGTGTTCCCCACACCCCGGGCTTGCTGGCGGTGGCGTTGACGATCACTCCTGCGAAGAACAGGTTCGCCTGAATTCCTTTGTTGAAAAGATTGAAGTTGAAGTAGTCCAGTCCACCGAGCGGAACCACTGGAAACTCGAGTCCGCTGTCGTGATGGAAGCCGCTGAGGAGAAAGACGCGAGACGTATCGAAGTTTTCCTGGACGATTCGTTCGCCCTCGGGAGTTCTCTCCAGATAGCGCAATCCGCGATCCGTCTCCCTCACCATCCGGGCGCTCGAGCGGTTGGCCGTAAGGCGTCGCTCCTCCCAGTTGGCAGGATTGATGTTGAACTCAGAGAGCTCGGTTGACCTGAGCACTACAGTGGATCGCCCCGCAGTCGACAGCACCTGCTGGGCCGACACGGAAGATGGAAGCCATAGCACGGACTGCGGATTGCGACCTGCGACATCTGAAGGAGCAAGAGGGCGCCATCCAGCCGTCTCAAACGGCGAAAAGTCGATTCTCTCCTCGTTCGACAGGATCTCGCCAGACAGATTGAGCTGAACCATATTCACCCGGATGCGGGCCCAGCTCTTCTTCTCGATCCAGATCGTTCCTCGGTAGAGCGGCAATCCCTCCGGTGCCACCGCCGGCGGCTCGAACCGAACTTCGTAGCATTCGAAGCCTCGTACCGCCGAGTCTCCTGCGAGTACGTAGCGATAGTCGTTCGTGAGCTGGAGATCGAGAGGAAGTTGCGTGACCTTTTCCGGCTGGATCAGAGGCAACTCCGGAATCCGTCCGTACTTCCAGCGGACTCCGTTGATGAAGAAGTCCTGCCAGACCCAATCAGCCGGGCCCGATGGAGACGCAAAGTAATCACCGGCAATCGTTGCTTCGACCGCTTCGCCACCGTCACCGACTCCGAATCGGAGCTTCGTTCGGTTCATGGCGACGTAATGCGGCTGAATCGAGTCCTGGAATGCGCGGTAGGATTGATGATTCCTGATGATCTCCTCGACGGAGATACCGGCGCTGGTCACGACCTCCAGCGAATCTTTCGTGGTCGTCTGATCGATGCGCTCGTCGCGGTCGATCGTGAGCAGGAACGGGTCGGCTGAGGGTGGAAACCCAATCAGAAATCTGCCTCCCTTTCGCCCGGTGTCCGCCACCGTCGCGGCAGTCGACCCGGTAACCCTCCGCACATTTTTGTACTGCTCACCGGGCAGTGTGACTATGTTGGAGGCCGCGGGATCTCCCGGTGGAATCACGATGCGACGCAGGTCCGAGCCCCTCACGAATGAGAGAACCTCCTCACGTCGCTTCGTGCCGGTCCGATCGAGCAACTCGATGCCGGCGCCAGGATCGAAGGTGATGTCGCCGGCGAACTCACGGTTCAGTGCTACGAGTGACGCTTCGGAAGAGAGTGGGGCGGAAAGAAAGACGCGCCACGCACCGCGCCTGAATCCAAGGGCTGCGTCGTAGTAAATGTTGGACCCGGTGGGAGAGGTGACGAGTGAGAGTTTCCGTAATGGGTCTTTCTCTGTGATCCACTTCGCTACTTCGTCGAACGATCCGTCTTCCACGAGCAGCTCGTCAAAGTATGAGTTCGCTCCGCTTTCATAAAGAAGCGATAGCTGCTCGCTCGAGTAGGGGCCTGCAACAATTCGAGATGCGAGTCGCAACCCCTGCGTCAGGACTGAGAGTCGCTTGATTGCGAAGGCCTGCAATGCGGGGCTCCCACCTTCAACGCGAACGCCCATCGCGTCGAAGGGTCCTGCTCCCGCAGCCCACGCCACGATCTGTCTTGCCTCCTCCTCGATCTGCAAGAGGGGATCGCCGCCTGACGGCAGGGTCACATTGATCACTACCGTAGCGCTCGCTCGCTGCTCGGGCGACAGGCGCGACAGGTATTGCGTCAGGGCTGGTAGTGCAGGACGATCGGCGCGGACGAGTACCGGCAGCGTCGCCGAGGGAGTTTCATCGAGGTTTGCAACAATACCCGCACAACTTCCGCATCGCGCAGGCTCGGCTGCCGTAAGAGGCGCGAGCATCATCTGCAGCAGTGCGAGTGCTTGAATCACTTTCTTCATTAGGCTGGTCCTGTCTGAGTCCGGAGTTTGGTTTCGAATGACTTTTGGTTTGCCAGCAGAACCCGCAACCGGTCGATCAAATTCTTTTTTGGGCATCTACACAGCGGCTCTGGTATGTCATCCTGAACTTGCAGCAACGGATTGCGACACAGATGAAGCGAAATGCGAACTAACGGGATTCTTTTCTACAATCACGCCTCGGGTCCCGACTTCGGCGACGCCGAGCGTGAGAAGCTCCGCGTGCGGGTTGAGGAAGCCAACCTGAGTTTTATCCAGCTGACGCCGGAGCTGTCGGTCCCCGGGCTCGTCCGCCAGGCCATGTCAAAAGGGGCGAAACTGTTCATTGCCGCGGGGGGCGACGGCACGGTCAACCACGTTGCGCAGGCGCTGATAGGAACGGATGCAGCGCTTGCGGTGATCCCGCTCGGGACCTACAACCACTTCGCCAAAGACGCCGGAGTGCCGACAGAGTGGGAAGCTGCGCTCGCAGTGGCCCTCGGCGACACGTCCACGAAGCTCGATGTCGCGAAAGTCAACGATCGCTATTTCCTCAACAACATATCTCTTGGTCTCTACCCGGATGCGGTCAGGCGTCGGGAAGAGAAAGGGCGCGACTATCCGCGATGGCGCGCAACGTTGTACGCAGGCTTCATGACCTTGCGGCATTGGCGGGCGACTACGATTGCGCTCGAGATGCCTGCCGACCCCGCCCGAATCGCGAACGGGGAGTCGCCAATCCATCTCGAAGCGTTCAGAACGCAGCTGCTGATGGTGTCGAACAACGCTTACGACCTTTCCAGATTCGGCATGCATGCCCCTAGAACGAGCCTGCGTGGGGGACTTCTGTCCATCTACTGGCTGCCGAAGATGCCGAGACTGCGGTTCATCCGGTTCATCACTCGTTATCTGAGAGGCAAGGCTGAGGAGCTGGCAGGATTGCGAGCGATGCAGACCGCCGAGGTCAGAATTCATACGCCGCACCCGAGGACTCGGGTGGGACTCGATGGCGAAGTCGTCACGTTTCAGTCACCACTGCTTATTACCATCGTGCCCGGAGGATTGAGGGTGAAGGTATAATCTGCTCCCTTTTTCGGTTCGAGGCTGGCGTTCTTCGCAGAGCTTCGTATCGTGTCTGCCAACGCAGACTCAAATCTCACAATCCGCATCCGAGCAGGTGATATGAAATCCGTCCGAATCAAAGAGCTCCCCCGACACGTAGGGGAGGAGGTTGTCATCAAGGGCTGGCTGTACAACAAGCGAGCCTCCGGCAAGCTCCAGTTTCCCATCGTTCGCGATGGCAGTGGCTATCTCCAATGTGTCATCTCAAAAAAGGAAGTCGACGAGATGAGCTGGACGGCTGCCGATGACGCGACGCAGGAGTCGACCGTCGAGGTCAGAGGCGTGGTTCGCGAGGAAACTCGTGCGCCCGGCGGAGTCGAGCTTGGCGTTTCCAGGTTCGAGCTGACCTCGCGCACGGAAGACTATCCGATCAGTCCGAAAGAGCACGGAACGGCGTTCCTGATGGATATCAGGCACCTCTGGCTTCGCTCGGCGAAACAGCACGCGGTGCTCAAGATCCGGAGCGAGATCGAGCAAGGCGTTCGGGACTTTTTCTACGAGCGCGATTTTGTTCTCATCGACTCTCCAATCCTCACGCCTGCTGCATGTGAGGGGACCTCGACGCTGTTCGAGACCGATTATTTCGGAGAGCGCGCATTCCTCTCTCAATCCGGCCAGCTCTACCTCGAGCCCGCGGCTGCAGCGTTCGGTAAGGTCTACTGCTTCGGGCCAACGTTCCGCGCGGAAAAGTCCAAGACGCGACGGCATCTGATGGAATTCTGGATGATCGAGCCGGAAGTCGCATTCATGGAGTTCGCAGGCCTCGAGTCTCTGGCGGAAGAGTTCGTCGAGTATCTCGTCGGCTGGGCGCTCGACCGCTGCAAAGAGGAGCTCAAGACACTCGAGCGCGACGTCTCAAAACTGGAGAGTGTGCAGCGCCCGTTTCCGCGCATCACATACCGGGAGGCAGTCGACATCCTCTCGAAGAAGGGATCGCCAATCAAGTTCGGCGACGACCTCGGCGCTGACGAAGAGACACAGCTGGCCGAATCGTTTGACCGCCCGGTGATGGTGTCGCGCTATCCGGTGTCCATTAAAGCGTTCTACATGCAGCCTGACCCGAAAGATCCAGAGGTCGTGCTCGGCCTCGACATGCTCGCTCCGGAGGGGTATGGAGAAATCATCGGCGGCTCACAGCGTATCCATGATCACGATCTGCTCTTGTCGCGGATCAAAGAGCACAACCTGCCGGTTGAGGCGTTCCAGTGGTACCTCGACGTGCGAAAGTATGGAACGTTCCCGCACTCGGGCTTTGGAATGGGTCTGGAGCGCTGCGTCGCCTGGATCTCTGGATCACATCATCTGCGCGAGTGCATTCCGTACCCGCGAATGCTGAACAGGATCTACCCGTAGAGCGGAATGCAGAATGTTGAATGTTGAATGAGCATGCAAGAGCGAAGGTCATGCGGCCCGAAGGGCCGAAACCCTCTCCCCCGCGGGGAGAGGGTGGTCGCGTCAGCGACCGGGAGAGGGGTCGTGGGAGATAGGAAGACCGCGCCTCGTTCGCGACAGCGGTTCCAGATCTCCGGAGGGCATGGCCCAGTCCAAACAGAATCGCGAGAGTTTTACGCCCCTCTCCCTGCTTCGCTTCGCTCGCTTACCTCTCCCCGCCGGGGAGAGGGAGCGCCGCCGCTTCGCGGCTCAGTCGCCGTCCCTGGGCACCATGAATCCTGAACCCGATCGCACCCCCCCCCTTCGCGTAATCCCGATCGGTGGCCTCGGCGAGATCGGGATGAACCTCATGGTCTACGAGTGCGGCGACACGGCTGTCGTCGTCGACTGCGGCATGATGTTTCCCGACGCTGCGACGATGGGCGTGGATGTCGTCATCCCCGACATGTCGTACCTGTTCGAGAACCAGCACCGAATCGCTGCGCTCTTTCTGACTCACGGTCACGAAGATCACATCGGAGCCGTTCCGTTCTTCCTCGAGAAGGTCAACGTCCCCGTTTACGGGTTGCCTCTCACGCTCGGGTTCGTCCGGCATAAACTCGAGGAGTTCGGTCTCGCGTCAGAAGCCGATCTTCGTCCCCTGCGACCGCGCGAGACCGTGACCGCGGGCTCGTTCCGCGTAGAGGCACTCCACGTGACCCATTCCATAGTGGACGCGGTAGCTCTTGCCATTCAGACCCCGGCCGGCGTCGTCATCCACACGGGAGATTTCAAGCTCGATCAGACGCCGGTCGACCAGCGTCCCACCGACATCCGGAGACTCGCCCATTACGGCGAGCTGGGCGTTCTGCTGCTGGCCAGTGATTCAACGAACGCGGTCGTCCCCGGATACTCCGGGTCGGAGCGCGATGTGGGGGATGCGCTCGAGCCTCTTTTTGCCAACGCGGAAGGGCGGATCCTCGTCACGACGTTCGCCTCGCACATCCACCGGATTCAGCAGATTGTCGATCAGGCAGTCCGCTTCAAGAAGCGAGTCTATTTCGTCGGCCGGTCAATGGTGAACAACGTCGAGATTGCTGAGCGGCTGGGTTATCTCCGCATTCCTCAATTTGTCCGTGGAACGAGCAGCCGCCCGATGGACGATCAACGGGAGAAGACCGTCATCCTGATTACAGGAACGCAGGGCGAGCCTACCTCCGCGCTCTCGCGAATCGCCATGCATGATCACCGGTCGATCCAGATCGAACAGGGAGACATGGTGATTGTCTCGGCTCGTACGATTCCCGGGAACGAGCGTGCGATCTCCCATGTCGTCGACCACCTTCTGCGTCAGGGTGCAGATGTGATCTATCAGGAGGAATCCGAGGTCCATGTGTCGGGACACGCGTGTCAGGAAGAGCTCAAGACGATGATGAATCTCACGCGTCCGCGCTTCTTCATTCCGATTCATGGGACGGTCCGTCACATGGTCCATCACGCGAAGCTCGCGGCTGCGGTCGGCATCAAAAAAGAAAATACGTTTGTCATGACGAACGGGGAGATCGTGGAGATTGACGGCGAGAAGGGACGAGTGCTCGCCGAGAAAGTCCCATACGGAAAAGTCTTCATCGACCACCAGTCCGGGGAAGTCGCTGAGGTGGTGGTGCGGGATCGGAAGCATCTGGCTGAAGATGGCTTTGTCATTGCGGTTATCGCGATCGACATGAGCTCGCGGAAACTGCTCAGAGACCCCGAGATCATCACCCGCGGACTCGTGCATGTCGACGCGAGCGCCGAGATTCTGTGGGAGGTGCGGGATTTGCTAGTTGCAACCTGTACGGACGGCCCGCCCGATGCTATTCGGGACGCCGAGATTCTTCAGGAGAAGGTCCGCTCCGTTCTCAAGCGTTACTTCCGTAAGAAATTCAATCGAAGACCGATGATCCTTCCGGTCGTCTGGGAGATGTAGTGACCATTGTTCAAGCGATCGTTCTCGGCCTGGTTCAGGGATTGACCGAGTTCATCCCCATCAGCTCCACGGCGCATCTGCGCATCGTTCCGGCGCTGCTGGGGTGGCCCGATCCTGGCGCTGCGGCAACCGCTGTGATTCAGTTCGGTACGCTGGTGGCAGTACTGATCTACTTCTTCGGCGACCTGGTGAAAATGACTCGCGGGTTCTTTCGCGGCCTGGCCACGCGTCGGCTTTTTGACGACCCGTACTCGGCACTCTCCTGGTACGTGATCCTCGGGTCGATTCCGATCGTGATCGTTGGACTCACGTTCAAGGACTTCATCGAGACTACGGCACGTGGTCTCTGGATCATCGCGTTCTCGCTGGTCTTTATGGCCATCGTTCTCCTGATCGCAGAGCGCTGGGCCGCGCGGCAGCAGCTGCGCGGGATCGAAGAGATCAATCTGAAAGATGCCATGGCCATCGGGGTCGGTCAGTGTCTCTCATTGATTCCAGGCATGTCGAGAAGCGGCACGACGATCATGGCTGGTCTCTTCCGAAAGCTCACACACGCTGCTGCAGCAAGGTTCTCGTTTCTTCTGAGTATCCCTGCTATCACTGCGGCGGGCGTACTGGAGCTCTACGCTGAGCGGGAGCATCTTGCGACTCTCGGCTGGACTCCGATTCTGGTCTCGGTCGCGGTCGCTTTCGTTTCGGGATATGCCTCGATCCATTTCCTGATCAACTATCTGAAGACGCATACGACACGCGTGTTCATCTATTACCGGATCGTCGTAGGCTTGATGATGATGGTCATGCTGGCGTCGGGGTATCTGGAGAACTAGCCCGCATTTCTGATGCTCGTCTGGGAGCACGCCGCGTGGCATCTTCCAATGACTGACTGACGTGGTTGAGCCGCGAAGCGGCGTATCCCTCTCCCCGGCGGGGAGAGGGAAGCGAGCGAAGCGAAGCAGGGAGAGGGGCGTGAAAGTCCCGCCAGGCGATCGAAAAAGGGCGAGGTCTCCGTATCTCTCGCGGCCCCTCTCCCGGTCGCTTACGCGACCACCCTCTCCCCGCCGGGGAGAGAGATTCGCCCCTCCCGGGGCGCGAGTCCATGCCGGGTGTCATCACCTCTTAAGCAGCGACAGATGAGCTACGGCACTCCAACTCGAGGTACGTCTCCAGCTTCCCTGATCGCGGCGATTCGCTGCTCGAGCACGACCTGCGGATGAAACCCCGCGAGCTGCAGATACCACTCGGCGACCTGATGCAGCGCGTCGGCAGGAACCAGCCCTACGATCTCGGATGAGAGAACCTCGACCCCGTGTCGCTGCGCTTCACTCCGCACCAGAGCGAACGCGCGTTGGATCGGAGTCTTGCGATAGTCGAGCAGATTCATCGAGACTTGCACGATCCCTCGCGTCTTGAGCTCGATAGGCAGGGCACGCACATAACGAAGTCCGCCGCTGATCCCGCGCACGGCTCTGGCAACCTTCTGAGCTACCTCCAATCTATCGGTCGAAAGCTGGACATTGAACGCGATCAGCGGGACTCTGGCCCCGATCACTGAGACCCCCGCAGTCGGGTGAACAGACCGAGGACCGAAGTCCGGCTCCCAGCCGTTGCGTGCGATCTTCTCTCCGAACTTCTCAAAGCCACCCGAACGGATCTGAGGGAGCTCGATCCTCTCTTTCGAGCTCGCCGCATGCTCATAGAGGTACACGGGGATGTCGAAGCGCTTCGCCACTTCGGCCCCGACGCGTCTTGCGAGCTCAACGCACTCCGACATCTCGCTCCCACGGAGCGGAACGAACGGAACGACATCGACGGCTCCTACTCTGGGATGCTGGCCATGATGGGTCTGCAGGTTGATCGCAGGGACCGCGACCTCGTAAAGAGCAAGGGTCGCTCGAAAGAGAGCGTCGGGATCCTCGGAGGCGTACGTGAAGACGGAGCGGTTGTGATCGACATCTGAAGAGACGTTGAGCAGGAGGACGCCCGGGATCGACTGGATCTCGGCCGCAATCGAGGAGATCGTTTTCTCGTCGCGACCTTCACTGATGTTGGGGACAGCCTCGATCATTGGCGGTTTTTGCAGGACAGACACTCTCGTCTGTCGGCGTACGCGGACTGGGTGGTCGGGACAGCTTCGTAGCACCGACAGACAAGAGTGTCTGTCCTGCATTGTCCCTCGCTAGCCCGCATTTCTCACAGACCTTTGTCGTGAGACGGCGGAGAGTGGCTTGGATGCCAGGCGCGCGGCGATTTTGCGACGAAGGCATAGTCGACACTATGTCAAGGAGCGAAATTGCCGTGCAACGAAGCAGACAGGCCGCTATC
>DATLXH010000190.1:0-2605 GCA_035576005.1 Thermoanaerobaculia bacterium | reverse complement strand
CCCGGGCTGTCCTGACCCGCCCGGTTGAACACGTTGTTCACAACGAAACGCGCGAAAAAGGCGCCGTCGTCCAGTCGGCCGACCGGCAGGTTGTAATTGAAGGACAGGTCAGTCGCCCAGATCGTATCGGTCCTGCGACTGCCGCGCCCGTCGAAGAAGTAGTCAATCGAGCCGTCCGGTGTCTGATACCCGGGATTGCTCACGAACGGGCGGGGATCGATGGCGGCGTCGATGCTGTACGGCGTGCCTGAGTTCAACCGCTGCAGAGCACCGATGTTCAGCCGCCCCGCCCGTCCGAGGCCCGCGTCGACGTTGGCCCACAGGCGCAACTTGTGACGCTGATCGATCGACAGATCGCCGATCGGCTTGCTCCACCGCGCCTCCTGATACTCCGCATACGCGAGGATGTCGTCGGTGATCGGCCCGCTGCCGGCGTTCTCGCCATTCACGTTCCCCGACGCGCGTGACAAAGTGTAGTTGCCGCCGACGGTGATGTCCCGGCCGACGCGGTACTGGATCTGTCCCATCAGCGCGCGGTACTTGCGCTCGAGCAGATTGGTTGTTTCCACGATGGCGAGGTCGAGCACGCGCCCGTTGGGAGCCGTCACGGTGCGCCCCGGGACCACGCTGTCCGTATAAAAATTGTCGTAGTCGCGGTGGACCGCGTCGATGCGGAACGAGCCCTTCGTGCCCAGCCTGCCGGCGAGGCCGACCACCGACTCCCACGAGGTCGGCTGCGAGAGATCCTCGCCAACGCGCCTGGAGAGACCCGCGAACGTCGGGTTGTCCCGCAGCGGCCGAGTCGTACCGCCGTTGGCGGCGAACCAATCGAAGACCGTAGTGAGGGCGTCCCTCGCCGACACTGGGTTGACGGTGTTCAGGTCGGTGTTGATGGCGGGCCCTCGATACACGTAGCGGAATGACGACGTCCGGCCGGCGCCGGAGCCTGCGTCGGCGATGCCGCTCGAGACGGGCATCACGTAGCGGGCAAATCCGGCATTGATGACCCAGGCCCCGGATGCGGTGGGATCGAAGCTGGCGGAGAGCCTCGGGCTCCAGGTCGAACCGTCGGCCACCGTCGTCCCACCCTGGTCCTGTTCGTCCAGCTTGTCCCACCGCGCGCCGACGTTGAACGTCAATCGGTTGTTGAAACGCCAGACGTCGTTGACAAAGGCGGAGTAGGTGCGCAACCGGCTGCCCTGGCTGCTTTCCGGCAGGGGATTCCACAAGATGTAGGCGGCTGACGTCTGCGTGTCGGACGTTCCTGGGATGACCACCGGGTAGAGGTCCTCGCCTCGAATGATGGTGTTGTTCGCGAAGAGGCGGAAGCCGCTGCCCGACTGGTAGTTGTCGTTCTTGCGCGAATCCTGGAACGCGTCGCCGCCGAATACCAGTGAGTGCGAGCCGGCGCGGGACGTCGAGAGGAAGTAAGAGCCCTTCACAATCGCGTTCTTGTTTCCGCGGAACTCCTCGTTGAGCTTGCCCGCGTCGATGTCGGCCTGCGACAACCCGCAGACGCCGCAGAAGGTGGGCGAATTCCAGCGCGCGTTCCCGCGAGACCGGTCCAGAATCATCGTGCCCCGTTGGAGATCCGTGAACCGGGAGCCTGAACCGATGAAGAAATTCTGTCGTCGCGAGAACTGCGCTTCGACGAAGAACTTCGGCAACAGAATGCCTGTGTAATTGGCAGACAGAAGATCTTCAGGCGCCTTGTTATCGTAGAAGCTCGCACGGTCCATGACGTCGCCGAATGAATTATTGAACTCGTCACGCGTGCGCTTGATGAACGATCCCTTGAACGTGTGCTTGGACGTCATCGCATAGGTCAGTTTGCTCTCGAGGCGCTTGTCATCGACGCGGTTGTCGTATGCGAAGTTGGTGAAAAACGTCGTCTGCGAGACCGTGTCCTCCTTGAGCCGCGCGGCGCCGAAGAACCACAGGCGATCCTTGATGAATGGACCACCGAACGTCGCCTCGTACGCCGGCACAACCTTGCTGACGCGTGGATCCTCTGACAGCCCTTTCTCGAAAGGCGTGAGCGCGCGCCAGTCGTCGTTCGTGAGCGTTGTGCGGAACGACCCGCTGAACTTGTTGCCGCCAGATTTTGTGATGGTGTTGGCGACCCCGCCGTTGAAGCGGCCGTACTCCGCTGAGACGGAGGCAGTCGAGATCTTCGTCTCCTGGATCGCGTCTTCGATGAAGACGGTCGAGACCTGACCCCGAAGCGTCTCGTTGGCGACGACGCCGTTGATGAGAAACAGGCCCTCGTACGCCATCGCGCCAGAGAACACGACCTGGCCGACCCCCTCCCGCTGCGGACCTGTGTCCGTGGTGCCAGGCGCGAGCAGGACGGCGCCGTTCACGTCGCGCCCAACCGGCAACCGGTCGATCATCTCCGACCGGTAGCTTGAAGCCACTGTTGAAGACGTCGTGAAATCGGCTGGCCGTTCGGCTCTGACGGTCAGCTGCTCGCTGACCCCGGCCACACCCAACCGCGCGCCGAGCGTGATCGTTTCCGCGAGGGGCACCCGAACTTTCTCTGTCCGCTTCTCAAAGCCGGCCAGTTCAAACGTGACCTCGTAATCGCCAGTGGGGAGGAAGGGAA
>DATLXH010000189.1:0-5343 GCA_035576005.1 Thermoanaerobaculia bacterium | reverse complement strand
TGCTTGCTAACTCCACGAAGGCCTTCTTCTCGTCCATCTTTGATCTCCCAAAGGGCATGGGCTACCTCCACTCCGAAGGTAGCCCATGTGTTCGGGATGTCTTCGCACACCTGTTCGGGATGTCCTAGGACCATACACCGCCGGGGAGAGGGATTCGCCCCCCCTTCGGGGCGCGAGTCCCGCCGCGTGTCATCACTTCTTCACCGGCGTTCCCCGCTGTTCTCCCGCTCGGGACGACACAGCCGCAAAGCCGATGACGTCACTGGAGAAGCGCCAGCTCAGCGGCCGTCTCTCTCGCAGATCAACTGGTAAACACCCACCACGTCGTCCCTCACGTCATCCAGATCGGCCTTGAGCCTGGCGACCACAGCCTGAAACTCCGGTTCACTTTGCAACGACCGCAGCCACGGGTGCTTGACTAGAAAATACCAGCTGTGGTTCCCGAGGGCCACTGAGGACTTGATCCATCGCACGGCCTCGGCGTTGTCGCCGAGCCTGGCATAGCAGAGCGCCATGCGCAGCCCCGCCCAATGGTTTCTTCCAAGCTCGCCTTTCATCAATTTTGCGAGCCTGTCGACTTCCTTTCTGTCTCTTCGTTCCGCAGAGATCATGGCTGCCAGCGTTCTTTCGATGAAGTGATCAGGCACCAGCTGAGCCGCCTTCTGCTGAGCCAGGCGCGCCTGTTCGAGCTGCCCCGTGAGCAGATACGCCAAACCTTCCATATCACGGCCTGCCAGCTCCGTTTCTTTGGACGCCAGTGCGATGCGGGACATCGCGAGCATTCCTTCAGGATCGACCGAGTTCACATTCCAGTACCCTCGGGTTTTCACGTCGTTGGAAGAGGGATCGAGGCTGACGAGACGCTCACCGACACAGCTTGCACGCTGAAGCTCTCCGCTCGACACCATGTAAGCCACGAGCGTATACAGAGCCTGCGGGTCGTTGTGATTGAGGCGAAGTGCGGCAAGATTCTCGCGAGCCGCCTCACGGAAGCGGTCAGGGGTTCTGATGAGAGTGCGTCCCAGTGCCAGATGTGCCGCCGGCAGATTCGGGTCGATGCGTACGGCCTGCCGCGCATGCCATTCCGCCTTTCGATTGTTATCCGAGCTCGAGAGTCCTCGGACCTGACCGAGTGAAAGCGCAACGGCCAGGTCTGCGTGGGCCGCGGCGAAATCGGGATCGAGTCTTATCGCATCCTCCAGTAGCTCTACCTCCGCCAGATGGTCGGAAGGACGCAAACTACCTGCCGCCGCACGCGCCTTCAGGTACAGCTCGAACGCTTCAGGATTTGATGACCGCGGCTCCGACGCATCTGTGGCGCTTTGAGCTCCGAGTGTGCGGTTGAGCGCGGTCGTGGTTTTCGCGGAGACGTCATCCATGAGCTGCATCAGGTTGTCGCGGCGGCCATCGATCGTTCCCGCCCAGACTCCGTACCCCGAACGAACATCGGTGAGCTGAAGGTTGACGCGCATGCGCGGGCCGTCTGCCATGAAGTGGCCCTCGAGGATCCCGTCGACCTTCAACTCCTCGGAAGCCTGCTTTACATCGGTCTTCCCCTGAAAGTGACGGATCGCTGAGGTCGGCCGGATCTGCAGTCGTGGGATTTGCTGGAGCCTTGTCACCAGAGCATCGGCCAGACCGATCGAAAGAAACTCGTCGTTCGCTCCCCCTGAAAGATTGTGGAACGGCAGCACTGCCAGAGCTTCAATCCTGGCGGGAGCAGCGGCGGCCGATCTGCCGAGCGGGCGACGGTAGCGTTGGCGCACAAACACCACGGAGCCAATGAGGACGACGAGCAGCAGAATCAACAGCCTTTGCCTGTTAGGCGCTTCAGCAAGCTGGTTCGTGACTCCGAGCGATTGACGCACGGAAGTCGGTGCGGCACTTGTTGAATGCTCCCGGCCGCGTTCGAGTCCGGCGAGGTCTGCTGCGAGCGAGGCGGCATCCGGATAGCGGTTGTCGCGATCTTTCTGGAGCAGCTTTCCGATGATCGCGCTGAGCGCAGGAGGGAAGCCTGGATCGAGAGGCTCGAAAGGAGCAGGCTCCTCGCTTCGGATCTTCTCGAGAATTTCGAGCGGTCCGTCACCGGCAAATGGAAGCTTGCCTGTTGCCATTTCGTAGAAAACCACCCCGACCGAGAAGAGGTCGCTGCGGGCATCGGCGCTGATCCCACGAGCCTGTTCGGGCGAGATGTAATGAATGGTTCCGAAGAAGTTTCCTGTTGCCGAGTTCCTGACGTCGTCGGCTAGTGCCCTGATTGCCGGCGCCAGCAGTTTCGCGAGTCCAAAGTCCAGGATTTTGACGAGGCCTTCTGCTTCGATAACGATGTTCGCGCACTTGATATCGCGGTGCAGCACGCCGTTCCTGTGCGCGGCTGCAAGACCTTCGGCGATCTGGGTTGCGATCTTCAGAAAAAGTGGTGGGGAGAGCGGCGAGGATTTGATCAGCCGTGAAAGTGTCTCCCCCTTGCAGTACTCCATTGCGATGTAAGGAATGCCGTCATCGCGCTCGTTGACTTCGTAAATCGTCGCGACATTCGGATGGCGAATGGCGGCAGCCGCCCGCGCCTCGCGAAGGAAAAGCGCCCGGCGCTCCGCGGTGAGCTCGCCCTCACTGAGGACCTTGAGCGCAACCTGACGACCCAGTTTCTCGTCCAGTGCGAGATAGACCGTTCCCATCCCACCGCGCCCGAGAATATCCACGATGGTGAAACGATCGAACTGCTTGTGCGAGTCGGACATTAGGCGCTGATCGCCGATTATGAACGGACTTCCAGAAAATCGCGCGAAGGTTGATCGGTCTCCCCTCTCCCGGCGGGCGAGGGTGGCGCGCTCGGCGCCGGGCTAGGGTCCCTGTCGGCACGTCGATGATGCTTCAGAGAAGCCGGCAAGGGCCTTTACCGGGCAAGGCAGGTCGTGAATTCCATGCCGACCCCACCTCGTTCGTGAGACCCTCACCCCCGCCCCCTCTCCCGCCGGGAGAGGGGGAAAAAAACAGCCGCGCTCACCGAGAGGAACTCTTGAAACGACGCATCGCTTACCGCATCAGCTTCGAGAATCCCAACGATCATCTCCTCGACATCACTCTCCATTTTCGCGCTCGCACAAATCGAGTAGAGCTCACGCTTCCTGCATGGAGACCGGGCCGCTACCTGATTCAGAATTACGCCGCCAATGTGCGGGAGTGGATGGCGCAGGATGCTTCAGGGCAGCCGCTGAAACTCCACAAAATCGAGAAGAGTCGTTGGGCACTCGATTGCGACGAGGGTGCGGATGTCGAGGTTCGTTACCGTTTCTTTGCCGGTGTGATCGACGCGGGCTCCAGTTTTGTCGCGAATGATGAGATCTATTTCAACGGATCGAACCTCTTCATGATGGTGGAGGGTGACAGGTCGGTCCCAATCACACTTGAAGTCGGCTTTCCCCCTGAATGGGAGTTCGCAACTCAACTCGAACGCGATGAGGAAGGGAAGTTCGAGGCCCGCGACTACGATCACCTTATTGACTCTCCGTTTCTGGCATCGCCTACGCTGCGGGTTCATACGTTCACCGAGGCCGGATGCGACGTGACGATGGCCTTCCAGGGGGGTGAGCGCATCGATACCTCGCAGTTCATCGAGCCTGTCCGCAGAATCGTTGCGGGACACGCACGACTCTTCCAGGGCCTTCCCATCACCGCCTACAGGTTCCTTTATCACCTCGGCGATCGATGGCATGGCGTGGAGCACGAAAGCTCCTGCTCGATCATTGCCGACCATTGGGAGTTGCTCGGTGCGGGAGAGGGGAGTGATGCCTACGACCACCTGCTGGCCATCACGTCTCACGAGTTCTTCCATCTATGGAACGTGAAGCGAATCGTGCCCGCGGCATTCACACCGTATGACTATTCCGTCGAAACACCGACCCGTCTTCTCTGGCTGATGGAAGGGGTCACGTCGTTCTATGGCGAGAAGATGTTGCTCCGATCCGGACTCTGGTCGCCTGTGCGCTACCTCAAACATCTCGCGAAAGAGATCGATGTGCTGGAGGGCTCGGCAGGGAGAAATCATTTATCGCTTTCACAAGCGAGCTTCGACGCCTGGCTTCAGGAACCGGCTCAGATGCACGACAAGATCAACGCCTGGATCTCGTTCTACAACAAGGGCGAGATTGTCGGCGCCCTGCTCGATATCGCGATACGTCGCGAGACTGGCGGCGAGAAATCGCTCGATGATGTAATGCGGGATCTATGGACACGGTATGGATTGACGGGCAAGGGACTCGAGGAAGACGCGCTGGAAGTAGCGGTCCGGCGCGCAGCAGGCGTTGGTCTGGACGACTTCTTGCGCAGATATGTGCACGGCACTGAGTCACTTCCCTATGAGGAGCTCTTTTCTGTCGCCGGCATTCGATACGAGCGTCGCGAGATGAAAACGGGCAGCTTCGGCGGCCGCCTGGACTCACGATCCGGCAAACTGTTTGTGGACGCCACCCTCGAGGGTGGCGCAGCACGCAGCTGCGGCATTCTCAACGGCGACGAGATTCTTGCGCTCGATGGGCTGCGGGTGAGTCGCGTCGCGGAAGTCGAGCAGATCCTCACGGCACACGCTGACAGCAGGAGCATTCCGATCACCATCGCGAGGAACCGGGTCGTCTCTACCCTGTCGATTCCGATCGCACCGCCCGGAAAAGAAACCGTCCTGACGGAACTGGGAAGTGCCGAGCACCCGGTGAAAGGCTGGCTCGACCATGACTGAAGAACCCAATCTGGAGTTCGTCGAAGACCAGGTTCCGCTGGCAGGGATCGAGGTGAGTGGAGCGGAAATCGTCGAGTTGGTCGGAGGGACGATTGAGAGCGTGACTTCTTCCGGAATCCGCTTCACCCTTCCCGAAAGACGGGGTGCGAGCGGTGCGGCCATCGAATGTCTGCTGAGCTGGAGCGATGACGACGGTGGAACCGTCCGGCTCAAGGCTGAACGCGAGGTTGCGGCACCGAAGCTCCAGCGACTCATTCTTCTCGGGACAGGAGCTCTAGGCGCCTTCCTCTGGCTCCTCTGGCCTTTCTTTCCCCACCTCGGGGCGCTCGCCTGGATGGGCGGTGCCATCGCGATCGCCACCTACTTTGTCTCTCTCCGCCGGACACCCGTCGGAGCAGCAGCGGATCTGCTGCAGCGACTCGTTAGCCGACAGCGAGAGCTGGCATCACCCGAAGAGCCCGCGTGACTCTGATGACACCGGTTCACTGTCTGACGTCGTTGAGCCGCGAAGCGGCGTAATCCCTCTCCCCGGCGGGGAGAGGGAAGCGAGCGGAGCGAAGCAGGGAGAGGGGCGTGAAAGTCTCGCCAGTCCGTCGAAAAGGGCGAGG
>DATLXH010000188.1:0-22856 GCA_035576005.1 Thermoanaerobaculia bacterium | reverse complement strand
TGCTTGCTAACTCCACGAAGGCCTTCTTCTCGTCCATCTTTGATCTCCCAAAGGGCATGGGCTACCTCCACTCCGAAGGTAGCCCATGTGTTCGGGATGTCTTCGCACACCTGTTCGGGATGTCCTAGGACCATACACCGCGGGAGAGGGTGCCGCGTCGAGCGGCGGGTGAGGGTCTTATGCAGGAGAAGGTACGCGATTGGGAATCGCAGGTCGCTATCGACGTCGCTACAATTCTGAATCCGAGTATTCAGTGAAAATCCCATAACGGGTCTTGCGGAGTCCGAGCGGACCGTCGCAACCATTGCGACCCCTGATCCCTCGCGAGACCCTCACCCCCAGCCCCTCTCCCGCGGGGAGAGGGGAGCACAATTTCGTGGCGCTATTGATTGCCGGTAATTGCCGCCACCAGTTCCTCCGTCGGTTCCAGCGAATCGAAGAGATGGTCGGGCTTTTCTCTGGCCAGGGTCTCGCGCGATGTTCTTCCCGTCGTCACGCCGATGGTCGTTGCTCCATGCGGGACTCCGCATCGGATATCGAAGATCGAGTCTCCGATGATCACGACATCTCGGCCGGAATAGCTTCGTCCTGAAAGTCTCGACGCTCGCTCGATGGCGATAGGAGGGAGTTGCAGTCGATCCCGCGAATCGCTTCCGAAGGCTCCGAAGGCGAAGTAGCGACTGAGTGATGTCGGTGCAAGCTTGATCCGCGCCCCTCGCTCGATGTTCCCGGTGACCAGTCCGAGCGTAAGCTCCGGCATCCCCGTGAGCCGCTCCAGCAATTCTTCTACTCCGGCGAGGACTTTGATTCTCTCCTCGCTGACATTCTCTGCGAGCCCGTGAAGGTATTGCGTCCAGAGCGCATCCAACCGCTCGTCGATTTCTTCGGCCGCGAAGCCCGCTTCGCCGAGCACCATGTGAGTGATTTGCCCGTCTGTGAGTCCGGAGAAATCATAGGGGGTCAGAGGTCCACTGAATTTGTAGACCTCGATGAGGGCCTTGCCGTACGCATCGCGGGCCGCTCCATTGTCAGAGATGAGCGTTCCGTCGATATCGAAGAGGACCAGCCTGGGCATCAGCTTCGCCTGTTCACGCTCGATGCCGGTTCCAGCTCAGAGGACCACCGTGTAGGCGAGGGTCGTCAGATCTTTCATACGGTCGAGGTAGATGTGACCATCAGTGTGGTCGATCTCGTGCTGAAAGATTCTTGCGGTGAAGCCGTGGACGGCGTGCTCGGCTGGCTCACCTTCCTGATCGATCCCACGCAGGATCACACTCTTCGCGCGAGCCACCTCACCGCCGAGAAATGGAACACTCAGACAACCCTCCCAATCGGAGATGGTCTCTGTCCCGGTCACTTCGAAGGTAGCGTTGAAAAAGACGCCGGCTTTGACCTGGTTCGTTTTGCGCCGCTTTGCGGCGTGCTCGCCGACTTCGAAGACAAAGATGCGGATCGGCAGGTGTACCTGAGGTCCCGCCAGCCCGACGCCCTCGTACTCGTACATCGTTTCGTACATGTCGTCGATCATCGAATCGAACTTACCCGACTTGATGTCGGCGAGCTCTACGTCGGAGGCACGCTCGCGAAGGACCGGATGACCAAGGCGCGCGACTTTCAGGATCGACATCGTCAGATATCCAGAAGAAATTCTTCGGGGTCAGCCACGGTCAGATCGTATTCGTTCTGAAGCGCGACTTTATGCTTCCAGGCAATCTCGGCGAGCTCCATGAACAGCGCTCCAAGCTCGGTGCCAGGAACACGCTCTGCCAGAAAACGGAAATTGCTTTCCTTTTCCCGCTCATGCTCCAGCGCGATCTTCAGAGCACGACCCATATCGATAGTTCTGAGCTCGGCCGGCAGTTCAATTGTGATTGATGCAGGATCGGGTGGGGGAGTGCCGATCTCTTCGCGGTATTTCTGCTCGAGGCCCGAGCGGTGTCGGAGCTTCCCCGCGGAGAGGGCAAGCAGTCGGTTGCGTACATCGGCGGTCGCAGCGCGCTCGGCAAGTTTCTCGTAATACACGTGGGTGCTCGCCTCCGACAGGATGGCTTCACGGAGGACCTTTTCGGGCGTGGTATCGAGAGGTTTCATGCGAGATGACGATGATACTCCAGGGAGCTGAGCGCGGTAACGAGCCTGACACCATGCCGCTTTCCGGGTGTTGCGAACGACGGGGGATGTCGGCCGCATACCATGCGGCCCTACGCCCGCCACCGCGAGCAGCGAGGAAAGGTTGCGGCTACGGTGTGTTGCCGCGGTAGACGTCGGGGTTGGGTGCGGCGTTGTCTTCGAAGGGCGCAGGACGTCGCGGCTGGCCGAGGCCCGTGCCGCCCGCCGTACCGCTCTTGGCCATCTCGCCATAGTACGGACGCCAGCCCATCGGTTCCTTCGGAAAGTTCGGCGGAACGACCAGGTCGCGGAGCCCGACGACCGACCGCGCGCGTGTATCGATGGCCATCTCGTAGTCTCGAGTCATATAGATCGCATCCTCGGGACATGCGTCGACGCAATAGCCGCAGAACACACAGCGAAGCAGGTCGATCTCGTATTTGGTCGGAAACTTTTCCCTGGTCCGCTCGTCCTCGCCTGCCTCGATGCTGATGCATTCCGCCGGGCAGGCCGTCGAGCACATGTAGCAGGCAACGCATCGGGTGGTGGAGTCTTCCCGTGTGGTCAGAATGTGACGTCCACGGAAGCGCTCTGAGTAGATTCTTTTCACCTCAGGGTATGAGATCAAGGGCAGCTTGCTGATGTTGAACAAGTTCTTCGCCATGTGCTTGAGCGTGATGAACATGCCCGCGATGACCTGAGGGATATACAACCTCTCGGCGAGAGTGAGCTTCCGTTGTGAGACCTTGATGACTCCCATCAGTGATCGAGCTCCCCGGCGATGATGTTGAGCGACCCGAGCGCGGCAACGGCGTCTGCAATGCTCTGCCCCTTGATCATCTGCCTGAATGCCTGGTAGATCGCGAAACAGGGCGGGCGAACGCGAACGCGGTATGGGTTCTTGGTTCCATCTGAAACGATGTGAAACCCAAGCTCACCGTTTCCTCCTTCCACCTGAAAGTACGTCTCACCGACAGGAGGCTGGATTCCATGCATGATCAATTTGAAGTGGTAGATGAGCGACTCCATCTCGTTGTAGACCTTCTCTTTCGGAGGCGCTGCGATGTAGGGGTCGTCAACGATTACAGGTCCTTCGGGTAGTCCTCGATCGATTGCCTGCTGGAGGATCCTGAGTGATTGCCGCATCTCTTCCATCCGGACGAGGTAGCGGGCCAGGGTGTCGCCACCTTCCGCAATCGGGATGTCGAAGTCGTAGGTTTCGTATCCCAGGTATGGGGACGCTTTTCGAACGTCAAACGGAACTCCGCATGCTCGCAGGCAGGGGCCGGTGAATCCGTAGTTGATCGCGTCCTCTGCGCTGATTGCTCCGACACCTGTTACGCGATCGAGAAAAATCTTGTTCCTGCTGACGAGTTTGTCGACATCGTCGATGTAGCGTGGGAGTTTGTTGACGAGGATCTGCGCCATCTCCAGGAAGTTGTCCGGGACGTCGACGGCGAGTCCGCCGATGCGGGTGTAACTCGGCAGCAGCCGGGCCCCGCAACAGGCTTCCACGAGACCGTAGATCTCTTCGCGAGGCTGGAAGAGATACCAGAAGTTCGTGAGTGCACCCATATCGACGAGGTTCGTTCCGATGCAGACCAGATGGTCGGCGATTCTCATAAATTCGGAGAGCATGAGACGAATGTGCTGGGCGCGGGGAGGGGCTTCGATCCCGAGCAGCTTTTCCACCGTCATGCAGTAGCCAACGTTATTGATGATCGCCGACATGTAGTTGAGTCGGTCGGTGAAGGGAATCACCTGCTGGTAGGTGTGCGTCTCCGCCATCTTTTCGAAGCAGCGGTGGAGGTAGCCGATCTCGGTCTCGGCGCCCACGATGGTCTCGCCGTCGAGCGTGACTGCGATTCGCAGAGTTCCATGAGTTGCAGGGTGTGACGGCCCCAGGTTCAGGGTCACGCGCTCGTAGTCCGACTCCTCATCTTCGTCGTCGACCTGCGGAGTCAGGATTGCAACATCCTTTTCTGTCAGGATCCAACGCTGCGCCGGGTCGTAGTCTTTTCGCAGAGGATGTCCCTGGAAGGCTTCGTGACAGAGGATGCGGCGAAGTTGCGGATGGCCTTCGAATCGGATTCCGAACATGTCGAAGACTTCGCGCTCGAACCAGTCGAGTCCCTTGAAGATGGGATACGACGATGGAATCGATTGCTCGGCGCCGGTCCGCACCTTCAGTCTCACCCGCTCGTTGTTCGCGAGTGAGTAGAGTTGATAAATGACATCGAAGCGCTCTTCGCGTTTTCGGCCTGGATAGTCGACCCCGAAGCAGTCGAGCGGCATCGTGAATGCTAGTGAAGGCTCTTCCTTCAGTTGCTGTAAAACCTCGAGGATGTGCTCGCGCGGTACGAGAAAGGTCGGAAGATCCTGCCCCTTCTCCTGGACGAGCCAGTCAGGTGAGCCGAGCGCGAGAGTGAGCTCGGCACCACGCGCGTCCATCGCTGTCTCATCTTTGGCAACGTACGGTTTGCGGTTGGTCGGGGCCGGGCCGGTGTAGGGGATCGAGCTCGATCGCGTCAGTGTGCTCATCGACGGATCTCACCGCGCTCAATCTTCTCTTTGAGCTTGAGGATGCCGTACATCAGCCCTTCAGGAGTCGGAGGGCATCCCGGTACCCAGATGTCGACGGGGATGATCTCGTCGATCCCCTGCATGACATGATAGACGCGGTAGAAGCCACCAGACGTGGCGCAGGCGCCCATGGCGATTACGTACTTCGGCTCGGGCATCTGATCGTAAATTTTTCTCAGGACAGGTCCCATCTTGTCGACGATGGTTCCGGCGACGATGATGAGATCAGCCTGACGCGGGGAGAAACGAACGACCTCGTAACCGAAGCGCGAGATGTCGTAGTGCGACGAGACCATCGACATGAATTCGATCGCGCAGCAGGCGGTGCCAAAAGGGAGTGGCCAGAGTGAATTGCTGCGCGCCCAGTTCACCATGCTGTCGAGCTTGGTGGTCATGTAGGAGCCGCCGAGGTCATCGGGCAGCTGACGCGCCGACTCTCCCGGGAGCGTGATGAGACCTTTATCGGCCTGCTCGCCGGGGGGCTGACCGACCTTGCGCTGGATGATCGAATTTTCTACGTCAAGTTTCTCAATGGCCATAAGGTTGCCTGGGCTCCCGGGGAGGGTCGAGGGCGGGAGTGCAAATCTTAAGCGCATGAGAAAATTTTCACAAGGTGCGTGGGTGAGTCGCGCACGCGGTCAGGGACAATTGGAAACGGTGCCGCGACCTGCGTTCCTCGGGGGTTGCGGTTCAATCCTGTTATACTTTCCGGCATTGGACGCAATCCCGATGAACGAGAGATCTGACTCGACACAGGTTGAAATCTACGGTCAGACCTATAGCGTTCGGGGGGAAGGCGATCCAGAGTATTTCATGGAGCTTGCGCGGTTTGTAGACTCCAGGATGCGAGATGTCTCATCCCAGGTCGCAACGATTGACCCGATGAAAATCGCAATACTGGCGGCTTTGAACATAGCGGACGAATTCTCCCGGTACAGGAAGCGACGCGAAGACGCGGCGGGGATCTGGCTCGAGAGAACGGAAGAGTTGGCAGAACGGCTCGGCAAGAGCATTGCCGAACCGACGAAAGCAACATCTTGAGAAACGAAACGGAGTCCCTGCAGGGTGCGTGATGAGATTACTTGTTGAACCGATTCTCTAATTTTGGGAGCTCGGGTCCCGTGGCAGGAGCAAGCCTTCCCTCGAAAGAGGCAAAGGAAGCCAGAACGTCACGTGCAGAGCCCCCACCTGTTTTCTGCAGGTTCAATTAGGGTCCCTCACACGGCTTAGCGGGGTTCTCCGGTTTTTCGTCCTTGATTGTTCCGACGCAAGCCTCCTTATGGAGGTTTACTTGGAAATTGTGATAGCAGTTCTGGTTGCCATCGTGGGCGCGTTCGTCCTGTCTGCGCTCTGGATGGTGGTTTATCGGAAGCGCGCGTCGGTCCAGCTCGAAGAGGCTCGAAAGAGCGCCGAGCGGATCACCGAGGATGCGCGCCGAGTTGCGGAAACGCGGCTCAAGGAAGCAGATCTCGAATCGAAAGAGACGATGCTCGCTGCTCGAACCGAGTTCGAGAAGCAGTCGCGGGAGCGGCGCGACGAGATCAAGGTCGTGGAACGTCGGCTCCAGCAGAAGGAAGAGACCGTAGACAAGAAGACGCTCCAGCTCGAGAAGCGTGAAGGCGATGTTGAGAAACGGGACCAGGCCATCACCGAGAGACAATCCTCACTCGAGCAGAGGGAGACGCAGCTCGACACTCTTATGGACGAGCAGCGGCACAAGCTCGAGCAGATCTCGGGGCTGACCGTGGAAGAGGCGAAAAAGCAACTGATCCACGGAATTGAAAACGAGGCGAAGCTCGAAGCGGCTCACATCATCAAAAGGATCGAGACGGAAGCCAACGAACTCGGTCACATCAAGGCAAACAAGATCATCGGCGGAGCGATCCAGCGGATGGCTTCAGATTACGTCGCTGAGAACACCGTCTCGGTAGTCGATCTGCCATCCGATGACATGAAGGGAAGGATCATCGGACGCGAAGGGCGGAACATCCGCGCTCTCGAACTGGCAACGGGCGTCGACCTCATCGTCGACGACACGCCCGAGGCAGTCATTCTTTCCGGCTTCGATCCGATCCGCCGTGAGGTCGCGAGGATATCGCTCGAACGACTCATGCAGGATGGGCGCATTCACCCCGCACGCATCGAAGAGATCGTCGAAAAAGTACGGCAGGAGCTCGACGGCAAGCTGTTCGAGGAAGGCGAGGCAGCGGCCTTTTCTCTTGGAATTACCGACATTCATCCCGAAGTGCTCAAGCTGCTCGGCAGGTTGCGCTACCGCACGTCGTATGGTCAGAACGTCCTTGTTCACTCACTGGAGGTCGCGCAGCTGGCGGCCCTCATGGCCGTTGAGCTGGGCGTCAACGACACAATTGCCAAGCGAGGCGGTCTTCTCCATGACATCGGGAAATCGATCGATCGTGAGATGGAAGGGACGCACCTCGAGCTGGGCCGTCAGGTCCTGGAAAAATACGGCGAGCGTCGCGAGGTCATTCACGCGATGGAATGTCATCACGGCGACTACGATCCCACCACGGTTGAAGCCGTGCTGGTCAACGCAGCCGATGCACTTTCGGCAGCCAGACCTGGCGCGAGACGCGAGATCCTCGAGAACTACGTTCACCGTCTCGAGAACCTCGAAGCGATCGCCGACAAGTTCGAAGGCGTGACCAAGGCGTTCGCGATCCAGGCCGGCCGCGAGCTGCGAATCATCGTCAACGCCGAGAAGCTGTCCGACGAGCAGTCGATCTGGCTATCAAAGGATGTCGCGCGACGGATCGAGTCGGAGCTGCAGTATCCAGGGCAGATCAAGGTCACAGTCATTCGTGAAATGCGAGCGGTGGATTTCGCAAGGTGAGACTTCTATACATCGGTGACGTCGTCGGCCAGCCAGGCCGACGCGCGTTGCACGACAGACTCAACTCCGTAGTCGATCGCGAGCGTGTCGATTTTACGGTTGTGAACATCGAGAACGCGGCGGCGGGGTTTGGTGTGACTGAGCCGATCATGCGCGAGCTCGAACAGCTTCCGATCAACGCATACACCTCGGGGAATCACATCTGGGACAAGAAGGACTTCGTCGACGCTTACGAAGACTGGCCACACGTAATCCGTCCCGCCAATTACCCCGAGGGGAATCCCGGCAAGGGGTCTGTGATCCGTGCCACGGCCGGAGGAATCAACGTCGCGGTGGTGCAGGTGATGGGAAACGTCTTCATGCCTCCCTGTCACAATCCATTTCATGTGATGGACAAGCTGCTGCCCTCGCTCGGTGACGTCAAGGTGATCATGGTCGACATCCATTGCGAGGCGACTTCCGAGAAGCAGGCGATGGGTCGCCATCTCGACGGCCGTGTCTCCGCGGTTCTCGGGACGCACACGCACGTTCCCACCGCTGATGAGCGAATCCTTCCCAACGGCACGGCATTCCAGACAGATGTAGGAATGACAGGAGCTTATGATTCCATCATCGGCTTCCGGCCCGATGAAGTGCTTTTCCGGTTTCTCATGAACACTCCCAAGAAGCTCGAGGTCGCAAAGCGGGATATCCGGCTCTCAGGAGCCCTCGTCGATATCGACGAAGAGACGGGAAAGGCACGGAGCATCACTCGAATCAGTGAACGCGTCGAGGATTAGACCGAACTTCTCGCGGCGAAGGTCTGTGAGAAATGCGGGGCTAGCCAGCGTCTGGCGGGGGATGATGCGCTCCCTGGGGTCGTGTCACTATGACTAACCTCGCCCGCCCGCTGACAGTTCTCGACCTGGGTGGGATCGAGATCGATCAATTCGCATCTTTGTCCCCCTTCTTCTCTACGGTCGAGCAGATTACGACTGTGATGGCACGCGACGCGGATCTCGCCGCGTTCAAGGGCGAGATCAATCGAGCTCTCGACTCGGCGTCGTCCCGATGGGTCGTGATTCTCCGCCAGCGGGAAACCATCTCACCAGCGCTGGCCCGTGAGATCAGCGATGCGGCGACCGAGGGGCCACGCGCGTGGGGCTTCCGTATTCGTACCGAGCTGCGCTACTGCGGCCGACACCTCCTGTTGAAGCGACAGGATGACGGAGAGATCCGGCTGGTCCATACGAGGCACAGCCGATTCGAGTTGAAGAAGGAGAGCAGGGAAATGAAAGTCGAAGGGACCGTCCTGAGACTCTCGAGTCCTCTCGAGCTCGCGACATTCTCGAGTGAAGCGGAGCATCGTGCCCATCTCTCGCGACAACGTCGTGCGCGCTCATTCCCGTTTCGCCTTGCCCGCTTCGTCGTCATCCTGATCGCGAATGGCGGCGCTGTACGAAGTGCGCCTACACTGCGGTACCTCTGGATCGAGGCAGGTTTCGAGAGTTGAATTGTGGCGCGATTGTTACTTGCCGGGAAAGACGCCGGACATTGGAATGTCCGGCCACGAAGGTTCCAGGCTGGACGAGCGCTTACCTCGCCAGGGGGCGGAACGTTCCACTGAGCCGAAACTGTCGAGGAGACATGCCGAAACGGCGACGAAACTGCAGCCTGAAGTAATTCTCCGATTCGAAGCCGCAGCGACGGGACACCTGGGAGACCTTGAGAGAGCCGCGCTTTAAAAGCCTCGCGGCCTTTTCGAGGCGCTTTTCTTTCAGAAAGTGGCTGAGGAGCCGTCCCGTGGCGCGATGGAAGCGTGCAGACACATATTGCCGCGTGTAGCCAAGCTCGCGCGTCACGCACTCGACACTGACTTCCTCGTCGCTGCGCAGACGCCGACGCACACATCTGACGAGCGATCGCAACAGACCGTCCATTCTTTGTCAGCTCCGCCTTTTCGAAATTGTATTCTCAATTGGCCGCCAGCCCGCATTTCTCACAGACCTTCGCCGTAAGACGACGGATAGCGGCCTGTCTGCTTCGTTGCACGGCAATTTCGCTCCTTGACATAGTGTCGACTATGCCTTCGTCGCAAAATCGCCGTGCGCCTCGCATCCAAGCCACTCTCCGCCGTCTCCCGACAAAGGTCTGTGAGAAATGCGGGCCAGGTGGGAGGGTCTGCGGACCCCGGTCCCATCGGGTTTCGTTTATAGTTCCCCTCTCGATGAGGAATCGCCATGAGTGAGCTCGATTTTTTGCGCAATGTGACTCTCCTGATGGAGTTTGAACCGTCGGAGCATGAAGCGATCTCGAAAGCGTTGAAACGCACCGTCCATCGGGAGGGGGAAGTCATTCTCGAAGAGGGAAGCTCGAATCGGGCGCTCCATATCATTCGAAGCGGAAAGGTCCGTATCAGCAGTCGCGTCGACGGGCATGATGTGATCCTCAACGACTTGCTCGCAGGACAGACTTTCGGGGAGCTTTCCATTCTGGAAGATGGCTTCGCGACCGCAACCGTGTCGGCCGTAACAGACTGCGAAATTCTCTCTCTATCCGTTCACGATCTCGCGCACTTTCTCGGCGAGTCTCCGAAGGCTGCTGCGAAATTCTGGCGGGCACTCGCACTCGACCTTCGAACCAGGCTCGTACAGACCAACGACATCGTCCGGACGTACTTTGAAGTCAATCGGGCCCTGGTGGAAAACCCGACGTTCCGCGAAGCCTACGCGATGTGCAATCGGTAGCGTTCGACCAGCCAGAACGCTCGCATTGAGGAGCGCTACACGTTTAACGAACTGAGTAGAAACTTGCGAGGTCTCCGCCGCTTTGGGTCCCGTCCGCCCAAGCATCAAGGAAACTCACAGTATCGAAGCTGGGTTCGGCCGGGACGACACATCGTTTCTTTCTCTCAGGCGCGGCGCACCCGCTTCGGATGACAAAGCTTCATCGACCGGGCCACCGCGCCGGTCGTCATTCCGACGAGTGATCCTCAGATTTCTTCACGGTCCACCGCTTCCCATCTCTCACTCGATATTTCTCGATGACTGCCGCCAGAGCGTCGTCGAGATCTACCTCGAGGGAATTCGCAAGGCAGACGAGGACGAATAGAACATCCCCGATCTCTTCGGCGATCTCTCGATCTCTTTCTCCCGGCTTCGGGACTTTGCCTCCGTATCGGTGATTGATCTCGCGCGCCAGCTCTCCGACTTCCTCGGTCAGGCGGGCCAGCATCGGAAGTGGTGGGAAGTAACCTTCCTCAAACTGTCCGATCCAGTCGTCGACTGTTTTCTGGGCGTCCTGCAGTGTCATGCTTTGCTCCATTTGTCGCGAATTGCTACCATCAGTCGCCATGATCCTACGAATCCGCGTGCTTTCCACTCTGTTGATTCTCGTCTGGGCAGCGGATTCCAGTGCGCAAGTTCACCTTGTCATCGGTCGCGATGGCAAGAAGATGATCTACAACACTCCAACAGCTGGGTCAGGGGGCTCTGATCTCGTCTGGCTTGCAAAGCAGAGAGACCGCGTCACGAAGTATGAGCAGCTGATCCAGAAGTATTCGGATGAGCACGACGTTGATCCCGTCTTTGTAAAGGCTGTCATTCAGGTGGAGTCGAACTTCAACGCTGCCTGCGTTTCGAACAAAGGCGCCCGAGGGCTGATGCAGCTGATGCCCGAGACTGCAAAACGGTTCAACGTCGACCGCGTCCATGACCCGGATCAGAATATACGTGGTGGCGTGACCTACCTTGCGAAGCTCATGAAGATGTTCCCCTCTGACCTGTCCCGCACTCTCGCTGCTTACAATGCCGGGGAGAACCGTGTATTGCGATATGGCGGGATCCCGCCGTATCGGGAGACCATGACGTACGTACGCCGCGCGTTGACGGTGTACTACGGCAGACCCTATGGCGGAGTCGAGGTGGCTCGAAGCTCCTCGCCAACCATGCGAGGCGGTTTCCGAAAGCCTCTTGCCGGACCGCCGATCGCCAGCAGCGGGCTGACGAAGCAACTCGCCCGCATTTCTCACAGACCGTCCCCGTGAGGCGGCGGATAGCGGCCTGTCTGCTTCGTTGCACAACGGTTTCACTCCTCGACATAGTGTCGACTATGCCTTCGTCGCAAAACCGTCGTGCGCCTCGCATCCAGACCACTCTCCACCGCCTCACGGGGACGGTCTGTGAGAAATGCGGGCTAGCAGCCCGCACCTTCATCCCGCGCTGATCGAGCAGCCACTGCAAGCACTTCGCACTTTGAAACGGGGCGAAGGGTGCAGTCTCGAATGTTTCGTCTACGCTTCCTGACTCTGTACAATCGACGGAATGCCAGAGCACAACCCCGACGTCCCGCCTCCTTTTGATCAGGGAGTGTTTCTGCTGCACTACAACCGCGGACGGAAGTCCTTCGAGGAGGGCCGTTACGCCGAGGCGCGGCCCGAGCTCGAAGTGGCGCAGCGCCTTCGCGCTGATGATGCCGACGTCCTGAATCTGCTTGGACTCGTTTACTTCAAGACCAACGCATACCCGGAGGCGGAGGTCATTTACAGACGCCTTGCAAAGGACAATCCGTCGGTCTTCATCCTCCACTCGAACCTGGGGCTGATTCTCTTCAAGCAGCGAAAATTCGACGACGCCGAGACGCATCTGCTCCGGGCAATCGAGCTGAGGCCCAACTATTCAAAGTCCCATTTATACCTTGGACTTTTATACAAGGAGCGGGGAAAGTTCGGCCCGGCGATGGAGCACCTGCAGTTCGCCGGTGCAGAGAAGATCATCCGTGAGATGGAAGCCAGCAACGGAGGGAGTGGCGCGGGGGCCCGCAAGATTTCCGCGCCCGGCGATGTATCGCCGGTAACCTCTTCGCCAACACCGTCGCGAACGATGGCGGGAAGCGAGACCGTCGCTCCCGACAACGCTCCACCCGAGCCGTTTGCCCAGCCGCAGATCCCGCCACTCGAAGAGTCGGTCGCCGGGACAACGGCCGCGAGAAAGCTGCGGGAAGCGGTTGACGATCCCCCTCCGACTAACGAAGCACGACTCGACCTCAAGAGAAAGATTGAAGGAGCATCACGCACGTTCGCGCTTCACGAGAACGGATTCCTCGAGATCAACTTCAAGGACAGCGTTCACGTCAAGCGTGGGACCGTGTCGAGTTACTCAGGGAACTTGAAGTTCGCGGCGGAGTCAGTGCTCTCAGGAACAACCGCGCAGACACTCGTGAAGGCAACTGGCGAGGGGAGGATCTTCGTTTACGAGAAGGGGAGAAAGACATTTCTTCTCGATCTCAACGAAGAGTTCATCTACGTCGAGGGATCCAATCTGCTGGCGCTGGAGGACTCGCTGTCGTATCGTGTCGAGCCGATCTACGATGCCTCGTATCAGAAGAAGATCGACACCGTGAAGATCTTCGGAAAGGGATCGCTTGCGATCTCGACGTTGATCGAACCGATGACACTTCGGGTCACGCGCGAGTACCCGCTATCCATCTCCTCGCACGCCCTGGTTGCCTGGACGGGAAGGCTCGTGGCCTCGGTGATCGACGACCGCCATCTCGAGAATGTAATGATCGAGAGTGTTGAGGGCGCCTTCAAGATTCGCTTCGAAGGCGATGGTGTGGTGGTCTCGGAGCAGTAGCGCATTGCGGCGAGTTCTCCCCCCGGGACGGTCCAGCCCCCGTTAGGGGGGCGAAAGATATTGTCCGCCGCGGTCTGTCGCCCGCTAGCGCGGGCTGGTTTCGATTCCGGTGTTTACATTCACCCGGCTGAAGCCGGGTGCTACGGATGTTTCGCCGCCTTCGGCGGCTGGCGTAGCAGGGATGTCAGCCCGCGTTAGCGGGCGGAAGTTTTGTAGCACCCGGCTTAAGCCGGGTGAGAGGGCGTAGCAGGAACGTCAGCCCGCGCTAGCGGGCGAAAGACCCAATTTCGCCGCGGTCTGTCGCCCGCTGGCGCGGGCTGGTTGCGATTCCGGTGTTTACATTCACCCGGCAGAAGCCGGGTGCTACGGATGTTTCGCCGCCTTCGGCGGCTGGTCCTCGGAAGACTGACCTGGCGCCTTCGGTTGCTGGTCCCTCGGAAGGGTGACGTGGCCTCATCAACTCACAGGCATGAACTTCATAGCCAGCGGGACGATCACAAAAAGTTGGATCGCGTCGAATACCCCATGAGCCACGATGCACGGCCACAGGTTGCGTGTCTTCCAGAATGTCAGCCCGATGATGAATGAGATGATTACGATCCCGATGAGCATGAACGGCTGGCCATAGCCGGCATGTGCGATGGCGAAGATCAGTGTCGAGGCGATGAGTCCGATTCTCTTCTGAAGGAAGCCCCTGAAGAACGCCTCTTCGACCGTCATCGCCGACAGGATGATGACGCACTTTTTCCAGATCGGAAGTCCTGCCATCCACGGAATCATCGGCGACGGTTTGACATCATCGGGGATCAGGCCGACCGCGTTGAGGATCACTGCAACGCCCAGGGCAAGCGCGATCGTGAGCGCCCATCCGCCGACTCCAGCCGCCACGCCGATGAATGTGCTCTCGGCGAGATCGCGACTGAAAAGATTCATGAACCTCTGGATCCCGGGCCTGCCTGTGAGAAGCCACCAACCGAACAGAAAGACGAGGAGGATCAGGTGAAAGTCGAACAGCGACCAGAAGGAAATGTGATCGATCTGTTCCGGGTCGGGAGTCTGCGTCGAGGCCGCGATGACGAGAGACGAAACGAGCAACAGCAGTGCGCCGAGCCATGCGTACGCGCCGACTTTCGCAGCCAGCGAGGGGAAGCGGTCCGCGCTGAGAAGGCCCTTCCGTTCGTTGAGGTAGATGAGAAGGAGAAACGCCGCCAGGACGATCGCTATGGGAATCGCGTAGATCAATTTTGATTTGTCACCGCACCTTCGGTGCGCCTTTCCGGGATTGTCGAGCGCTGATGGTAACCGTGCGGAGACAGGGCTATTTCTGTCGCGCTCAGAAACTCGTGATGCATATTTTACGGGACGTCGGCGTCTCAGCGACGGAGAGTCATGTCAGGCAGAGAGACTTCGACCTGGTTATCGTAGAACGTGGCTCCAGCGCCGAGGTCTGTCAGGCGCTGTGAGGTTGTCTGGTTCGCGTTGGTGTCGTCCGCTGTGAGCTTGCCCCACCAGATGGACGGCGCTGCTACGACGCCGGGCCGCACACGATCGGTGACGACGGCCTCAGCAGTGAAACGTCCGCGGTCGTTGAAGATCGCCACAACTGTCCCTGAGGAGATCTGACGGCTCTCCGCGTCGTCAGGATGAATCTCGAGCGTCGGCTTGTCCGCGACCCTTCTCAAAGATGCGACATTCACAAAAGTCGAATTGAGGAAGGTGTGTGCGGGAGGAGAGATGAGCGTCATCGGGAACCTTCTGACGAGCTCCGGATCGCGCTCCTCGGATTCGTAAGGAGCAATGTAAAGAGGAACGGAATCGAATCCCAGAGCCGCAACACGCGCAGACTCGATCTCGATTCTTCCGCTTGGCGTCGAAAACGTGGCTCCCTTCGCGAAAGGCATGTGCGGGAAGGGGAGGGCCAGCCGCCGCGGTCCCTCGTCGCGGAGCGAGTCGAGTGTGATGCCTTCGAGGGACGGCGATTGCGAGTGCAAAGCCTGACGCATCAACTCGTCATCGCTCTCGTACAGGTACGGCTCTTCGAGTTTCATCGCGCTTGCCAGCCGCCGGAAGATTTCGGTATTCGGGAGCGCCTCCCCAAGCGGGTCGATCGCCCGGGCGTTGTGCATCAGGTAAAGATGACCGTAAGCCTTGTGAAGATCCTCGTGCTCGAGCTGCGTCGTCGCAGGAAGGAGTACGTCTGCGTAATCCGCCGTATCGGTCTTGAAGTGCTCGAGAACGACTGTGAAAAGATCTTCACGACGCAGGCCGGCCAGAACCACCTCGCGGTCTGGTGCTACGGCCGCCGGGTTGGAGTTGTAGACGATCAGGGCTGTCACTGGCGGATCGTCTACTCGCGTGAGCGCATCGCCGAGTGCGCTCATGTTGATCGTGCGGGTTCCGGGAGGGATGAGGTCGGGGCGTTCGAGCGCGCTCCCATTCAGGGTAAATGTCCCTGAGGTCGAGAGCTGACACCCGCCGCCCACATCATTCCATGCGCCTGTAATCGCAGGGAGAATCGAGATAGTTCGGACTGCCATCCCGCCGCCCGCATGCCGCTGCAGTCCATAGTTGAGTCTGATGAATGTGGGGCGCACCTCGCCGTAAAGGCGTCCAAGCCGTTCAACGGTCGCCGCTTCCAGGCGGCAGATCGCGGCCACTCGGTCCGGTGCATAGTCGCTAAGTGCGCGATCGCGCAGCTTCTCCCAGCCGACGGTCATCGTCTCGAGATAATCTCGATCGTAGAGGCCGTCGCGGAAGAGGACATGCATCATCCCCAGCGCGAGCGCTCCGTCAGTTCCGGGGCGAATCGCTATGTGCTCATCGGACGCACCAGCGGTTCGTGTGCGGAGCGGGTCAATGCAGATGATCTTCGCGCCAGCGGCGCGGGCCTTTCTGATGTACGGCCAGAGATGCGGATTCGAAGTGAGAGTGTTTGTTCCCCAGAGCAGGATGAGTCGCGCTTCATTGACCGTCTCGGAGTCGGTACCCATCCGGGTCCCGTACGTGAGATTCACTCCGGCGATGCCTGCGCTCGCGCAGATTGTCCTATCGAGGAGTGAAGCTCCGATGTGATGGAAAAAGCGCCGGTCGATCGAGCTCCCCTGGATCTGTCCGAGGGTCCCGCCGTAAGAGTAGGGGAGGATGGCCTGGGGACCGAGGGGCGAGGCGATGATCGAGTGAAGCTTCGCGGAGATGAGGTCGAGCGCCTCAGTCCATGAAGCGCGACGGAATACTCCTTCACCCTTTCTGCCGGTTCTGATCTGCGGAAAGAGAAGCCGGTCTTCGTGATACGTGCGCTCGATGTAGCGAGCGACCTTTGTGCAGAGGAAACCTTGTGTGAAGGAGTGATTGGGGTCGCCGGCGACTTTGGTTGCCCGTCCGTCATCATTCACCGTCACCAGCATCGAGCAGGTGTCGGGGCAGTCGTGGGGACAGACCGCACGTACGATTTTCGGCATCGAAGCGATTGTAGCGCGGGCGCGACGGGCAAGCGTTACGCGGTGTCGTTCCGAGCGGGTGTACGGCAACGTGCCTCGACTGCGAAAAAGAACCGACGTGTCGTCCCGAGCCTGGGCGCGTGGGCGGGCGGGGCGAGGGACCTCGCAAGCTTCTACTCCGGTCCCATCGGACGCGACGGCCGCAGCGCAAGCTGTGAGGACGCGAGTTTCGAATTCGCCCGCGCCACCAGGGACCCTCACCCGGCGCTAAGCGCGCCACCCTTGTATCTTGTTAAGGAAGACGTGGGGAGAGGGAAAACGATCGAGCGCCGCGAGACTGTGTCCCCCTCTCCCGGCGGGAGAGGGGCTAGGGGTGAGGGTCTCACGCCGGATCGCTTACCGATTCCGAAGCAATCGCTGTGCTTTGAAGAGAAATCGTTTCAAACGGTGTCGCGGCACGAACGCCGCGCTCTTTTCCACCGCTCGCTTCTGGCCCGCGTCCAACCCGGCTATCGTTGCCACGCTCCCCAGCGAGGCGCCAAGAGATTCCGCGGGTCCGACATCTCGCGGGAAATTGACCCCGATCGGATGCTTCTGCATCGGATCGCCGTATCGCTCGTGCGCCTCGGCGATCGAGAGCACCGGCTCCACGCAGATGTCAAGCTGGTCGAACACTGTTTCCCAATCTGCGCGTGATTTCTGCCGCAACGCCCGAGCGACTGTGGTCTTCACCTCGCCCCTTGCTCCCTCATCGACATGCAATGGAATCAGCTCAGGATGTCCAATCGCCTTGCAGAACGAATCCCAGAACTGTGCCTCGAGTGGCGCGACGGCAAGGTACTTTCCATCAGCGGTTTCGTAGACGTCATAGTTCGGCAGCGCACCAGTGAGCATGAAGGACTCGGGTCGTTCGTGCGTTCCCCGATACAAGGCCTCGGCCGTCGGCATCATCGCTCGCGTGGCGTCTGCCATCGAGATGTCGATCTCTCTTCCGGTTCCCGTTTTCTGGCGCTCGAGCAACGCGGCAAGGATCGAGAGTGCGCCGAAGAGTCCACCTCCCATGTCGCCAATCTGGGTTGCGGGAAGGATCGGCCGTCCTTTCTCGTCGCGCTGGAGATCGAGCAGGCCCGCAAGAGCCACAAAATTCAAATCGTGCGCGCTCCGCTCTACGGCTGCTCCATATCCGCTGATCGAACAACTGACGAGACGCGGATTGATCGCGGAGAGAGTCTTGTAGTCGATGCCAAATGTCGCAGCCATGCCCGGCCGGTACGACTCGACCACCACGTCACAAACCTCGACCAGCTTGTAAATGAACTCGCGGCCCTCGACGCTTTTGAGATCAACGACAACACTTCGCTTCCCGCCGTTGACCATCGCGAACAACGCACCATGCTCGCCGACGAAGGGTGAGAGATAGCGCGTTGGATCGCCGACAGGCGGCTCGATCTTGATGACCTCAGCCCCGAGCCGTCTCAGCAGGTCGGTGCAGTATGGACCTGGAAGGTGACGAGTGAAATCGAGAACGCGAATACCAGATAGCGGCATGAGGAATGACCTGCGATCAGAGAGAGAGTCGGAGTACTACTCTCTCTCGATCACCATCGCACAGCCAATTCCGCCCGCCGCACAGACAGTCACCAGACCGTACTGCTCACCAGTCAACTGGAGCTCGTTGCAGACGGTGGTGACGATCCTTGCGCCCGTTGCGCCGAAAGGATGTCCGAGAGCGATAGAGCCGCCGGTGCGGTTGATTGTCTGTGGGTCGATCTCGCCGACCGCTTCACTTCGTCCCAGTTTCTCCTGAGCGAATTTTTTCGAGCCGAGCCACTGAATATTCGAGAGCACCTGGGCGGCAAATGCTTCGTGCATCTCGATGACCCCGATGTCGTTGAGCGTCAGCTTCGCGCGATCGAGAGCGAGAGGCGTCGCGTAGGCGGGGCCCTGCAGTAACTGATCAAAAGGATCGAGTGCGGCGTACGCGTAACTCTTCAGAAACCCCAACGGCCTGATCCCGAGAGCGCGCGCTTTTTCCTCGGCCATGAGAAGAACCGCAGCAGCTCCATCAGTCAGCGCGGACGAGTTCCCGGCCGTCAGCGTTCCGTAACTGCGATCGAAAACCGGCTTGAGCTTCGATAGGGCCTCGAGTGTCGTATCGGCGCGGATGAGGTTATCGGTCTCGACGACATTGTCGAAGCGAGGCGGAACCAGTACGGTCATCACCTCGCTTTTGAAACGACCATCCCGGGTGGCCGCGGCAGCGCGCGTCTGACTCTGCAGAGCGAACAGATCCTGCGATTCGCGGCTGATGCCGTTTTCCTTTGCCATCTTCTCGGCCGACTGACCCATCGTGAGTCCGGTGGATGATTCGGCGATGGCAGGTGCATCGGGAGCGAGGTCGAGAGGGCGAATACTCTTGAACGCGCCGAGCTTGCCGAGCGGTTTCTTCTGTTTGCTGGCATTGACCAGGGCTTCGGAGAAGTTCCTCGAGAAGAGGATCGGGACCGTGGAGAGCGACTCGGCTCCGCCCGCAATCACGGTGTCGGCATAACCGCGATGAATGAGATCGGCCCCGGAGCTGATCGCCTGGTTCGCTGACGCACATGCCTTGGAGATCGTGTAGCCGGGAATCGAGCGTGGAAGACCAGTGCCGAGAACAATCTCGCGCGCGATGTTCGGCGCTTTGACTGATGGAATGACGTTTCCGAACAGCACTTCCTGAATTGAGGAGGCATCGATGCCGGATCGCCGGACCAGTTCGGTGACCACAATCTTGCCGAGCGCGAGAGCATCCAGGCCGGCAAACGAGGTTCCCGACTTCACGAAAGGAGTGCGAAGCCCTGCAACGATTGCGACACGGTTTGAGTCAGTCACGTTCACTCCTGGCTGTGAGGTGCCGGAGAATATCACGCGCTCTCACCCGGGATTGGATCCCGCGGATTCCATTTGCCACCATGGCCGGACATTCCATCCAAAGTCCGGCGTCCGAAGGGCGCCCTGTTCTGTCTTCGCCGCCGGACATTGGAATTGGAATGTCCGGCCACAATGCGGGGAGTCATCGACGGGCAAACTCTGAGACAATCGACACTTCCGATGCCTTCACCACTTCAACAACTTCTGGATCTCCCGCTCGCGGGAGATCTGCTGATCCTCACGCATGATAATCCTGATCCTGATTCGATCTCGAGCGCGGCCGCCATGCAGCACCTGTTGCGCATCAAGCGAGGGGTTCATTCAGTCATTGGTTACAGCGGTGTCGTCGGACGCGCGGAGAACCGCGCCATGGTCGATCTTCTCGAGCTTCCGATCGTTCCGCTTCAACGGATCGACCGGAACGCCTTTGCTCACATCGCATTGATCGACGCACAACCAGAGACAGGGAATCATGCACTTTCCGCCGATCGCATCCCCGACATCGTCATCGACCACCACCCTTTGCGGGAGGCAACGCGTCGCGCCAGATTTTTCGACGTGCGTGAGGAACTGGGAGCCTCGGCCAGCCTCATGACGCTATACCTTCGCGAGGCGTCGGTCGAGATTCCAGAGTCGCTCGCCACGGCTCTGCTCTACGGCATCCGTTCCGAAACGCAGGATCTCGTTCGGGAAGTCTCGGACGACGATATCGAGGCGTTCGAGCTCCTGTTTCCCTTCGCAAACTGGTCGCTTCTGGCGCAGATCGCCAGACCGCGGCTCGACAAAGCGTACTTCTCGCAACTGGCTCGCGCCATCGGAGCGCTGGAGGTCGGGCGAGAGATCGCAGTCGCGCGCCTCGGCGAAGTCAACGACCCCGACTTCGTACCGGAGATCGCCGATCTGATCGTCAGAATGGTGGACATGCAATGGGGACTCTGCACAGGTTCGGTGCGGGAAAAACTCTACGTCTCCATTCGGACCAATGACCCTTCAGCCGAAGCAGGAGAGCTGATGCGGCGGATCCTTACAGGACTCGGTAGTGGCGGCGGCCATGGAATGCGTGGAGGAGGAAACGTGAACATCAACTCGACGGGCAGATCTCGCGCAGAGATCGAGCTCGAGATCGCGAGCCGCTTCGCTCACGAGCGAGGGGCATCGCCTGGTGAGCTTCAATACTTCGATAAAGGCGAGCCGTCGCAATGAACTTCCGCATTTTCGATTCGATCGAGGAGTTGGTTCAGGCCGCCGCCGCTACTCTCGTGGCGTATGCGGAGAAGAGCGACTCGATCACCGTTGCGCTATCAGGTGGAACGACGCCAAAGAGTCTGTATGAGTTGCTGGGAAAGGCGCCCCTTCGCGATCGCCTGGCACGGCGGAAGATCACATGGGTAACCGGAGACGAGCGCTGCGTCCCGCCCGACGATGCGCAGTCCAACCGTCGCATGATCGAGGAGTCCCTCTTCCGCGAAGGAATCAGCGAGGGTCATCGCTTCATCAAATTCCGTACGGAGCTCAACGAGCCCGCGACCATCGCGAATCACTTCAATGCAGAATGGAATGATCTTGCTGTCGGTCAGATCGATCTTGCCATCCTGGGGATGGGGGAGGACGGCCACACCGCATCATTGTTTCCGGGGACCCCTGTACTTGATGTTGTCGATCAAGCGTCTTCGGAAGTATGGGTGCCTCGACTCGAGAGCTGGCGTGTCACGCTTACGACGCCTCAGCTGCGGGATGCACGATGCAAGTGGGTCCTCGCTGCGGGAGCGGGTAAGAAATCGATGATCGAGCGAATTCGGCGTGGCGAAGACTTTCCGATCACCAGCGTCGCTGAGAAAGGAACGGAAAGCTGGTGGTTCGTCGACCGCGCTGCTTATCCAGGAGTTTCGTAGAGAGGCTAGGGTTGTGGTTGGTGACTCGAGGATCCCTCGCCCCTCCCGCCCCAGGCTCTTTGTGACGGGTATGTCATCCTTACCGCTGCAGAGAAATGCTCTCCCGCTCCGGATGACATATGCATTCGTCTCCTTTTTCTCGGCCACCGGCCGCCTGACTTACATTCGTGAGGTGGCTGGCTGCTTGCGACTACGTTCCCCAATGGATCAGGATCGTTCATGAGTCGAATCATCGCGGGCGACATTGGCGGA
Source organism: Thermoanaerobaculia bacterium (assembly GCA_035576005.1). GTDB lineage: Bacteria > Acidobacteriota > Thermoanaerobaculia > Gp7-AA8 > Gp7-AA8 > DATLXH01. Next base: position 1,204 of record DATLXH010000188.1, on the reverse strand, counting down.
ACCAAGGTTCTTCTGGAGGAGAGAGAGATCCTGAACGGTCATTGCGAGGTGCTGCGCCAGAGGCGGTTTGAAAGTGGCGCATATGCTTCGTTCGACTTGATCATCGAGGAGTTCGTCGGCCGAGGCAGTGCCGTCGATGCGATCTGTCTGGCGGTGGCCGGACCTGTCTCTTCAGGGGTCGCGTCTGTTACGAATCTTCCGTGGCGGATCGCTGAGGATGAGCTTGGCGCACTGCTCGGGTGCGAGCGGGTCAAGGTCGTGAACGACTTCTACTCGGTTGCCCACGCAGTTCCTCAACTCTCACCGCACGACCTTGTTCAGATCAATCAGGGAAGCGCTGGACCCGCCGATCCTATTGCGGTGATCGGTGCCGGAACCGGTCTTGGCGAAGCATTCCTGATTCCGGAGGATGACCAGAGCACGGGCTGGCGTGTGATTCCATCCGAGGGCGGCCACTGCGATTTTGCGCCCGCGGATGAGAAGCAATCCGGCCTCCTCGTCCGGCTGAGACAGATTCATGGCCATGTGAGCTATGAGCGAGTGGTGTCGGGGCCTGGACTGGAAAGCGTTTACGAGTTCATCTGCGAGGGGGCAGGGCAAAGTCCGGCTGTGAGCAGAGTTGGGGAGAGTCGCGCCGCGATGGTCTCGAGACTGGCCGCTGCTGGCGATCCGCAAGCGACGCAGGCTTTCGCGCTCTTTGTAAGTGTCTACGGAGCGGAAGCAGGAAATCTGGCTCTCAAGGTTCTCTCGCGGGGCGGGGTGTTCATCGCAGGGGGGGTCGCCGCGAAGAACGTCGCCCAGTTCACGAGCGGACTCTTTCTGGAGGCGTTTCTGAACAAGGGCCGCTTCCGTGGCCTTCTCGAGCAATACCCTCTGCACATCATCACCAACACAGACGCGGGGTTGATGGGAGCTGCTGATCTGGCACATGCCATGTTGAGTGCCCACAGGATCTGAGCCGGCTAACCCGCATTTCTCACAGACCTTCGCCGTGAAACGACGGATAGCGGCCTGGATGCGAGGCGCACGACGGTTTCGCTACGAGAGCATAGTTGACACTGTGTCGAGATCAACCTGGGCGGGTGTAGGGACGCAGGGCCTGCGTCCGGCACCCAGACATTCGCATCAGGAATTCTGCATCCCGGCATGAACCCTCGTCCAAAGCGATGGCCGACGACAATCTTCTCGGTCAGGGACAGGGTAC
>DATLXH010000187.1:0-4294 GCA_035576005.1 Thermoanaerobaculia bacterium | reverse complement strand
CTTGGTAGGTTCTTTTGGTACTCTCGCTCTGCATCGTTCTGTCCCTCACTTTCGCTTTGATTCGTTCTTCCAAACCCATCGTAGCGAACGAGATCAGGGCGATGCTTTTTCTTTTACCAAGCCAGCTGAGGATTTACCGTTCCAATGTCCGGCCACAATGGTTATGACCTTCACAGACTGCTACGAGTGATACTTGTTTGCGCCCGTGTTGAACAGGACCACGGTCTCGTCGCGATCGACTCTGCCGTTGGACAAAAGCGTCCGCAGCGCAACCAGCGCCGCGCCTCCTTCCGGTCCGGCGTCGATGCCTTCTTTCTCCCGGATCTCGGTGGCCGCCGGTTCGATCTCTCCATTCGTCACGGCCACGGCTCCACCCTTCGACTCCCGCAGAGCGCGCAGCATCAAGCGGTCGCCGATCGCTTTCGGGACCCTGAGGCCCCACGCTTCTGTTTTCGGTGTCTCCCACTCCACAGCGCGTTCGAGTCCCTCTTCGAAAGCGCGCACGATCGGTGCGCAACCGTCGGACTGCACGGAGTAGAGTCTCGGTCGCTCCGGGCCGATCCATCCCAACTGCTCCATCTCGGCGAAGGCCTTCCACATCCCGATCAGGCCTGTTCCACCGCCTGTGGGGTAGAGAATGACGTCCGGCAACCTGCCGAGGTCGTCGAGGAGCTCGTAGCCCATCGTTTTCTTTCCCTCGACCCGGTACGGCTCCTTGAGCGTGGAAAGGTCGAACCCCCCTCGCTCCGCGATCCGAGCCTGCACCCGTTTTGCGGCGTCGGTGATGACCCCGGGAACCACCTCCACCTCTGCGCCGTAGCTCCTGCACTCTTCGACAATGGAACGCGGGGTGTCGTCAGGCATGACGACGAAGGCGGGCATTGATGCGCGTGCGGCGTACGCAGACAGCGCAGCCCCGGCATTGCCTGCAGTCGGCGCTGCGAGGCTCGTCGCTCCGAATCGACGCGCCATCGTCACAGCGACCGACATGCCTCGCGCTTTGAACGAGCGAGTCGGATTGAGAGATTCATCCTTGAACATGAGTCGTGACATTGAGAGCTCCCTCCCGATCTGTCGCGACTCGAGAAGGGGAGTGCCGCCCTCGCCGAGGGAGATGATGTCCGAGCAATCGACAGGGGGCAGGAGCTCTGCGTAACGCCACAGGGAGCGGGACCGCCGGGAAATCTCGCCGCGTAACGCAGGCGATGGAACGAGGTCATATTCGACGAGCAGAGGGGACGCGCAGCTCGTGCAGAGATTCGCGAGACGGTCGATTTCTAAGGTCAGCCCGCACGCCGAGCACTTCAGCCGACTGTTGAAAGTGGTCATGTCGATGATCCCCTATAGGACAGACACTCTTGTCTGTTACGCGCTGAAGGCCAATGTAGGACAGACACTCTTGTCTGTCACGTGCGGAAGGCCAATGTAGGACGACCGGAGCGGCAGCGTCAGTGCCCTGGCCGGCTCGCTACAGTCCGATCAGACGCGTCATGTTTGCAACGCTCTGACGAAGCTCGTCGAGAAGCTGCTCCCGTTCTTCGCGGAAACGGAGAATCTCCTCCTGAAGAATGAGAACCTCTCTTTCCAGCTCCTCGATTCGCGACTGATCCTCTCCCACTTCGGACCGATCGACCTGGGGCTCCGAGATCGAGACAGCGGCACTCTGCTCGCCGATTCCAAACGGGGCAGAGGGCGGAGCAAGCAGCTCTTCGACGTCGAGATGATCGACTTCGTCGTCGGTTGTCACCGACATGAGATCGACAGGAATCGCGATCTGACCGGAAATGGTGCTCGGCCGGTCTCGTCCCTCGAGGAGTTGCTCGAGCGAAACTTCTTCCATCCCGTCGTATGCGGAATCAATCGGCCCGGCCTCGGGGAAAGGAACCGATTCAGCAAACGGATTCGAAAGAGGCTCTGCCGGTACCGGCTCGTCGCTCTGCATCGCCGAGGCCGTTGCGGCGGCGGAAACCGCCGCGCTTTTTTTTGAAGACTTTTTCGACGCCTGCTTCGCTGGCTTCCCCTGGAGCTTCCCGATCAGATGCTTCGCCGTGATTTTAGAGACCAGCTTGAACGTCTCCATGACGCCTTCACCTTTGATGGCGGAAGCTTCCATCGAAGCGTAGTCCTCGAATCCGAGAGCAGCCTGAATCTTTTCGACCGGTAACACACCCGGAATGTCGCGCTTGTTGTACTGGATCACGATCGGGAGTGAATCGGAGTCGACCTCGTTCTCCTCCAGATTCTCCATGAGATTCGCGAAGCTTTCCCGATTCGACTCGATCATCGATGGTTGGGAGTCCGCGACGAAGACTACGGCGTCTGCTCCTTTGAGGACCAGCTTGCGCGTTTCGTTGTAGAACACCTGTCCTGGAACGGTGTAGAGCTGAATTTTGAGATTGAAGTTCCCGACTTTTCCGATGTCCACGGGGAGAAGATCAAAGAAAAGCGTTCGATCTGTTTTGGTCGCAAGCGAGAGCATCTTTCCTTTGCTCTTCGGATCCAGTTTGTCGAAGATCACGAGAAGATTGGTGGTCTTCCCGCAAAGGCCGGGCCCGTAGTAAACGATCTTCGCGGTCATCTCGCGTGTTGCGTGGTTGAAGAGAACCATTCGCTGCCCTCGCTCGCTCTATTGAATCGTCTGGAGGGGGAAAGTATCGCACCCGCCTGACGTTGGCTACAAGGAGAGATGACACAGTCGGAGGCCTGGAGGTGTGTCGGGCGTCACGATTCGGCGGAGGGTTTGCCGTCTGGAGGTGTCAGCCATGCGAGGGTAGCTCCCCAGCTCCCACCGCTGAAATCGGCGTCTTCGAATCGCTCGATCCAGCCGAGTGAATCGAGAAGTGAGCGAATGACGCGACGCTGGACGCCGGCCCCTTTGCCATGAATCAGGCGCACCTGACGATAGCCTTTCTTACGCGCCTCGCACAGATATTCGAGCGCGACGTCTCGAATGTCCGCTGGCCTGAACGGATGGAGATCGATGAAATCTTCAATGGGAATCTCGACAGGTTCGTCCATTTTCGAAGCTTCCAGCCTCAATTCAACATTCAACATTCTCGGATCACAGGAATGTTGAAGTTGAACGAAAGGTAGCGCATAGCTCCATCCCGAAATGCGAAACTGCCTCTCCCTGTTCCTCCGCTGCGAGGACCTCAGAACGATGTCGACGTTGTTCGAAGAGCTGCGGAGAGTCAAGACCTTCACCTACACCGAAGACGATGCGCGCGAGTTCTCTCTCCTGCACGAGGAGATTCGAGAGTTGAAGCGGGAGCGCAACGCCCTCATAGTCGCTCACAACTACTACCGCCCGGAGATTCTCAAGGTCGCTGACTTTGTAGGCGACTCTCTCGAGCTCGCCCTCATGGCAGCCAATGTCACCGACTCGGATGTGATCGAGTTCTGCGGTGTCCACTTCATGGCTGAGACGGCCAAGATCGTCAATCCTTCACGAAAGGTTCTTCTGCCGAATCTTCTCGCCGGCTGCCAGCTGGCCGATTCAGCACCCGCGGACGATCTGCGCGATCGTATCGCCGCACTCAAGCTCGAGTTCCCCGACCTCGCCGTGGTCAGCTATGTGAATACCACTGCCGCGGTTAAAGCCCTTTCCGACGTCATCTGCACCTCGGCGAATGCCGGACGGGTTGTGCGCTCCCTTCCGAACCAGAACATCCTGTTCGTTCCTGATCGCAATCTCGCGAACCACGTAGCCCAGCAGGTTCCGGAAAAGAACATCATCCCGTGGGACGGCTTCTGCTACGTTCATCAGCAGATCACGCCTGAAGAGATCTCCAGGATTCGGGACAACGACCCCGAGCTCAAGATCCTGGTCCACCCCGAATGCCGCCCCGATGTGGCGAGTCTTGCGGATGCTGTTCTGTCGACCTCAGGGATGGTGCGCTACGCGAAGGAGAACAAGGCGTCGCGTTTCCTCGTGGTGACTGAGTGTGGCCTGTCTGACCGTCTCGCAATGGAAGTTCCAGACAAGCAGTTCGTCAAAGGCTGCAAGCTCTGCACATTCATGAAAGTCTCGACGCTCGAAGATGTTCGTGACTCACTGAAGTTCAGCAGATACGAGATCGACGTTCCCGAAGAGATCCGCGAGCCCGCCTATCGCGCACTCAAGCGGATGTTCGATATCGAGGCCTCGCGGGATTAGCCCGCATTTCTCACAGTCGTTCGTCGCCAGGCGGCGGAGAGTGGCTTGGATGCGAGGCGCAGGACGGTTTCGTGACGAGGGCATAGTTGACACTATGTCGAGGAGCGAAACCGTTGTGCAACGAAGCAGACAGGCCGC
>DATLXH010000186.1:0-4095 GCA_035576005.1 Thermoanaerobaculia bacterium | reverse complement strand
ACGACGCAGTTACGGTCAGCTTCAGTCAATGAACGTTTGACCAGAAAGGACTTTCACCCTTCTGCTCGCGTGCGCTTTCGGGCGCACCTCCCGGTCGCTTACGCGACCACCCTCTCCCCGCCGGGGAGAGGGATTCGCCCCCTTCGGGGCGCGAGTCCCGCCGCGTGTCATGACTTCTTCAACAGCGTTCCCGCTGTTAACCCGCTCGGGACGACAGATCGTGTCTTCTGCCAGTCGCGGCAAATTGACGACCATCCAGGAGAGGGTGTCGTGACGTTCAAACCATTGTCATGGCGGGGTTGGCCGTTTTCCTACAGATGCTTGTCGATGAACTTCTGCAGTTCAGCCCGCGGCAGGACTCCGACGGCTCGGTCAACGAGCTTGCCATCTTTGAACATCATGAGTGTCGGGATCGACGTGACCTGAAACTTCTGCGCGGTGAGCGGGTTGTCGTCGACGTTGATCTTTGCGATCACAGCTTTCCCTTCATAAGAAGGGGCCAGCTCCTCGACGATCGGACCAATAATCCGGCACGGTCCACACCACGGTGCCCAGAAATCCACAAAGGCCGGTTTACCAGCCTGTAGAACGTCTTTTTCGAACTCGCTGTCAGTCACCTGACGTACCGCCGTCGATTCAGCCATGAATGATCTCCTCGTCTTATTGCTGCCCGACTCAGTGCAACCGACATTCCACCTGCGGCATTTCTAACCTGCCGGGCGATGGTCGTGCAACGGCGGAGAAGAGGAGCCGCAACGAAGCAGCGGACGTTCGAATGCGCGCCGACGAATGCCGGGATTTGGGGTCACACTCCCGCTATCTACTTTACAATCACTCCAGTGACTGATGCGTCAGCTGCCTTTTACGGTTATCAGCGGCGGTCGGGCTCGATGAAAGGAGACCATGTCCGACAGACGCGATAAAGAGCGAGAGCCAGCACGGGACAGACGATCGTTCCCTCGGCCGCCGCTCTGGCTCAACCTCACCCTGATTGTCGTGGCGATCGGGCTCATCCTCTACGCTCGTCATGAGCGAAGAACGATTAACCAGCGTTACTCGCAGCTCCTGACTCGCAATGCCGAGGCACCTTCGGAGATCAATCGCATCCGAGCTGAGCTTGCCTCGCTGGACGTGAACGAACAGCGACTTCGAAGCGAGCTCGAGGGGCGCATGGGCGTCGTCGAAAGACTGAAATCGAAAGACTTCTACCTGGCTCTCGACACGTCAAAGAGCAAGCTCCTCTTTCACTATGGCAACGACATCATCCGCGAAATCGACATGCAGATCGGGGCCCCTAAAACGTTGACCGGTAGTTCGAAGACTTATACGTTCGTGCCGCTCAAAGGCTCATTCACCGTAGTCGACAAAAAAGTTGGACTCAGCTGGCGCATCCCACCGTGGGTCTATCTGTTGAACGGGGCTCCGGTCCCGAGCGACCCGCCGTCGGTGGAAAACGGCCTGGGCAAGTACGTGATCTTTCTTCCAAACGACTACGTGATTCACTCTCCTCCCAGCGCTGACAGCCCATTGAAGGGTGCCAAGCCTGCGTCCTTCATGGTTCCCGAAGCGGATCTGATCGCCCTCTGGCCCAGGATCAACGCCGGGAGCAAGGTGTTCATCTTCTAGAGGGTCAAGAGCCCGCGCGGAACGGTGAGAGTGGACTGAATGCAGCGCCGCGGCCTACTTGCGACGCCGGCATGGTCGAGACAAGGGGGCGATGAAACCGTTGTGAAACGAAATCGTCTTCCGCAATGCACGACGCCCCGAAGCTGTTGTCATCGATGAACCTAGGGAGACTGAATGCCTCGTTGGATTGGATTGCTCGGCTCATGGGCACTGCTGGTTTTAGGGATCGGCCTGGTGGCATTTGCGGCAGCCGGTGAGGTCATCAACTACCGCGACTCGAAGCAACTGTTGCGGTACGACACGATCGATCGGCTGATCGCCGAGCACAGTGCCCGGCAGGTGACTGAGCTTCGAGGCTCGATGACGTCCCGCGCTGCTGGCTTCGACGCCCTGCAATCAGAGGTTGCGGGAGCCGACAAAGCAATCGACGACCTTCAGGACACGGACCAGACGATCGTCATCTCGACGACCGAGAACAAGCTCTATCTCACCCGCTCGGGTCAGAAGATTTTTGACACGATCGTTTCCACCGGGAAAGGTGCCACGAAACTCGACGGTCGCACGGTCGTCTTCGACACTCCGATCGGGAAGCTCAAAGTCATCTCGAAAGAGACCAACCCACTATGGGTCCCGCCCGACTGGCACTACGTTGAAGAGGCGAAAAAAAGCGGCAAGCGACTGGTGAAACTCAACTACGGCCAGACAATCGATGCGGATACCGGGGGCGGTGTGACGGCCGCGCGTGAGGCCGGTGTCTGGGACTGGGTCGGTGAGTCGAGCAGCGGAACCCGCAGGACACTCAAAGTAAAAGGGAAGAACGTCGTGGAAGTGGTGAACGGCGTGGAGCGGGAGCTACCTCCCGGCGAGCTGATCTTCGCGGGTGGCGCCCTGATCGTCCCTCCAGTCGGAACCCGGCAGAGGCAGTTCGACAAAGTCCTTGGCGCGTACCGACTCAACCTCGGCGATGGCTATGCAATCCACGGAACTCAGCTGCTCCAGCAGCTGGGACAGAGCGTCTCTCACGGCTGCGTCCGAGTCGGAGATGCCGACCTCGAAAAGCTCTACAATATGACCAACGTGGGCGACGAAGTCATCATCTACTGAGTGTGCATGAGTCTTAGCCCGCATTTCTCACACTCCTTCTGCTGCGGCGGCGGAGAGCGGCCTGTCTGCGTCGTTGCACGACGGTTTCACTCCTCGACATAGTGTCAACTATGTCTTCGTCGTGAAACCGTCGTGCGCCTCGCATCCAAGCCACTCTCCGCCACCTCGCGACGAAGGAGCGTGAGAAATGCGGGCTAGGGGGAGAGCGCACGGCGCGCGGCCTTCATTCCTTTCAGTCAGAACGCAATGCCTGAGCTTCCCGACATCACAGCGTATCTGAACGCGCTGGAAACGCGCATCGTCGGCGCGACACTCGAGACGATCCGCATAGGATCTCCCTTCCTCCTGCGAACGGTCGACCCCTCGCCGCAGGCGGCACAACGATGCAAGGTGGAGGGACTCCAACGAATCGGCAAGAGGATCGTGATCAGGCTGGAGCGAGAACTCTCCCTGGTGATTCACCTCATGATCGCGGGACGCTTTCGCTGGGTGACACCCGGCGGCAAAATCCCGGGGAAGATCGGTCTGGCTGCCTTCGATTTCGACAGCGGCACTCTCCTTCTCACAGAAGCCGGATCGAAGCGCCGCGCCTCACTCCACATAGTCAGGGGGCTCGAGGCGCTCGAGGCACTCGATCCTGGCGGGGGCGATCCGCTGACGATCGGACTCGGAGCATTCACGAAGATTCTGAAGGGAGAGAATCACACGGTGAAACGGATCCTCACCGATCCTCACCTCCTGAGTGGAATCGGCAATGCCTACTCCGACGAAATTCTGCATGATGCGCGAATCTCGCCGATCAGACTCTCTCAGAAAATGACCGTCGATGAAATCGCGCGATTGCACGGCTCGATGCGTCGGGTCCTCCGCACGTGGACCGACACGCTCGTTGCCGAATCGAACGTAGCGTTCCCGGAGAAGGTCACGGCTTTCCGGAAAGAGATGGCAGTACACGGCAAATTCGATCAGCCATGTCCAGTGTGCAGCTCACCGGTGCAGCGAATCGTCTACGCGGATAACGAAACCAACTACTGCGCCCGATGTCAGACGGACGGGAAGAGACTCGCCGACCGTGCGCTCTCGAGACTGTTGGGAAGCGACTGGCCGCGGTCGATCGATGAACTTTAACCCGCATTTCTCACAGCCTTTCCTCGTGAGACGGCGGAGAGTGGCTTGGATGCGAGGCGCACGAAGGTTTCGCGACGACTATGCCGAGGAGCAACCGGGGCGGGTGTAGGGACGCAGGGCCTGCGTCCGGCACCCAGACATTCGCATCAGGAATTCTGCATCCCGGCATGAACCCTCGTCCAAAGCGATGGCCGACGACAATCTTCTCGGTCAGGGACAGGGTACCGGACGCACGCC
>DATLXH010000185.1:0-41862 GCA_035576005.1 Thermoanaerobaculia bacterium | reverse complement strand
CGCTTGGAAGTTGAGTTGCTCCCCGTTACACTGTGTCTGTTGCACGCCGCCGCCTCCCATGTTCTCAAGTTGTTGGTCACACTCAACTTAATAGCATGGTGCGGCGGCTTTTCTTTATCAGCGTGAGAAATGCGGGCTAGCTGCGTCAGCTGCCCGAGCTTCTCCTCGAGTGTCATGCGAGCCAGCAGCGTCTCAACGCGGGCGTCCACGTCGGACTTTTTCTGAGCGCCGGCCGTCAGCGCTACGACGAGCGCACAAGCGGCAAAGAGCATTCTTCTCGTGGTCGTCATCGATTCAGCTCCTTTTCCTTCCTGCCATGTCGAACCCGACAGCGGCCACGAGCACCGCACCTTTGATGATGTACTGCGTCGCATTCTCAACGCTCAGCAGCGACATGCCATTGTCGAGACTCGCCATCACAAGAGCGCCCAGAAGGGCTCCCGCCACAGTCCCCCTTCCGCCCATGAGGCTCGTCCCACCGATGACGCATGCAGCGATTGCGTCGAGCTCCATCAGAGTTCCGGCATCGGGTGATGCGCTTCCGACACGCCCGGTGTGAAGCAGCGACGCGATCCCGACGAGACCGCCGAGTAGCGCGAAGGCGGCGAGGATATGTCTGCGCGAGTTGATCCCGGACAGACGCGCCGCGTCAGGATTGCTTCCGATCGCATACAGGTAGCGTCCGAACGTCGTGGTCTGCGTCAGGAACGCCCCTGCGGTAGCGACCGCGAGGAGAAGGATCACTGGAAGCGGCACGCCACCCTGCGAGTTCATAGCGACCGTGAACAGGACGATGAGCAGAGCAGGCATCACGATGCGAAGCACCGTAGCTGTCACTCCGGGAACTGGAAGACCATGCCGGAGTCGAGCGCGGTTCCTCCGTATCGTCATCCAGACGAGCGCGAGGACCGCAACTCCCGCAAGGATCAGTCCTGTCCAGCGTGTCATGAGGGCTACGCCGAGGAGCCGAAAGACCGGAAGTCGAACCGGGATCGTCTCCCCTTTCGTGAGGTATAGAATCACGCCCCGCCAGGTGAGGAGCCCGCCTAGCGTGACAATGAATGCGGGGATGTTCGCGTAGGCGACGAGTGCTCCATGAAGGGCTCCTGTGGCGACGCCGATTGCAATCGCAGCAGCGAAAGAGGGGAGCAATCCCCAGCCCTGGGTCATGGCAGCGACGCCTCCAGCAAGGCCGACGACTGAGCCGACCGAGAGGTCAATCTGCCGCGCCACGATCACGAAGAGCATCCCGACAGCGAGCACACCGGTGACCGACATCTGCTTGAGCAGGTTTGCGAGATTGACCGGGTGAAGGAACAACCCATAGGGATAAAGCTCGCTCGCCGTCATCCACTGAAAGTAGGCCCAGATGATCATCAGTGCGAAGAGCATCGCGTACGCGCGCAGCGAGGATACGGAAGCCCCCCAACGTCCCGGTCGGGTCGTTCCGGCCACAACGGGGAGGCTGTTCTCCTCGCCAGTCTCGATCTTCCCATTCGTCATCGGGATTCCTCTTTCCGCATTCTCACGCCGGTCCGGCGATTCCGACACTACGCACCATGATTCTTTATAGCAACCCACCCGGCGCAACGGCTGCTGCGGAACGTACCGAGCCCGTCGCGCACGCCATCACCGCTTCCGCGGTCGCCTCGGACCTCAGGAACTCACCAGTGACTCGTCCTTCATGAAGAACCATGACGCGGTCGGAAAGGCTGAGAACTTCGCTCATTTCGGAGGAGACGAGAACGATCGAGAGTCCTTCGCCTGCGAGTCGCGCGATCTCCCGGTAGATCTCCTGTTTCGCGCCGACATCAATTCCGCGAGTCGGCTCATCGAGCAGAAGCAGCTTCGGACTGGTCAGGAGCCACTTGGCCAGAACCACCTTCTGCTGGTTCCCACCAGACAGAGTCCCCGCAATTGTGAAGGCCGATTGAGCCTTGATGTGCAGCTCTCGCATCGAGCGGCCAGCAACCGACGCTTCGGCATCCACATCTGTCACAACGGCACCGGAGAGCCGAGCGAGTGCGGCAACGGTCAGATTGGAAACGATCGTCTGATCGAGAAAGAGTCCGAATCGTTTCCGGTCCTCGGTGACGAACCCGATTCCGCACGCGATCGCCTCAGAAGGGCTCCCGATCGTGACGCGCTCACTCCCCATGAAGAACTCACCAGTCCGAGGGCCGGCATGCGCGCCGAACAATGCCATCATGAGGTCGCTGCGCCCCGCCCCGACGAGACCGGCAATGCCGAGTACTTCGCCGCGCCGGACAGTGAAGTTGACGTGATCGACCAGCAGTTTGTCCGGGACATTCGGGTCCTCCACACTAACGTCGCGTGCTTCAAAGATGACGTCTGCCGGTCTTCTGTCGACGTCTGGAAAAAGATCGGACACTTCGCGACCAACCATCCGCGCGATCACCGACTCCGGGTCGAGACTGCTGGTGCCATCGGTACTCACCGCACGCCCATCCCGAAGCACCGTGATCCGGTCCGCGAGTCGGAATACTTCGCCAAGCTTGTGAGAGATATAAATGATTCCGGTACCGCGGTGGCGGAGAGTATCGAGGATACGGAAAAGAACGTCGGCCTCGCTCTCCGTAAGCGCCGCGGTTGGCTCATCGAGCACAAGAATCCGCGCTTCCCGCGCCAGAGCTTTTGCGATCTCGACGAGGTGCTGCTGACCGATTCCCAGATACCCAACCGGGAGGTGAGGCTCGAGGTTGAGATGGAGCTCACTCAGAACGACCTTTGCGCGACTGAAAAGCTCTTCCGACTGGATCACGCCGAAGCGGCGTGGCTCGCGACCGAGAAAGATGTTCTCAGCAATCGAGAATTCAGGAATGAGTGAGAGTTCCTGGTGAACCACTGCGATGCCTGACTCTTCGGCAGTGCGTACGCCGCTGAACTGACAGAGCTCGGAATCAATCAGAACTTCGCCATCGTAGCTACCGTGCGGAAACACGCCGCCCAGCACGTTCATCAATGTTGACTTGCCAGCGCCGTTCTCGCCTACGAGCGCGTGAATCTCACCAGAGTGGAGCTCGAGCGATACATGATCGAGTGCCCGCACGCCGGGAAAGCTCTTGGAAATGTTGCGCATTTCCAGCAGAGGAGACGAAGATCGCTCATCCGTCATTTCAGGACCACAACCTCACCAAAAGACCCTTGGCTAAGTGTCTGACGACATTGGCAAGTGTCTGAGTCGCGAAGCGGCGTTCCCTCTCCCCGGCGGGGAGAGGGAAGCGAGCGAAGCGAAGCAGGGAGAGGGGCGTGAAAGTCTCGCGAATCCCGTAAAACCGGGGCGATTCTCGTATCTCTCACGACCCCTCTCCCGGTTGCTGACGCAACCACCCTCTCCCCGCCGGGGAGAGGGGATCTGGCCCCCTTCGGGGCCCCGTTCGCGCAAACGACCTTCTGTGGGAACGCTACTGAACCTTACCGTAAATATCCTCACGTTTGTGATATCCGTCTTTGATGACCGTCGCATCGACGTTGCTCTTATCGACGACTGTAGGTTCATGAAGGATTGCCGGAACATCTTTCATCCCGTTGTTGATCTTGTCACGAGTATCGAGCGGTTCTTTTCGCGCGAGTTTCATGGCGGAATCGACCGCGCTGAACGCAAGCGGCCTGATTTGTTTGTAGATGGTCATCGTCTGCTTGCCGCTGACGATGCGCTGGATCGCGTCCTTCTGTGCGTCCTGTCCCGTCACGAGCACTTTGCCATCAAGGCGAGCTGCTTCCAGTGCCGAGATGGCGCCTCCAGCCGTGCCGTCATTCGACGCGACGATTGCGTCGATCTTGTTTCCGGTCTTCGTGAGCGCATCCTCCGTGATCCGCAACGCTTCCTCAGCTTTCCACTCGCGCGCGAACTGCTGAGAGATTACCTTGACGTCACCTCGAGCAATGGCGGGTTGAAGAATGTTCATCTGACCCTTTCGCATAATCACGGCATTGTTGTCCGTTGGAGAGCCTCCGATGAGAACGTAATTTCCTCTCGGTACATGTTTGAGGGCGTATTCGGCCTGCATCTCCCCCATCCGTTCCACCTGATGAGAAACGTAGAGGTCGACATCGGCACTGCGGATCATTCGGTCGTACGCGATGACCGGAACGCCCTTGCGATGTGCGGCCTCGACAATCGACGCCGCGATCTCCCCGTTGTGAGGTACCACGATCAGGACGTCGACGCCCTTCGTCAGCATGTTGTCGGTCTGCTTGGTCTGAACCGCGTCGTCTCCGTTCGCGACCTGGACGTCGAGGACCGCGCCAACCTCTCTGGCCCGTTGCTCGACCAGTTGCTTATCTCGCTGCCATCGCTCTTCTTTCAATGTGTCCATCGAGAAGCCGATGCGTACAGCTCCGCTGCTCTTTGCACCTTCCGTCGTCGTCGCGGTCTCGTGCGGAGCGTTCACACAGCTCGCTGCCAACAGAAGAGCCGTTACCATCCCATATCGTGTCCAGATTCGCATCACGCCTCCCAACGTCGACGAAACAATAGCGCAATGCTTCGAGCTGAGCACAGAATTAGAAGTCTGCGCGACGAATCAGTAAGCTACGGCGGGCGGCCTGGATGGCCACACAGCTGAAATCGCGGCCTGGCGACGCCCCTCTGGCCGATGAATCCAGGTCCGCGCTAACCCTAACGCAACTGCGGGAGCTGCGCGCCGTAAACAGAGCCATGTCACGACAACTCAAGAGCGGCGAATACCTCGGACACGTCACGGCGGTGGGACGATGGGATAGCTGCAGCGTCTCGGAGACTCATTACGGACGCGGCGCATTCCTCCCTGCCCATCGCCATGACGGCGGTTTTCTCACGTTCATTCTTGCCGGCAGCTATCGCGAGCGCACTAGCGGTGAGACCCGCTCGTGCACACCGCGCAGCCTCGTAATTCACGAGCCGGGCGAGACACACGAGGACGACTTGCGGAACGTCCGGCAGCAGATCTCCCTGGCCTCCGTGGCTCGAGAGGTCGGAGTGCACCCAGTCCACCTCGCGCGGCAGTTCCGGAAGCACTACGGCGTCTCGGTGGGCGAACGAGTTCGATTCCTTCGAGTGGAACGTGCAAAAGAGTTGATCGCTGCAGGCATGTCCCTGCCGGGAGTGGCGCTGGAGATGGGCTTCGCTGATCAGAGCCATTTCACGCGTACGTTCATGAAGCTGGCGGGGATGTCACCCGGAATGTATCGCCGCAAGAGTCAGCACGCTTCACGCATTCAAAAACGCTAGAGTCGGAAAGAACTGCGTGCGTGTCGTGTCGTACATTCCCCCGACATGCAAACCCAAACTCGAGTTCTCGTCCTTTGTCTCTTTCTTGTCGCCTGCGGCGGTCGAGCTGACGACGATCTCACGCAAAGCTCTCTCAATCGCGCAGTTGCTGCGGCAGAGCGGGGCGATTTTGCGAAAGCCCTGAAGCTCTACGAAAGCTCGTCGCGTGAGGAAAAAGAGCCGGAGAAGCGTGACGAGGCTTAGCTGCGTCTGGCCAACCTTCAGTGGCGGGTTTTCGGAAAGACGGGGGAGGCCCGCGCGGGCCTTCAGAAACTGGCTCTGCGCCGCGAAGCCTCCCGCGCCGGAGGCAGCGAACGATCACGTCGGCGATGATTCTGGTCAGAACAGATCGGGGCGATGCTGGAAGTTCTTCATCGCGGCGACGGTTCGTGGCGAGATATCGCCCAGGAACCAGGTGAGCGCCTCTACTGTTGCTTTCGGAATCACGTACCTCGTCACAAACTCCACATCGACGTCCCGGTTCATGGACGGTCCGTCCCCATCCGATCGATTTCCGAACAAATCGACGACTGCTCGTTCATTGGGGTTCACGACTGTTGCGCGAACTCCAGCGTTAGCAAGCACGTCGGCGAAAAGCTCCTTTCGATAGCCGTAATGCGTGCAGGCGAGACAGGCGACCACGGGACTGTCGCCGTGTCGCATATTTTCGATCGCTGCTCCGACCCAATGGACAATCTCTGACCTCGTTTTGACTCCTTCGCGATCTTCGGAGATTGTGTCGGCGAGCCCCGGACAGGCCTGGCTGATGATGCGCGACGCCTCGATTCCGTGCTCTCCGAGGAGGCGCGGATACGCGCCGGCGTCGATGGTCGTTTGCGTTCCGAAGATCATCGCCACCGATTCGGGATCTCCTTCGAGCTCTCGTATCAGAAGCCCTGCGCCAGTCTCGACGATCCCTTTCACTGGAATGCTCGCCTTCTGAGAATAGGGCGTATCGGGGAGGAGGACCGAGAGCGTGTTGCAGGCTACATAGATGAGGTCGGGTGTGTATCGCTCGGTTACGTTCGTCAGGAAACGATCGAACGTGTCGATCTTCACCTCTCTCGATGGCATCGAATTGTAGCCGTAGTCGTTTTCAGGAGCAGCGTTGGCGAAGGTCAGACGGACCGGATCGTGAAATCCGTGCGTGCGTACGAATCTTTCTGCGTACGCGCAGACGGAAAGACCGCCAACACCGGAATCGGTGATCAGGATGTGCATGGCTACGACTCGAGCTCAATCCGTCCGGTCATGAGGTCGATCAGGATCGGAACATGACGATCCTTGAGGCTGTAGAGCGAAGCATCCTCCAGCTCCAGCGTCACGAGATTCAGTCCTTGTTCGCCTGCCCACGTACCCATCGATCCCGGCGTCGGGTAGCCGATCTCAGTAAGGAACGGGAGCGCGCAGCGATCAGCGAGCTGCCGGCCGAGGTGCGACGCACCCGCATCATCGACACAGGCTAGTGCCGAATGAAGGCTGACGATGGCACGCGGCTTCAGCCGATCGAGCAGGGAGAGGAGCGCAGTCGTTTCCGGTTCAGACGCTGGTGCCGATCCGGGACTCAGCGCGATATCGCGCGCATCGTTCGCGCGACTCTTATAGAAGACCGGATCGGGACTCCAGTTGGACGTCGGAAAGTTGCGATTCAAATCCACGCCCCTCCCATTGCCGCGCGTTCCCCGCAGCATGCCGTCCGGATTGCCGCAGAGAATGACGGCGGCCTGCAGATCGCCTTGCGGGATGCATCGCATCGCCTCTGACACAGCAACCGTTGTCTCCGCTTCGTCGCCATGGATGGCTGCGAGAACGACGATGTCCGTACTCCCTGTGTCAGGTAGGAAGACGGTCAGAGGAATCCCTTTGATCGAGGCGCCGTAGACCGCGCTTGCGTGACGAATCACTCCGCGATCTCGGCGCTCGACAAGCTGCTGTATTGATTGAGATTTCATACTTTGCAGTGACTCCAGAATTCAGGCGGCTGATCGCGAGCCCGGCAGCCGCATGCCCCCAAGTTACTTCGAACTCGCCGCGCGTTCCAGCAGGAGCTTTCGCTCCCGCATGTTACTCGTGAGGGAGGCGGCCCGCTCGAACTCCGTCCGCGCCTCGTCGAAGCGCCTGAGCCTGTACAAAAGCTCGCCACGCACACTGGGCAGCAGGTGATATCGCTCGAGCTCGCCTTCGCTCACCAGCTCATTCACGAGCACGAGCGCCGCCTCGGGCCCAAACGCCATCGAAATTGCAACTGCGCGATTCAATCGAATCACTGGCGTAGGCTCGAGCTCCTCGAGCTCTTCGTACAGGGCGGCGATCCTCGCCCAGTCCGTTTCATCGGCCACATGCGCGCGTGCATGACATGCCGCGATGGCCGCCTGCAGCGCGTACCGCCCACGATGTGCATTCAGTCCCTCCGCGCGCTCGAGGGCAGCAAGACCGCGTTGAATGAGCAGGTGATCCCAGCGAGCCCTGTCCTGATCGAGCAACAGGATCGGTCCGCCTGCGGAGTTAGTCCGCGCCCGCGATCTCGACGCCTGCAGTTCCATGAGCGAGAGCAGACCATGGACCTCGGCGTTCGCCGGCATCAGGCCCGCAAGGATTCGGCCCAGCCGCATCGCTTCCAAACACAGTGACGGACGTATCAGGTCTTCGCCGGCGGTAGCCGAGTACCCCTCGTTAAAAATGAGGTAAACGACTTCCAGAACCGAGGAAAGCCGCTTGTCGAGATCCGCGCCGCGTGGGACTTCGAAAGGGACGCGCGCGTCAGCCAGCGTTTTCTTTGCCCTGACAATGCGCTGCGCAATCGTCTGCTCAGTGGAGAGAAACGCGCGCGCAACCTCGACGGTGGTCAATCCACCGAGGAGTCGCAGCGTCAGGGCGATCCGAGCTTCCCGTGAGAGGATGGGGTGACAGGCGATGAACAGGAGCCGCAGCAGGTCGTCGCCAATCGGATCATCGATCGCCTCGACGAGACGCTCTGCGGACCCCTCTTGTCCGTCGCTCTCGCGAGCGATCTCGGCGTGCTTTCGCTCAATCATCGCGCTGCGTCGAACCTGATCGATGGCTTTGTGTCTCGCCGCCGCCATGAGCCACGCGCCCGGGTTATCAGGCACCCCGGAATGAGGCCACTGTTCGAGCGCCGAGACGAGTGCTTCCTGCGCGAGCTCTTCAGCGACCCCGACATCGCGAACGATTCGCATGAGACCGGCGATGAGGCGCGCGGACTCGATACGCCAGACTGCCTCTATGGCGCGATGAGTATCGGAGGCCGTCACGGCCTCCGATCACACCATCTTCAGTGGTGCCCTGGCAACTGCGCTACGTGTTCCGCGACTCCAATTCGTTACGAATCTGGTCTTCCCTCGCACGCAACTCGGGCGTGAGCTCCGCCCCGAAATCCTCCGATTCGAAAATGGGACGAAGCTCGATTTCAGTGCCGCCGTCGAACGGCGCACGCTTCAGCCACTCGATCGCTTCATCGAACGATTTCACCTGCCAGACCCAGTAACCAGCCAGAAGCTCCTTCGTTTCGGCAAATGGTCCATCGATGACAGTCCGCTTCTTTCCATCAAAACGCACGCGCGCGCCCTTCGAGCTCGGATGGAGTCCGTCCCCCGCGAGCATGACGCCCGCCTTCACGAGCTCCTCGTTGAACTGCATCATCTCTGAAAGCAACTTTTCGTCGGGCATTGTGCCCGCCTCGCTGTTTTTGTCGCCCTTGACCAGAACCATGACTCGCATATTTGTTTCCTCCCTTTTCGCGATGTTACCGGGGCTTCAATCCCGGTTCTAATGATGCGTCGAACGAGAAGGGCCAGAATCGACACAGGCCCCAAAATTTTTCGCGCGGGCCAGGCGGCGAGCCAGACTTTCGGAGGAGCAACGCTCGGTCGGCGACCCGGCAATGAACGATCGCCGTTACCACGTGGCAGCTGTGTGAGATCGGTGAAACGCGGATCCGGCACGTAACGAAACAGCGTCGAATACCGCACTTCCTGTATAGTGCGTCCTTCCCCTGCCCTGCTACCGAGCGTCGCCGGATCGGCGTGAGGTTTGGTCAAACACTAGGAGTCTTAATGTCACACACGGTCGCGCGTACTCTTGCTGTCCTCGCCTTGCTCTGTTGCAGCCGCCATCTGTCGGCCCAGGTGACAATCCAGGAAATCGAAGTGAATCAGGGCATTGGCGTGCAGAAAGATGGCGCGCTGAAGTTCGTGGCAGGAAAAGACGCGGTAGTCCGAGCGTTTCTCGGAACCGAGACAACAGTTGATGCGGGTAACACGAGCGTGGTCATCACCAGAGATGGAGAACGAGTCGCCACGATCGCACCGAATGACTACGACCTTCCCACGCGCATCGTGGACTTCCAGTGCTCGAATCGCGAGTCGTGCGGAAAGTGGGCGGCGGGCTCCTACACCTTCGCAGTCAAGGTGAACGGCCAGACTAAAAGCACAGCAGGAACCAGCTATGTCTTCCGGGAGCGCGGCTCACTTCGCGTTCTCGTGGTGCCGGTGAAAGCCAATTACGGGGGCAGAATCGTAGAAGTCACCGACAATCGCTGGAAGACATTTGGCGATTACATCCGCAATGTGTTTCCGATTGCCCCCGATAAGTTCGACTGGCAAGTCCGGGAGAACGAGCTCGACGCCACCGACGATGAGTACGATCTGCACACCAGTGATGGTCAGCGCAAGGTCTGGGAAGCGCTCGTAAAGTTGCGACCCGCTGGCTGCGATGAGAATCCGCTCGCCGATGGTTGCTCCCATCTGGTCGTGGGCATCATTCAGGAGCGAGCCGGAAAAGAGGGCAACCTCCAGGGTTATACATTCGGCCTGCCCGCCGCGATCGGTGTGGCAAAGGATGAGGACTGTGCCGCGACACTCGCCCATGAAATCGGTCATGTCTTCGACATGGGTGACACATACGATGGCGGCAGTTTCAACTGTGACGTAAACCCCTCGCCTGATGAGTTCAAAGGTACGGACTTCAAGACGGACCAAAAGATCGATGGCTGCTCGAAGGGTCGTCGGGCACTCCAAGACGTTGCCGGGACTCTCGTCCCGGCCGAGCATCATCCCTATGAGATCGGCGGTCGCGGTGCACTCGGTGATTCTGCGGAGTACAGCGGCTCGGGCGGCAAACAGGCGCAGTTCTGGGCCTCGCAGGACACATGGGACTGGCTTTTTGACAAGCTCGTCCCGCCCCCGGCGGCGGACTCTCTGGAGTCCTCGGCCCGTGCCAGCGCAACATCCGCAAGATACATTCAGGTCTTCGGACAACTCCGGGAAAACGCTTCCAAACCCGAGGATGTGACCGTTGATCCCTGGTGGCCGTACGAGGACAACGAGAACGTTGAAACCGCTACCGGCAAGTACATGGTTGTGGCGGTCGGTGAGACCGGAACCAGGCTCGCGAGCCAGAAGCTCAATGTGGACTTCACGCCGTTCCCGCCAAAAGGATTGCCGGCCACACGAATCCTGTCGGCCCCATTCGGGGAAGAGATGCTGTTCCCAACGGGGACAGCAAAGTTCCAGATCCTCAATGACGGCGCCGTGATCAAAGAGATCCCGGTCACTCGGAACACTCCCACGGTGAGGAACGTAGCGCCCCAACTCATCGCGACAGTGAACGGCACGATCGCGATCACCTGGGACGCCGTCGACGCGGACAACGACCGCCTCAGCTATGAGATTGAGTACAACCCGGACGTGACGAACCCTGAGTCGGAGTGGCAGATCCTCGCCCGGGATTTCGATGAGAAGCGGCTCGAGATCGACTTTGACGACATGGGCGGCGGGCCGCATGCAAAGGTTCGGGTCAGCGCAAACGACGGCATCAATTTAGGCACTGCAGAGAGCCTGGAGTTCATCGTCGCTCCGAAGGCGCCGGAGGTTTTCATCGACAGTCCGGTGGAAGGCGGCATCTTCCCTCCCGGCAAAGAAGTCGTGCTCGATGGCGAGGCATTCGATCTTCAGGATGACGACATCGACACGTCGCAATTCGTCTGGAGCTCCGACCGATCAGGTGTTCTGGGGACGGGGTCCCCGCTGAAGGTGATGAACCTGCCCGCAGGAAGGCACGTCATCACCCTCTCGGTAACGAACAGCCTGGGGCTGCGAGGCTCAAGCAGCGCACAGATTCTCGTAGGAACCTTATCGAGACGTCGCGCAGCGCGTCGTTAGATCGCATTTCCACAAACGTTCCCATTCACTGCGTCTCGTCGCGGTCGGGACACCTGTCGTCCGATGCATCGTGCCGTCGATCCTTGTTTGCGCGAGGCATACCTCGTTGCCAACCGCACTACTTCTTCAGTCCGGCCGCGTATGTGGCGCTTTCACTGCAGGTCAGTCCGCGATAGTGCATGAGGTAATAACGCATCGCCTGTTTCGGATAGAAGGCTCCATACCCGTCGAGGCCTTTCTCATCGCCCGAACTGAGGGAGGCCTCCGCCGCCTCTTTCACGACCGCATCGAACGAGCCAGCTGAAGCGGGGCCGTACGTTCGGAAGTAGACGTTTGCAAACGCCACAGAGAAGGCCAGCGCTATTCCGATCGTGATGTACGGAAGCGCACGAGAGATCGCCGCGCCACGCCACAGGACGACGCCGGTCAGAAGCGAAAGGAAAGGCCAGCTTCCGATCGAACGGAGCGCGTGCGGAATGCCTTCCCACGTGAGTGACGAGACGGCGATTCCGCTGAGAAATCCCGAGAGTGCGAGAAGAGCAAGTCTCCCTTCAGAGCTCGCGGGTCGCAGCGATATCCTGCGCGTCAGAAGTAAGGTCATCGCTACGACAATCGCTAGCCCGTCGACCCAGGAGAAAACACCAAACATTCCTGTCCCATGGCGAAGGTTCTGATCCCCGTGTGTAAGGAGAAACCGAGGTGAGAGATGAAGGACGATGTGATGCCCGAAAGCTCGCAGAATTGTCGTGAAAGAATCGTCGCCGAATGACGACTGCAGCCACTCGTGGTTGAAGATGCTGATCGAGTTGAAACGACCTTGCAGTGTGCCGTTGAGCGTCGAGAGAACGAGCGGAGTGATCGTAAGGGTCAGGGTGGCCAGATGGACCGCCAGGAACATGACACGGTCTCGTCTCGTCTGTCCGTTCGACGAGGTCTCGCTCCACCAGAACAGGAACAGGAGCGGTAGCAGAAGCGGAACCTGAAGGCGCGCCGTCGGATAGGTGTACATCGCAGCGCCCATGAGGATGGCGCTGAGTGCTGCACTTCCCAGACCTCGACGGAAGAGGAAGACGAGGCCCCAGATGAGGAAGCCTGGCATCAGTGGCGGATCCCAGGCAATACGCGAGAACTGGAATGCCCAAGGAGAGAGCGCTCCGGCGAGCGCGGCGAACAGGCCCCCGGTCGTCCCGATGAAGCGGCTCGCCAGAGCGAACACGCCCCCGATGGCAAGCACGGAGTAGAAAGCAACGTGGGCCCGAAGGGTCGCGACGGAAGTTCCGAACAGCTTCGTCCAGAGTGCGCCGGAGTAGACGTAGGTTGGTGTGAAGAAGGTACCGGTTCCAGGGAATTCGGGGAAAAAGAGCGGGTAGCGCGATCCTGCCTCGCCGACGCCTTCTGTTGCCATGCATAGGATATTGGCGGCGCCCGCGGCCTCATCGACGTAGAAGCCTGCGGGTGTCTCGTCGAGCGCGACAAAACGAAGTAGAGACATGATTGCAACGATGAGGATCAGGGTTCGCTGCTGCCAGCCCGTGACGCTATGTGGTGGTGGCGGCGTCAAGCGTTTCGCCGCGGTTGAGTTGACGGTGTGAGCCTCAGACATTTGCATTCGATCGAGGAAAGTGGTTGAGGATTTCTCGGGCTTTCGATGGCTGTGCGATCGCCCAGGACGGCTGGGTGGCCGATTCGCTCAGCGAGCTCCCCGAAAATTTTGGCGGCCACGAAAATCGCGATCAGGGAAAGCAAGGACTGTCATCCCAAGGGTGTGCACAACTCCCTGAATGAACGCTGTGAGTACCTCACCTCAGCCCAGGTGTGCCCGCCAGTTTCCGGATGGCCCGCTGCTCAGCCGGAGCTCCGCTTCCGTTTCCATAAAGTCTACGGCGCCGCTGGTGATCTCGTAGAACGCGCCCACCACTGCGATCCGTCGGGCTGCGACGGCGGCCTTGATGGCCGGCTGCCGGTTGAGGTTAGAGACCTGCAGGCGCACATTCGAGATCACCGCTTCCCGCATCTTCGCCTTGCCGTCGCGGATCGCCGGCAGCTTCGCGATGGAAGGCACGATCTGGTCGAGCAATGCCTGGATGGAGGGCGTTTCCTTCGCGCGGTCAGCTGCCGGGAGCAGCGCCGCTTTCACCGCTCCGCAGCCTTCGTGACCCAGCACCACGACCAGTCGGGTGTTCAGGTGTTCGACGGCGTACTCGATGCTGCCGACCGTGGAGGTGTCGACGATGTTGCCCGCCACCCGCGTGATGAACAGACTGCCCAGACTCTGATCGAACACGATTTCAGTCGGTACGCGGCTGTCGGAGCAGCCGAGGATCACCGCGAAGGGGGACTGGCCGAGAATCTGCGCCCGGCGCTCGGCCGCTGAGAGTTCCGGGCGTCTGGCCTGGCCGCCAAAAAAGCGCGAGTTTCCGACTTTCAGCAGGCGCAGCGCCTCTTCCGGCGTGCGGACGGCAGGCTCACGGAGCTTGGCGATCTCTTCCATCGTGGCGCCGCGCTGTACGGCGTCAGCGACGCGCTGGTCCAGAAAGACGTCATCCGCCGTCGGTCTCGTTGGCGCCGCCGGGGCCTTGGTCTCTCCGCTGGCGATGCCTGTGACGGCCAGCCCTCCGATTGTCAGCAGTGTGCTGCATACGCCTCGCCTGGTCATTCCCTTCTCGCTCATCGCTCCTCCGTGCTCCAACGTTGATGCGACGGGTGAAGCACATCCCGGGCCGAAATTTTTAAACGATCGGATGTCAGCGCTCTCCGCCGTCTCGCGACAAAGGTCTGTTTAAAATGCGAGCTAATCTGAGGAAACCATGAAAAGAGTGCTGGGAATAGTCATAGCGATAATCGCGCTCGTGGTCTGGGTCATCTCGTGGTTCCGGGTCCCCGACGCCGTTGCCACCTCGGCCGCCCAGCCGTGGCCGGGAGGGCTGGGGAGGCTCGACAGCATCGCCGACCGATTGCCGCCGCTGCAAGCGAACGACGCGTCTGTGAAGCTGCAGGCGCTCGCGGGGGCGTTGCCGAAGAACAAGGCCGTCGACGAATTCGTCCGGCGCGAGATCGCGCGGGGCGAGCTCACTATCGGCGAGCCGCCGGCCCTCCCGGACGTCTCCGCGATCCGCGAGTTGCTGCTGCGCGAGCCGATCGTCTGGAAGCGCCACGACGGGATTGGCGACGACGATACGCAGATGATTCGCGCGATGCAGCTGACAATGGTCAGAGCCCTCATCGCGAGCTCGCTGGCGAAAGCGCGCGCCGGCGATCCGGCGGCGTGGGACAACCTTCACGCCGTGTGGAAGCTCACCCGGGCGCTCGACGGGCATCCGCAGTTGATGGTGCAGACGGTGGCGCTGACCATGGCGCGGATGATCAACGCCGTCGCCTGGAAAATGCCGCTCCCCGCCCCGGCCTGGCTCGGCGAGTTCCAGCAGCGGGACAGCGTGCTGCCGCTGCTCGTGGCGTTTCAGTACTCAGCGGCGTGGTACTGGCAGGACGGCGCCCGGCTGTTTCCTACGAAGATGCTCGCCGACTCCGTCGAACACGATCGCCTGGTTGCTGAAGAGCTGTTCAAGGCGACCCGATGCGACATGGACATGAGAGCGAATGAGCTGGGAGTGAACCTTACATCCGTCTGGCGCCGCGCCTTCCGCTACCGCGCCGAGCAGGAAGCGACAGCGAACGCACTGCGCGCGCGCGAGGGGAAGCCGATCGAAACCTCCTCGCGCTGCAGCGATGGCGGATGGCAGTTCGACGGGACGACGCTGCGCTTCAGCCGCGAGATCGCCACCCCTGCCCCGGACAGGCCAATGCCGCTGGTGCTGCGGGTCAAGCCGTAACAAACAACGGCGATCGATTGGAAGACCGGCAAGCCGTCCGCGTCGGTCGCATCCCGTAGAAACAGCAGATCGAAGTAGCGCCGGGAGGATTGGGCGCCGCCAAAACTTCGATGGTCACAATCGCTAGTGGACTGTTAAACGGGAGTGTTCTCGTCGGTAATCACAAGCTGGGCTCGCAGCTCGAAGTATTCCAGGCCGTGGGCAAACGGCCGGCCATTGAACGCTTCGAACATCGGCTGGTGCGCCGGTGCGTAACCGCTGTTCGGCAGCCACTCGCCATAGAGCCATTGGAGGGCACGCAATTCCAGATCGATCCCGCCCTTGATCTCGATTTCCGCGACCTTGCAAGCTGGGAAGACCATAGTACTGACTTCTCCCTCGACACGCGTCGCTGGTGGAACCTCGATACCGATGTCATAACGACATTGATCCAGAGCGACAATCTCGGGGTCCTCCCACTGATATCCGAGCCATTGGCCATCGGCGAAACCACGAGCATCGGCCCACCTTAAAAGTCGCGCCGCCGCCTGTTGGACGTGATCGCCTTCGTAAGGCCGATGCACACGGATGTACGCCACGTGCCGCTCCGGAACTTCGCGTAAGTTCACCGCAAATGTGGTCAGGCTGTTCTCCGCTGGTGCACTGACCAGGCGATGCGGCGCGTCGAGCGTGGCCAGCGTTGCTCGCATCGCATCGCTACCGCTCCGCCGAAACTGGTCGACGTCAAACTTGCTCGGGGCCACGCCGTAATGGGTCCGAAAGGCGCGGGAGAAATCGGAGCTCGACGAAAAGCCACAGGCGTGTGCGATCGCCGTGAGGCTTGACCGTTTTCGGTGCGACAGCAGATAGACCGAGCGCTCCAGGCGGACACGCTTGATGAAGCTCCCCAGTGTTTCGCCCATCAACTCGCGAAAGATCCGGTGGAAGTGGTAGGGCGAAAAACATGCGGCTGCCGCGACGGCTTCGAGGTTCAACGGCTTATCGAGATTCTGCGTAACGTAATCAATGCTACGGTTCAGCCGATCGACATAGTCGAAGTTCGCAAGATTTGGCAAGCCAGGGAGCCTTCATCGATTCTAGACTCGTTCCCTACTCAATTTCACATCGCCGAGGAGAAACAATGGGCAAACAACCTACAACACTTGGTGCGTTCTCAGTCAGTCTGGTCGTAAAGGATCTTCAGCTATCCAAAGCTTTCTATGAGGCGCTCGACTTTGTGGTCGTCGGCGGAGACGAGACACAGAACTGGCTGATTCTCAGGAACGGCGCCGTCACGATCGGGCTGTTTCACGGCATGTTTGAGCGCAACATGCTGACGTTCAATCCAGGGTGGGATGAAAGCGCACAAGCCGTCGACGAGTTCGTCGATGTGCGCGACCATCAGCGGCGACTGAAGAAGGGGGGCCTTGTTCCGATCAGCGAAGCCGACGAGAACAGCGCGGGCCCGGGAAGCATCGTGTTGGCTGATCCAGACGGCAACCCTATCTTGATCGATCAACACGTTTAGGAGGTCTGGTCGTCTTTGACAGTCGGAGCTTTCAGTCTTTCGGTTCGCTCAGGGCTGTCGGACAGTGTGATCGTTTGAGCCTGGACGGCCTGAACTACCAGCACTTCCGATGATAAGTCGATCTCGATAAGCAACGAAGGCCTCATGACGTTTGCGGGCTTCGAGTACCAGATCATCGAAGGCCGTGGTTCCGCGAATCTTCTCCAGCAGTGGATCGGTCTGAAGGTTCGGGTAAGCCAGATAGCCGCCAAGAATCGCGTTCCGGATGAGCGTCAGGGCAAGGTCGGTCTGACCACAGAAGGACAAGAGCGTTCCGTCGAAGAACGACGACTCGGGGTCGCGCAGCAGGCGGACGCTCTGCTCCACGAAATCGCCTGCCAGTCGAGCCACTTCAGAACCTGGTCGATCCTCCAGGAATGCTGCGACGAATGCGGCGGGCCAGACTGGCTCAGAGGAAAGACGCCGCGCCACCTCCGCCGCGTCACGCGTTGCTCCGCGATGCAGGTGAACGAACATGCGGATGTTTTCCGCCCAGGCCATCCCTTTGCGCAGCTCCAGAAAGAAAAGAGCGCGATCGTACTCCTGGAGCGCAAGGTACGTGATCGCGCCGTGACCAAGCCGGGGATCGCGATCAATCTGCAACGCCGTTTCCAGGTGCTGTGCGGACTCGCGAGGAAGGCCGGCGAAACGCTGCACGTAGGCGGCGGCGCTGAGCACGGCGACGGAATCGGGGCGTCGAACGAGGTTCTGGCGTGCGACGTCAAGCGCGGCGGTCAGTTCGCCCTTTTCCGTCCAATGCGAAATCAAGCCCGACGCGGCAGTGACGAGGTCCGGATCGAGCGCCAACGCTCGCTGGTAAGCCTGTTCGGACTGTTCGTACGCCACGATTCCACCATGGCCGTAATTGGCGTCGACGTGGTACCGACGTCCCAGGTTCTCCCACGCGGGAGCAAAAACGGGATCAATGGAGACCGCGCTCCGCAGCATCTCGATAGCCGCGCTGTTGACGGACGTGTCGTAGCCGAGGGCGACTGCCCGAAGGTAGAGGTCATACGCGTGCGGGTCTGCGCGGCGGTCTCGTTCCGTACGCTGTGGCGCGTCGAGCCCGAGCAGCGGGAGCAGGTCGCGCTCGATGCGCGCCGTGACTTCACCCTCGATCAGCTCCAGTGCGTCAAGGCGGACTCGCAGGGTGCCTGCCCATAGCAGCTGATCCGACTCCACCTCGATTGCCTCGAGAGTTACGCGGAGGTTCAGCGGATCCACAGCGAAACGGCCTGTTACGACAATGTCCACGCCGAGTTCCAGACCGGCGGTTCTTGCCGTGGGCGCGCTCCCGTACGCACGCGTGCTCGAGAGTGGTCGGACGTTCAGAGATCGAGTCCGGCTGAGCAGAGCGGCCACCTCGTCGGCCAGCGCGATCGAAAGATAGTCGTAGCTCTCGGATCTGCTGCCGTTGTGGAACGGGAAAAGTGCAATCGACGTCCCGCTTCGCTGATGAGTCCCCCTCACTGGCTCTGAAGTCTTCACCGTTGACATGCCGTTTGTGGATTGACGCCGGAGATCCGCCAGCAGGTCGCTCGCGGACTGATAGCGGTGCGCTGGTACTTTGGCCAGACATCTGAGAATGATCTGCTCCAGGCCGGCGCTGATATGCGCGCCAAGGACGCTGGGGGTTGATGGTGGCTCGAGCGCGATCATGCGCATCACTTCCGTGACGGTGCGTCCGGTGAAGGGCCGGCGCCCGGTGATCGACTCGTACAGCACTGCGCCGGTTGCATGAATGTCTGTCCGCGTATCGGCGGGCTCGCCGTTGAGCTGCTCGGGCGCCATGTAAGGGAGAGTTCCGCTGACCGTGCCGATCTGTGACTGCACCGCGGTGAGAGTGTCCGGAGAAGAAACGGCCTCGAGGAGTTTAGCGAGGCCGAAGTCGAGAATCTTCAGCCGCCCGTCGGGCGTGATGCGCAAGTTCGCCGGCTTGAGGTCGCGGTGGACGATGCCAAAACTGTGGGCCTCGATGAGTCCCGCGCACATCTGCTCTCCCCACGCCCGAACCTGTCGCTCATCGACCGGACCGCCAGCAAGAATATCCAGCAGAGTTCGGCCAGGGACGAGTTCCATGACCACGAACGCAATCTCATCTGTCGTCTCGAAGTCGTGGATGGTGGTGATGTTCGGGTGGTTCAGCTTCGATAGCAGCGACGCTTCCTGCTGGAGTCTGCGCTGTGCCGCGCTGTCTCTGACCAGCGACGACGAGAGGAGCTTGATTGCGACATCGCGGTCAAGGCGCTCGTCGTGTGCACGGTAGACAACGCCCATTCCACCTTCGCCGAGCTTCTCGATGATTCGATAGCGCGATAGTTTCTGGCCGAGCACGAGTCTTTATCGTAACGCGGATCGGACGTCTCTCGGATTGCCTGGCAGCGCGATCATCGTGGCGCCGCGCTGTACGGCATCAGCGACTCGCTGGTCCAGAAGGATGTCAGCCCCCCCGGGTTTTATTGGCGCAGTGGCCCTGGACTCTCCGCGGGCGATGCCTGGTGACGACCAGCCCTCCGATTGTCAGCAGTGTCGTACAGAGGCCTCGCCGGTCATCTCGGTGCTCAACGCTCCTCCCTATCCCATGTCGATGCGGGGTGGAGGCATCTCAGGCCCAACGCCGGGTTCAGCGACGAGTCCTCGTCGCTTCGCGCTTTGCGGAGCGAGACCAGTCTTCGAGCTCAGACGCGCGTGAGCGCCGCGATTGGGGCTGACAGGAAATGTGGCTGGGAGACAGGGAGTCGAACCCCGATTGAGCGGTTCAGAGCCGCTTGTCCTACCATTGAACGATCTCCCAGGAAGGCCGAAGGGGGCGTATGCTACCTGCCAGCGAACAGGAGCGTCAAGGTCGGAATTCCGAGAGGAATCGAGCCTGTTCCAGGCGGAAATTCAACGAAAGGATCGTACTTGCTCCCCGAAGTTTTCGAGTGCCCGGAATGCCAGCGGCAGTTTGTATTCGAGCTTGTCGGCGAGGCTGCCGACCGCTCGATCTACTGCCCGCAATGCAAGCGCTACCTCGGTGAGAAGGACGTTCACTTCGTCCTGGTGACCGAGATCGAGGAGCTCGTCGAACGGATCCGCTTCGAGCGCGATCGGCTCGAGAAGGACGAGGCCATCTATGCTCTCGGCGATTGTGACGCCGAGATGCGCATGTACGGAACCGAAGTCCACAAAGTCGTGCAGATCCTGCGGAAAGCCCTCACTGAGCTGGAAGCGCTCAGAGAGGGATATCGGTGACGTCGCAGCGACAGCGAGAACAACGCTTTCCGCATCTTCCCGAGCTCGACACCATCTTTGTCCAGGTGGCCCCGGGAAGGCTTCTGGTTGGCCACGGCCCCTTTGAGCGCTCTGTCCTCCGCGACCCCACGCACCCTTCGTTCTATGTGAATGATTTCTTCCTGACCCGCTCCGCTCCCTGGCATCGCCCTGCCCGCTGGGAGGAAGTCGACTCGATGAGTCTTGCCGTATCCAGTCCGTCACAGACGAACGTCTCATGGGATGAAGTATCGAGAGATCGGTTCGAGGCACTCTTCGAAGCCGCCTGCTCATCGATCAGCGAGGGACTCTTCACGAAGATCGTACCGATCCTCTTCCAGACCGGAGTGTCTGATGCGGGACCCGCGGCTCTCCGGACACAGCTGCTCTCACGGATGGCCGAGTTACCACCTTCACTCCATGCGTATGGCGCGTTCGGCGCTGGCGGTGGTTTCATCGGAGCGTCTCCTGAGATTCTTTTTCAGAAAGAAGGATCTCGCCTCCGCACCATGGCCCTGGCTGGAACACGCTCACTGGAGCGTGCCGACCAGCTGCTCTCGAATCCCAAGGAACGAGCCGAGCACCAGATGGTCGTGGACGATATCGTGGCCCAGCTTGCTGGCGCCGGAGTGACCAGCGTCGGGCCGACTGAGGTTCGTCGCTATCCGAATCTCGCACACCTCTCTACCGTAATTGAAATGACGGTCCGTGCTGAGCTCTCATTCGAGGATGCCGTCATGAGACTTCATCCGACAGCGGCCCTTGGTTCATGGCCCCGCTCGGAAGTGGCCAGGGAATGGTTGCAACACATGGACGAGAGCGTGGGCCGAGGAGTCTTCGGGGCCCCGTTCGGGATTGCGATGCCGGACGAGAGTGCGCTCTGTCTCGTTGCCATCCGAAATGTCGAATGGAGCGGCTCGCGCGTGCGGATTGGCGCGGGTGGAGGAATCCTGAAAGAGAGCGTGCTGCAACAGGAGCTCGAGGAGCAGCAGAGAAAACGGGAGCAGGTGAAGATGCTCTTCGGGTTGGTCGCTGAGGGTATGTAAGCGGACAACTCCGAGCGGAGGACAGCGGAGAGGCGCCGCGAGAAATACCAGGACCGTGCCTTCCAAAAAGGATCGCGAGACTCCGCGCCCCTCACCCTGCATCGCTTCGCTCGCTTCCCTCTCCCCGCCGGGGAGAGGGACCGCCGCTTCGCGGCTCAGCCACCCCCCACCGCCGAGAAGTATGCCAATCTCGCGCGCGGCCGGCTCGGCATCGTTGCGGGTTAGCATGCAGACTGGATGACGAACCTCGAGCTGGCGGTGAATGTCCTCGAGCTTGCACGACGCTTCGGTGTGCGCGAATTCTGCGTGGGCGCCGGATTCCGCAACAGTCCCTTCCTCAAGGTCCTGGCAGAGAACGCTCACGTTACAACTCTCTCGTTTTTTGACGAGCGCTCCGCCGGGTTCTTCGCCTACGGCCGAAGCAAGCGCGACGAGCGACCTGTTGCCGTCATCACGACATCGGGCACGGCTTCAGCCGAGTTGCTGCCCGCGGCGATCGAAGCTCACTACTCGTCGGTCCCACTTCTTCTCATCACCGCGGATCGACCGCAACGATTCCGCGGAACCGGAGCTCCGCAGAGCATCGAGCAGCCGGGACTTTTCGGTGCCTACGTCGAGACGTCGGTCGACTTGTCGACGGACGTCTCGTTCCCGTTACGACTTCGATGGCGTGAGAAACGTCCGCTTCACATCAACGTTTGTTTCGACGAGCCTTTGCTTGATGGAGAGGTGCCGCGCCTCGCTGTCACGGATGATCAAACAGAGGTGTCATCCCGAGCGTCGAGCGAGGGATCTGGTCGGGGGCCTTACGACGGAACGACGAGCGCGAATGATGATTCAGAGCGTGAGGCCCCCACCCAGATCCCTCGCTCGACGCTCGGGATGACACCTTCCGTTCAGAGCGTGACGATCGAGAACTTTCTTCAAGCGTCACGCCGTCCGCTGCTTCTACTCGGTTCCCTGAATCGGATACACCGCGCCGCCGCGCGCGACCTTGCCTTGCGACTCGGGGCACCCGTCCACGCGGAACCGCTCTCGGGGTTGCGCGAAGATTCTTTACTGGACCACCTACTCCTGCGCTCAGGGGAAAGGATTCTCCAAAGAGGGAACTTCGACTCGGTGCTCAGGATAGGCGGCGTCCCCGCACTTCGATTCTGGCGCGATCTCGAACAGGCGCCCGACGTGGCGGTCCTGAGTCTGAGCCCGGCCCCGTTCTCCGGGCTGAGTCGCGGCAGACATATGCAGGGAGTCGTTAGCTCGATCATCAATGAAGTGGCTATCGAAGCGGCAATTGAATCGCGTATCGTCGACGAGAAGCTGTTCAGCGAAGACCGACGGATGAGCACGGCCATCGCAGCAACCATCGACCGAGAGCCCCATTCGGAGCTCTCGCTTCTTCGCTCGCTCTCCGCAACGATCCCGCCCCACTCGATGGTGTTCCTCGGCAACAGTCTCCCGATCCGCGAGTGGGATTTCATCGCATCCCGCGACGAACGATCCCTGACCTTCGACGCCAACCGAGGTGCGAACGGGATCGACGGAGAGTTGTCGACATTCTTCGGGAGATCCGAGGCCGGGCGCTCGAACTGGGCCATCCTTGGCGATCTCACCACGCTCTACGATCTCTCCGCCCCCTGGATCGTCTCTCAGCTCGAGACTTCAACTGAACTGCGCATCGTCGTAATCAACAACGGCGGCGGGAAGATCTTCTCTCGTGTCCCTGGTCTCGCCGGAGTGGACCCGGTTGCTCGCCGAAGGCTCTTCGAGACAGTGCACAGCATCAACTTCCGCGGCTGGGCGGAGATGTGGGACCTTCACTACGAATCATGGACGGCGGTGGGCGACCCCCGCACGCTTCCCGCGAGAGCGGTCATCGAGATACTCCCCGACGCCGATGCAACTCGACGACTCTGGGACGATCTCGATGCACTCTGGAGTCGCGGTTGATCTGGTGCCTTCATGGTTTTCTGGGGAAGGGTAGCGACTGGAAGTTTCTTGCGGACGAGTTGAGCCGGGCCGGGCTAGAAACTTCCGCACCCGACCTTTTGGCAGAATCGTTCGAGCCGGTGTCGATGTCGGAATGGGCGACGGGATTCGTCGAGCAGATCGCGCAGATTCCCGATACCTCCCGAGTCTTAGTCGGATACTCGATGGGAGGGCGCCTGGCCATTCATGCGCTTTTGGCCGCGCCGGAATTGTTCTCGCGAGCGGTCATTGTTTCTGGCGGAGTGGGAATCGAAGGCGATCTTGCGCGAGCCGAACGAATCGCGGCGGATGAAAGGTGGGCTGAACGTTTTGAACACGAGGCCTGGAGCGAGGTGATCGAGGCTTGGAACGACCAGGAGGTATTCAGAACCTCGGGCACCAGGGAACATTCAAGCCGCGCTGACGGGGGTGAGACCCTCACCCGCCGCTCGACGCGGCACCCTCTCCCGCGGGGAGAGGGGGGCACTGTACGGGGAGAGGGGGGGAGGGTACGGGGAGAGGGGGAGTTCAGTCGTGAGGCTCTTGGGGTGGCGCTGCGATGCTGGTCGCCGGCTGCGCATGAGCCTTTGCACTCCCGGCTCCCATCGATCAGGAGCACGTTACTCTGGGTTGCTGGGGAACTTGATGGCCAGTATGTGGACGTGGGACGTCGTGCGGTGAGACAGATCCCGAACGCCCGTTTGAAGACCATCGAGGGAGCGGGACATCGAGTCATGTTCGATCAGCCCGAACGATTCGCCGAGGTTGTCAGAGAGTTTCTTACTGCGGAGTGAGATCCGCCGGACATTGGAATGTCCGGCCACAAAGGAACCGACCAATGAAGAAGATCTGGAAATCGATCAAAAAGTTCGAGGACATCCGATTCGAACGAACCACCGATGGGATTGGAAAGATCACCATCAACCGTCCCGAAGTACGGAATGCGTTTCGACCGCAGACCGTGCTCGAGATGCGGGAAGCGTTCGAGATGGCGCGCGAGGATGCAGGGATCGGAGTCATCATTCTCACTGGCGAAGGCAACGAAGCGTTCTGCTCCGGCGGCGACCAGCGCGTTCGCGGCAAAGCAGGGTATGTCGGCAAGGATGGAGTTCCCCGGCTGAACATCCTCGACGTTCAAAAGCAGATCCGCACAATCCCCAAGCCAGTCATCGCCATGGTTGCCGGCTACGCAATCGGTGGCGGGCATGTCCTGCATGTGGTCTGCGATCTCACCATTGCGGCAGAGAACGCACGCTTCGGACAGACCGGCCCGAAAGTGGGATCGTTCGACGGCGGACTTGGTGCGAGCTATCTCGCACGAATCGTCGGACAGAAGAAGGCGCGGGAGATCTGGTACCTCTGCCGCCAGTACGACGCACAAGCGGCCCTGGAGATGGGGCTTGTCAATCGCGTCGTCCCACTCGAGCAGCTCGAAGCCGAGACTCTCATCTGGTGCCGCGAGATTCTCCACCACTCGCCGATCGCGCTCCGCTGCCTGAAGTCCGCCCTCAATGCGGACTGCGACGGCCAAATGGGATTGCTCGATCTTGCCGGCAATGCCACGCTTCTCTATTACATGAGCGAGGAAGCGCAAGAAGGGCGCAATGCTTACGTCGAAAAGCGTAAGCCCGACTTCACAAAGTTCCCGCGTCTTCCATAATGTAGGACAGACACTTTTGTCTGTCCTACATCTACGGTTCCCCAGGTGACGCAGTGTCAACTATGCTCGCGTGGTGAAACCGGTGTGATGTGTTGAGAAACTGGATCCTCGCGGTGCGGCCGAAGACGCTGACGGCCGCAGTCATTCCTGTCATCGTCGGAACGTCGCTGGCCGCCGGGAGTCACACCATCGTCTGGAAATGGTTTGTTCTCGCGCTCTTGGGAGCGCTTTTCATCCAGATCGGGACGAATCTCATCAATGATGTCGCAGACTTCCGCAAGGGGACCGACACGGCGGAGAGACTCGGTCCTCTCAGAGTCACCCAGGCGGGGCTGCTCACGGAAACTCAGGTGGTGAGAGGCGCAATTGTCGCGTTCTCCGCTGCCGTCCTGTGCGGCATACCTCTCGTCCTGCACGGAGGCGCTCCGCTGTTCGTCATTGGAGTGACATCACTGGCGGCCGGGTACGCCTACACCGCCGGTCCCTGGCCTCTCGCCTACCATGGCTGGGGCGATTTTTTCGTCATCGTCTTCTTCGGCGTCGTTGCCGTTAGCGGCTCGTATTTCCTCCAGACGAAGTCGATTGACACCGGCTCGATTCTGGCGGGAGTCAGCGTGGGCTGCCTCGCGGCCGTTCTCATCGCCATCAACAATCTGAGGGATCGCGACGGCGACCTGGCGAGCGACAAGAAAACGCTTGCCGTCCGCTTCGGCTCGCGCTTCGCGCGCGTCGAGATCACTACTCTTGCCCTCGCTCCCTTTGCGATCGGTTCGTGGTGGCTCCAGAGCGGTTATCCTCTTCCGTTCTACCTTCCTCTTCTCGCCTTGCCACTGGCATGGGCCATCATCCGCTCTGCGCATCGTGACGCCGGCTCCGCGCTGAACACGACGCTGGGAAAAGCCGCCGCACTTCATGCGCTGCACGGCATCCTCTTTTCCCTCGGAGTGGCCATTCAGTGAAGACCATCTGGCACGTCCGATACGAGTTGCGCCCGGTCGCTGCTCTGAATGCCAGGGCCTCCGCGGCGCCGCGGGAGGGAGCGCTACTGCGAATCGGCGATGGCTTCGCCGACCTTCACCCCTGGCCCGAGCTCGGCGACCTTCCGCTCGATGAGCAACTTCAATTGCTTTCTAACGGGACCACTACCGCTTCCACTCGCGCATCGATCGAGATGATTCGGCTCGATGAGACCGCACGTCTGGCGGGGAAGACCCTTTTCGAAGGACTGACGATCCCACGGAGTCACTTTCTTTCGGTCGATCTGAATGCTCACCTCGATCTCAAACAGCTCGCCGAGGCAGGGTTTGAACGAATCAAAGTCAAAGCCGGCAGAGACCTGAGCGTGGAGAGCATTCGGATCACCGAACTCTTGACCGACATGCAAAGCCTTGGCGCCTCGCTTGGCCTGCGAATCGATTTGAATGCCTCGGTCACC
This sequence comes from Thermoanaerobaculia bacterium, assembly GCA_035576005.1. Classification (GTDB taxonomy): domain Bacteria; phylum Acidobacteriota; class Thermoanaerobaculia; order Gp7-AA8; family Gp7-AA8; genus DATLXH01. The sequence goes on along the minus strand of DATLXH010000185.1, from coordinate 15,677 downwards.
CAAGACGATCTCGAACACTTTCTGTCATCGATTCCAGAGCGTGTGAGACATCACATCGACTTCCTCGAGGATCCACTACCTTACGATCCGAAGACCTGGCTGAGGCTGCGCGAGGCTCACGGCGTCCGCCTTGCTGCAGACCGCGAGAAACCACGAGACACTGGAATGACAATCGGAATTGACACGATCGTTCTAAAGCCCGCGAGAGAAGAAGTGCCGCCTCTCACGAAGATCGCCCAGGCGCGCGCCCTCAGGGCCGTGGTGACGTCCAACATGGATCACCCGGTCGGCCAGATGGGAGCTGCGTTCAGGGCGGCCTGCATCGATAGAGACTTCCCGTCGCTTCTAGACGACTGCGGCCTTCTATCCAACGGCGTCTATGAACCTGACGCTTTCTCGGAGCGCCTGGGGGTGAAGGGCGCGCAGCTCATGCCGCCTTCAGGTCTCGGCATCGGCTTCGACGATCTTCTCTTTGCACTCGATTGGAAAGAATTGCCATGATCGATTGGGAAAATGACAAGAGCCACGTCCTGCTCAACCCGCGCATGCCAGGTGAGGAACGGGCCAGGATCCAACAGATCGTGGCCGAGACGTCGGCCCTTGCCTCACATATCTGGCTCGCTTCATCGGGTCGGAGTGGTGAGGCCCGGCTGGTATCACTATCGAGGTCCGCAATCTTCGCGTCTGCAGCTGCCGTGAATCGCCACCTGCGCGCAACCAGTTCCGACATCTGGTGCAAACCGCTCCCTTCGTTTCATGTAGGAGGCATCGGGATTTACGCGCGCGCGAAACTTACCGCTTCGCCGCTCTTCGAGTTGGATCAGTGGGACGCCACGAGCTTTGTGGCGCTCTGTGGTGCTGAGCGTGTATCGCTCAGCTCACTCGTGCCGGCGCAGCTGTGGGACCTCGTGAACCTGCAGCTGAAGCCTCCAACCGCGCTGAGGGCAATTCTGGTTGGTGGTGCAGCACTTCCGGTCGGCCTCTATCAGAAAGCGAGAGAACTCGGCTGGCCCGTCCTGCCGAGCTACGGAATGACCGAATGTGCATCCCAGATCGCGACAGCGACGCTCGAGTCGTTGGCCGAGGAATCGAATCAGCTTCCTCCTCTCCGTCTTCTTTGTCACCTGGGGGCCCGGGAGGAATTGGATGGACGACTCTCGTTCACCGGTACATCCCTGCTGACGCTGTATCTGAAGGAACGGGATGGAAAAGCAGTCTTCGAAGATCCGAAGAAGAACGATTGGTTCACCAGCGATGATCGCGGCTCCGTACAAATCATCGGAGACGCGACGTTCGTTCACGTTGCCGGTCGCACGGACGACTTCGTCAAGATCGGAGGCGAGGCGGTTTATCTTAGTCGTCTCGATCAGATCCTGGATGATGTTGTCCGTAGTTCAAAGTTTCCCGATGCCGCGGTATACACGTCTCCGGACGAGCGACTGGGATCGGTGATTCATCTCGCCGTTCATACGGACGATTTGAAGATTGCGTCCGCCGTACGCGAGGCCCTGTCTCTTCGCGTTCTTCCCTATGAACGACCGAGAGAACTGCTACTCGTCGACTCGATTCCGCGCTCGCCGCTGGGAAAGCTCCTTCGCCAGAAACTCGTCGAGGAGTTGCCCGGCGCGTGATTCGTTCCACCCGGCTGAAGCCGGGTGCTATCAATGTTCCGCCGCCTTCGGCGGCTGGAGGAACAGCCCGCGTAAGCGGGCGACAGATCGTTGAGACGAATGTTTCCACATTCAGTCTGCCGCCCGCTCTCGCGGGCTGGGGTCTTTGACCTGCTCTTCCACCCGGCTGAAGCCGGGTGCTAGGGATGTTCCGCCGCCTTCGGCGGCTGGGGACTGCCGCTCCGCTCGCCGGGGCCTCGCATTGGCTCCGCTTTCAGACTTTCAAATCCCTCGAGATACGGAAGTCGAAAAGCATGCGCGGACGTTGTGATAATAGGAACGGATGACCTCAACTTTGCCGCTCACCGGGATCACGGTCGCGGACTTTTCGCGCGTGCTTGCCGGGCCCCTCTGCACGATGATGCTTGCCGACGCGGGCGCGCGCGTGATCAAGGTCGAAAGACCCGGGAGTGGTGACGACACGCGGCAATGGGGGCCACCCTTCATCGACAAAGAGAGCGCCTACTTTCTCTCGGTAAACCGCAACAAGGAATCCCTGACGATCGATTTAAAGTCCGCACCGGGACAGGAAGTGGCGCGACGTCTCATTGCTCGATCGGACGTCGTGATCGACAACTTCCTTCCAATCCAACGAGAGCGATTCGGCCTGACCGCGCCGCAAGTTCATCGCTATCGCAGCAACGCGATCTGCTGCTCCATTGCGGGCTATCCTTCCGACGGGCCGAATGCCGAGTCGCCGGGTTACGACCTTCTTGCACAGGCCTCAGGCGGTCTGATGGCAATCACCGGAGAAACGAGTCGCGAAGGAGTGAAGACCGGCGTCGCCATCTCCGACATCCTTACAGCTCACTATGCTCACGGAGCAATTCTCGCTGCGCTTCACGCTCGTCAGAGAACAGGAGAGGGGAGCGCAATCGAAGTGTCGCTTCTCGGAGCGACACTCGCTTCACTGATAAACGTCGCACAGAACCACTTGATCTCAGGCAGCGAAGCACAACGGTGGGGCAACTCGCACGCTTCGATCGTTCCCTACGGTGCTTTCCATGCAAGCGATGGTCAGTTCGTCGTCGCTGTCGGTACCGACGCACAGTTCGAGCAACTCTGCCGTGCGGTGCTGCGGCGCGAGGATCTCGCAGTGGATGAACGCTTTCGTGAGAACCGGGCGCGTGTCATCCGACGCGACGAACTGGTTTCAATCCTCAACACGATCTTTGCGGAAGCGACCGTCGCTCAGTGGGTGGATCGTTGCGTACGCGCCGACATTCCAGCATCACCTGTGGAGCCTGTCAGCAGAGCGATGAGCTCCCATACGGCAAAATCGATGGTGGATTCGGCTCCTCATCCAACCCTCGGCACGATTCGAGTCATGGGCAGTCCTGTCGTTCTGAACGGCCGGCGGTTGCCCACGCGATCGGCTCCTCCTGTTCTCGGAGAACATACGAAGGCGATCCTCGCTGAGCTCGGTTTCACGAACGAAGAGGCGGATGCTATCGAGAATGTTCACGCCTGACAGCGTTCTTCACCTGGCGCCCCGAAGGGGCGAATCCCTCTCCCCGGCGGCGGGGAGAGGGTGGTCGCGTCAGCGACCGGGAGAGGGGCCGCGAGAGATACGAAGACCTCCCCCTTTCCGACGGGACTGGCGAGACTTTCACGCCCCTCTCCCTGCTTCGCTTCGCTCGCTTCCCTCTCCTCGCCGGGGAGAGGGATACGCCGCTTCGCGGCTCAAACCCACTACCCGCCCATGTAATCCGGCTGAGGCTCATAGTTGAAGAACTTGGTGATGTCGTTCCGGAACACGAGTTTAAAGTCCCCGATCGGCCCGTTGCGCTGCTTGGAGATGATGATCTCGGCGATCCCCTTCTCTTCGCTCTCCTTGTTGTAAACCTCGTCGCGATAGATGAATGCGACGAGATCCGCATCCTGCTCGATCGAGCCGGACTCGCGGAGGTCTGAGAGCTGGGGACGATGGTCGCCCGTTCGCTGTTCCGGGCGCCGTGAGAGCTGAGACAGAGCGATCACGGGAAGATTGAGCTCTTTGGCGACGGCTTTGAGACCACGCGAGATCTGTGAGATCTCCTGATTTCGCGACTCCTGCTTGCCTTTCCCCTGCATGAGCTGAAGGTAATCGACCATCACGATGTCGAGGCCGGATTCCATCTTCAAACGCCTCGCTTTTGCGCGCATGTCCATCGTGTCGATGCCTGGCGTGTCGTCCACCCAGATTTTCCCCCGAGCGATCCGCGCCGAGGCTTCAGCAAGGTCGCGCCAGTTTCTCTCGGAGAGCATGGCGGCACGAATGAGATGGTTCGACACTCCTGATTCGGAGGACAGGATCCTCAACCCGATCTGCTCTTTCGACATCTCGAGGCTGAAGACACCAACCGAGTAGAGCCGTTCTTTACTGTTGGCCTTGTCCGGAATCGCCATCGATTCAGCGATATTCATCATGAACGAGGTCTTTCCCATCGAGGGACGAGCAGCAAGGATGATCAGATCCTGCTTCTGAAAGCCCGACGTGAACTCGTTGAAACGGTCGTATCCGGTAGGGATTCCGGTGAGCATCTTTCCCAGGTGCTGGATCTGCTCGATTGCCTCCATGTTCGTCCGAGTAATCCGTTCGATTCCAATGAATCCCTGCTCGAGATTTCCTTCGGCAATTTCGTAAATGCTTCGTTCCGCGATGCTCAGGACGTCGCTCGATTCGTTCGGAGCATCGAGCGCCGCTCGCATGACCGAATTTCCCATTACGATCAATCGCCTCAGGGTCGACTTCTCTTTCACGATGCGGGCGTACCGTTCGACGTTTCCGATGTCCGGAATGCCGTCGACAAGCGAAGAGACATACGCCGCCCCTCCAGCCTGATCGAGAAGACCTCTGCGAAGGAGCTCCTCTTTCATCGTGAGGATATCGATCGGCCGGTTCTGCTCGGCGATCTCACGCATGGTTCGGAAAATTGTCCGGTGCGAGTCCTTGAAGAAGTCCTCGGGGTCGACGGTCGACACGACTCGGTAGAAGGAGTGGTTGTCGATCAGGATCGACCCGAGAACCGAGCGTTCCGCCTCACTGTTTTGAGGCAGCGGCTTGTCGAGTACTGTTTCAATGGTTGCTACGGACATTCGGAATGGACGCGATTCTGTGCTGGACTTTTGGATCTCACGGTTTCAGACATGTAATCCACAACTTTTCAGCAGGAACAGATCACAAGGTTCCCTTGGTGCGAATGCGACCAGACGAAATTTTGCGAAAAATCCGCAGACCGCTTGACAGCGATTTCTGACAAGACGCGTCAGGCCAGAATCGACCTCTCGCCGGTCGCCGTCAAATTGAGGGTCGTGCGGAGGACAAATGTCCCGCGGAAAAATCGGATCAGCATCCGGCCTCTACGAATCGTAGATCACGAAATACGACCTGGAAAGGCAGGGTTTCTCGATCGAGACACCGGGCCGCTGCAAAGCACAATCGACAGCGGGACGGAAACTTTATCCGTCGAGTCACGTCCGACATTCGGAGGAATTCTGATGAATCGTTCAATCACCCTTGCCGCGTCCGGCATTCTCGTCCTGGCCTTTTCGGTCGGTGCCGAGACCCCCGCGGCCAGCCCGAAGCCCGAGCCGAAAGTCGCTGCGACCGTCAATGGTGAGGTCATCACCGTCGACGCGCTCAACGAGATGTACGCGGCGCTCGACAGCGAGATGCGGGAGAACTACGACAAGAATGGCGGGAAGATCGCCTTCCTCGACAACTACATCAAGAAACGTCTTGTCCTCCAGGAGGCGGTGAAACGCAACTTCGCCTCCGACCCCTCGGTTCAGAAAGAGCTCAGGGCGGCGCATGACTCCGTTCTGTTCGACCGATACATTCGCGACGTCATCGCGGCTGGGGTCGTCACCGACGAGGACATTCGCGGGTACTACGAAGCTCATCAGAAGGATTACCAGCGACCCGAGATGATCAAGGCCCGCCATATCATGGCGACGCCCGACGAAGGGACCGGAGTCGTGAACACGACAGAAAGTAATGCGGTGACAAAGGAAGAAGCGCTAGCGAAGATGGAAGGGATTGCGCGGCAGCTCCGGACACGTCAGGGTACGTTCCAGGATCTCGCGACGAGACTCTCCGAGGATGGAACGGCAACGGTTGGGGGAGACCTTGGATGGTTTCCGAGAGGGAAGATGGTTCCCGAATTCGAAGTGATCGCCTTTTCCCTCAAGAAGGGCGAGCTGAGTCACGTGGTCGAAAGCCCGTTCGGCTATCACGTAATCCTCCTGGAAGACCGAAAGGAGGCGGGGGTAGCTCCTCTGGCAGAGGTTCGCGATCAGATTCGCATCGGCTTGATGCGGCAGCGAGGGGATCAGGTGATGGCGGCGGTCAATGCGCTCTCGCTGCAGCTTCGCGCGGACAGCAAGGTCAATGTGTTTCCGGAGAACTTCTAGAAACGACAACGCCCGCCCGAGCGGATGCACGGCAACGTGTCGCGACTGAGAAAGGAACAATCTGTCGTCCCGACACACTTTGCACCTCTTCTGAGTGCGGCACGTTGTCGTGCATCGCGCGGGACGACAACCCTTTCCTGCCCTCTCCGGCACACTCCGTCTCGACTCGGCGCTCCTGCATTCTGCATTCTGCATTCATAATCGCGTGCAATGCCATTTCTGGAGGCGCGTGACCTCTCCAAGACGTACCGTGATGCGGAAGTTCCTGTTCCCGTCTTTCAGAACCTCACGCTCGAGGTCGAGCGGGGTGAGATGCTGGCCATTGTCGGTCCGTCGGGCATCGGCAAGTCGACCCTGCTTCATATCCTGGGCGGTCTCGATCGCGCGGACTCGGGAAGCGTGCGCGTAGGCGAGCAGCAGGTGAGCTCGATGTCGACCGATGCTCTCGCCACATTTCGTAATCGCAACGTCGGCTTCGTCTTCCAGTTCCATCATCTCCTGCCCGAGTTCAGCGCAGTGGAAAACGTAGCCATGGCAGGGTGGATTGGAAGAATCGAAAAACGCGTCGCGTTGAAGAGTGCAACCGCCCTTCTGGAAGAGCTCGGTCTCGGCGGCCGGCTGGAGCACTTTCCCAATCAACTCTCCGGAGGGGAGCAGCAACGAGTGGCGATCGCGCGTGCGCTTCTATCGTCCCCCATGCTTTTCCTGGCGGACGAACCGACGGGAAATCTCGACCTCGATACGAGCGAGCGTGTATTCGAGTTGATGCGTGAGTGTCATTTGAAGCGCCAGCTGACGTCAGTTATAGTCACTCACAACCGTGAACTGGCGGCGCGATGTGATCGAGTCTTCGAGATGAAGCACTGAGCCCAAACCCATGTTCGAGAAATACAACGAGAAAGCCCGCCGCGCCCTCTTCTTCGCCCGATACGAAGCGTCCAAACTCGGCTCGCGAGTCATCGAGTCGGAACACATCCTTCTCGGGGTCCTCCGCGAGGGAGAAGAGATCATCAAAGAAATCTTCTCCCGCTTCAACGTGAAGCCGGAACAGATCCGGCGCGAAGTCGAAGGAGATCGACTCTTCGTCGACAGGATCTCCTCATCCGCCGAGTTGCCTCTCTCGGAGGAATCCAAAAAGATCCTCGCTTACGCGGCGCACGAAGCGGAATCGATGCTTCATCAGTACGTCGGGACCGAGCACCTTCTCATCGGTGTGCTCCGTGTGGAGGCGTCGACTGCAGCGCGCATTCTCACAGCCAAGGGACTCAACGTCTACGGAGTGCGCGAGGAGACAATCTCGATCCTCAAAGAGAAAGAGGCGGACAAGCAGAAGAAAGAGCTTCCTTTTCTCGCCGAGTATGCAAGGGACCTGACCCAGATGGCGCACGGCGCCCAGTTCGATCCTCTCATCGGACGAGAGAAGGAAGTCGAACGGATCATTCAGATTCTCTCGCGCCGTACCAAGAACAACCCAATTCTGCTGGGAGAGCCAGGAGTGGGGAAAACCGCGATCGTCGAGGGCCTGGCTTCGAGGATCGTCGATGGCAACGTCCCGCTCTTCATCGCGAACAAACGAATCCTTTCGCTCGACCTGTCGCTGATCGTCGCGGGAACAAAGTACCGCGGACAGTTCGAGGAGCGACTCAAAGGGATCATCAAGGAGCTCAAGGAAAACAACGACATCATCATCTTCATCGATGAGATCCACTCGCTCATCGGCGCGGGGTCGGCGGAAGGATCTCTCGACGCCGCGAACATTCTCAAACCAGCGCTCTCCCGCGGAGAGATCGCATGCGTCGGGGCCACCACGATTCGGGAGTATCGCAAATACATCGAGAAGGATCGCTCACTATTGCGGCGCTTTCAGGCTGTGAATGTCGCCCCTCCCAATGAGGACGAGACGTTCCGGATCCTCGAAGGCGTCAAGGAACGTTACGAGGCATTCCACAAGGTCAAGTACTCAGATCAGGCAATCCGCTCCGCGGTGTATCAATCGAACCGATACATCACCGATCGATTCTTTCCGGACAAGGCCATCGACATCATTGATGAAGCCGGCGCGAAGGTGAAACTCCGTCGCGTAGCCGATACCCAGAACCTTCGGCGGCTCGAAGCGGAAATCCGCTCGATCGTCAAGGAGATGAAAAAGGCGATCTCCGACAAGGATTTCGAGAAGGCGGTCTTCCTCCGGGAGCGCGAGATCGAGCTCAAGGACGAGGTTGAAAGCTTCAAGCAGGAGCGAGAAAACTCCGGCGACGAAACCATGGAAGTCACCAAACGCGACATCGAGGAAATCATCTCGTCCTGGACCGATATCCCGGTCACCTCGATTGAAGCCGATGAGGCAGCAAAGCTCATCACGATGGAAGAAACGCTCATGCGCCGCGTCATCGGCCAGGACAAGTCCATCCGCGCGATCTCACGGGCAATCCGACGCTCGCGACTCGGCGTCGCTTCGCCCAACAGGCCGATGGGCTCGTTCATTTTTCTGGGCTCGTCCGGTGTCGGAAAGACCGAAGTCGCGCGCCGTCTCGCGGAGTTTCTTTTCGGATCGGTCAAACACCTGGTCCGTTTCGACATGTCGGAATACATGGAAAAGCATTCCGTCTCGAAGCTGATCGGTTCTCCACCCGGATATGTCGGCCATGAAGAAGGCGGTCAGCTGACCGAGCGCGTTCGTCGGAATCCTTACTCCGTCGTGCTGCTGGATGAAATCGAGAAGGCCCACCCTGATATCAGCAACATCCTGCTTCAGATCCTGGAGGATGGAGTTCTGACCGACTCCCTCGGGAATCAGGTCGACTTCCGCAACACCCTCATCATCATGACCTCGAACATCGGAACGCGCTTTCTCGCCACCAAGGGAATGCTCGGTTTCCGCGAGCAGACCGAAGGCGCCGACGCCAAAGGCGTCGAACAGCTCATTCAGCAGGAGCTCAAGCGGGAGTTCTCTCCGGAGTTCATCAACCGCATCGACGACATCATCGTCTTCAATCCTCTGACGAGAGTTGAGCTTCGAGAGATCTGTCGTCTCCTCATCGCCGACGTCAACAAAGCTCTCGTTCCGAAGGGAGTTCAGGTTACGGTTGACGGGGCGACGATTGAGTGGCTCCTGACCAAGGCTCAGGAAGAATCCAACTCCGGCGCGCGACCGCTTCGACGCTCGATTCAGCGTTTTATCGAGGACGAGTTGTCAGAGTTCCTGATCCGCAACAAGGAAGTCGTGCCTGAGCGAGTCGACTTTGTCGTCATCGACGGCGTGGTTACGCTCATAGCAGGGAATGCAGAAATGATTGCGACTGAGTGATTGGCGTTACGAACCTGATCTTTCAGCCGTCGTCTGTGGCGTCTGAGGCAGCATGGGAGACCTCCTGCTGAACCACGATTCCAGAACGTCGCTGATCGGGAGTGGTAGCCTCCTCACCACGGCATGATCCTACTGTCGTCGGCACTGACCGTTCTCTCGGCGATGATTACACCCGCCGTGCTGATTCTCGCCTGCGGCTCTCTGATCCTCACGACATCTCAACGACTGACTCGCGTCATCGATCGCGTGCGTGAGCTGTCCAAGGAGATCGAAGGACTCGCGGATGACACGCGAGGGGAAGAGTTCATCAAGGAAAAGCGCACGATGCTTTTCGATCTGATGGAACGAGCGATCCATCGTGCACGCCTTCTACAACGCGCACTCACGCGCCTCTACATCGCGCTGAGCACCTTCCTGGCGACCAGCGTCGCTATCGGAGTCGTCGCACTGACTGACACGAACCTCGCAGTGGTGGCGATCGTCTTTGTTTTCATCGGCGCCGGACTCATGCTCGCTGCGAGCATCCTTCTCATCCTCGAGTCGCGCATAGGGCTGAGCTCCACGTACGTCGAGATGGATTTTCTCTGGAAACGTGGTCTGCACAGCTCACCGGAAGTGCGCGAAAACCGCAGCTTGTGGCGGTTTCTCGGTTCCTGAGCCCGCATTTCTCACAGACCTTTGTCGTGAGACGGCGGAGAGTGGCTTGGATGCGAGGCGCATGGCGATTTTGCGACGAAGGCATAGTCGACACTATGTCGAGGAGCGAAATTGCCGTGCAACGAAGCAGACAGGCCGCTATCCGTCGTCTCGCGGCGAAGGTTTGTGAGAAATGCGGGTCAGCCGCCTTGGGCGAATTACTTGCGGCAGTAGAAAAGTCTGGCAGGGAGAATATTGAGAGGTTCGAACGCCTGGACCACCTCTTTAAAGACTTTTCGCAGGTGCCTGAGGACCTCCGAGGAAAATTGATAGACCAGGAAGAGTCCACCCTTCGCCAGCACCTGATGAGTACTCCTTACGATCTCGCCTGCGACTCCGGGCGGAAGCGTGCTGAAAGGAATCCCCGAGATGACAACATCGGCCTTCGTGATGCCGAGTTGCCTCAGGATGTTCTTCACATCGGCAGCGGAGCCCTCAATAACGTGAAGGCGTGGGTCGCGGTAAGTCGACTTGAGCATCTCGACAAAGTCGCCATTCATCTCAATGGCCACCATCGTAGCGTCGGGGCGCATCTGACGTAGTGCCTCGGCCGTAATGCTCCCAACGCCGGGCCCGAATTCCACAATGACTCGTGCCGTATCCCAGTCAACCCGGCCTAGAAGCTGGCGGATGAGGAATCGCGAGCTCGGAATGATAGAGCCGAGCATCCTGGGATGCTTGAGAAAGTTCCTGGCGAATAGAAGCGATGCGGTGCTAAGGAACACGTCTGACCCCTCCACGCGGCGCGTCCAACACGGCCCTGCGCGCTACCCGGGTCGTCTCAAGAAACGTGCCGCCAGTCGAGCCAGGAGCCGCTTTTTCTGCGAGCCGTTCGTGTAACCAGGTACGCGCCGAACATCATGGCTTCGATGGTCAGAGCGAGCGACTGAGCGAGGCCCGGGCAGTCATGGCGATCTCCAGAGCCTCTTCAACCGAATCGCCAAGGACCGTGATGTGTCCCATCTTCCGGCCCGGGCTTGCCTGCTCTTTCCCGTAAAGGTGGAGATTCACCTCTGACCAGCGAAGCGCCGCTGCCCAGTCTGGCTCGCCGTCACTCCAGAGATCCCCGAGCAGATTTACCATCACCGCCGGTCTGAGCAGCTGGGTCGAGCCGAACGGGAGGGCGCAGACGGCACGAAGCTGCTGTTCGAACTGACTTGTCGCACATGCATCGACTGTCAGGTGAGCAGAATTGTGAGGTCGCGGAGCCAGCTCATTGACGATCAGCTCCCCTCCCTGCGTGATGAAAATTTCGACGCAGAGAACTCCCACCACATCGAGCTCTTCGAGAATCTTCCGAGTAATCTCGATCGCCCTTTGAGCGGTCTCCGCAGGAATCCGCGCAGGCGCGATCGAGATGTCGAGAACGTGATTGACGTGGATGTTTTCGATCGCTCCGTAGTGAACAAAAGAGCCGTCGACACCACGTGCGCCGACCACGGAGATCTCCTTGTCAAACTCGATGAGTGACTCGAGGACTGCGTCCTTTTTGCCGACCGACCGCCACGCGTTCTCCGCGTCATCCTCGCGATCGATCCTGTACTGTCCTTTCCCGTCGTAGCCTGCCGTCGCCGTCTTGAGAATGGCTGGGAATCCAACCTCGTCAAAGGCCGTACGCAGCTCGCTCAGAGTTTGAACGTGCGCGAAGCGGGCAACCTGCACTCCGATGCCCTCCAGAAACTGTTTCTCGCGCCCTCTGTGCTGCGTCGTATGAAGCACGGAATGTTTCGGTCTGACGATTGTCTGTTCGGCCGCGGCCGCGGCGGAGTCCGCCGGAACGTTCTCGAACTCGAACGTCACCACGCTCACTCCTGCCGCAAAAAAGCGAATCTGATCGAGGTTGTAGTAGGGCGTAATGACTTCGAGATCGGAGACCTGCCCTGCGGGAGAGTCGCGCTCGGGCGACAGGTTGTGAACCCGGAACCCCATGGTCCGGGCGGCAAGCGCCAGCATCCGGCCGAGCTGACCTCCGCCGAGAATTCCGATCGCAGAACCGGGCAGGATGGGATTGTTCATTCGATGGATGTGCTCCTCACTGCAACGGTCTGCTCTTCCCGGAACGTGCGAAGACGATCACCAAGCTCCGGTCTGGAGAGAGCCAGAACCGACATTGCAAAAAGCGCGGCATTGATCGCCCCCGCTTTACCGATCGCAAATGTCGCGACCGGGACGCCGGCTGGCATCTGAACGATCGACAGAAGAGAGTCGAGTCCCTTGAGCGACGTCGTCTCGACCGGCACACCCAGCACAGGCAGCGCCGTCTGCGCTGCGACCATTCCGGGAAGATGCGCCGCCCCTCCGGCTCCCGCGATGATCAGCTCGAGGCCGCGCCCCTGTGCGCTCGATGCGTACTGGCGCAACCATTCCGGCGTCCGGTGAGCCGAAACGATCTCCTTCTCGTGAGCAACCTCGAAGCGCGCGAGCATCTCAACCGTATGCTGCATCGTCTCCCAGTCTGACTTGCTTCCCATGATGACGGCGACAAGAGGGAGCAGAGTCATCCTGGGCTCGACTGGATCGATCAGGCCGAAAAACCGGGCTTGCCGTCGAATGTGCAGAGATGCTCGGTCTTGATGAAATCGAGTTTCGCCTCTGCGAGACGGCCGAGAAGCGACACGACCTGTCCACTCGTGGATGTCGATGCCGGAGCTTTCGACATGAAACGGCCTCGCCAGTGATCTGAGCAGAAAGTCTCGGGAAATCCATCGGGCCAGACCTTGATTCCGCGATTCGTGATCATGTGAAGACGAAAATCGTCGCCACACAGCGGCTCGAGGGCGTTTGCAAGCCGCGACGGATCACGATCCTTCGAATCAAAAAAGACATCGACCCCCACAAGCTCCTTTTTCCTGGTCGATACTTTCGTTTCGACCGACATCGTCTGCTCCGGCGTTTCGCCGTAGGTGACCGCGCGCAACGTCCCCGGCTTCTGTCCCAGATGGTCTATGACCGCGTCGGCGAATTCGCTGGTGCCGACCTTCTGCCTGCTCACACCCTCCTCGAAAATGTCATAGGTATGAATTCCCTGCTCCATCGTGGTGAGCCAGGCGTTGTGGACGCGTTCCGCGATCGGTCCCTGCCGGATGTGCACGAGCATCATGACCGCGCCAAGAAGTAACCCCGACGGGTTCGCAACGTTCTGGCCCGCACGACGCGGAGCGGAGCCGTGAATCGCCTCGAACATAGCGCAGCGGTCGCCAATGTTGGCTGACCCTGCCAGCCCGACCGATCCTGCGATCTGGGCCGCGACGTCGGAAAGAATGTCCCCGTAGAGATTGGGCATGACGATCACGTCGAAAATCTCCGGCGTGTCGGCGAGCTTTGCGGCGCCGATGTCAACGATCCAGTGCTCCTGCTCGATCTGAGGATATCCCGCACCGATCTCGTCGAATACTCTGTGGAAGAGGCCATCGGTCAGCTTCATGATGTTGTCTTTGGTAAAGCACGTGACCTTCTTCCGACCGTTCTGAATCGCATACTCGAAGGCATAGCGAACGATCTTCTCGCAACCAGGGCGGCTGATAATCTTGAGGCACTGGACGACCTCATCAGTCTGCTGATGCTCGATTCCCGCGTAAAGATCCTCTTCGTTCTCCCGTACGATGACGACGTTCATATCCGGGTGCTTGGTATGCACGAAAGGATGAAGGGAGACACAGGGTCTGACGTTCGCGTAGAGACCGAGTGTCTTGCGCGTGGTGACGTTCAGACTCTGGAAGCCTCCGCCCTGGGGTGTCGTGATCGGAGCCTTGAGGAAAACGCGGGTGCGGCGCAGCGACTCCCAGGCCGAGGGCTCGATGCCGGTGTTCAGACCCCGCCCGTAGACCTTTTCGCCGATCTCGATGACTTCCCTCTCCAGCTCGGCTCCTGCAGCATCGAGAATCCTGAGCGTCGCTTCCATGATCTCGGGGCCGATTCCGTCGCCATAGGCAACTGTGATGGGTGTGGGGGTCGTCATCGATTTTCGTCCTTACAGGTTTCCGGGAGACCACTGGATCCAGGGCCGCTAACGTGAGAGGCGAGAGGATAGCAAATTGTTTGATGCCGGTGGGACAGCCGGCTGATTCGAACTAGCGGAGTGCATTTGATGAATTGGTACCAGATGGCGATGGGATCGGCGACGTGGGCGAGGCGCGGCGACGAAAGGAATAGTGGTGACTATGCTGAGGAGTCGCAACGAAGCTCACGACGGCGAGACCAAGCCAGGTGGTACCAATTCATCGAATACACTCCACTAGCCTCCCGACCGGAGGAGGTCGCGGCGTGCCATCAGATCGCTCTCAATGCGCTCGGCCGCAAGCCCGGAGCGAAATTGCTCAGCCACGGCTGAGCCTCGCTGGCGAATCTGCGCCCTCAGATCCGACTCCTCAGCGAGGACGGCCAGTTGCTCACCCAGACCCTCGGCGTCGCCTTCGTCCGCAAAGAGCGCGTAGTCAGCCACTTCGTGGAAGGAGAGATAGGAAGGAATGCGAGTGAGAACAGTCGGAATCCCTGCCGCCATCGCTTCGGCGGCCGGGAGACCAAAACCCTCTTCCGAGTGATTGGGACCGATGAAGAGATCGCAGGAGTGGACAAGCCGAGTCATCTCGTGCACAGGGAGCGCGACGCGAAAGTCCTGGACATACTCGAGAGGCTCCGCGGCTGACGGCGCCCATGGCGAGACACGGACCAGCTCCAGACTTGCGCCCAGCCACCGGGCGTGCGCGACAGCGTCGTAGCCGTCGTCGATGCCTTTGAGGTCGATCTGCGCGGCACCTGCCAGGAGAACCCGGAGCGTTTCGCCCTCCCGTGCAACCGGCTCTCGAAAGAACTCGTCGTCCACGATCTGACCGACGAACGTGACGTTGGACGTGAATCCCCTGCAAATCTCAGCGAGGTGACGACTGACGACGAACTTCGGAACGGGGAGCGAGTAGACGGCATCGATCTCCGGCCGTTGCTGCTCATAGAAGCTGAACGCCCCTTCATACCCCTGGCAGAGGTGAATCGCGCGCGGCCCGGCGAGCTCATAGGCCGTTCTCACTGTTGTCCAGAAGGTTCCGATCACAAAGTCAAAAGGCGTCAGATCCACATCCCGAAAATCTCCCGGGTGCAGCCACTCCGCCTCGGATTGACGCCAGCTCATCGGAAGGCCTTTGTTCACGAGTGTGACCCGGTGACCTCGCGCAATGAGTGCATCGGCCTGGGCCATCACCACCCGGACGCCACCCGAAAGGTCGGTATCTTCCTGAAGGTATGCGATCCGAAGAGGGTCAGACATTCCGGGCAAAGTCTACCGCGTGTTAGAACGCGGCGTAGAAGTGTCCTAACCCGAGGGAGCGCATCTGGAGTCCCGTCACTCTCCCGCCGCTGTAGGCGGCGAAGAGATCCATAGCACCCGGCTTCAGGGTTTGTTGCCCAACTCCACAAACAACGTTCGTCATCCTGAGGAGCGCTTTTTGCTACGAAGGATCTCAAAATGCGACCCTGTTAACCCGCATTTCTCACGCTGATAAAGAAAAGCCGCCGCACCATGCTATTAA
The DNA here is from genome assembly GCA_035576005.1 of Thermoanaerobaculia bacterium. GTDB lineage: Bacteria > Acidobacteriota > Thermoanaerobaculia > Gp7-AA8 > Gp7-AA8 > DATLXH01. Next base: position 87 of record DATLXH010000185.1, on the reverse strand, counting down.
GTTGAGTGTGACCAACAACTTGAGAACATGGGAGGCGGCGGCGTGCAACAGACACAGTGTAACGGGGAGCAACTCAACTTCCAAGCG
>DATLXH010000184.1:0-4245 GCA_035576005.1 Thermoanaerobaculia bacterium | reverse complement strand
GCGAGATCGACGTTCTTCGCCAGAAGGACGAAGTCCGCAGAGTTCTCGGCTATCTCCCACAGGAGTTCGGCGTCTATCCGCGGATTTCCGCCGAGGAGATGCTCGATCACTTCGCGATTCTGAAGGGGATTCAGAAGACGTTCGTTCGGGTTGACGACACGCTACTGGACGGTCTTTCAGAAAAACACCCAGGTCCTGCCGCTGGAGGGACCGTTTCTCCTGAACCGGATTCTATGGACCGCCGTCGCGTTACTGATTCTCGGCTATGCGTTCTGGCGATTCGATCCGACAGCGGCAATACGAAAGGCTCGAAAGAAGGATGTCCAAAATCTCAGCCATCTGAGATCAAACACTCCTCTGCCGGAATCATCTCACCAGACAACTCAGCCCGCTGCTCGCGCCGTCCCGGGGTGAGGCTTCGGTGCCGTCGAGCCGGACGCGGTTGCGGCCCTGCTCTTTGGCGCGATAAAGCGCGCGGTCGGCCGCCTCCAGGAAGTGGACGTGCGTGGGGGTATCGGCTTTCGGTACCGCGGCGACCCCGACGCTGATCGACATCCGTAATTGTGCTGAGTTTCCATCCACGCGGAGAGACTCGACTGCGCTGCGGACCCTCTCGGCAATGACAGCCGCGTCCGCAAGCGTCGCCTCGGGCAAAAGCACCGCGAACTCGTCTCCCCCGTATCGCGCCAGAATGTCGCACGACCGGATTTTCTGTGCGATTGCCGTTGAAACCTGGCTCAGCACCAGATCGCCGATGGCATGACCGTTTGCATCGTTGACTTCCTTGAAGTGATCGATGTCAATCATGGCAATCGCCAGAGGCCGATCGTGCCGGGAGGCGACATCGAACAACATGCGCAACTCCGATTGAAAGAAGCGGCGGTTGTATACCTGAGTGAGTCCGTCGATCACGGAGAGATGCTCGAGCGTTGCAAGGCGAAGGAGCAGGTCCTTTTGACTGATGACGGACCGCCGGAGAGCTCCGAACCGGGCGACAAGTTCAGCTGCATCCGCGTTCTTGCTGATGTACTCGTCGGCACCAGCGTCGAAGCCGCGCAGCTTCCCCTCCGGACTGTCGGTCGCGCTGAGGAACAGGATGTGCCGGTGCGGTTCGACCTCGCGCAACCCCGCCGCTACATCCCGGCAGAGCGCGAGTCCGTCGCCGTCGGGAAGTTGCGGGTCAATGATCGCAACGTCCCAGGGATACTCGCGGAGCACGATCAGGCCTTCTGCGAAAGTTCCGGCGGCGACCACAAGCTCTCCCGACACGGCGGCGCTCGCTTCCAGAAGGCTTCGGATAGGCGAAGAGTCATCGATGATCACGATGACGAGGGGGGAGTTCTGCATTAGCGCGTCGGTTTCAAATCGGTTCCGCGTTAGTCGAGACCGTTGACGTAAGGCCGCTCGTATACCCAGGGAGACACGAGATCAGGATAGCCGACTCACGGGATCTTCGCAACAAACAGACAGCGCCTCCCTACCCCTTTCAGCGACGGCAGACGGACTTCCAACCGCCAATTGCCCGTGAACAAACTGTGCCGTGGCCACCTCGATTGTCATCGCCGCAGAGGAACGCGGTAGTAGGTATCAAGCATCCGGGTGGCCTCCTTGATCGCGGCTCGGCCGCTTCGGTGGACGTCGTCGGTCACTTCTTCCGCCACAGCCGGTCCTTCGAGAGGGATTCGGAACGACTCCTCGCGATAGTTGATCGCGTCGGCGATGAACAGCGATCGTCCCTGATGCGATAGCCATCCAAAAACCGGGCCGTAGCTCGACACGATGAGTCCGGTCTTGGGAGTCTGTGTCTGTCCGCGAAGAGGAAGGAGGGAACGGCCGAACAACGGCGAAGTCTCCGTGAGCTCGTGCCCGAGAAGATCGTAGAGCGTCGGCGTGAGGTCGGTGGAGAAGGCAAGCCGGTTCAGATCGATGACGCGGCCGTTCAGAAATTGCTGAGGCACATGAACGATCAGCGGAATCCTGATGACCTCCGGATAGATCGTGTAGGCGTGGCCCCAGCGCCCACCCTCGCCCAGTGAATCGCCGTGATCGGCCGTGAGGATGACGATGCTGTCATCCCAGAGGCGGGCGTCGTGCAAGAAATCAACGAACGCACCAAAGCACTGATCCATCCTCATGATTCGAGAGGCATACGGCGCGTGGAACCCGCCGTACGATCTGGTGGAGTCGATCGAGCTGCCTCCCTCTCGGGCAATCCGGGCAATGTGAATGTCCTGCGGCTGGGTGTAGACAAAGAGGGGCCATTGCGGCGATTGCTGTGGTTGTTTTGGCGAACCTCGTTGAGGGTTCGGCAAAAATCGTACTCTCCGGTCTTGAGCGATCGATCGAGCTCAACGAGGTTGGGATCATCGTGAATGATCACCTTCAGGATTCTCATACGCGATGTCTGCGCCGAAAGCCACGCTCATGAGAACGGTTTCGATGAGAAGCTTTCTACCGGCAATTCCCCGGATCAGATTCACTGCCACGAATACGAGCGAAACGATCATCAGGTGCGCAGCGAGCGACAGTCCGGCCTCCGGCATCGTCGAAGGCTGCCGGGATCGAAACCAATGCAGCGCCGGGACGCCTCGAGGGCTTTCTCTCTGATATGGGCTCGTTCATAGGCTCGCGGGAGATCGGGACAGGCCTCCTCTGGGCGCGGAGCGATCAAAACGAACCGCTCCCACACCTCTGCCTCCTGCCGGAACTGTCCAAGCCGGTTATGGATGGTTGCCAGTTGTATGAGCGTGACCGTATTTGCCTTGTTCTGTTTGTCGATTTCTTTGGTGAGTTGCAGGGCTTCCTCGAGCCTTCCCTCGCGGAGGAGGTTGCGGCTTTCCTCCACGGCGGCGCGCGTGCGTTCTGCCGGAGAATCTCGACGGGCGGCATTGACTGGCTGCACTCGAAGAATCCACCACGCCAGCAGCGAGATGAAAATCGAACCGTAATCCGGACGAACGGATGCATCAAAAGTTGCGCCTCAGCAGGAGCGATCCGCTGGTCTGGTTGAGGTTCCCGCCGAACTGTCGTTTTTGTTGTCCGTAATCTGCCCGGACACGCAACTCAAAGCGGTTTGTCAGCGGCCAGGCGCCCTCCAGGCCGACGCTGCACAGCTCGAACGGTCCCAGCCGCTCCTTGTCCAGCCACGGCATGAAACTTCCGATCATGATCGCCAGCACAACGCCGAGGTAGACCATCGCTCCCACGAGGAAAGACCCCAGGAATCGCCCGGCAAGGTAATGCCACTTGCGAATCGGTGAACTGAAGAAGAGAGCATCGGTTCCGAGCTCGAAGTCGCGATGCACTGCATTGGCAACGAATGCCGTCGTGGTGAGCACTCCGAACACGGTCATCACCAGCAGGAACTGCATGATCACGTACGGTGCGTTCCGATTCACATTGCCCACTGCCCCACCGATCTGAACGGCATCGCTGGTGACTGCGAAAAATGTGAGGATGAAGTAGAGCGCTGTCAGGATCCAGAAGAGTGGCTGCCTGAGGTGATAGCGCAGCTCGAATCGTGCAATGGCTCCGATCACGCCGCCACCACGGCCAGCGGGGCCGATTCGTGGAGTGTGGCGAAGTAGACGTCCTCGAGACTTGCCGGAACCGGCTCGAAGGTCGGATCGGGACGCTCGTTCGCAAACACATGCACGACCGTCTTCCCACCGACGAGACGGGTTGAGATCACCGCGTGCTGCTTCTGATACGCCTCCAGCTCATCCTTCGGCACGATCCGCTGCCAGATCTTCCCTTTGATCGCCTCAATCGACTGTGAAGGCTCTCCGGAGGCGAGGACTCGGCCGCCTGAAATGATGGCCATGCGGCTGCAGAGATCGCTCACGTCTTCGACGATGTGCGTGGAGAGAATGACGACCACGTTTTCGCCGATCTCGGCCAGCAGATTGTGAAAGCGGACGCGCTCGCCAGGATCGAGGCCGGCAGTCGGTTCGTCGACGATGATCAGCTTCGGATTGCCGAGGAGTGCCTGCGCGATGCCGAATCGCTGACGCATGCCGCCTGAATACGTGCCCAGCTTCTGTCTGCGAACATCGTAGAGATTCGTCCGGCGGAGGAGCGCAGCGACGAGTTCCTTTCTCTCCGACGTCTTCTGAATCCCCTTCAGAATCGCGAAGTGATCGAGCATCTCCTCGGCGGAAATCCGCGGATAGACGCCGAACTCCTGTGGGAGATAGCCGAGAACTCTGCGGACTTCGTCCTTCTGGCGAAGAACGTCGATCTCGC
>DATLXH010000183.1:0-6748 GCA_035576005.1 Thermoanaerobaculia bacterium | reverse complement strand
CGTCCATACGTCGATCCAGGTCCTGATCAGTACCTACACCGGCATGAGCAACGGATAATCAAAACCATGGAAAAGAGGGCAAAACAACTCGGCTATACCCTCGTCAAAGCCGCATAAAACCTAGGTGTTTCTTAGAAGCTTGGATGTGTGGGCGGGAGGGGCGAGGGACCTCGCAAGCTTACACTCAGTTCGGTAACGGCGAGAGTCCGACGCGAGACCGAGCTCAGGTCTCAGGGATGTGGACGTTGCGCGCTTGAGTGGGCCGGTCACAGTCACATCGGCGTATTTCTCAGTTCGACGGTCGGCAGATCATCGGCCATGGCGACTCCCTGCTGGCTGATGTGGTCACAGAGAGCGCGTACGTTGTCGCTCAGGGAGCGGACCTCGGATGGCGTCTCGCCAAGTCGGGCGTGCAAAGAGGCGAGATGCAGCGCCAGCGTTTTGAGCATCTCGATATGTCGGTTTCGTCTCTCTTTCGCATCTTCGATCCGCACGGTCAGGTCGCGGATCAACTCGAGCTGCTTTTCGATCAGCACGCGCATCGGCGAGGATTCCTCGATGTTCGCGAGCGCCCCGACCTTCTCAACGAGTCGCTGCTCCTCCCCAGGTTCGAGGTTACGCGCCAGGTCGGCAATCTGTTTGTTCGATTGCTCGATCGAGCCGACCAGTCGCCGCGCAGCGGTGGCCGCCTCCGCTCCCAGTGGCCGGAGCGGGCCGGACAACTCATCGGCTAACCGCAGGATCGACCGCAGTTGATCGTGCGGAGAATCTGCATGGCGGAGCGTTTCGCCCTGCAACGGCGGCCCCAGGACGACCGCGATATGCGGCTGACTCCAGAAGGTCGGGTGCGACGGCGGAGATCCGGATGCGATGCGGTGGCGGTCTTGACGGGAGGTGATCCCCATCCGCTTCAGTTCGCGCTTTGCTGCGAACTCGGTGGCGCCGGTGATCACAATTCCGAAGAGGGCCATTGCCAGCGTCTTCGCACCGTTGCCACTCGGGAATTCGAGAAATACGAATACGAGCACCATGGAGGCGGTCCACGGAAGGAGAGTGACGGTGAACCATCGAAGCCTTTGCACCGATCGTGGAAGTCGGTCCCACACATTGCTGCGGCGGCGGAGCCCGCGCGGATACCAGAACGGCCACCATGACGGTTCAGTCCAGATGACGCGCTGTGCAAGAGCGACAGGGAAGCCTTGAAACCTCAGCGACGCCACGAGCATTACGTAGCCGACGACGATGGTCGCGGTGATGATGCCAAGAACGCCGATGGGTGCGTGCTGCATGCGGATGATGACCAGCCAACTCAGCAAAAGCATCACGGCTGCCTTCGCGATGAAGGCCACTCCCTGCCCTTGGACCGCTTCCAGAGCTTCGGGAAGGCGGTTCTCCTCGGTAGCTCCAAGGGCCAGCTTGAGAGCGCGGCTGTCCGCCCAGCGCTTGGCGGGATCCTTGGCCATGCAGCGCTCGACCGCCTGCAGCGTCGAGTCAGAGATCGTCGGTGCCAGCGATCGGAGCGGCGTCGGCGACTGGGTCAGATGTTTGGCGAGAACGTTCGCGGCGGAGTTGCCCTCGAAAGGCAGTCGGCCAGCGAGCATCGCGTAACCCATGACGCCGAGGGAGTAGATGTCGGTTCGGCCGTCGATGTCGGTCCTTCCCGCGGCCTGCTCGGGCGACATGTAATGCGGGGTTCCGACGACGCTGCCGTGTTGCGTCAACGTCTCGCCGCGATTCATCGTCTTGGCGATGCCGAAGTCGGTCAGCAGGGCGCGACCGGATGCGTCTTCCAGGAGTACGTTGTCCGGCTTCACGTCGCGATGCACGACACCCTGACGGTGCGCGTGATCGAGTGCGTCTGCAACTTCCGCGAGGATCCTCCGCGACTCTGTCTCGGGGAGCTTTCCCTCTCGTCGCAACCGTTCGGCAAGGGATTCGCCGCGGACGTAACCCATCACGAAGAATGGCATGCCGTCGATCTCGCCGAAGGCATGCAGCGGAACGATATTCGGATGGGAAAGCTTGGCCGCGGTTTTCGCTTCGCGGCGGAAGCGGTCGTACATGCCTTGTGCGTCTGAGGCCGGTTTGACAACCTTGATGGCGACCTCGCGCTCGAGGGTCAGGTCACGCGCCAGATAGACGGCGCCCATGCCGCCACGACCAAGCAGACGGAGTACGCGATACTGGCCCCCCAGTTTTGCTTCCAGAGCCTGGCGAAGTGGGTCATCTGATGAAGAGGGCGTTGCGGGCGCCGGCGTCCCGCAGCTGGCGCAGAAACGCGCATCGTCCGCGAGGGTGTGATCGCAGCTCGCACACAGGCGGTCGGATCGATCCAGCATTTCGGTGAAAGCATTCTGCGCGAGCAGGCATGACGGACAGAGTCCGTGCGGTTCCTCGCCATCAGTGTGGCGGCCGCATTTCGAACAGGTTTTCGTATCCATGGTTGACTCCTCCTGCTTCTGTATTAAGGGGCGGCTGTCCGGGGTTACACGGCACCCACGGTTTTCAGCAGATAGCGAATCTCGTCGTCGATTGCCTCGTCGGAATCCACGGTTTCCGCGACGCGCCTGAGCAATGCGTCTCGGTAACGGCGGCGTAGACGATGAACCGCGACCTTTACCGCGGCGGGAGTCATGCCGAGATCGTCGGCTGCGTCGGCGTGCGTCCCGGCGGCATCATCCATCGTCAGGAATCCACGGAGACGTTCGAACAGACGGTCGTTCCCGGCGCTGCGGTAGTTGCCTTGAACTGTGTCGAGGACGGACGCGAGCAGCGTGAGACACCATTGACGTTGATAGAGACGCTCGGGGGTTTCCGCGTGCATGAGCGAACGTTGATAACGCTCTTCCGCAGTAGCGATGTCGATCGGTATCGCGGCACTGTGGCCTCCGCGCTTGATGGCGTGCCGGCGATCATGCTCGTTGAGCAGGAAGTGCTGGCACGCGGTGAGGAGAAACGTACGGAAGCGGCCTCGGTCGCGATCGGCCGCGGCGAAGTCTTCTTTCTCGATGAGACGAGTAAAGAAGGACTGCGTCAGGTCCTGCGCTTCCTCGAGCGAATGGCCGTGGCGCCGAACGAACGCAAAGATGGGATACCAGTAGAGTGAGCAGAGCCGGGCCAGAGCTTCTTCAGCCTCGGGGGACCCGCGCTTACCGGCAGCGAGTACGAGGGTCCACTGCGTTGTGGCAAACCGACCGCGAATCGATGGCATGGGTCAGTGCGAGTGTAGCGCGTCTGGCACGTCACAAGCTCATCCCCGGCACACATCCCCGGCACGCCTGATCATTCCCCCGGACCTGGAAGCGTTAACGCAAGCCGCTCTTCTGCGGGCGCGACGGGCCCACTCCCCGCGGAGCGGGTATCGCGTTGGGAGCAGCTGGTGGACTCACCGTCATATTGCCGTCTACTAACCCGCATTTCTCCCAGACCGCGAGACGACGAATAGCGGCCTGTCTGCTTTGTTGCACGGCAATTTCGCTCAGGCCACGGTATCAGCCGTGGTTGCAAGTTTCAGGGTGGGGCGGTCTTCACTCGAAACTACCCGGTTCCGTCCCTCGGCCTTCGCTCTGTAGAGGGCGTCATCGGCACGCTTGAGCACCGATAGATCCCAGACGCCCTTTGCAGTCGCGCTGCCGATACTCACGGTCGCATGAACGACCTGGGCCTCTGCAGTTGTTATGGGGAGTGACTCAGCGGCGCGTCGCATCCTTTCAGCTACTTTGAGGGCGCCGGCCGCGGGCGTGTCCGGGAGGATCGCCAGGAACTCTTCCCCTCCCCATCTTCCGAACGTGTCTTCGAGGCGAACTTCTTTTGCCAGAACGCCGGCCAGCCCACGCAAAACATCATCACCGACGCTGTGTCCGTGCTCGTCGTTCACGGTCTTGAAGTGATCGACATCAATGAGTAGCAGTGAGAAATCCTGCTGATGCCTTCGGGCGATGTTCCGGCACTTCTCGAGCTCCTCTTCGAGGTGGCGGCGGTTCGTCACATTCGTCAGGCGGTCGTAGCGCGCCAGACGATCGAGATCGGCGTTTGCGATTCGCAACTGCGAACGGCTCTCGATCAGGCGCACGAGCAGGAACGTTGCAGCAACGAGAAAGGCTGACAGAACAGCGAAGAGAAAAATGGGCACCAGGTGGGACGTGCCGCTGATCGGTCCGTAAAGCACGGCCTTATCCACAGAGGCAATCAACCGCCAGGGTGTGCCCGGGATTGGCAGGTCGACAGATTGTCTTTCACTCGCTGGCTTGACGGGTCGAGAGCGGGATGAGGACGGTCGGGGTGCGCCTGGTGGCAGAATAACCAGCGCCCGTTCAGACACGCTGCCGCTGGTCACGACAGACCCGCTCTCATCGACAAGCTCCGCAACGCCGCCCTTCATCGGGATGAGATTTTCTAGGAATGCGCGCAGGGGCGCGCGCGACAGATCCCACGCCCCGCTGAACACCCGCCAGCCCTGGGGGGTGGGGTAGCGGGTCGCGAAGGCCACGATCGGAGCTCCGGTTGCGGCAGAGCTAACAACGGGTGACACTGCGCTCCCGGCAATAAGGGCGCGTCGAAGATGTCCGTAACGGGCGGCAATGTCGCTTCCCAGAATCTCCGGCTTCGGCGGATAAACGGCCAGCAACCTGCCTGCCCCATCCGTCACAACAGCCGCCTCGAGTCCGAACGCCTCCACGACTACATCGAACTCCGGCTGGGTGACAATCGCGGCGGACAGGCGCTTCTCGGCTACCTGACGCTCCCGTCGAAGGAGATCTTCAACATAGGCTTTCAGGAAAATCTGTGCGAGCTCGCCACGCGCCTGGAACCGGTTTTCGAGCTGCCGACGGGCGCGTGCCTCCCCCTCCCGCATCAGAAGAAGCACTCCCCCAAGCAGAACGCACACCAGCAAGGCCGCAGCCACACGCACGGCGAACTGGCTGGAGGGTAAAGCTGTGTCTGGTCTTCTCACGAATCAGGGGTGCGGGGACGACTCTCGTCCGCATTAGTAGTGGGGAAATCAAACCAAAAAATGCAACCGGCTTTTAAAGGATCGCATTTTGCAGTGCAAATAACCATCCAGCCATTGCGTGAGCGGTGTGGAAACCGGAGAGTTTGAAGGAGAGTGTGGCCTTGAAAGAGGAGGAAGTCTCTACAGTTGCAGACGAGGTGGTGAAGGTTCTTCACGTAGTGTTTCCCTCGAACCCGGCACTCGAGCAGCTCAGCGCCCTGGCCACGGCGTTGCTGGCCCGTCGCGATGCGATTCTTGTCGCGTGGCGCGCTGCAGGGGAAGCGGCAGTGGGGCCCGAGCGCACGATCGCATCGTCCCTGTCCCGCGCACAATTCAACGACCACATTCCTGCCGTGCTCGACTGCTTCGGTCACACGATTCAGGAGGTCCCGGGCGACCTGGATCCGAATCTCGAGCGGCTTCAAACGGAAAGGGTCTGCGAGCACGGTCTACAACGCTGGCAGCAGGGCTATCAACTGCGTGAGCTGATCCGTGAGTGGGGCTATCTGCAGATCTGTGTTGCTGACGAGTTGGAGCGATATGCGGCGGCTCATCCCTCTCTGGAGCCGAGCGTCATGCCGACGGCCCGCCGGGCGTGGATGGAACTGTGCAGCCACGGTGTGACGGAGAGCTCAGCGCAGTACTGGCGTTTACACCAGACAGAAGCAGCAGGACATGTCACGGATCTGGAGCATGCACTTGGCGCGCTGAAGGTCCTCGAGCGCGAACGTGCTGAGGGGTGGCGTACAGCAGCGCACGATCTTCGAGGCAGTGTGACGGTCGTAAAGGGCGCGGCGGAGTTGCTCGATGATGGCGGCTTGGCGCTTCCGGCGCCGGTCCGCGTCGAGGTTGCCGGTATGTTGAGCAAAAGCGTCACCTCCCTGCAGGACATGCTCAACGATCTGCTGAGTCTGGCTCGTCTGGAAGCGGGACACGAACAGCGTGAGCTCAGTCAGTTCGATGCGGCGGCCACGCTTCGCGACTTCTGCATGGCCTCCCAACTGGCTGCGACGGACCGGGGACTATTTCTAAAGATGGATGGACCGGTGAGCCTGGCGGTCGAGGGGGACAAAGCCAAAATTGTGCGGATTCTCCAGAACCTTCTGCTCAATGCTGTGAAGTACACGGACCGGGGGGGCGTTTCGATTACGTGGGGCCTGGACAAACTTCGCGACGTCGACCGATGGACTTTCTCGGTTCAGGACACGGGGCCAGGAATTGACGAAGCTCGAGCTGCTCCCTTCGCGCAGGAGCTTCACCAGGCGACCGCAGTTGCGAATGAAGCGAAAGAGCTGAGCACCGACAGGCGCCGCGACATGGCTCCAGCTGAGACACTCGCCTCCCAGTCGGAGGCTCTCCCCGCGAGGGAGCAACCGGGCGAAGGCGTCGGTCTGTCGATAGTCAAAAGGCTCTGCGAGTTGCTTGATGCCAGTCTCGAGCTCGAGACCAAGCCCGGTTACGGCTCTACGTTTCGCGTGGTCCTGCCGCGAAGCTACGGTTTGCCGGATTGACCAAGGTATCGCTGAAGCTCCGTGGCTAACATGATGCGCTGCGCCTCGCCTCCGGAGCGCTCCGTCGCGGGCTGGCTGCCGCTTTTTTGTCGAACCCTAGCGGGCTAGCCCGCATTTCTCACAGACCTTCGCCGCGAGACGACGGATAGCGGCCTGTCTGCTTCGTTGCACGGCAATTTCGCTCCTTGACATAGTGTCGACTATGCCTTCGTCGCAAAATCGCCGTGCGCCTCGCATCCAAGCC
>DATLXH010000182.1:0-4679 GCA_035576005.1 Thermoanaerobaculia bacterium | reverse complement strand
CCGATAGGGAGAGTTGCCCAGGCGGTCGGTCTGGGGGGACTCCCCGGAGTGGATCCGCAGTCAAGACAAATCCTCGAATCCTGGCTGGCCGGAGGCGAATCGGAGTTCCTCACATCGCTCCAGAGTCGCTGGCGAGGTCTCTCGCTGTGAACCCTGTCCCTGACCGAGAAGATTGTCGTCGGCCATCGCTTTGGACGAGGGTTCATGCCGAGATGCAGAATTCCTGATGCGAATGTCTGGGTGCCGGACGCAGGCCCTGCGTCCCTACACCCGCCCCGGTTGCTCTGGACACAGTGTCCACTATGCTCTCGTCGCGAAACCGTCGTACGCCTCGCATCCAGGCCGCTCTCGGCCACCTCGCGGCGAAGGCCTGTGAGAAAAGCCGCTAGCTTCCAGTACGCGCAGGCTGAAGAGATCCGCGATGTGTTCGCGACTCACAAGGTTCGCTATCTCGACTCATCCGCGTTCGAAATGGCTCGGAGCCTGGTCCGGCTGTTTCATCGGAAATGTCTCATAGAAGCCAGTCCCGTCCTCCGCCATCTTCCGCAATGTCTTCGACGGCTCGAAACGCGATCCCTTCTCGCTCTGCAAAGCATCGAGACGCTTGACGATCTCGCCCAATCCAATCGAATCGGCGTATCGGAGCAAGCCGCCACGAAACGGCGGAAAGCCCGTCCCCATGATCATCGCGAGATCCACGTCCGCGGCAGACGCGACGATTCTCTCATCGAGGATCATCGACGCTTCGTTGACCATGGAGAACACCATCCGGTCCGTCATCGCGACCTTCGATCCCGGATGAATACGGTCGAGCCCTAACAGTTTGTACACGCCCGGATCGGGACCGGCACGTCTGCCGCTGACCCAGATATACATCCCGCGTCCATTCTTCTTTCCCAACCTGCCATCTGCAGTGAGGAGAGGAAGCGATCTGGCCGGAATCATCCGGTCGGGGAAGCTGGTGGTCATGACTTTCCCCGCTTTCTCCGCGACGTCCAGACCGACTTCATCGAGAAGCGCCATCGGGCCCATCGGCATGCCGAAGTCGAGCATAGCCTCGTCGAGCGAATCGATCGAATTCCCCTCCTCGAGCAGATGAGCGGCCTCATTCATGTAGGGAGTGAGGATGCGGTTGACGACAAAGCCCGGGCCGTCGTTGCAAACCACAACGGTCTTGCCGAGTTTTCGCGCGAATGCCGCCGCTGTCGCGACAGCGTCCTCAGAGCTCTTGTCCCCGCGAATGATCTCAACGAGAGGCATCCGGTCCACAGGATTAAAAAAGTGCATCCCGACGACATTCTCCGGCCTCGATGCGCGCGCAGCGATCTGCGAGATTGGAATCGATGAGGTGTTGGAAGCGAAGATCGCATCATTCCGGGTAACCGACTCGAACTCCCCCAGCACAGTCTGCTTGACACCGAGGTTCTCCACCACTGCCTCGATCACGAGGCCGACGCTTCCGAAACCACTCCAATCCGTAGTCGTCGTGATCAGAGCCAGCTTACGATTCATCTCTCCGCGGCTGATCCGCCGGCGCTCGAGTTTTTTCGTCCAGATCTTCGCTGCTGCCTTCATTCCTCCCGCCAGAGCCGTCCACTGAACGTCCTTCATACGAACTTCGCGATCATTTTTGTCGGCGATCAGTTGCGCAATTCCACCGCCCATCACGCCAGCTCCAAGTACCGCACTGCTTTCGACCGGAGTGACGGTCCGGCCGCTGCGATCCTTCTTTGCCTCTTCCATGAGAAAGAACAACCTGATGAGGTTCTTCGCAACATCTCCCATGATGAGGCGGCTGGCTTCACGCGCCTCGGCAGCCAGGCCCGCTTCGATCCCGTTCGCGTATCCCGTCTCCATTACCTCGATCGCCTTGAGCGGCGCAGGATAGTGACCGTGCGTCCGGGACATGACACCCTTGCGTGCTTTCGCGAAGATCAGCTTCCGCGCGAGGGGATTTCCTTCCAGATAGAAGTGAGTCCTGTCGCTGCCGGAACGCTTTCCCGTCTGTTTGCGGGCGAACTGTTTCGCTCCTTCGATGAGAACCGAGGCCGGGATGACTTCATCCACGAGCCCGACCTTCTTCGCTTTCCGCCCATCGAAAGAGCGGCCCGTGAGGATCATGTCGAGGGCGCCGGGCAGCCCGATGAGGCGAGGGAGAAGCGTCGTTCCGGTCCATGCCGGGAAGATCCCCAGCTTGACCTCAGGAAGGGCCATGCTGGCCTTCGGGCTGTCGGACATGACGCGGTAGTCGCAGTTCAACGCGATCTCGGTTCCGCCGCCCATGCACGCGCCGTTGATGGCAGCGACCGTGATCTGCGGAAGGCGCGACATCTTGAGAAAGGTCCTCTGGCCGAAACGTGTGAATTCCTCAGCCTGCTCGGCCGAGGTAACCTGAGTGAACTCCGTGATGTCAGCACCGGCGATGAAGACGGATTTCCTGGACGCCAGGATCAACCGTTTAATGTCCTGCATCTCGCGAATCTGATCCAGCATCCGGTCGAGATCCACGACGACGGCAGTGGAGAACTTGTTGACCTTGTCACCTTTCAGATCGAACCAGAGAATCGCGAGATCGCCATCGCGATCGAGAGTGAAAGCAGAGGAGTCTGCGCTCATCAACTACGCGCCTCGAGCGGAGAACGCTGATGAAAAGTCATGATGTCCCTCGTGTAGCGCGAGGACTGCGTTCGTAGCGTCGAGCGAGAGATCGACATCACCCTCACGCCTCCGACATACTCGCTTCGTCCACGTACATCTCGTCGATGAGAGCTTTGAACTTCTCATCGACTACTTTCCGCTTCACCTTCATCGAGGGGGTAATCTCACCGCTCTCGATGCTGAAGTCACTCGGGAGAAGTGCAAAGCGGCGGACCTTTTCCTGACGATCCAGATTCATGTTGAACCGATCGATCTCCGTCTGGAACATGGCAATCACCCGGGAGTCTCCAACCAGTTCATCCCGGGACGAGAACGCAATTCCCTTCTCGCGAGCGTCGCGCTCGAGCTTCTCGAAGTTCGGAACGAGCAACGCAACCAGATAACGTCTGCGATCACCGATCAGAACCGGTGTGCCGATCAAAGGAGAGCTCTTGAGCAATCCTTCGAGCGGCTGCGGCGCAATGTTCTTTCCGTAAGCATTGATGATGATGTCTTTTTTCCGGTCGGTGATCTTGAGAAAACCTTCGTCGTCAAGGAGCCCGATGTCGCCGGTATGGAACCAGCCGTCGCTGTCGATCGCCTGCGCTGTGGCCTCGGGATTATTGAAATAGCCCTTCATGATGTGCGGACCGCGAGAGAGGATCTCTCCATCCTCAGCGATTTTGACTTCGACTCCCGGGATTACACGCCCGACCGTCCCGATCTTTCTGTGCTTCATCGTGTTGATGGCGATGACTGGCGATGTCTCGGTCAGCCCATAGCCCTCGAGAATCTCCACCCCGGCCCCGATGAAAAATGCCGCGAGCTCAGCGGAGAGTGGAGCACCTCCCGAGATGACGAACCTCACGCGACCTCCGAGCTTCTCGTGGATCTTCCGGAAGACCAGCTTGTCGGCGATGGCGGACTTGATCTTCAACGTCAGGGGAAGCGACTTGTTCTCGATGCGATAGGGAAGCCGCGCCTTCGCAATCGTCAAAGCCCACTTGAAGATTTTCTGTTTCGATGCAGGCTGCATCGCGACACCATCCATGATCTTCGCCTGCATCTTCTCAAACAGGCGAGGCACGGCGGCGAACAGATCGGGTTTTACTTCCTGGAGGTTCTCGCCGACCTTCAGCACAGATTCCGCGTACGCAACGCAGCCACCGCGATAGAGAAATGCAAAGTCCGCGGTGCGCTCGAGAATGTGAGAGAGAGGAAGAATGGACAGAGCAATGTCGCCGGGCCGCATTGGCATCAGCTGAGCCGTACTTACGGCGTTCTCTGCGATGTTTCCATGAGTAAGCATCGCCCCCTTTGGATTCCCTGTCGTTCCCGACGTGTAGACCAGCGTCGCAAGGTCGGAGGCAGTGCGCGACCTGAGCAGTTCGTCGAACCGGACGCGGCCTTCTTTTGCTTCGTACTTTCTGCCGCTGGCAACCACTGACTGAAACGTCTGCGTCCCTGACGGAAGATTCTCGAGCTGCTCGCAGACAATCACCTGCTGAATCGAGGGGCAATGCCCTCGGATGTCATGGATCTTTTCGAGCTGCTCGGCGCTGGAAGCGATCAGAACCACCGCGCCCGAATCGTTGATGATGTATTCGATCTGCCACCCGAGAAGAGTCGGGTAGATCGGTACGGAGACAGCGCCGGCCGCAAGGATTGCGAAGTCGCTCATGGTCCACTCGGGCCGGTTCTCGGAGAGGATCGCGACACGATCGTCCGGCTTCACTCCCATCACGCGAAGGCCGGTGGAGAGGTAGCGGACCGTATCGGCAAGTTCAGGCACGGTGATATCGACCCAGCTGCCGTCTTTCTTGTACTTCATGGCCGCAGCGCGCGGCGTCGCAGTCGTGAGGGTGAAGATATCGTTGAGCGTCTTGACGGACATTGAGACCTCCCGAGTGCCGGATGATAACGGAGTTGGGGGGTGCGTGTGCCGCGTTCTGCGTCGCGTGGCCACTTGAAAGTTTTTCCGTGCAAATTGCTGCGACTGAGAAAAGGAAACGATATGTCGTCCCGGGTTCGGGTGTGTGCGG
>DATLXH010000181.1:0-3758 GCA_035576005.1 Thermoanaerobaculia bacterium | reverse complement strand
AGAGTGGCCTGGATGCGAGGCGCACGGCGATTTTGCGACGAAGGCATAGTCGACACTATGTCAAGGAGCGAAATTGCCGTGCAACGAAGCAGACAGGCCGCTATCCGTCGTCTCGCGGCGAAGGTCTGTGAGAAATGCGGGCTAGCCCGTCATCCTCGTCTGGCCAGAATCACCAGGATGAGCATCAGTGAGACGATTCCCGTCACCAGGAAAATGAGCCGGTAGATTGGACGCCGGCGCGCGCGAGCATCAGTCCCGTCACCTTCTTCACCGAGCGATTTGAAAAAATACCAGAGGAGAACGGCACCGAGTCCGAAGAACACGCCGGAAGTGAGGACGACACGAATCATGAGTGAGACGAATGTCTCGGCGGTCGCCGTGGGGAGCAGCTGAAAGATCACGCTGGAGACGGAGGAAAGCGGGACTGGAAACCGGTGCGCCACCTTCTGATTAAGCTCAGCTGACAGACAACGAACGGATTTCCTTCAAATCGTTCAGCATCTCCGAGCTTTTCTGGTAGCGCAGTTCCATGTCCTTTTCCAACGCGCGATGAATGATCGTTTCCAGCTCCGGCGGAGCCATCGCGTGCGCTGGCAGCGACGGTATCTCGCTTTGCAGGATGTTCCGGAGGAGATCGCGATTGGTCTCGCCATCGAATGGAGGGAACCCCGTCACCATCTCGTAAATCACGGCGCCGAGACTGTAAAGGTCGGTGCGCGTATCGACGGCCTGGCCGTAGATCTGTTCAGGTGCCAGATACTGAAGAGTCCCTACCACCATGCCTGGACGCGTGAGCGGCTTTGTGCCGGGCGCAGTCGGCTGCGTGAGTTTCGCAAGACCGAAATCCAGAACTTTGACCGCCCCATCGTTCCTGATCATGATGTTCTCAGGCTTGATATCGCGATGGACGATCCAGGCTTCATGGGCCGCCGCCAGTGCTCCCGCCGTGCCGATCGCCACATCCAGAATCAGAGGCAACGGCATGGTCGACCGAATGTGATGTCGAAGCGTTTCCCCCCGGACAAACTCCGTTGCCATGAAATGGGCCCCTTCGACCTCACCGACCTCATGGAGGACCAGCACATTCGGGTGGTTCAGCATCGAGACCCAGTCAGCTTCCTGCCGGAATCTCCGGACCTGGGATTCGTCGCTGGTCAGGTGCTTGTGAAGCAGCTTGACTGCGACCTCACGGTCTCCCTGGAGATCTCGGGCCAGATAGACCGTTGCAGCGCCTCCGGCCCCAACCTCTCGTAGCAGCTCATAGTGCCCGATGATTCTCGTCATGGCGTAAGGTTGGTCACAAGTCGCCAGCGACTGTTCTTGCGATCTGCGGCCGTTGCGAAATTCCTGTGATCGGATTCGCTGCCGTAAGAATACGTGGGACTTCCGAATCGCTCGAGGTTTCTAATCAGTTGCTGACCGTCTGGCTGTTGCTCTGAGCGGAGGCGACTCGACGCGCGATACGAGACTGATACGTCTGATTTGCCTTGGCCACGCGTACCAGATAATTCTGCGTTTCCCGGAAGGGTGGAATCCCCCCGTAACGGCGCACATTTCCTTCGCCGGCGTTGTACGCGGCCAGAACGAGACGCTCATCATTTCGGAACTGGCGTTTGAGATAACGCAAATATTTGGCGCCTGCGCAGACGTTGAGCGTCGGCTCCATCAAATCATCCACGCCCATGAGGCGCCCGGTGCTCGGGATGATCTGCATCAATCCCTGCGCGTCCTTGATGGAACGAAGCCGAGGTCGGAAGTCCGATTCGGTCTTCACTACTGCCGCAACCAGCTCCGGAGAGAGATTGTGCTTTTTCGCTTCCTTGTAGATCAAAGCTCCGTAAGGAATCTCGGTTCGGAAGAACTCCTCCCGCGTCCGCTCGGAGATAAGCGCCCGTAAAGCCGTGTCGATCGGTGCGACTGTGCTGATGACCGGCTGGGCAACGACCGTCACGGGCTTCACTGCGACCGCTTTGATCAGCTCGACTACGGGTACGGGCCCCAGCTGGGGCGTTTCCGTCGTCGCCTTGAGTGGCAGCCAGGCGCCGCCTACCGCAAGCGAGACGGAGAGGACAAATGCCCCACGATTCCGAGCTACCGATCCCACGCCTTCGTTGAGCCATCGCACGGCTGCGCGCTGCCCGCCGTGCTGCTGGCAGGGACAGATGACTCGCCACGATTCGCGGCCCCGCCGTTCGAAACGGGGAATTCGGACTCTGCCGGCCTTTTGCTCGTTCACAATCCTCCCTGCAGGGCAAAACTCGCACCAGACAGCAGACCCTCAGCACTAACTCGAGTGGACAGAAATCGTTAGGTCCTGCGAAACGTCCCAAGTTCTGCGACTTCCCATGCCGATCACATCACGTTCCGGGAGAATCCTTCCCGTTAACCGGCAGTGCGGATCTCTCGAGTAGCCTCAAACGTTCCCGGACACTCAGCTCAGCGAACAGCTTCACGAGATCCCGCCCCTCTTCACCCGACTGAGCATATGTTCGCCGAAGCAGCGTCAGTTCATCGTCATCCTCCCCGGTTGCGACGGTAAATCCACGCTCCGGCTGGTCGGGGAGGAAGGTGAACGACTGTCGCCAGCCACCAGCGTCGAGCCTGAACAACTGGAAGGGCGCGTCCTTTGATCGAACCATCTCGTCGCCACTCACGGCGTGAGTAGCCCCCCCGGTTTCCGCGAATCGCCTCTCGAGCTCTTCGGTAACGGATGTAGAGAGGAGATCGTGCAGCAACTCCACGGAATGACCGGCCGGCTCGATGAGCCGCAGGCCCGTTTGAAAATCATGCGACGCCTGGTCCTGGTCCCAGGCTCCGGCGATGGAGCTCCGGACGACACGACACTCGAGCGCGATCTCCTCGGACTCCCAGCCGAAACGGAGTGTGAGGATGTCGCCCACAACCACAGACTTGGAGTGCTTGATCCGGGCGCCGAGAAGGCCCAGCTCCGAGATCTGCACCGGCGTTTCTCCGAGAAATCCCTCGATTACAACGGGAAGTCGCAACCTGTGTAGCTCTCTCCGCTCCCTCGGTCGGTCCATTTCGCTTATTTTACAGCGCCTCAGGAAAGGTGGGCGTCGGGTCACCTCTCCCGGCAGAAAAGAAACTCTCGTGTCCAGAAACCGTATGTTACAAAGCTGCTTCTGATGCGAGGTGGCACCGTCACTTCGTTAACGTGTATATGAGGAGATCCCCATGACCAGCACAGTCAGATCGATGGACAAGCATGTGAGCATTCTCGGCATCTTCTACATCGCTTTCGGAGTGCTCGGGATTCTGCTGGCTGTTCTGGTGTTCGTGGCGGTGGCAGGCGGCGGATTGATCTCCGGTGATCAAACCGCCATAGCCATCACCGCAACAGTTGCAACCGCCATCGCAGGGTTCCTGCTGCTGGTCTCCCTCCCCTCGATCATCGGAGGGGTTGGACTGATGCGTCACGCTCCCTGGGCAAGGATCGTGGTACTGATCCTCGGGGTCCTCAATCTGTTCAACATCCCATTCGGAACCGCGCTTGGTGTGTACACACTCTGGGTTCTGATGAACGATCAGGTGGTGCCTCTCTTCAATTCCCAACCGATGAATGTAGCTCCCCAAGCTCCATCGGTGATCGTTTAACCCGCATTTCTCACAGACCTTTGTCGTGAGACGGCGGAGAGGGGCTTGGATGCGAGGCGCACGGCGATTTTGCGACGAAGGCATAGTCGACACTATGTCAAGGAGCGAAATTGCCGTGCAACGAAGCAGACAGGCCGCTATCC
>DATLXH010000180.1:0-31842 GCA_035576005.1 Thermoanaerobaculia bacterium | reverse complement strand
AATCAAAGCGAAAGTGAGGGACAGAACGATGCAGAGCGAGAGTACCAAAAGAACCTACCAAGGGGTGAGGGTCGAATACACCAGCAAGCCGGTGAGTGGATGGGGCGGAATCGTGAGTTTCACGCGATTCATGCAGGGATTGGGAGTTCGTGAGCTGCTGGATCGAGCCCTTCCGGATGGACGCACCTCGAACAACCAGGTCGGGGTGACCGACATGATTCTTCAGTTCATGGTCACGGTACTGACAGGTGGAAAACGATTTGAGCATGTGGAGAGAATCCGCGGCGACGAGGTGGTGAGAGTGGCGGTGGGGGCCAAGCGATTTGGGTCGCCATCTTCGCTGACGCGATATCTCGGAAACTTTCTGCCGTCACAGACCGAGCATCTGCAGGAGCGCCTCATGGAGATGGTGTTCGGAACTCTGGGATCGGGCAGTGATGTTCTGGATCTGGACTCCACAGTGTTCATCCGCTACGGCAAGCAGGAAGGCAGCTCGAGGGGCTACAACCCTCACAAGAGGAAGTTGGTCTCGCACCATCCGCTCCTAGCGATGCTGGCAAAAACAAAAGTCATCGTGCATGCCTGGCTTCGAGCGGGATCGGCCTCACCGCACCGAGGAGCTCAGGAGTTCTTGCGAGAGCTAGTCAGTCAACTCCCTAAGAACTTCCATATCGAAGCGCTCCGTGCAGATTCAGGGTTCTATTCAAAAGCTTTCCTCTCGCTGCTCGAAGAGCTGGGAATCCCCTACGTGCTGGCTACTAACATGGAAAGGAACTTCAAATCATGGTGCGCATCACGTCCAGGCTGGCAGCCAGTGAGCTCGGATATTGACGTGACCGAAGGGCGGTACGAGTCCTCCAAACAACGCGGAGTCTTCCGGCGCATGGTCATCATCCGCAAAGCCATCCGACGCGACAAGGACAACGTGCTCTTCGTGATCACTGACTACAAATATCAGGCCTTTGTGACCACCCTGTCCACGGAGGCGGTGGATGTGTGGCGCTTCTACATGAAGCGCGGCGACTGTGAAAACCGGATCAAGGAACTCAAATATGACTTTGGGGCGGACAGCTTCTGTTTGCATAGCTTCACCGGAACAGAGGCCGCGTTCCGACTGATCGTTTTCACGTTCAATCTGATGGCCATCTTCAACACGGCCATTCTCCGTGATCCGAAGATCACACTCGGAATGGTGAGACACAAAGTGTTCGTGATCGGGGCATTGGTCGGGACCTCCGGAAGAAAAACTATTCTCCGGCTCGGGCTCAAAAACCGCTGGCGTGAGGAGTTCGAGACGTTACTCATCCGGCTGTCATCGTGGACCACTTCAACTGCGGCGCAGTTGGTTCAAACACTCGAGACTCGAGGGTCTGAGCGGCCTTCCCCATGGAAACTTCGGACAAATCCTATGAGGTTCCTTCTTCCCAACTGAGGATTTACCGTTCCAATGTCCGGTGCGCCGAAGTCCCGCCACAATCTGAGTGTCTGCTAACCGGCGACTAATCCGCTGCGGTCGCGGCGACCGGAGCGAGTGTCGCGTTGTAGATGAAGATTCCTTCACCACCTGTGGCGACGAAGAGTCGCGAGTGATCGAAGGGATCGGAGACGACATCTCCGACGTCCGTAACGCTGGTGGGCAGCTTGATCGAACGCCATGATGATGCGTCGTCAGCGATGAAGAGTCGATCCTGCTGACGTGAACTGAGAAAGACACTCTTGCCGCCCGGCCGAACCGCCTCGTACACGGCGGCCTGCGCTACGACCGGAGCGGCTACCGGATTCCAGAGCTTCCTGAAGTCGACATGTCCAGCCTTCACTCCCGCTGTCCCGGCAACGACGATCGTCTCGATCCCAGCGCTCTCCCGGATCGCGAGTGTGCGACCTTTGGATGGCGACTTCGATATTGCACTCCAGCTCTCGCCGTCAAATACCATCAGCCCTTCGGCGGTCAGCGCATAGAGAGCACGATTCTCACCCAGCCTGCCGACCGCAATATCGATCGACCGGCTGGATGACCCACCGAGCCGATACCAGCTCTTTCCAGAGTCGCGCGAGGTGAAGACGCCCTCGGAAGTTGCAGCAAACGTCCTGAGATTGTTGTACGCGAGAATCTTCTCGACACGGATAGGAGATGTCGAAGGTTCCGCCTGGGTCCACTCGACCCCGTCACGGCTCCAGAAGAATCCCTTTTCCGTTCCTGCCAGGAATCGAGGCTGGGTATCCGCCCGTACGAGCAGAGATCGAATCTCGGGAAGCCTTGTCTCATTCAGCTTCGCCCAGTTCAGGCCTTGATCGGAGGAACGATAGACCCCCGAGGCCGAACCCGCTGAATAGACAGCAGCGTAGAGAAGCCGCTTCTGTTCAGGGTCAGGAACCACGGATGCAACGCGAACGTTGTAGAGACCGATATTCGATCGCGCATAGGTCTTGCCGTTGTCGCACGAGATGTAAATCCCGTCGCCTTCGGTAGCGAGGATGATTCGATTGGGACGCTCGGGGTGAAGGCCGATTGAATTGATCACCATGCCTTCGTCGGAGATCCGCTCCCAGCTCTTGCCGACGTTCGACGATCGATAGAGACCGGCCACCGAGCCCGCGAGGATCGATCGCGAATCCTGCGGATCGATCTCGATATCGTGAATGCGACGATTGTTGAACCCTTCCTTGAAACGGGTCCAGCTGCTTCCGCGGTCTGGAGAGTTGTAGACCCAACCACATGTGGATACCCAGAGACTGTCTGGGTTGAGGCTGTCGATCGTGATCGAGAAGACGTCGGTATCGAGCACCATTCCGGTGTCGATCAATTTCCACTTCTTTCCGCCGTCCTCTGTTCTGAACGCCTGCCGCCATGTACCGACGTAGATCCGGTCGGCAGTACGAGGATCGATCGCGAGCGACTCGACGTTGATCTGGTCAGAGATCTTCTTCCAGTTTTTTCCACCGTCGCGACTTCTGTAGACGCCAGTCAGGCCACCAACCACCACAGTGTCAGCGTTTCCCGGATCGACTGCGATTGCGCGTACCGAAAACTCCTCGAGACCTGCATCGCGCCGGCTCCAGGAGATGCCGCCATCTCCTGAAACAGCAATCACACCTCCGCCCCAGAGCCCCCAGCACGCTGCCCATAGCCGGCCCTGCGAATCGAGGATCAGGCTGTCGACGACATGGCCGGGAAACGGCACCGATCCACGTGGGTTCTGCCAGGAGACGGCGCCATCCTGCGACACGTAGACTTCTCCACCACTGGTCCCCAGGTAAAGCACATCCGGCCGTTTGGGATCGATGACGAGTGAGCGGACATCGGCGCCGTACAGTCCCGCGCGGGTCCAGCCGGCTGCGGCGGGGGCGGCAAGTGACGCGAGGACGAGGACAATCAGGAAACGACGCATGCCACCCCATTTGTGCGAGCCCTCATGGGGACTCCGCGCAGTGCCCGGAATGTCTGCTGCTATCCCGAGTCATCTATCTGCCTTGAAACCAGTTGTGCTCACTCAATTATTCTTGAATCTGACATCACACCACGGGCGAGTCGAGATCGGGGTGGTGAAGGAGCCGCTCGACTACGTTCTAAAAACGTTGAGCGGCGCCCGCGCCACCAAGCAGCATTCTCAAATTCCGGGTGATCTCATCAACGTGCGGTATTCTCCACGTCCTTTCACTGAGCTCCGAACATGAAGAAACTTCGCACTTGTGTTTTCCCCTGCGCAGGATTTGGAACGAGATTCCTCCCTGCCACAAAAGTCATCCCGAAGGAAATGCTCCCTCTGATCGACAAACCGATCATTCAGTACGGTTTCGAGGAAGCTCTCGCCTCAGGACTCCACAAACTCGTCGTCATTTCCTCCAAGGGAAAGGACTCGATACTCGATCACTTCGACCACAGTACCGAGCTCGAACAGAGTCTGCTCGGGCGCGGGAAAAAGGAAATGCTCGAGGAGGTCGAGAAGATCAGCAGATTGATCGACATCATTTCAGTCCGGCAGAAGGTTGCACTTGGTCTTGGGCACGCAGTACTCATGGCCCGCGACGCGATCGGGGACGAATCGTTCGCAGTCGTCCTGCCGGACGACGTCATTTTCGCCGATCCTCCCTGTCTGTCTCAGATGTTCGAGGTGTATCGCGAGACGCAGGGAAAGCCGGTCATCGCGCTGATGGAAGTTCCGCCCGACGAGACGAGTCGTTACGGCATTGTCTCGGGCGAGGTCATGGCGGGAGGTCGTGTGCGCATTCAGGACATGGTCGAGAAACCGAAATCCAATCCGCCATCGAATCTCGCGATCATCGGTCGCTATATTCTTCCACCTGAAATCTTCGACATTCTGGCCGAAACACAAAGCGGGGCCGGCGGAGAGATTCAGCTGACCGACGCACTCAAGACTCTGATGGACGGCGGAGAGTTCTACGGCCTCATTTTCAAGGGACGCCGGTATGACGTCGGAGAGAAACTGGGATATCTGAAAGCAACGGTCGATTATGCGCTCCGCGACGTCACATTGGGTCATGAGTTCGCCGCCTACCTTCGCACCCTGGACTTCGAGGCTCGTGGCTGACCGGATCGTCGAGCTCTCGGACCTCGATCCCGTCATGCGAAAGGCACTCGCAGAGTGTGAGCTCACCGGACAGCGCTCGCTCTTTTTACGAAACGGACGCATCGTTGCGACGGTGATCTCCTGGGATGAATACCTTGCGATGCGAGAGACCATGCAACTCGTTCCCGATCTCGAGCTCCGGGCACGACTCGACGCGCGCGACGCGGAGGTCCGCGGCGGAGACCTTTTCGGACCGGAGGAACTGTTTGTGGAATGACCGGCTCCGTCTTGCAGCGGGAGTCGAGGGCGACTGGCTGTCGCTTTCTCTCGATGAGAGAGCCATCGCCAGAGCATCTCTGGAAGCGATTGACGAGGATCCAATCGCGGGGGCTCCCTTATTCGAGCCTCTCCGAGGGCTGTGGAGCTACCGCGCCGGGAACCTGCGGGTTCTGTATCGTATCGCCCCCGAGGCCCAGAGGGTCATGATCCTGATGATTGGAAGGGTCACCGAGTTGGAATCATGACTTTGATCCTCGCCTCAGCCTCCCCGAGACGCCGTGAGCTTCTGCAAACAATCGGATTCCACTTCGAGGTCCAGGCGAGCGAGGTCGA
Source organism: Thermoanaerobaculia bacterium (assembly GCA_035576005.1). Classification (GTDB taxonomy): domain Bacteria; phylum Acidobacteriota; class Thermoanaerobaculia; order Gp7-AA8; family Gp7-AA8; genus DATLXH01. The sequence continues at coordinate 26,701 of DATLXH010000180.1, read as the reverse complement.
AGAGGTTCGCGGTGACAATGAGGCTCCGGAGCGCTACGTAGCCAGACTCTCCGAAGAGAAAGCAGCCGCTGTGGGGCAGCTTCGGAAGGGAAGCTGGATTGTCGCGGCCGACACCACAGTCGTGATCGATGATCAGGTCCTCGAGAAACCACAAAGCCGCGATGACGCGGTGAAAATGCTCACGATCATCCGTGGCCGCACCCACCTGGTTCACACCGGGGTCCGCCTGCAATCCCCGAGCGGAACCGGAGAGACGACCACGACTACTTCGCGCGTCACGATGTCGTCTATCAGCGACTCTGAGATCGAATGGTACGTGAGCAGCGGCGAGCCGATGGACAAGGCGGGGTCCTACGCGATTCAGGGGATCGGTGCGATATTCGTCGAGCTTGTGGAGGGCAGCTACACGAACGTCGTCGGACTTCCTCTCGAGACCCTCATGAAGATGATGCGACGCGCTGGCCTCGACCCCACCGCGCTGGTCGCCCGCCATCGCTGAGCCATCAGCGCGCGCCCGCATTCACCCGCCTCTCCCGCTCCCATCCCGATCCCGATCCCGATCGCTCCAATCCTAAAGAAAACTTAGGTCGATCATCATCACCCGCCGCGGGAGGACCGGCGGGGCGCGGGGGCGGGAGCGGGAGCGGGAAAGAGATTGCAGGGTAAAATGTTGTCGCCTCATCTACTCGTACCTGTAAGAAGGAGATCCCATCCATGTCGTCTGCAGCCAAGGTCGGCATATTCATGCTCATCGTGCTGGCCATCCTCGCGTTCTTCGTTCTCCGCATTGAAGACATCAGGATCGGTCAGGGCGGCAAGAGCCGTATCGTTGAAGCGGTCTTCGATACCGTCGCGGGACTCGACAAAAAGTCGACTGTCCGCGTCGCGGGAGTTGACAAGGGAAAGGTCGAGAAAATCTCGCTCCAGTCCGATGGACGCGCGCGCGTCCGGATGCGCATTGAAAACGACGTGCAGCTACGCAAAGGGGCAACTGCCCGGATCGCGAATCTCGGTCTTCTCGGTGAAAAATATATCGAGCTCGATCCCGGGCCGGCCAGGGCCATGGTCCTCGCTGAGACCAGCGACGATAACCCCGTGACGCTTCAAGGCTCGCAGCCGGCATCGATCGACGACGTCACCTCTCAGGTCTCGGCGATCGCCAATGACGTAAAGGCGATTACCGAATCATTGCGCGCCACGGTTGCGGGCCAGAGTGGACAGCAAAGGATTGAAGAGATCGTCGAAAACGTCCGCCAGATCACGCAGAGTCTGAGAGCCGTCATGGAGGCAAGCAGTGGCAATGTCACGATGACCGCCGCGAACCTGCGTGCCATCACCGATGACCTCCGAATCGAGATCCCGAAGATCGCTGCTTCGATTGACCGTGTGGCCGGTTCGCTAGGCGGGACGGTCTCTGAAAACCGAGGAGATGTGAAGGTCATCGTGGACAACCTTCGGACGCTCTCGGCAGACCTGAAAAAGACCACGGAGAATCTCAACGCAATCACCGGCCAGGTAAAGTCGGGAGAGGGAACGGTCGGGAAGCTCATTTTTGACGATACCGCGCACACACGCCTGACGAGTACGCTCGAATCGGTCGAGAGTGGCGTGGGGGAGCTGAGAAACACACTCGGACGCGTCAACAAGATCGCGCTGGACCTCGGCATCAAATCGGACTTCTACGTTGGTCTCGACGAAGATGCCGAGGGCAATCCGCTCGGATCCAATTCCCGCTCGGGGGTGCAACTCCGGCTGACCCCGAACCCTGAAAAGAACCGTTTTTACAACGTCGAGATCATGGACGATCCGCGCGGTGACATGAAGGACAAGGTCATCCGCACCTCGATTACGGACGAGGCAACGGGAGCCACTTCCACCACCACAAAACGCGAGACGAAGTTCGAGCGCAACTATCTCCTGTCAGCGCAGGCCGGTTGGAAATTCGGCGATCTTGACCTCCGGGCCGGTGTGATTGATTCGGCCGGCGGCGTCGGTGCCGACTATCTATTGCGTGAACGGATCAGGGTCACCGCGGAAGCGTTCGACTTTGGAGGCAGTCGCTCGGAAAACCCCCATCTGCGGGTGTTCGGCGAGTACATTTTCCGTAAGGAGAAGGACAACGCGCCTTCGATCTTTCTCTCGAGCGGCGTCGACAATCCCCTCAACGATGTCGCCATCACCTTCGGCGGTGGTATCCGGTGGCGCGATGATGACCTCAAGTATCTGCTCGGGAGCATTCCCATCAAGTAGAGGCGATTTCATGCGCGGCGGTGTAGCGGATGCGTCCCGCCCGCCTTTGGGTGGAGAGACTCACCCGAATTGCGCCTTAAGAAGGCAGGCGGGACGCCTGCGCTACACGCGCACGAAACGGCGTGAAACTTGAAACCTCCGAATGGACGAAGTGTCTATAGGAGCCCCGAATGTCTTCGAAAAAAACCCGTGTCGCACTGCTCTTCGGTGGAAGAAGCGCCGAGCATGATGTCTCGATTCTCTCTGCCCGATCGATCTTCGAGGCGACACCCAAGCAGCGTTTCGATGTCACGCCAATCTGCGTGGCGCGCGACGGGAAGTTCATCGGTCCCGACAGCAGCGCGAAAGTCCTCGCCACCGGCGAGAAAAGTGCGACTGGAGAGAAGGGATTCTCGTTCGAGCAATGGTCTCAAAAAGAATCCATCGATGTGGTCTTCCCGATCATTCATGGCACGTACGGTGAGGACGGATCGCTGCAGGGTTACCTCGAGATCCTGGGCATCCCCTACGTAGGAAGCGGGGTGACCGGCTCCGCGGTCGGCATGGACAAATGGCAGATGAAGTACGCCTTCGCCAGCGCGAAGCTCCCGATGGTCGAGCACGTCCAGATTGCTCTGTCGGACTGGAAGAGCGACTCCGAACGGATCTCGCGCACCGTGGCCAACTCGCTCCGCCTTCCCTACTTCGTCAAACCTGCGAACGCAGGGTCGTCCGTCGGGGTCTCGAAAGTAAAAAGTGACAGCGAGCTCACGGACGCAATCAACAAAGCGTTCCGCTTCGACGATAAGGTTCTCGTCGAGCGCGGCATCGATGCAAGAGAGATCGAAGTTTCCGTCCTGGGCAACGACACTCCCGAAGCGTCTCTGCCGGGTGAGATCGTAGCTGGTGCGGAGTTCTACAATTACGAGGACAAGTACATCGACAACAAGTCCAGCCTGGTGATCCCGGCCAAACTCTCGAAGGCACGCATTGAAGAGATCCGGCGCCTTGCGATCGAGGGCTACAAGGCGATTGGCGCATCGGGCTTCGCCCGCGTCGACTTTTTCCTCGAGCGCGGAACTGACCGGCTGTACCTCAATGAAATCAACACGCTGCCGGGCTTCACCAGCATCTCGATGTATCCCAAGCTCTGGGAGGCGACGGAGCTCCGGTACTCCAAACTGATCGAGCGCCTCATCGACCTCGGCATCGAGCGAGCGCAGACCCGGAGCGAGCGATTCGAAGACACGATGCGCTTCTTCGACGAGGTGAAAAGCCTTACCAGCTGAGTAGAAACGACTCCGTCCCGCTGCAGGAGCGCCGGCTTCCAGCCGGCCGTGCCGCCGGCATCTTGCCGGCTTTCCCGCTCCCGTAACAGTGCCGCCTGGAAGGCGGCGCTCCAACCGTGTCATCCTGACTTCGCGTCATGCTCTGGCCTCTTTACATCGCGATCGCAAAACTACGTCCGGTCAACCTGTCTCTGCTGGTCCGCGCGACCGTCGTCTTCGCACTGTTCGCGCTCTTCCTCTGGGGCGACTACGCGCTCTTCCGCAAACTCTTTTCGTCGGTCGCGACGATCGAATCGCTCACACCCTTCTTTGCCCTCGGGCTGATCGAGAATCTCCTCGGCATGGTGTTTCTCACAGCCACCTCAGTGCTGTTTTTCTCCACACTGACGGTTGCCATCGGCTCCTTCTTCTCCGATCTCGATCTCGAGGTCTATCACGCGGCGCCGGTGGGAAAGATGCGCATCGTGGTTGCGCGATGGGGTAAGAGCGCAGTCCAGAGCTCGTACCTCATGGCCTGTTTTCTCTTCCCTCTCTTCGTCGCCCTGGCCGCTCAATACGACATGCACTGGACCTTCGTCGCGGGCGCGATGGTCCGGCTGATCCTGCTGATGCTGACCCCGCTCAACCTCGCACTCACGATTGTGCTGCTGCTGGTCCGTCTGTTTCCTGTTCGCCGGGTGCATCAGGTCGCTGTCACACTCGCCCTCATCACCTTCACCGTCGCTGTCGTGGGATTCAGAATGACGCGGCCGGAGCGGCTCTTTCAGGATGTGCGCACTGACGACCTCGTAGTCGTCCTCCAGCAGATCGAGCTTCCAGCTGCCGATTATCTCCCGGGAAACTGGCTCGCAGAATGGGTGACGAGCTCGATCCAGGGCGAGCGACCGTCGGTGGCAGGAACCGGCAAACTCGCGCTGCTCGCAGCTCTTTCGACATTGCTCTTTCTCGCGACTGCTCGTTTCATCTATTTTGCGGCGTTCGTCCGGGCACGCGAGACCCTCGCCCCTTCGGCTGCCGGCTCGAGGCTCGTGACCAGCCTGATCGACCGCCTGATGTCACGCGCCACTCCGCCCATCCGCGCATTGATGGGAAAGGAGATCCGCGTCGTGACACGGGACGCGGGGCAGTGGTCGCAGCTCTTCATGATGATCGCCCTTCTTTTCATTTACCTCTACAACATCAGGATGCTTCCACTCGCCGGTGACGCAAGAGCGACGCTGGTGGCCTACGCGAACGTCGGCATGGCTGGTTTTGTGATCGCAGCGATCTCGCTCCGCTTCGCCTACCCCTCCGTTTCCGCTGAAGGGCGCGCCTTCTGGTTGATGCAGACGTCCCCGATCCCTTACGGAGACTTTCTGAAAGTGAAGGTCCTGGTGTACGCGGCTCCTCTCCTTTTGCTTTCGACCTTCCTTACCGCTATGGCGAACCTGCTGCTGGATGCTCCCGGCGCCGTCTGGATCTACACGATGGTGGGCTCCGTCGTGACCACCTTCACCCTGGTCTCACTTGGAGTGGGGATGGGGGGATGGTCACCGAACTTTGCGAGCGAGAACCCTCTTCAGGTAGGGCTCTCGCTCGGTGGATTTGCGTACATGGCGCTCTCGATGATCTACGTCGGGCTGATGATGGTGCTCATCGCGCGACCGGTCCATCGATTCCTTTTTGCCAGCATCTTCGGAGATGGTGTGAGCGGTGGATTCGCACAAAGCTACGGTCCCGCCGTGACTGCACTGGTCGTGTCTCTGGTACTGGGAACCGTTCCTCTCGAGATTGCCCGACGAAGAGTGCCGCGTGTTTAAGGAGCACTTCCGGGCATTCGCTAAGGATGACGAAGCGATGATGAGAGCGAAGTCGGGCAACAGTCCCGTCATCCGAGATTCCGGATCCCTGCATTCTCCTTCGTGAGCACTCTCTGTTAACATTCGCGAACACCAAGTCAAAAAACAGCTTTGAGGAGACCGCATGAGCGACATGCCCCCGCCATCAGTTCCGCCGGCGTACACGCCACCACCGCCCACAGGTGGCGGTTCTTACAATCCACCTCCACCTCCGGGGGGGGGCGGCGCGTACATTCCCCCGCCACCTGCTCCACCTTCGGGACCGGCCAGCTCGGACCGAACGATCATGATCGTTCTCGCCTACCTTGGCATCCTCGCCCTCATCCCGCTCTTCGTGAAGAAAGATGATCGCGAAGTGCAGTGGCATGCGCGCAACGGACTCGCCTTGTTCGTTGCTTACGTGGTCATCATCATTCTGTGGGCCGTGGTTCAACACTTCATGCCGGCGGCTGTTGGTTGCGGACTCTCTTTCGTGTCGTGTGTTCTCTGGCTCGGCTATCTCGCACTCTGCATCATGGGAATCATGAAGGGTCTCAAAGGTGAGAGACTTCGGTTTCCCGTCATCAGCGACTTTGCCGACAAGATGTAAGGAGTCTCTATGGACAACAATATGAGCAGCGACGGTTCTTACACTCCTCCTCCACCACCTGGATCAACGCCGCCGCCGGGCGGCGGTGCTTCCTACAACCCGCCTCCACCACCGGCTGGGGGAAGCGGTTCCTACACCCCACCTCCACCGCCTCCGATGGGCTCCACACCACCTCCGGCAGGGAGCAGCGGTGACCTGATTTATCCGCCGAATCCAGCGCGAGATCCGGTCATCATCCTCGTGCTGAATCTGGTGCTGGTCTGCGTTGGTTACTTCGTCATGGGCCAGTGGCAGAAAGGGATTGCCACCATCGTGGTGGCGCTCGTTCTCGGCGTTCCGACGTGCGGTCTCGGCATCGGTCTTGTCGCCGTGGGCGCAACCATTGACGGCTTTCTGCAGGCGCAGCAACTTCAGGCAGGCCATCCGATCGGCCAGTGGACTTTCCTCAAAGACCACAAGTAGAACGGACCTGGGCCGCATTTCTCACAGACCTTTGTCACGACGTTGAGCCGCGAAGCGGCGTATCCCTCTCCCCGGCGGGGAGAGGGAAGCGAGCGGAGCGAAGCAGGGAGAGGGGCGTGAAAGTCTCGCCAGTCCGTAGAAAAGGGCGAGGTCTTCGTATCTCTCGCGGCCCCTCTCCCTGTCGCTCGACGCGACCACCCTCTCCCCGCCGGGGAGAGGGATTCGCCCCTACGGGCGCGAGTCCCTCCGCGTGTCATCACCTCTTCATCAGCGTCCCCGCTGTTCTCTCGCTCGGATGACACTGCCTGCGGCAGTGAATGGCGGCGAAGGTCTGTGAGAAATGCGGGCTATCTCATAGGGCTAGCTCACCACATCATGCCGAGCTGCAGCTTCGCTGCGTCGCTCATCATGCTGCGGTCCCAGGCGGGATCGAATACGACCTGAACGTTTGCGTCCTTTACTGTCGGCAGCGACCGCACCTTCCCTTCCACATCCGTAGCCAGTACCGGTCCCATCCCGCAGCCTGGAGCTGTGAGGGTCATCTTCACTTCTACGTTGTGGCCTCCGTCAACAGGCGTCACGCTGCAGAGATAGACGAGACCTAGCTCGACGATATTGATCGGGATCTCGGGGTCGTAGCACGTCTTCAACTGATCCCACACCAGCGTCTCCAACTCCTCAGGTGTGACGTTGCCCTCGGTCTGCACCGCTGCCGGCGGAACCTTGCCGATAGCTTCGACCTCCTGACCTGAGAGTCGCACCATCATCCCGCGATCGGTGATGATCGTGTAGGCGTCACCGAGCGACTGGGTAATGGACGCGTGCGTTCCCTTGGGAACAAGAACCTTTTCTCCGCTCGGAATGAGAACGGCCTCGCAATCTCTCGAAATCTCAACTGCTTCTCGCATAGTTTTCCTTTCCGATCCTCACGTCATCCTGAGGAGCGCTTCTGCAACGAAGGATCTCAAGATGGACAAACGCCTGATTGCACCGCGTCGCATTCTGAGATCCTTCATCGCGAAAGCGCTCCTCAGGATGACGCGATTTCTTGAATTTTCTGGCTACTCTTACTCCGTGGTCACGACCGACTCGTCCTCGTTCAGGACGCTGTTCATCGTGTGCCATGCGAGCGAGGCGCATTTGATTCGGGTAGGAAACTCCGACACTCCCGAAAACGCCGCCAGCCGACCCATTTGTCCGACCTCATCCGGTTTCACTTCGCCTTTGATCATTTTATGAAAGCCGTCGAAGAGCGTATGCGCTTCGTCCCGGGTCTTTCCCTTCAGAATCGAGCTCATGACTGATGCCGACGCCTTCGAAATGGCGCATCCTGCACCTTGAAACCCCAGGTCCTGAATCGTCTCACCTTCCATCTGAACGAAGAACGTGTAGTGATCGCCACAAAGAGGGTTGTATCCCTCAGCAGTCCGATTCGCGCTCTCGAGCTTTTTGAAGTTTCTCGGGTTCTTGTTGTGATCAAGGATGACCTGCTGATACAGCTCTCTGAGGTCTGACATCAGGCGAACACCTCGACAACTTTCCTCACCGACGCCACCAGAGCATCGATCTCCTCTCGCGTGTTGTAAATCGCGAACGACGCGCGCGCCGTGGCCGGCACCTTGAAGCGGAGCATGAGAGGCTGGGCACAGTGATGTCCCGTACGGATCGCCACACCTTCCGCGTCAACGATCGTACCGATGTCGTGAGGATGAGCGCCCTCCAGAACAAAAGAGATGACGCTGGCCTTGTTCTTCGACGTCCCGATGATTCTGAGGCTGTCGATCGTGAGGAGTTGCTCGGTCCCGTAGCGGAGAAGCTCATTCTCATGAGCGGTGATCGTCTCCGCGCCAATGGTCGAAACGTAGTCGAGCGCTGCTGCCAGGCCGATCGCTCCGGCGATATTTGGTGTTCCAGCTTCAAATTTATATGGGAGAGCGTTGTACGAAGTCTTCTCATAGGTGACAGAGAGAATCATGTCCCCACCACCCTGATACGGAGGCATCGCTTCGAGAAGACGCTCCTTCGCGTAGAGAGCGCCGATACCGGTGGGTCCGTAGACCTTGTGGCCGGAGAACGCGTAGAAATCGCAGTCGAGATCCTGGACATCGACTTTCCCGTGCGGTACCCCCTGAGCGCCGTCGATCATGACCGGAATGCCTCGCTCGTGAGCGAGCGCGATCATCTCTTTGATCGGGTTGATGGTCCCCAGCGCATTGGAGATGTGAATGATCGAGACGATCTTCGTCCGCTCACCCAGCAGCTCACGAAACCCGTCGATGTCGATCTCTCCGAGATCATTTGCCGGAGCAATCCGTAACGTCGCTCCTTTCTCCTCACAGAGCATCTGCCACGGAACGATGTTCGAGTGATGCTCGATTGCGGATATGAGCACTTCGTCTCCAGCGCCGACGTTCGTACGCCCGAACGTTGCAGCGACCAGATTGACCGCTTCCGTCGTCCCCTTGACGAACACGATCTCGCGCTCAGACGCAGCGTTGAGGAACTTCTGAATCGTTTTCCGCGCTCCCTCGTAATGATTCGTCGCCACTTCACTGAGGAAATGCACTCCGCGATGGACGTTGGAGTTCTCTTCACTGTAGTAGCGCACAATCCGATCGATCACCTGCCGCGGCTTCTGCGTCGTGGCCGCATTGTCGAGATAAACCAGCGGCTTTCCACGGACGGTGGATCGGAGGATCGGGAAATCCTCGCGAATGCGATGTACGTCGAACGTGGATGCCAGCGGTTCGCTGAAAGTCACCTGTGCCGCCGAGCTCATAGCGCTCCCGCTCCGCCGCCCAGTCTTTGCAGCAGATCTGTCTGCAGCTGATCTCTCACGGGCTCGATTTTCATCCGTTCCACCACCTCGCTGGCGAACGCATACATCAGAAGGTTTCTCGCTTCCGCGCTGCCAATTCCTCGCGCCTGCATGTAAAAAAGCGCGTCCTCATCGATCTGACCGATCGTCGAGCCGTGGTTACACTTAACGTCGTCCGCGTGGATCTCGAGCTGAGGCTTCGAGTCGACGATCGCCGTTGGTGAGAGTAGAAGATTCCGGTTCACCTGGCGTGAGCTCGTCTTCTGAGCGTCCTTCCTCACGATGATCTTTCCATCGAAAATCCCACGTGACTGGCCGTCGAGGATCCCTTTGTAAAACTCGGAGCTCTCGGAATGAGGGCTCTGGTGGTCGATGATGGTGTTGTGGTCCGCGTGCTGCCGCCCGTTGAGAATGAACAGTCCGTTGAGTGTCACACTCGCTCCCTCACCCTGCAATGCAGCCTCGATCTGCTGGCGCGACAGCCGCGCGCCAAGCGACACCACGTGCGAAGTGACTGTGCTCGACCGCGACTGACGGATCCGCAGATTCGAGATGTGAAAGGCCTCGTTTCCTTCGCGCTGCAGGCGATAGTGATCGATCACACTTCCATTACCAGCGAGGATCGTCGTGACGGCGTTGGTGAAGTACGACGAATCTCGCGGCCCCGCGAATGTCTCAACCACCGAGACCTGGGATCCTCCGTCCGCACGAATCACCACACGCGGATTCGACATCCCTTGTCCTGATGAAAGAAAGACGAGATGGATCGGGGAAGAGATGACGATCCCGGCGGGGATGTGAATGTAAGCACCATCTTCGAACAGCGAGGTGTTGAGGTCGACCAGTGGATCGCTGATCTGTTCCATCAGGGATTCTTTCAACCCGTTGGTCTCAGCTTCCAGAGCTTCCGACAGCGGCATGATGGTCGTGAGTCCGGGAAGCTCACCGCGCGAGGAGAGCTCTCGTTCGAGATGTCCGTCGACAAATACGAGCTCGACCGAAGTCTTCTCTCCCCCCAGAACCGATTCGCGCAGACGAACCTGCTCGACAGCTACGACACTTTTCTCCCTGACACGGTCCAGCACAAGCTTCGACAGACCGCTCAGGTTCGTGTATTTCCACGTCTCCTTGGCGGGAGTCGGGAAGCCGTGCGCCGTAAAGCGGTCGAAGGCCGCCTCGCGGATCGCATCCAGCCATGTCGCCCGGCCAAGTCGTTGACTGGCGAGCTCTGAGATCGTCACGGGCTCACCACGCACTTCTTCCAGCATCTGACTCATGATCTGTTTGATTCCGACGTTTCGCTTCAAGAGCGAGCCGTCGCTCCCGCCAGCGAGAGCTCATCAACCCAACTGTAGCCTCGCTTCTCGAGCTCCAAGGCGAGCTCTTTGCCGCCAGATCTCACGATCTGGCCATCGTGGAGGACGTGCACGAAGTCGGGAATGAGGTAGTCGAGAAGGCGCTGGTAGTGTGTGATGACGATGACCGAGTGCTTCTCGTTCCGGAGTGTGTTCACTCCCTCCGCAACGATCCGGAGAGCATCGATGTCGAGACCCGAATCTGTCTCGTCGAGAATTGCGAGCTTGGGATCGAGGACTGCCATCTGGAAGATCTCGTTTCGTTTCTTCTCCCCGCCTGAGAACCCTTCGTTGACAGAGCGGTTCATGAAACTCTCGTCCATGTCGACGACTTTCATCTTCTCGCGGGCCAGGCCGAGGAACTCCATCGCGTCAAGTTCCTCGAGTCCCTGCTCTTTTCTGGCGGCATTGAGTGCGGCCTTCAGAAAGTAAATATTGTTCACGCCCGCGATCTCCACAGGATATTGGAAGGCAAGAAAGAGCCCTGCACGTGCGCGGGCTTCAGGAGACATCGAGAGAAGATCGTTCCCCTCGAAGAGCACTTCTCCTGCCGTCACTTCGTAGCGAGGCCTTCCGGCTAGAACGTTCGCGAGCGTACTTTTGCCCGAACCGTTCTGCCCCATGATTGCGTGGATCTCGCCCGGGTTCACGGTAAGGTTCAATCCTTTCAGGATCTCCTTATCGTCGACTCTGGCTTTCAGATTTCTGATTTCAAGCATGTCTGTTTCCGATTTCCAGTGTTGTGTGTTGGTTGCCCGCCCAAGCTCCCAATGAAGCCTCGTTGGACAGATCGGAGCGCCGCCTTCCAGGCGGCCGTACCGCCGGCTTCCAGCCGGCCGCGGGCCTGTACAAAAAGCCGGCAAGATGCCGGCGGTACGGCCGGCTGGAAGCCGGCGCTCCGAATCGTTCAGCGACACATCGGCGCTTGAGGTTGTCCGATCTCGTCATCCCACGCTCCCCTCGAGACTGACGCCGAGGAGCTTTTGCGCTTCGACGGCAAACTCCATCGGCAGCTCGCGGAAGACTTCCTTGCAGAAGCCGTTGACGATCATCGAGACCGCATCCTCGGCTGAGATGCCGCGCTGCTGGCAATAAAAAAGCTGATCTTCACCGATCTTCGAAGTCGACGCTTCATGCTCCATCGTCGCGGTCGAATTGCGCACTTCAATGTAGGGGACCGTGTGCGCGCCGCACTTGTCGCCGAGAAGGAGCGAATCGCATTGCGAGTAGTTCCGCGCGCCCTCTGCGTTCTTCATGATCTTCACTTCGCCGCGATAGGTGTTCTGCCCGTGGCCTGCTGAAATCCCTTTCGAGATGATCGTGCTGCGTGTCCGCTTCCCGATGTGAATCATCTTCGTTCCGGTATCGGCCTGCTGATAGTTGTTCGTCAGCGCGACTGAATAGAACTCACCGACCGAGTCATCACCCTGGAGTATGCAGCTCGGGTACTTCCAGGTAATCGCGGATCCCGTCTCCACCTGCGTCCACGAAATCTTCGACTTTTTCCCGAGGCATTTGCCTCGCTTGGTAACGAAGTTGTAGATCCCGCCCTTTCCGTTCTTGTCGCCGGGATACCAGTTCTGGACAGTCGAGTACTTGATCTGCGCGTTGTCCAGAGCTATCAACTCCACCACCGCTGCATGCAACTGGTTCTCGTCGCGCATCGGAGCAGTACAACCCTCGAGGTAGCTCACGTACGAGCCTTCCTCCGCGATGATCAGTGTTCGCTCGAACTGGCCGGTTCCCGCACTATTGATCCGGAAGTAGGTCGAGAGCTCCATCGGGCAGCGCACACCCTTCGGGATGTAACAGAAAGAGCCATCGCTGAAGACCGCCGCGTTGAGGGCGGCGAAAAAGTTGTCGGTATGCGGCACGACGGATCCCAGGTACTTCTTCACCAGGTCGGGATGGTTCTTCACCGCCTCGGAAAATGAGCAGAAGATCACTCCGAGCTTGAGCAATTCGGCCTGAAACGTCGTCGCGACCGAGACGCTATCGAAGACCGCGTCAACTGCTACCCCGGTCAGCCGCTTCTGTTCGTTCAGAGAGATTCCGAGTTTCTCGAACGTCTCGAGCAGCTCGGCGTCGACTTCGTCGAGACTATTGAGGGTCTTTTTCTGCTTCGGCGCCGAGTAGTAAATCGTTCCCTGGTAATCGATCGGCTCGTACTGCACCTTCGCCCAGGTCGGCTCCTTCATGGTCAGCCAATGGCGGTACGCCTTGAGACGCCATTCCAGCATGAACTCCGGCTCCCCTTTCTTCCTGGAGATAAGCCGGACCACGTCTTCGCTCAGGCCCGCTGGAATGACATCGGCCTCGATATCGGTAACGAACCCGTACTTGTACTCCTGGTTCGCGAGTTGTTCGATCGTATCTGGCTGCGTGCTCATTGAAGCTCCCCTGCAACGCTGGCTTTGCTTTCTGCCGCATTTCCTACTGGTACATCGCCACGCGCCATGTCGGCTAGCGTGACCTGGTCAAAGGCATGTTTGACTGCTCGGTTGATTCCTGAAAGAAAGCGGCGCGATGGGCAGGCCGCGCGGATGGAACAGACACCGTGGCCGTCACTATCGAGAGATTCGCATTCGACCAGATCCCAGGGACCTTCGAGTACTTCCAGGAGACTTCCGAGCGTCAGTTTTTCGGCATCGCCTTGAAACGAATACCCGCCGTCGACTCCTCGGTGAGACCGGACAACGCCGCCGTGATGAAGTGTTTTCAACACCTTTGTAATCATCGGCACGGGCAGCGAGTAGAAGCCTGCAACCTCCCGCGCTGCTACGGTCTCCCCCGCCCGGCGGGCGAGGTAAACCATGGCGAGAAGACCATAGTCTGCGAATTTCGAGATTCTCAGCACGGTGGGCTAAACCGTACCGGACGAGTCCACATTTCCAGCCCCCTTTAGAATCAAGAGTTTGTTTCTTGAAGGGGGTTGCCGTGAGACGACCTCTTTAATGATCCTGTCCCCGCGCTGTTGTCGTTAAAACAGATGTTTGAGCCGGGAGAGCGTGCCCAGATCCAACGGGCTTGTTCCTGACTTCGCTCTCACAGCGATTCGTCATCCTCGAGCGAATGCGGGGGATCTCAAAACACTTAAACCCGCTGATTTCACGGGCGTCGCACTCTGAGATCCTTCGTCGCAAAAGCGCTCCTCAGGATGACGAACGTTGTTTGTAGAGATGGGCGACATGGCCCCCAACGGTCAGTGTCTGGGAACAGCCTTCGCAGTCCTCTGGCAGGAGGCTCTATGGAACCGAAGAGAATTACACCTGAGGAAGCCCGGCAGCTCATGGACGGCACCGGACGCGTAACCTTCATTGACAGTCGCAACCCCGAGGCCTGGGCGTCATCTGACGAGCAGCTGCCCGGAGCGATCCGTGTCCCGCTCAATCATCTCGAAACGATGCTTCCGCAGATCCCGAAGGACGGGACGGTGGTTGCGTACTGCACGTGACCCAACGAAGGATCAAGCGCCCGTGCGGCGCAACGATTGACGGAGCAGGGATGGAAGGATGCGCGTGCGCTCATCGGCGGCTTCGACGCCTGGAAGAATGGTGGGGGCGAGGTCGAGGACAAGGTTTCGACCACTCCGACGGTCTGAACCGTCAAGCTGACATGCACAGCAGACAGAACCTTTTTAAGCTGCGAAGCTTTGGAGTGCGGCAGCCGCAGCTGCCGCTTTTGTTTCGAACGCGCGTGAATGGAGATCAGACATCGCGGGCAGAATCGCGAATGTGACACAGAAAGCGGCAGCTGCGGCTGCCGCACTCCAAAGGCTCCGCCGCGCGTCAGTTGACCGCTTATGATTCGCAGGACGAACCTCGCGGGACTCCACGAGCTCCGCGACCGTTTCCACGAAGGACTCTTCTATGCGACTTCTCGCCTGCATTCTTCTCATGACAGCTCTCCCCGTCACTGCTGCATCCGAGCGCTCTGCTTCGGACCTCGACACGCGGCGAGTTGCCCTCCGCAAGCTCCTGAATGAACACTGGCAGTACAGTCTCTCGATTGCTCCGGAGTTCGCCTCCATCCTGGGCGACAAGCGGTGGAATGATCAGGTCAGCGATCTATCGCGCGGCGCAGTCAATGCTCAGCTCGCTAAGAGCCGGCGGTTCCTGCGACGTTTCAAAGAAATCGACGCGTCAGGGTTCTCCGACCAGGAGCGATTGAACAAGGACCTGATGGTCGATCAGCTGGAGAACGAGGTCGCCATCTCACGCTTCCGAACGTGGGAGATGCCAGTGAATCAGATGGGAGGGATTCACCTGCAGACTCCTCAGCTGGTATCGATCTTCCCGTTCGACACAGTGAAGGATTACAACGATTACATCGCCAGAATGAGGAAGTTTCCGGCGAGCATCGATCAGACGATCCGACACATGCGAAGCGGGATCAACCGCAGGTTAATGCCGCCTCGCTTTCTGCTCGACAAGGTCGTGGCGCAGTCTGAGGGGATCGCCTCACAAACGCCGGAGTCGAGCTCCTTCGCCCTGCCTCTGTCGAAATTTCCCGCGTCGTTCAGCGACGCGGAGAAAAGTCGCATTCGTACCAGATACCTGGCAGCGCTCAGCGAATCGGTTCTCCCCGCCTATCGCCGCTTCACCACCTTTCTGAAGAACGAGTACGCCCCGAAAGGACGGGTTGATGTTGGAGTCTGGTCGCTCCCGGATGGCGCTGCGTACTACGCCCACCGAGTCCGGGAATCGACCACGACCGATCTCTCGCCTGACGAAATTCATAAGATTGGTCTCGCCGAGGTAGCGAGGATTGAAGGCGAGATGCTGGAAATCGCGAAGAAGCAGGGCTTCGCGGATCTCAAGGCATTCAACGTCGCGGTCGAAGCAAATCCGAAACTGCGGGCTCAATCGCGCCAGCAGATTCTCGATCTTTACCGTAAGTACATCGATCAGATGTGGGCCGAGCTTCCTAAACTATTTGGTCGTCTTCCCAAAGCAACACTGGAAGTGATGTCGGTCCAGGAGTTCCGCGAGAAGGAAGCGGCTGGCGCGTCGTACGAGCAAGGGACGCCCGACGGATCGCGGCCCGGCCACGTGATGGTCAATACCGGAGACGCGTCGTCACGAAAAATCATCAGCATGGAATCGACGGCATATCACGAGGGTGTCCCGGGACATCACATGCAGATCGCGATTGCGCAGGAGCTAAAAGACCTGCCACCTTTCCGAGGGCAGATCGGTCACACCGCGTTCATAGAAGGATGGGCGCTCTATTCAGAGCGGCTCGGCAAGGAGGTGGGTTTCTACCAAGACCCCTACTCCGACTATGGTCGCCTGCAGGACGAGATGCTGCGCGCAATTCGACTCGTTGTTGACACCGGTCTCCATGCAAAGCGCTGGACTCGCGAACAGGTCGTCCAGTTCTTTCACGATCATTCGGGGCTCGACGAGGTGGAAATTCAGGCTGAGACGGACCGGTACATCGTATGGCCCGGACAGGCACTGGGGTACAAGATCGGTCAGCTCAAGATTCTCGAGCTTCGTGAACGCGCCCGCCGCGAGCTGGGAACGAGCTTCGACATTCGAGAGTTCCACGATGAGGTCCTGGGAGCGGGATCGCTCCCTCTGGACATGCTCGAGGCACGAGTCAACGCATGGATCGCGAGGAGCAGATAGCATTTCGATTGTGACGACAGCGTGAACGCCTGAGTACACGAAGGCCCCCGCTCCCTTCTCCCGGCGGGAGAAGGTGGCGCGTCGAGCGCCGGATGAGGGTCTCGAACCGTCGCAACCTTCTCTATGGTGACTCGCTCGAATCGGTATGGGTGCCGGACGCAGGCCCTGCGTCCCTACACCCGCCCCGGTTGCTCTCGACACAGTGTCAACTATGCTCTCGTCGCGAAACCGTCGTGCGCCTCGCATCCAGGCCGCTCTCGGCCACCTCGCGGGCGAAGGTCTCTGTGAGAAATGCAGGCTAACGTCAGTACCTGAGTGTTACCTCCGCAGGCACGTTGCGAACTACGACCTCGTCATTCCGAACTGCTCCTTCGGCACCGTTGATCCTCGCGACACGCAAGCCTGCACGCGGTGACCGGATGACGATCCCTCCCTCTGGAACCCGCAAGTCCCCGCCGATTCGAACCACGATCATCCCCCCCTCACGCTTCATCGATACGCTCAGCGGTCCGTAATACGTCCGCAGCCGCTCGACTGCGACACCACTGTCGAGCCATTCATCACGAATCCCTGCGCCCACAACCAGCGACTGATCCTCTCCCCGCTCGTAAGCAAACATATCCAGAACGGAACGGATAAAGTCGGACCCAACCCATGTATGAGGCATGTCGCCGATAAAAATCGGCTTCGTAGCATCTCGCCCTACGACTTCAGCCCAGTGATTCCATCCCGAAGGACGGGAGTCCCGCAGAAAATAGTCGACCAGTTCGTGAGCCCGTTCGCGCTGTCCGAGCCGGATGAGACTTCCCACCACCCTCCACTCGTAGGGCGTATAGGCATCCCATTTGATCTTTCCATCCCGTCTCGCGACGAAGCGCTTGTAGTACTCATCGAATGTGCGCTCGACTGCCTGTCTCGAAAGATGGTCGAGCTCGTCCCCCGGAGACAACGCAGTCGTCGTAGACGTCGCATCGAAATCCCCGAGCTCAACGGAGCCCGGCAGGTAGTCGATCCTGTGATGCGCCATGGTCTGGCGGAGTGACGAAGCAATGTCCGCGCGGAGCTCGTCCCTGCTGACACGAAAGCGCGCAGCGGCCTCGGTCTCCCCCAGCACGTCCGCAGCATCAACGGCATCCTTCAATCCCTTGAGCGCGAAGAAATCATCCCAGTACGAATGCATCGCTTTCGCCGAATAGCCCTCGTGACTGATCGACTCCGGCACGAGGCCGTAGAACGGGCCAGGCTCGCGTCGCTCTGCCACACTTCCGACAATCGGCTTGTTCCGATAGGCCGCCGTCTTACGCTCCGCCCTCAATGAGTCGATGTACGACACGGTCCTGGCGATCGATGGCCACATGGTCCGCAGCAACTCGCGGTCGTGGGTGAAGCGGTAGTACTCCATCACGAGGTAAAGAAACTGTCCGTGACTGTCGTGCTCGGGAGTGGCGTCTGCGCCGCGGACGTCGACGCAGCACGGAATCTTTCCGTTCGGATACTGGAAGCGTGCATACCACTCGAGGAACGGACGCACTTCGTCCGCACGGCCTAGTCGCAGCAGAGCTGCCGACGTCAGGGAGCCGTCGCGAATCCACGAGCGTGTGTAGGACCGCGAGCCAGGCTGAATCTTCGGACCGTCTTTATTGATCAGAATGTAAGCGAGGTTCGAGCGCAGGAGACGGATGAGTCGATCAGCTGGCGGGGGAAGCGTGATCGAGAAGGCATCGAGACGTTCTTCCCATTCGGTCGCGACCGAACTGGAACAGGCCCCCTCGCCGTCAGGTTTCGCGCAGAGCGCGAGCCGCTTCTCGCTGAATGTACGTGATTCAGCTTGCGTTAGATTCTCCGGAAGCTCGCTCCACGTCTCATGGAAGGGGATCGCAAGCACAATGTCGCGAGACTCACCCGCCGGCACATCGAATCGGTAACTCAGAGCTGCCGAGGCCGCCCCGAAAGGGTCTTTGACACTCGCACGTTCAGGCAGCTCGCCGCGGACAAGGAACTCCGTGATGTCGCCGTTGACGAACGTGGCCGCGCCGAAGCCGTAAGGCGCGCTGAGCGGAATGATCGATTTCTCACCATTGATGAGGACGCGGCCGTCCCGATAATCGATCTCACGGATCTCCGCAACTCCTCCCTGAACGTTGAGGAACTGCTCGGGAGAGTTCACCTGAAACGGTCGAATCGCGAGAAAGAGATTCGTCTTCTGCCTGGTTCCGGTCGGGTTCTCAATCCTGTACCGCGCAAACAGGATCGACGAGCCCGAGGGACCTTGCGCGAACGCCGTGACTTTCAAGCGCAGAGACGGCGCGCTTGTTTTCCATTCCACAGTCGGGATCGGCAGATATCCCTTCTCCAGACTCTGCGTCTTCTCTACCTGACTCCAATCAACGAGCCGTTTCTTTCCTCCACTTTCCGCGAATAGAAACGGTTCGATCGAGAAGCTTCCCTGGTCGACCTCGAGCATTCCTTCTTCGTTGAGCAACGCTTCGGAGTCGTCGCCCGCAGCACCGATGACAGTCCAGTAAGACTGGATGTTGGAGAGGTACCTGGGATAGCGGCCGTTCACCGAACCGACGACCTTCCCACGACTGATCGGCCGGTTAGAAACCGAATCCGATGCGACCTTTCGGAAGAACGCATTTCTGGACGCCCCTGTATCCAGCGGCTCGGCGCGCACTTCTCGAATCGCGTAGCCTTTCTGTCGCGCGCTCTTTTCGAGTTTGAGTCGTACGTGTCGGGTCTCGGTTTCAGGAAGGAACAGCCAGTCGCGCCCGCCGTTTCCTTCCTCGGCGCGCCAGACGCTTTCCCACTTCACCGCGTCGTCGGACGTGAATACTTCGTAGCGACTCGCGTAGTCGTCGCGATCCCAGTCGATGGTCATCGCGCCCAGCTCGCGCGCTGAGCCAAAGTCGATTTCGAGAATCTGGTTTACTTCGCTGTCGCTTCTCCACGATGTTCCCGCGATCCCGTCGACAGCCTTCGATGCAGGAGACTTCGCCGTCGAGGAAGACGCACGAACGGTTGGCTTGCCTGTGTAGGGTCGCGGCGGTGCCAGTGGCCGGAGCGTGAGCTCATCAATCCAGATGGTGCCGCGACCTCCACTCCCTGCGGCGACGACAATTTCCAGCGCTCCCAGCTTGCGGATCTCGCCACCGCCAGCAGGTCCCCAGGCAAACTCGATCTGACGCTTTTTCGTCCTGAGCTTCACCCAGTCGCTCGAAAATCGGAAGTTCCGACGATTCAGCCACCAGACGTTGTCGCCACTCTCATCGACGAGCTTGAATTCGAGATTGTTGACCGGCGCATCGCCGCGAACCAGGAAACTCAACTCATAGTTTTCCGGAAGCTCCAGAGCAATCTCTTTTCGCGCGATCGCATAACCGGCCCCTCCGTGGAAATCGAAATCCAGACGCATGGCGCGACCGCCGGCCGGTGAGCTCACTTCGCTCGTGATTTTCAGCTCTACACCGTCCGACACAACGGGCCGCCAACCATCAGAAGAGTCGAATCGATCGAGAACTCGTTCTGAAGAAGGGACGGCGCCGATCAGGAGGATCGCCAGCAGAGCTAGTGTGGTGTGTCGCACTAGTGAGAGTCGCGAGTCCATCGTACGATCTCCTCTTTCATTCGCTCGACGCCAAGGATCGTAGCGACTCGATCAACCATGGTACTGCCCCATAGCCCGCATTTCTCTCAGTCTTTCCGCTATTCACTGCGGCAGGCAATGTCATCCCTGTAGCGAGCGAGGGATCTGGGGAGGGGGTCTTACGCTGTAAGTCATGATTCGGAATCGTTGTTAACCCGCATTTCTCTCACGACGGAGGTCTATTAGAAATGCGGGTTCGCAGCGCTTCGCTCACGATTCCCGTGACGATCCCGAAGAAATAGGTTGTGTGATGTGCGAGGAACGCGATGGGGATGAGGGGCCACCACTGAATGGGCAGCCTGGTTACGCGCACGCCGAGGAAGAAGGTGAGTGAGAGGTAGATCGCGAGCAGGACCGCGGCGAGAGGTGGAGCGAGGACCATCACGACCAGGAACGTTGTCCCCGCTGTCAGCAGCATCGCGACCTTGCGGTTCTTTCTGTAGGCAGGGATGCCGCGGGCGAACATTCGTCCTCCCTTGAGCCGATACTTCCAGCGCTGCAGAAGGTAAGGCCCGGGGAACGGGCGACGGCGATGACGAACGACGACGTCGCTACTGTAAAGGACGGTGCCTGATTGAATCAGCTTCGCCAGAAGCGCGGTGTCTTCCCCGATGTAGCCGATCGTTTCGTCGAACCCGCCTGCCGCCTCGAACCGTTCGCGCTTTACGAACAGATTGACCAGCGCGAGGTCGTGGGGCGAGGTGATTCGGAACGTACCCTGGCGATTCTCATGCGCGGCAATCCCACTTCCAATCAATGGTGTGGCAAGGAGCGTTTCGGACAGCAACTCCGAGGATGGGGAATCCACCGGCGCGGGATCGGGCCCTCCGAGAGCGAGGGTGTCCGTTGACTCCGCGAACAACAGGCACGCCCGCTCGATCCAGTCGGGATCCGCGGTTGCATCGTCGTCGATAAAACCCAGAATCGCGCCTCGACTTTGCGAAGCGCCGGCATTTCGTCGCGCAGCAGGGTTGAGGTCGCGAAACTCGACCCGGATGATTCGCGGGTCCATCACGGGCTGGCTGGCGATGTCGCCGACGACGACGATCTCGAAAACGCGTTGCGTCTTTTGAGCGAGAAGCGAGTCGAGGGTTTGCTTCAGCCAGGGAGCGTCGCGACCTGCCGGCACGATGACCGACACTTCAGGAAGACGGTCTCCGGAGCCGGAGTGTGGCGCGATGCCGGTCATGTGCGACAAACGCTACAGTACCGCACGAACATCGGGTAGTCTCCGAGAGCGCAAACCTTTGTGGAATCGCCTGATGCCATCATTCGTTCGAGGGGGCAGATGAAGTTCTCAGACAAGCTCCAATACCTCAGGTACCTCGTCGACAAGCGAGGGATGAAGCCCGTTTACATGATTCTGGGCCTGACCTACGACTGCAACTCGTTCTGCAGGACCTGCTTCAACTGGGAACAGTTGCGGAAGAACAAAGAGCACGAGCTTTCCCTCGACGAGATCAAGAAAACGTTCAACTCGCTGGGCGACATGCTGTTCATCGTCATGAGTGGGGGAGAGCCCTTCCTGCGTCGCGACATCGCTGACGTCTGTGAGCATCTGTCCACGACGAATCATGTCAAGCAGATCACGATCCCTACCGGCGGAGTTTCGACGAACCTGATTGCTCAGTCGGTGGAAGCTGCCCTTACTCGCTGCCCGAGCACTCAGATCGTCGTGAATCTCTCGCTCGATCATCTCGGGGAAAAGCATGACTGGATTCGTGGCGTACCGGGCAATTACAAAAAGCTTCAGGCGACTTACGCGAAGCTCATCGACCTTCGAGATCGGTTCGACAATCTGACCGTGAATCTCCACACGTGCCTGTGCAGCTACAACGTCGATGATCTCGATGAGATCTGTGAGGGCGTGAGGCGCGACTTCCCGAAGGTGTCGTTCCATTCCTTCGAGATGCTTCGTGGCGATCAGCCCGACAAGAACATTCAGCCGATCTCCACCGATCGGTTCCGCGAGGTGCTTCCTCAGCTCGAGAGCTACTGGAAGAGCTACCGGAACTACGACGGATTTCTTCGCTTTGTGAAAATGTACTCGCGACGCGTTGAGCTCTCAGTACTGGAACAGGAAACGCAGGTGCGCCCCTGTCATGCGGGCACGATCTCAGGAGTCCTCGATGCGCGCGGCGAGGTACGCATGTGCGAGCTGCGCGAGCCTGTGGGGAACGTTCGCAGCGCGGACTATGACTTCGGGAAAGTATGGTTCTCGCCGGAAGCGGATGCCCAGAGGGCTTCGATCAAAGCGAAAGAATGTCACTGCACTCACTCCTGCTTCATGTCCTCCTCGCTCGTGTTCGATGCACGCACCTACGGCGCTTACCTTGCGTCGACGGTCGTAAATTTCCTTTCCGCGGCGTGAGCGGATCGCGGCATTCGATCGCGCTGGTTGAGCGCGTCCGCCGGTGACGCATGACATTCGTTCTCACAAACATCATCCTTGGATTCTTTCCGACGATCGCCCTGGCGTGGAGTATGGCGTCTGACGACAGGAAGGAAGAGAGTGAGAGGGTGGTCGTATCCGCTGACGATCGACGCCAGCAGAGAACGATTTTCCTGCTGGTTTCGGGGCTCTGGTTCCTCACGCTCGCGATGTGGAACTGGATGCGAAGCGAGCCGGTTTCATGGATCGCGGCATGGCTGGTGTTCGGAGTGGGCTCATTGATCCTCTGCCGTGTCTTCGCGATCGTGCGAAGTCGGCGAAGAACGTAGAACGCACCTAACCGGTTCACTGACTGACGTGGTTGAGCCGCGAAGCGGCGTATCCCTCTCCCCGGCGGGGAGAGGGAAGCGAGCGGAGCGACGCAGGGAGAGGGGCGTGAAAGTCTCGCCAGTCCTTCGAAAAGGGCGAGGTCTTCGTATCTCTCGCGGCCCCTCTCCCGGTCGCTTACGCGACCACCCTCTCCCCGCCGGGGAGAGGGATTCGCCCCTTCGGGGCGCGAGTCCACGCCGCGTGTCATCACCTCTTCACCAACGTTTCACTGTTCTTACGCATGGATGACGGGCTACATCTAAGGACATGGCCCGGCTCAACGGTAACTGACCGGGATGTCGTCCATTGTCAGGACTCCCGGTCTGGCGGCGATGACCCTCGGGATCGCGTTTACAACCATGGCAGCTGTCGCACGATCTCCGTGAACGCCGCCCGCAATCTCCATCGTCACATCGGGAACTCCCTTGATGACGATCCGATCGCTCGGATTGTCCGCTCCGACGTACATCTTGATGTCGAGGCCGAGCTTGATCACACCCTTCTGTTCCCCGCTGATCGTCTGATGGACTCCCGCAACTTCGCCCTCTGCGACCTGAAGATACTGAGTCACCACCTCTTTCTCAGCGAGCACGGGAAGGATCTTCTCGTCCGAGATCGTGTCGAGTGAGACATTCAGTCCATCCGCGATCATCATCAGCGACTCGCGAAGGCCCATGTGCTTGATATTTCCGCCCTTGACCGCGTTGTCGAATTCCTTCCGGCTCATCCCGGCCCCAACCTTGCGCTGCAGCGGCTCCCGCCGTAGAGACGCGTTGACCTTTCGCATCACCTGCACCTCGGTCACGCTCTGACAGACTGCCGTCAGGGTCAGTGGGAGTTTGTCCATGACGAACCCGGGGTTGACACCGGTTCCGAGCAGTGTGACGTTCGCACCACGCGCGACCTGCTGGAGTGAGTCACGAATCTTTGCGTCGAGTGGGAATGACAACTCTTCGCACGTCGACACGACGTGACTGCCGCCGCTCAGAAGATCACGAAGCTGTTCTTCAACATCTCGCAGTCTCGAACCGGTCGAGTGGCAGACGACGTCAGGACGGACAGTGAGCTTGTTCGTGATCGGTACGCCGATCTTTGAGTCGTGCCCGATGATCTCGCCGAGGTCCTTGCCTTGTTTGGCCGGATCGATGTCCACAGCTGCAATGATCCTGACCCAGGATTTCGTCAGCAGCAACCGGGCGATTTCCGCACCGATCGGTCCAATGCCGTATTGCGCAACCGTGACGGGTTTGATGTTGTTCATCGAGGCCTCTCTGCTGTCGGGATTCCGCGGTGGACACGCGGGGAGCGCATTGTAGAGTAGGCGCCAGCCTTTCATTCAACATTCAACATTCTCGAATCACCAGAATGTTGAATGCTGAATGCCAAGGGCCGATCTAGCGTCCTGGAGTCACCCATTGGTCTGTAACTCACTCTGGATCGGCTCACCTTCGGAAGACAAAAGTGTCTGTCCTTCAGCTTCGTCGGTCTCGAAGTTCGACAGCCCGACTCCCGCGAGCCGGAATCGGGCCGCGGGGCCGAAGTCGAAGCGTTCCAGAAGGGAGACGGCAATTGATGCAAGGTCGCTGGCTGACGCCGGAGCGATGGGCGGCGTTATGCGTCGGGTGGCCGTCGCAAAGTCCGATCGTCTCAACTTCACGGTGACCGTTCGGCCCCTGAGGCTCTTCGCGGATGCCGACTGCCAGAGCACTCTCGATGCCTCTTCGAGATACGTCGATACTTCGGCGAGAGTCAGATCCGAGGCGAAGGTATTCTCCGAGGAAAAGGACTTACGTTCGTGTGAAGAGATCACCGGTGACTCGTCAATCCCTCTTGCCAGTTCCCAGAGCCTGACTCCGAAGCTGCCGAACTTGTCCGTCAGCGCCTCGGGCGTGAATGCCAGCAGGTCACCCACCAGGACGATGTCATGTGAGTTCAGCGAGCGCTCGGTGGCGGGACCGACACCTGGGATCTTGCGGATCCGCAGGCCTGCGACAAACCTCTCGATCTGATGAGGCTTGATCACGAAGATGCCGTCGGGCTTGCGCCAGTCTGAAGCAATCTTCGCCAGGAACTTGTTCGGGGCGACACCGGCTGATGCAGTGAGCCCCGTCTCGTTTCGAATCTCCTCGCGAATCTTCTCCGCCGTCTCGGTTGCGGTAGGAATCCCGGTCAACTCATTCGTAACATCGAGATAGGCTTCGTCCAGAGAGAGAGGCTCGACAAGAGGGGTGTGGCGCTGGAAGATCTCGCGGATCTGCTCGGAGACCGCACGATACCGGGCGAACTCAGGCTTGACGAAAATCCCGTCGGGGCAGAGGCGTTTTGCGTGCGAACATGGCATCGCGGAGTGGACGCCGAACTTCCTGGCTTCGTATGAAGCCGTGCAGACGACTCCGCGACTTGCGGGGTCACCCCCGACGATCACGGCCTTCCCTCGAAGCTCGGGCCTGTCGCGTTGCTCAACTGCCGCATAGAAGGCGTCCATATCGATGTGGACGATTTTGCGCATGGTCGTGACCGGGACTATTCTGCCTCGATGGAGCCTGGTTTCGTGAAGATTACGATCGGTCCCGAGGCGATGAGTCGAATGGAGCTTTTCTTTCTACAAATAGAAGAGAATCACACGACCGTGTCAGCACGAGCGATGTACGTCAACGTGCCGCGAATGAGAAAAAGAAGCGATGTGTCGTCCCTCGCCCCTCCCGCCCACACGCCCAGGCTCGGGACGACACCTTCGTGTTCGATGCGCTCGTGACTGGAGCCTTCATGGAGATCGCAACCCCGACGCTCATTGTCGATAAGACGATCGTCGAGAGAAACACGCGAGCGATGCGCGACAAGGCGATCCGCACCGATGTGCAGTTCCGACCGCATGTGAAGACGCACAAGACGATCGAGATTGCGCATCTTCAGCATGGCGGAGCGATCGGACCGATCACGGTTTCAACACTGGCCGAAGCAGAGTTTTTCGCCGACGGCGGATTCACCGACATCACCTACGCCGTCCCTTTCGCTGCGGGCAAGCTCGAGCGTGCCGCGTCACTGGCGAGACGCGTAAAGACACTCAATCTGCTCGTCGACTCTGGCTTCACCCTGACCGCAATCGAAGAGTACGCAGAGTCCAACAACGTGGTGTTCGATCTTTTCCTCGAGACCGACTGTGGGTATCACCGCTCCGGCGTCAACCCTGATGCAGCCGAAAGTGTCGATCTCGCACTCCGGATGGGGAGCTCGAAGCACGTCAGGTTCCGAGGACTCCTCACGCATGGCGGACACTCGTATCAGGCGACCAGCCGGAACGAGGTGGCAGCGGTCGCTCTGGAAGAGCTCGCTGCCGTGCGTCGATTCAATGAGCGGCTGGAGGGGGAAGGGCTTCGATCGCTGACACGAAGTGTGGGCTCGACACCCACGTGCGTCGTCGCGCCAGACTTTGAAGGCGCAGACGAAATCCGTCCAGGCAACTACGTTTTCTTCGATGCCTTCCAGGCTGCTATCGGAACATGCGCACTCCGTGATTGCGCGGCAACGGTGCTGACCTCCATCATCGGGACCTATCCGGAGGAGGGGCGGCTGATCATCGATGCCGGCGCCCTCGCGCTGTCCAAAGATCCAGGGGCGACGCATCTGAATCCCGCAGCGGGATACGGAGTCGTCTGCAACGACCAGCTCGAACCTCTTCCGCTCACGATCTACTCACTCTCGCAGGAGCATGGGCAAGTGAGGCTCACTGAGCCTGACATGGGCGGGGGCAAGTACCAGGTGGGCGACAGGCTGCGGGTCGTGCCGAATCACTCCTGTCTCACGGCAGCGATGTTCGATCGCTACCACGTAATTGAGGGCGGGGCGATCGTCGACGAGTGGACGCCGGCGAGAGGATGGTGATGC
Source organism: Thermoanaerobaculia bacterium (assembly GCA_035576005.1). Taxonomy (GTDB): domain Bacteria; phylum Acidobacteriota; class Thermoanaerobaculia; order Gp7-AA8; family Gp7-AA8; genus DATLXH01. The sequence continues at coordinate 196 of DATLXH010000180.1, read as the reverse complement.
AGGGGGCGTAGGACAGACACTCTTGTCTGTCGGTCCTAGCCCGCATTTCTCACAAACCTTTGTCGTGAGACGGCGGAGAGTGGCTTGGATGCGAGGCGCACGGCGATTTTGCGACGAAGGCATAGTCGACACTATGTCGAGGAGCGAAATTGCCGTGCAACGAAGCAGACAGGCCGCTATCCGTCGTCTCGCGGCG
>DATLXH010000179.1:0-88803 GCA_035576005.1 Thermoanaerobaculia bacterium | reverse complement strand
ATCGACGCGCACGATCCGATGTTGCACGTCCTCTCCGAGCTCGGTGTGCTCCTCCTGCTTTTCCTCATCGGACTGGAGACAGACATCAAGCGACTCCTGTCAGTCGGCGGCGCATCCCTCGCCGTCGCAGCGGCCGGTGTGGCGCTTCCTTTCGTCGCGGGATACGGCGTCGGCATCTGGCTGAACTACCCGACCACGGTCGCGGTCTTCCTCGGCGCGGCGCTGACCGCCACGTCCGTCGGCATCACCGCCCGCGTCCTGTCGGACCTCGGTCATCTCAAAAGCGACGAAGCGCAGGTGATCCTCGGCGCCGCCGTCGTGGACGACATCCTCGGGCTTGTCCTGCTCTCGGTCATCAGCGCGGTTGCGGCCGGCGATAGTCTAACAGTCGGCGGCGTGAGCAGAATCTTCGCCGTTGCCTTCGGCTTCGTCATTCTTGCGGTCGTCATCGGCTCGCTGCTCGCTCCCCGCCTCATCGCCATCATCACGCGGCTGCGAGTCGGCAAGGCGCTCTTCTTCGCATCGATCATGTTCGCCTTCGGACTGGCCTGGCTCGCGTCAGCAGTCGGGTCCGCACTCATCATCGGCGCCTTCGCCGCGGGTCTCGTCCTGGCGAAGACCGATCGCGGCAAGGACATCGAGCACGAGGTCTACGACGTGGCGCAGTTCTTCATTCCCATCTTCTTCGTGTCAGTGGGCGCGGCGGTCGACCTCAAGGCCATCAACCCGTTCAGCGCCGACACGCGGCAGTTCTTCATCGTGGGGATGCTGCTCACGCTGGTGGCGATCGTCGGGAAGCTGCTCGCCGGCTTCTTCGCGTTCGGCCGTCCGCTGCGCAAGATCGTCATCGGGGTCGGGATGGTGCCGCGCGGCGAAGTGGGTCTGATATTCGCGCAGCTCGGCCTCTCGGCCGGTCTCCTTTCGGCAGGACTTTACAGCTCGGTTGCGTTGATGGTGATGATCACGACCTTCGTCGCCCCACCAACGTTGCGTGCGTTGCTGGCGAATACGGCTCGGACCCCCGAGGATCCTGACAGCGGCGTGTGCGACGTGGTAACGGAAACGATGGAAGATGGCGACTAGGCCCGCATTTCTCACAGGCCTTTGTCGTGAGACGGCGGAGAGTGGCTTGGATGCGAGGCGCACGGCGATTTTGCGACGAAGGCATAGTCGACACTATGTCGAGGAGCGAAATTGCCGTGCAACGAAGCAGACAGGCCGCTATCCGTCGTCTCGCGGCGAAGGTCTGTGAGAAATGCGGGTTAACACCTGAGTCTCAGGACTTTCACGCCCCTCTCCCTGCTTCGCTTCGCTCGCTTCCCTCTCCCCGCCGGGGAGAGGGAGACGCCGCTGCGCGGCTCAGTAGCGCCCGATCAGAATTTCCCGGCTGAACGCTCTTTGGTCGGGAGCGCCTCCAGGCACGTGGTCCACCAGCCCGTCGCGATCGTCTCGATGAACTCGGTCGGCAATTGCTCTGCACTCATTTCGCGCATGAGCAGCTGATGATCGTAGATCACAGGAACGAACTCGACCGCAAGCTCGGAGCCGCGGACCGAAACGATCGTGTACCAGACATTCGTTCCGCCATCGTTCGCCGGACGCCCGATCACACCGGCATTGACGACATGTCGCTTCCCACCAAGGGCTCGGTGCCAGTGGAGCCCGGTATGTGTACACACGATCACGTCGGTTTCATAGTCGTCGCATAGCTTGTTGAGGAACGGATCGGGTGATGACGATCGCCAGAGAAACTCGTTGATCCGCCGAGGCGATCCGTGACTGAGCAGGACGCGAAGATCTCCGAGCTCGAGCCTGACGGTCAGCGGAAGCCCGCCCATCCAGCGCTTGAGCGCGTCTGAAGTGTGGGTCGCCGTGTAGTCGTACGAAAGTTGAGCGTAAACGTTGTCACGAGGATCGGTATAGCCGCAGTTGCAGTCCGTTGCTCCACTGGATAGCGACTGCTCGTAATTCCCCTGGATTCCCGGGATCTTCCTCTCGATCAGAAGTTCGGGAACACGATCCGGGTGCGGCCCGAATGCTCCGAGATCCCCCAGGAACCATGTTCCGTCCACTCCGCGACGGTCGATGTCGGCGAGCGTCGCCTGCAGCGCCTGATAGTTCGAGTAAATGCCGCCGATGAACGCGATCCTGGTAGTCGATAGGGGTAATGTCATAGTCCCTGAATCCCGCCGATGCCGGACCTCTCGCATAACGTCAGACGTCACGTCCTGCACGAGACGCCGCTGACCCAACAGGTATGACACGCTCCGTACTTTAAAGGAAACGGCACGAGAGACTCGGCGATGTTGCCCGCCATCCTTGCGTCATCACTTTCGATGAGAATCGGACAGACATAGACGCCCTTGCTGGTGATCATGCGCGATGACGAACACTGGAGGACTTCGGCATCGCCCGGCGCCATCACCGCGGCCGAGATCCGCTCCCAGTCCTCGTACGCATGAGAACGCGTCTCTTCCGCACCGATCCTGAAAAGAGCCAGCACCTTGAGCCGCGGCTTCGCAAAACCGAACGAGCGTATGAGATCAAGAAACTTCACTCGACCTTCCGAAGAGCCAACTCCTTCGGCCGCTTCAGTCACCGTCACTACAGGGTTGAGTCCGACCTCAGCCAGGTTTCGGAATCCGGTCATGACCTTGTCCCAGACTCCCTTGCCCCGAATCGCATCATGCGTCTCTCGATCGAAACCGTCGAGACTGATCCGGAGGTCCAATGAGTAATCACTGGCATCAAAGAGTCGTCGCAACTCGCTGCAGAGCTCAGGCTTGAGCAGCATGCCATTGGTGAGAACCGAAGCCGGACCCTGCTGGAGCGTAGCCTCGAGAATCGGGAGCATGTCGCGGTTCATGAACGGCTCGCCACCCGTGAAGTAGTACTCCTTCACACCGAGAGATCGCGCCTCCGCCAGGTATGGCAGGACTTCGTCGAGGCTCATCATTTCGTGTGAATGGTTCCTGGGTGAGCAGGAGATAAAGCAGTGGGTGCACGCGATGTTGCAGACGGTTCCGGAAATCTGGAACCAGAGGGTATCCATCGCCAGCATCGGAACGAACGGGTGACCTACTTCGTTTGTTTCAGCTCTTTCCATGATGAAAGTGTCCTGTAAGGTTGTGTTCCGACTCATCCCGCGCTGCGTCGCCAGAAACCCGTCCTGCTTCCACCGCGAGAACGTGGATCGAACTTCGTGGAATTCTCACATTCACAATCTCTCCCTCTGCTACGGCCATGTCGCTCGGAAGATCGACGACGAGCGGGACCCCTGTCGCGTCGCGCCCCTCCACTCTCCATTTCGAGCCGAGAAAGTTCGCAGAACGAACTGTCAGCCGGATGACCCCGTCCGCACCGGCGGGGACGAACATCTCTGGCCTGAGCAGCATGCAGGCCACCTGACCTGGCTGCAACAGAAGGGGCTGCGCGACTGAGAACGTCCCGAAGGGCGAGACAATCCGCTGCTTTGATTCATCGAGATCGCAACGCACCAGATTGGCGTCACCGAAGAAGTTGGCAACGAAGCTGTCCACAGGATGCCGATACACGTGTGCTGGTGTTCCGCTCTGCACTACGCTTCCATCCCGCATGACGACGAGCTCGTCGCCCAGGAGCATCGCTTCGTCGCGATCGTGGGTCACGTAAACCGAGGTCCTGTCGAGCGAATGAAGAAACGTGCCGAGCTCCCGTCTCAAATGCTCGCGGAGCTGGGCATCGAGAGCCGACAGGGGCTCATCGAGAAGAAGGATTTGTGGCTCGCGAGCCAGAGCGCGAGCCAGGGCAACCCGCTGCCTCTCGCCTCCCGAAAGCTCCCGCGGGCGACGCTTCGCGAGATGAGTGATCTCGAACACCTTGAGCATCGCCGACACCGACTTTGCTTTGGCCCCTTTCGAGACCGGTCGATCATGGAGCGCGAAGGTGATGTTCTCTTCGACACTCAGGTGCGGAAAGAGCGCATAGGACTGGAAAACGAACCCGATGTCGCGCCGCTCGGGAGGAACCATCGTCACATCGCGTTCATCGAAGAAAATCGTTCCCGCGTCAGGACGCAGCAATCCCGCTATCAGGTTGAGAAGGGTCGACTTTCCGGACCCCGATGGACCAACGATCGCAGTGACCTTCCCCGATGGGAAGCGGAGGTCGACGCCGGCGATGGCCTCTTTCTCCTTACTGAACCGTTTGCGAATCCCGTTGAGCGTGATGTCCATAGTTTATGAATGCAGAATGCAGAGTGTTGAATGTCGAATGCTCTGCATTCACCCTACACTCCCTGCCCTCCCTCAAACGGCCGCCGCTCGAGAAGCTGGAACGCCACGAAGAACGGCACCGCTCCGAGAATGAAAATCGCGGTGGCCGCGCCGGCAACAGAGAGTGAGTTCGACGTGTACGTTGCAAAGAGTGCGGCGGGGAATGTCAGTTGCGTTGGAGTTGCCAGAAGGAAACTCACATTGAACTCACCCCACGAGATTGCGAAGACGATCAGCGACGCGAGCACGGTCGGATGGACGATGAGCGGTGCGATCACGTGGCGGTAACGGAGATAGCGTCCGGCCCCGAGCGTGCGCGCTGCGTCTTCCAGCTCATCCAGAGGCAGCAGCCGGAGCGAGTTGCCCAGAATCCTGACTACGTACGGGATCGTGTAAAGCATCTGTGCCATCGCAAGCAGCAACCAGTTTCCGCGCAGAGAGTTGTAGCCAATGATCACAGCGATCGCGATCGATATGCCGGGCAGTGAAAGCGGGGTCATGATCAATTCTTCTATGACGCTCGAAAAGCGGAAAGGGAATCGCGCGAACGCGATCGCGGCCGGCATCGCGATCACGAGAGAGGCGATCACCACGAAAAGCGCCAGCCGCAGTGAGAAGGAAAGCGAGTTCCCGTACGTCGTCATCACATACTCGTAAGAGCTGCCGGACCATTGCTCACTCTCAGGTGCACGAAATGAGTGACTAACCGCCACCAGCGGCGGAAGCAGCGAGATCACGGCAACGACTGCTGTCGTGAGATAACCCCACGCCATCCGGCGCCGTCCCCAGCGCTCGATCATGAGAATCGCCTCATGAGCCGGGATACGACGCTGGCGGACAGAGAGATGCCGATGAGGGTGAGCGAAAGAATCGCGGCCCGCTGATCATCGAGAAAACCGGTGAAGGAGGAGTAGATCTCCATCGGGACGAGCGTGAGCCGGCGGCTCAGCATCAGTGCTACTCCGTACGAACCGAGTGAGACCGAGAATGTGAGAAAGAACGTTGCAATGAGCGCAGGGAACACCATCGGCACCACGAGTCGGAACATCCTGCGACCCGCTGACGCCCCAAGAGTTGCAGCCGCTGCCTCGAGATCATGATCCAGCTCCGCGAATGCTGACTCGAGCGCGAGGGTCGCGCGAGGAATCTCGAAGTAGAGGTAAGCGAGGACCAATCCGATAGGCGTGTACGCAGCCGCTCCCAGGAAAGAGAAGCCGAACAGCGTCTCGGCAAGCGTCGGAATGAAGCCAACGCGACCGATCATAAGGATCGCTAGAAAGCCAACTACGACTCCGGAGAATGTCAGCGGAAGGGTCAGCGCCGTGCGCAGGAGCAGCTTCCCTCTGAAACTCCATCGCGCGAGCACCCAGGCCGGAATGAAACAGATCACAATCGAGCAGAAGGCAACTCCGAGCGACAGCAGGATGGAATTCCTGAGCCCGAGCCACGCCACGCGATCAAGCCGAACCGGACCCCCCGTGAACGCGAGCCCGCCGAGCCGATAAACCGGATAGACGAGCGCAAAGCCAAGAAAGATCATCAGCGGTAGCGTAAGCAGAATCCCCAGCCACTGCCGCGATCTCGGGCTCGTATCGGCACTCACGCTCTAGCCCGCATTTCTCACACTCCTTCTGCTGCGGCGCCCGATAGCGGCCTGTCTGCTTCGTTGCACGACGGTTTCACTCCTCGACATAGTGTCAACTATGCCTTCGTCGCGAAACCCTCGTGCGCCTCGCATCCAGGCCACTCTCCGCCGCCTCGCAACGAAGGAGTGTGAGAAATGCGGGCTAGTGCCCCACGCCGATCGAGGCAGTAAACGGCTGCGCATTCGAGTCTGGGCCGCGATGCGCTTGAGACAATCAGCCTCGATCACCGCTGTCCTCTCACCTGCTCGAGCCAGGCTCGCTTCAACGCGTCCGCCGCGGCGGCAGAGTCCGCGAGAGAGAGCGTCCGCACTTTCTTGTAAAAAGAATCGGGGAGGAAGCGGGCAGCCACGTCTTTGGGCATGGCTCCCTTGAGGACCGGTCGAAAGTATCCGCGCGACATCTCCGCCTGCGCCGGTGCCGTGAGCAGCCAGTCTAGATATTTCTTAGCCTCGACCGGATGCGGCGCACCTTTGACGAGCCCCATCACGAGCGGCATCGAGAAGCTGCCTTCAGAAGGGATGATGACCTCCACCGGCCCCTTGTCCTCCCATTTCATCTTGTAGCCATTCCCGTCAGCGTTGATCCAGATCGGGATCTCTCCCGAGAGCACCCCGTTATAAATCGACTCGCGCGGATAGTTGATGATGTTCGCGTCAAGCTTCCTGAGGTAGTTCAGCCCCGGAGTGAAATTGCTCTTTGACCCTCCCATGAGTGCGTTGATCCCATAAACAAACGTGTATGACGTGCCACCCCAGGTCGGGTCGTCATAAGCAATGAGCCCTTTATAAGTCGGCTTGAGAAGGTCGGCCCAGCTCTTCGGCAGAGGCTTCGACCCCAGGGCTTTTTTGTTCACGACAAACGCGATGGTCCCTGTATGGACCGTCCACCACAGCCCGTTCGGATCCTTCAAACTTGCGGGGATCGAGCTCCATCCGGCTGGCTTGTAGGGTGCGTGAAGACCTTTGGCTGCGGCCTGAAACCCGATGGCGCCGCTGTAGTAGGAGGTGTCTGCCTGCGGGTTGTTTTTCTCCTTTTCAAGCGCAGCCATGGCGACCGAGCTGCCCTTGAGGTCAGGCGGCACCGTCACCCCGGACACCTTCTTGTAGAGAGCGGTAACCCCGCCCCAGTTTGCGTAGTTCGGGATGCAGTCGTACTGCACTACTACTTTGTCCTGCGCAGACAGGAGCGTCGGAATCAGGGTGATGAGTAGCGCAACGATGTGCATTTTCATGTGCGTCTCCTTATGATCAGAATCGGTACTGAAGCTCAGTGAGCAGGCTGGTCTTCAACCCATCTCCCCTGACGCTCAGGTTCCGCGGCTGGCTGAAGTCCTCGCCAATTGCATTGACCTGGAGCCGGATGTTGTTGGATAGAAACCAATTGAAGCCTGCGGTAAGAATGGAAATCGCGCTCGACGACGCTCCGGCACTGCTTCGCCCATCGCGAACCTGCGATCTCTCGATCCTGACCAGCGGCTGAAAACCTTTGTTGTAGTCCCCGCGCAGAAAATAGGCTGCCTGAAGAAATGCACCGTTGAGTTGCGTCTTGCTATCAGCGAAGTCGAGCGTCATCCCTTCACCACGAAATGACATCCTTCCCTTCTCGTAAAAGAAATCCGCATCGATTCCCTGACGTTTGCCCTGCACATCGACCGCAACATAGCGAGTGCCGGTGAGGCTGCTCAGTCGAAGAGGCTGGGTGACTTCGACCGTGTGATCCAGGCCGACCCCTACTCGCAGCTCTTTGGTGAGTCTGTAGGCCACCTTGACTTGAAACTCCTTGTCGCCGTTGGAGTCACGTGGGTTACTCGCAGCGGATGCATTTCCATTCCAGAGTCCGGCGTAATACGTGAGCTTGTTATCCTTCATCACCTGGCCGTGGATCATCGCTCCAATCTGCGTGTCCAGCGCGGGCAGGCCGTACATAGAATTCAGAGCGACGAATCGTTCGATCACGTCATAGTTTCTCGAGGAGCGCCACCCTTCCTCCGAAAACGGGACGACGAACTTCCCAACACGAAGCTGCACATCATCGCCACGGAGTTGCCAGTTCAAGCGCGCTTCCACCAGGTTTCCGGTTTCAGGAACTCCGTCGTATTCGATGAAAAGCTCGTACATTTTGTCGAACGTCATCAGCCAGCCCACGCGTGCTCGTCGCACGCGGAAATCGCCGCTCTCGAAGCTGTTGACGAAGTCGCGATCAAGCAGGGAAGCAACTCCCTGCGCATAGCCAAGGAGTCTGAACTGAATCTTCTCGTCGGGAGAGCTCAGGAAGAAGCCGCCACCGTTGGGACGGATGCCGAACTTCCAGCTGCTTTTCTCACGCTCCGTCATCTGTCGGGCGACCTCTTTTCGCACCGACTCCTCTTCGGAAAGGGTCTCGGTCTGACTTGTGGTCGGCTCCGGAGCAGAGGCAGGCGACTGAGCTCGTAGCGAGGAGACATCTGCTGCAGAGATCAGTGTAAATAGCAGGCAACAGAGAACATTGATGCGCATCATCTTCCTATGCAGACGTGTCTGCGGTTCGGCGAACGGGCAGGGAGCTCACGCCCGTTGCTGCGGCCGGAATGAGAGATTGCTCAGCGTGGTGACGGTGCCGGAGATCCGGCGTCGTCAGAGCGCCGGAGGGGCGCGCGCTGGAAGAAGAGGAAGCGCCAGACGGAGATACCGCTGTTCCTCTCTGTTGCGACCGAACGAGCGGGGATCCAGGAGCGACTGAAGAAGTTGTCGTAGCTCCAGGTCGAGCTTCGGACGCAGGGAGAGCCTTCGCAGATCGGCGAGGCTATCGACGTCTGCCAGCGGCTCGATGACAACCGCATTGCGGAGGACTTCGACGAGCTCATCGAACACCCGCCCCGTTCGCCACGCAATCCGTTCAAACCGCGGCATCTCGTTCGAGCGAAATCCGATGAGGTAGACCCCGCCATCGGGAGAAGGGCCAAGTACAAAGGGCGATTCGCGCAACGCCACGAACGCGCTATCAAGATGCCGGACGGAGAGCTCGAGGACATCGATGGGAATGGCGACGACCTGTTGATATCCCAGACCGGCGACATCAAGCATTGCGTTTCGAAACCGTTCATCGAAACCGTTCCCGCGCTGAGGGATCGCCTTGTTGTCGCCGCAACGACTGGCCGAATCTCCGGATGAGAGGATCAGGTCCACGTCCGGAAGGGATGCGACGGCCCGGGCTATTCGACGCCGGGACAGTTCGAACAGTCTGCGCGAGCGCGGGATACTCTTGACCGACTCCTCGTCCTTCGCGGATCTCGCAAACAGAACGACGCACCGCCTGAGCGGCCCCTGACACGCTGTCACGATCCTCACTATACGCCCAATGAGTTGATGTGGATGTATGGGGGCCGGGCCGGACGCGATCCCGCGATACGCTGTCTTAACCCGCATTTCTCACAGACCTTCGCCGCGAGACGACGGAAGTGCGGGTTAACGGTCCGAGCGGAGTTCGCAGCTAACCTGTTTTGGCGTAACATCGATGCCATCCAAACTTGGACTACCAGAACCCCTTTGCTCATACCCCCCTCGCGATCCTTCGAGCGCCCTGGCTCCATGTCAGCGCGCAGCAGATTAACTGAGAGAGTTTTCGTTGACTGAATCCGCACTCACCATCGTCGCGACCCTCGCCGCACAGTCAGCAGCGGCTCTCGTCATGACGATCCTGATTTTCAGTTTTCACCGCTACTATCAAAAATCCTATCTGGTTCACTGGTTGTGGAGCTGGATGCTCCTGGCGCTATCGACCGGGACGCTTGCGGTAGCGTATTCGCTCCGCTTCACGAATCCGGGCTCGAATCTCCGCTTCGGCGTCTCTCTTGTTGCCACCGTGACTGCCTGCCTGGCGGCCGCATTCCTGCTGTTCGGCGCGTACGAGCTTGCAACGCGGCGTCGCGTGAAACGAAGGCTGCTGCATACATCCCTCGCACTTCTGACGCTGCTTGCAATTGCGATCACGCTGGCGTTCGGGCGGACGGTTCCCGCATCGCCTCTGGCTTTCTCCCTTCGCTTCGGGGTTCAGTCGCTGGTTACGGCAATCCTGCTGTTCTACGCTGCGGGTTGGATACTTCGTGACCAGCGAGGAAAGGATGTCGTCCCGTTCAAGATCCTGAGGACCGCCTTCAGTCTTGCTGCCATCGCCCAGCTCCATCACTTTCTTCTCAGTCTGCTCAGCGCGTGGCAGGGATTGGCGTTCGGCTATGCGAAATACATGGGGTTCGTCGACTTCATGCTCGAAGCGGGAATCGCACTGGGAATGGTGGCGTGCCTTCTCGAGGACGAACGTGAGGCCGCATCGATTGCCACCGTCGAGATCGAACACCTCGCTTACCACGATGCGCTCTCCGGCCTTCCGAATCGCGCGCTCTTTGTCGACCGGCTGATTGTCACGATTGCGCAGGCTGTCCGGTACCACAACAAGTTCGCTGTCCTGTTCCTCGACCTCGATCGTTTCAAGGAAGTGAATGACTCTCTCGGCCATTCGATGGGCGACATGCTGCTCAAAGGAGTGGCAGACCGAATCCGTCGCTCGATCCGTGAGGGCGACACCGTTGCCCGGTTCGGAGGCGACGAGTTCACGCTGCTGGTCCACAGAATCGACAGCGTGGAAGACGCAGCTACCGTTGCCCAGAAGATCACGGACACGCTCAAAATCCCCTTTGCGATCGCGGGCCGCGAGCTTTACGTGACAACCAGCATAGGAATCGCCTTCTATCCCAGCGACGGGGCTGACGCCGATACGCTCGTCAGGAATGCAGACACCGCGATGTACCGGGCCAAGGAGCAAGGTCGGGACAACTTCCAGCTCTACGCTCCGACCATGAACTCTCGAGCGCTCGAGCGGCTTGCACTCGAGAACATGCTTCGGAAAGCCATCAGTCAGCAAGAGCTTGTTCTTCACTACCAGCCCCTCGTCGAGATTGAATCGCAGCGGGTGATAGGGGTCGAAGCGCTTCTGCGGTGGCAACATCCGGAACAGGGCCTCCTCTCACCAGCGCACTTTATCTCCACGGCTGAAGTTTCGGGGCTCATCCTCCCAATCGGTCAATGGGTGTTACTCACTGCCTGCAAGCAGGCGGTCGAGTGGCAAACAAAATTGGAAGTCGCGATCGACATCTCCGTCAACCTGTCTGCACGTCAGTTCCAGCAGCCCGACCTTGTCGAACAGGTCAGGCTCGCACTCGAGCAGAGCGGACTGCCTCCACACTCGCTCGAGCTCGAGATCACCGAGAGCAGTGCGATGCAGAATGCCGAGAGCGCAATTCACATCCTCGGCGAGCTCAAGTCGCTCGGCGTCAGGATCGCGATGGATGACTTCGGTACCGGCTACTCGTCTCTGTCGTATCTCAAGCGATTTCCAATCGACACTCTCAAGCTCGATCAGTCGTTTGTGCGTGATATCGTCACCGATGCGCAGGATGCCGCAATCGCGGCCGCTGTAATTTCCATGGCTCACACCATGAAACTGACGGTGATCGCGGAGGGAGTGGAGAACGAGGAGCAGCTCGAGCTCCTGCGAAGCCAGGGTTGCGACCTGATTCAAGGCTATCTGTTCAGCAAGCCGATCACAGCTACTGCCCTCGCGGAGTTCCTGGTCACGCACCGACCACTCAAAACCCGGAAGGCAGACCTCAGGCCCGCCTGACCCAGGATTAACCCGCACTTCTCACAGACCTTTGTCGTGAGACGACGGAGAGTGGCTTGGGCCGGTCTACTGCTCCGCGATTGCTTTCATCTCAATCGAAATAGGTGTCGGCAACGAGTCGACACCAATCGTGGTTCGTGTGGGCTGAATGCCTCCAAGAAGTTCGGCGTAGACGCGGTTGAAGATTGCGAAGTCACGCTTCATGTCAGTCAGAAACACGGTGATATCGACAATCTTGTCGAGCGAGCTTCCTGCATCCTCCAGGATGGTCTGCAGGTTGGCGATCACCGCGCGCGTCTGAACCTCGATGTCGTAGTCGGTCACCTCGTTTGCGCTGTTCCGGACCAATCCTGGAATCTCATTGGAGCCAGGCTGGCGAGGACCGATTCCCGACAGATAGAGCAGGTTGCCAACCTTCCGCGCGTGCGGGTAGGCCCCTACTGGCGAGGGAGCTCGTTCGGACACGATCCGCCCGGAGGATTCAGGTTCGGTTACGAGCTTCAATGCCGTTCCGGAGGGAGCGCCCGCAGCGTCGAATCGGTGGTCGAGATGAGGCTCTACGGTCGGCGCCGCCGCTGTGCCGCCGCCAGGTAGCTTGTTGTGACTCTCGAGCCCACCGGCAGCATCGGCCGCGCCACCCGTTGCGCCGGCCGGAGCCTCGTCGAACTCCTTCTCGAAATCAAGCATCTTCTCTGAGGGAGTCAACTCAACGAGTGCTGCGCCAGTGCCCCAGACAGGCTGGTAATCCCACACCTTACCGTCGTACCGATTGTGCTCACCCATGAGCGCGGCGAGCCACCACACAGCTTTGAAGCCCATGTCGGCATTCGCCTCGCGACCGAATTCGCGAGCTACCTGCGCGACATCCTCGAGACGGCCTTCGCCAAGCATCTCGAGAAGCTTGCGGTTCCATTCATCATCCTTCGCTGATGACACCCGATCGTTAGCCGGGTCAATCTCGGTCACCTCATAACGATTCGACAGATTCGTGACGCAGACGACGATCGTCCTTTTGCCATACCGCTCAATGGCCTCACGCGCTGAACGTCCGAGCAGTCGCGTCTCATCGCGCTCAGAGTAGATGTTGCATGACACGACTGACGCCGGAATTCGGTTCTCCGGGTTGAGCAGTTTGAGGGCGACGACCGTACCGGTGTCGATCGGGAAGCCGTGATAGTTGACGGCCGAAGCTGTCAGCCCATTCTTTTTAGCAGTCGCGCAGTAGAGCTCACCGAACTCCGAGTCGATCGCGAATTCGTAAGGGATCTCGCCGTACTCGTACCAGTTCTGATCGACGAGCAACCACTTCGGGCGCGGATCGGTCTGGAAGAGATGGCCTATCACGGAGAACCACTGTGTTGAGTAAAGCAGGATCAGCTCAGCTTTCGAGCGTTCGATTTCGCGTGCGATCGCCTCGTAGCTGGCCTTGAGCGATGCCCAGCCCGGACTCTTCTCGGGAGCGAGAAGGATGTGCGGTTGCCCGGGTACGATGAACGCGCGTTCGATGAGTTGAGAGTCTGCCAAGGGTCGCTCTTATCGCAGCCGGCCGCGTTGTGCGTCGCCACACCAGGCTTTTTCGACGTCACGGTTCAGCAAGATCATCAACTCGCCACCGCCCGGCCTTCGTGATCCCAACCGACCACTGCGTTTCCAGTCCCGATCACGGTCCAGTATCCGTAGACTTCCGCGGCGTACCTCGGGAACCCAAGTGCCGAAAGCATCCAGGCGAGCGAGCCCGCTTTGACTTCCGACACAGCCATGTCCATGAACTCGGGAAGCACGGCGATCAACTCGCGGGTCTGACCCTTCCGCATCATGTCGATCACCTTCATGTCCCACAGATATCCCGAGTGTTCGTATACGTGCTCTTTCGACATGTCCTCAGGAAGCTCGGGCTCGGTCGTAAAGTGCCGGTGTGACAGTGTGTTCGATGCCAGCAGGATCGCTCGTCGTCCACTCTTCTCGATTGCACGTCTCGTGGCCTCGCCAAGCCGGATCATCTCCTGTTGCCCCATCTCGTTGGAGAAGTAATAGGGGGAGTTGTTCGAGGAGATTCCCACCACTGGAATGTCCCATTCGGGATTCATCATGTGCAACGACACGATCGTTCCATAGTCGACGCGAAAGTTGGCGTTGCGCATCATCTTCGTGGTCAGGCCATCACTCCTCCCTTCCTCGGCGATCATCTCTGCCAGTTCCACATCTACGTTGATGTCGTATCGGTAGCGGAACAGATTGGGAAAGATCGGATCGACCGACAGGCCATGGAACTCCCGGACACCGAGAAAATGATGGCCCACCAGAGTCTGCCAGTGCGGGCTGTGAACGATGAGAACATCCGGCTTCTTGACGAGAAAATCCTTTCTCGCACGCTCGTATCCCCAGCGGAGCACTTCCCATCCACATTCGGATTTCGGTTCGTTCCGTTCCGGATTCTCACCGTAGACGATATGAGGGGGATGAGGTGCCAGGATGCCGCCGATGATTGCGCCGGGTTTACTCATGACAACTTGATACACACATTCCGGGCGCCAGTAAAGAGATTCAGCGGTTCAAACCCTCTGCTGAGGTAAAGGCCGCGTGGCTTCGCACTTCGCCTTCACCTGCCTTCCAAAAATACGAGAGAGTCGACTAACTACAACTTGATGCAGACGTTCTTGGCCTCGGTGAAGAAGTTCAGAGAGTCGATTCCGCCCTCGCGACCCACCCCGCTCTCTTTCATCCCTCCGAACGGGACACGAAGGTCGCGCAGAAGCCAGGTGTTGACCCACACGGTTCCGCAATCCAAAGCTGCGGCCACACGGTGCGCGCGCTTGAGGTCGCTCGTCCAGACGCTGGCCGAAAGGCCGTAGCGGCTACTGTTGGCCAGCTCGATCGCCTCGCGGTCATCGTCGAATGGCGTAATCGTCACGACTGGCCCAAAAATCTCGTCACTCATCGTCCGGCAATCGCGACTGAGTCCCAGCACAACAGTTGGCTCGAGGAAGAAGCCGCCGCGCAGAGAATCATCGAGACCTGAAGGCCGGCCGCCTCCCGTCGCGATTGTTCCTCCCTCGGCTTTTGCCTGTGCGATCGCGCGCGAAACTTTCTCGAGATGCCCCTTACTGATCAGCGCACCGACTTCTGTGGTGTCATCGGTCGGATCACCGATCTTCAACAAACGGGTTCGCGCAACGAAGCCCTCGACAAACTTGTCGAGGGCCGATCTCTCGACAAAAATATTTGACCCGCAAAGGCAAATCTCGCCCTGGTTCGCAAAGCTCGATTGAATCGACGTCGCGACAGCCTGTTCGAGGTCAGCGTCGGCGAAAACGATGTTGGGGTTCTTTCCGCCGAGCTCGAGTGAAACCCTCTTGAAGAGCGGTCCTGCCGACCGCATCACCGCAGCTCCGGTCGCCGTCCCACCGGTGAATGAGATGAGCGGAATCTTCGGATGGGCAGTGATCGCATCCCCGCACCTCGCCCCGTATCCATGAACGATGTTGATGACGCCTTCAGGAAACCCCGCTTCGTTGACCAGCTCACCGAGGCGGTTCGCGGTCAATGGCGTCATCTCCGACGGCTTGCAGACGCAACAATTGCCTGCCGCAACCGCGGGCGCGATCTTCCAGCTCAGCAGATAGAGAGGAAGGTTCCAGGGGGAGATCAGCCCCGCGACACCGACAGGATGGCGCAGGGTGTAATTCAGAGCTCCCGAATCCATCGGATGACACTCGTTCGTCACGTGAAGGATCGCCGTGGCGAAGAACCGGAAGTTCTGCACCGCGCGAGGAATATCCATTCGACGCGCCAGAGCAATCGGCTTTCCGCAGTCGAGTGACTCGAGCATCGCAAGCTCTTCAGCGTTGGACTCTATCAACGCAGCCAGGCGCAGCAGGAGCGCCGAGCGTTGCTCGGCGGTGGTTCGTCGCCATTTGGATCGAAAGGTGGCATCCGCCGCACTCGCGGCCAGGTCGACATCCCTCGCATCGCTGTCCGGAATCTCGGTGATCGTCCTGCCGGTCGCGGGACTCACATCCTCGATGTACTCCCCGGATGCGGGTGGGACAAAACTCCCGCCGATGAAGTTCAGAACCTTCTCCATCTCAGAGTCCTTTCCCTTCTGCCGGTTGAAACTCTTCGGGGTCGAATTCCCATCGATCGATGTCGGGGTCCCACGAATCCCAGGGGACGATCGATGACATCCGCGGGCGCAAATCGGGAGGGATGACCTCTGGAACGATGAACGCCTTCTGTCGTCGCAGCTTGTACGGATTTCGGAATTCGAAGCCGAGAACGCCGAGAATGAATCGTGCGATGTACCAGGTCGCCTGGGGATTCCAGCCATGCGCAATCTTGACGACCACACCGAGGCCGTCAGGAAAGTCGGGATGCTCAATCGCCATCCCGAGCAGTCCGTCAGCCCCTTCCTTCGCGATGACGCGTCCGCCGCAGGCTTTGAGGATTGTCGAGTCGAGACGGTTGAAGCCGCCGATCAGGTCGGGATGCGCGACCATCGAGCTCCAGATCCAATCGTCATCTTTCTGCGTGACCATCGCCGCGAACAGCCTCGCGAGAACCGTGACGGTCATGCTCACTGTCGGCAGGCCGCAGCCGTCCTTTGCGATCACTCCACCCTTCCAGTCGCTGCCTAGAGTCTTACTGATGTAATCGAGGTAAGCCTGAAAGAAAGGATGATGCGGCCATACGTAGCCAACGCGCGACCACCCCTTGAGCCTGCATCCATGCAGAATGGCAGCATGTTCTCCCGAACAGCAGTGATACCACCGGCGCGGCCGCCGAACCTGCCGGCCGAACTGCACAAGCGGTACATCGTGAGGAGTCTGCATCAGACCCCACTCGCTCTCGCGCAACAGGGACCGGGCAACTCGAACATGTTCGGTGTCGCCGTTATGAGATGCGACAGAAATTGCTTTTTGCTCTGAAGAAATCCCCTTGTCGAACTCGCGCGTGAAGACTTTCATCATCAGCGGCTTGACCATCGAGCGGCCGTAGCACTCGACGTTCCCGCCGAACGAGTAGATCAGATTCTTTCCCGAGACCCAGGAGACCGCCCCATGCACGGTGTTCTCCGCAACACCATTCCGCCTGTATTCGACGAGAGGCTGCCAATCGGGCTGGGCACGGACGGATTCGCTCATCAGGGTTTCATTGTCGCGCAACGCGGGGGTCCTCATCGCAGAGAGTATCGGACGCATGGGCTCGTTGCTCAATTCCGCGATCACCAGCGATTCGTCATCCTGAGCGAATGCGAAGGATCTCAAGATACGTAACTCGCTGAATTCACAAGGTCGCATTTTGAGATCCTTCGTCGCAAAAGCGCTCCTCAGGATGACGAACGTTGTCTGTGGGGCTGGGCAAGAAGCCCGCATGCCGGGTAGCCTACACCCGCTCCGTGGCCGTGGTGGCCGACACGCCGAGGTGTGGAGCAACCTCGCGCATGAAAGCTTCCATGTTTCGCATGACGCGAGCGTTGTCGTGATTGTTGAAATCGAACCAGAGCATGAGGCGATCCTCGGGATGAAACCGCAGCCTCGCCTGCTCCAGAATGGTTGCCCCACTTCCGACCAGAGCGTTCTGGGTTGCTCGCTCGACTTTGATTGGATCGAGCGTGCCTTCGAGCGCTTGCCAGTAGTTCGACAGAGCATGCTTTGCCTCGTCCGCCGCGCGTCGCTCCTTTTCCGCGGTGCTCAGGCCGGACTCCTCATTGATGAATACCAGAACCGTTCTCGGCATGAGTCGCCGCTTCCACCCACCGCCGTCAGGGTGGTAGCCGGTGAGCATTCTGGCATTCGTCTTCTCAATCTCGTCACCCGGAGTAATGGATAGATTGAAGACTCCGCACGGAAGGATTGTGTTTGCGAGAAGCTGCGTCTCCGGGTCATGCGATCCGATCGAGAGCCGCAGCAGCTCCATCGGCGCTTCCTTCGGGATGATCGTAAGGTTCGGGAAGACCCACCAGGAAGGGATCCCGATCTCGTCGGTTGCCGTCCCGTGGTCGCTGAGCAGCTTCATCCATTCGTCTTCGCTTCTGAAGTCTGCCGAGCGCAGAACCTTGGGGCGGATCATCTCCGAGCTCAGCACCTCTCCCTTCAGCAGCCGAAGGAAGATCTCCGTGGCTTCCTGAAAAATCTTGTTCTTAAGGACAGGCCACGCCGCTTTTTCCACCGGCGTCCTTGGGACGATACCGTAAGGAACGTTGATGAAAGGAAAGCGGCCCGCGGCAAATCCGATTGTAAGCGTGCGTGTCTCGGAAGGTTCGAGTGCATGGAGCGTTAGGAAAGTCCTGATCCGCTCGGCGGCCGCTATCGGACCACCGTTCGCCAGAATATTGAGAATCGCCGAGCCGACACCGATTCTCTTCGTACGCGCGAAGATTCGATGCGCGAGTTGCAGGATGTCGGTGTTGAGCCCGATCTCGCCGACAAAATGTGGAATCACCGCTCCAGGATTGCCTTTCTGAATCTCGCAGGAGAGATGGCTCTCCGCGATCCACGCCGTTCCGAAACCGAGCCTGTCGGCAAGCTCGACCTGATCGAAGAAGTTCTGGAACATCGTCTTCTCGTCCGGCAGATATCCATCCACCTCGGTCTGGCAGATGGAGAAGAAGATGTCGAGCTCCATGCGTGCCGCATTATCACCTGCTCGCGGCAAAGCGTGCTGGAACTCCCTCTCCCGGCGGGAGAGGAGCTGGGGTGAGAGTCCCGCGCTCGCCGGCTTCGCAGAAGGACGCTCCTCAGGATGCCGAACCCTGGCAATCTCTCTGTTGAGAATCCCCCCCGGGGACAGGGGCGACGGATTCCACATACAATCCCCTCCAATGACCTTGCGACAGAATACCGCTTGTCCGCTCGCTCTGATATCGATCGCCCTGTGGCTTTCCTGTGCGCACACGATCCCGCGCAATGAGTACGGGCTCGAGGTCGTCAGCAGCAAAGCTACCTATCGTGAGCTGGTCTCACGCGATGCCTCGAAGGCGCTGGTCGATCTGGAGACCGCGATACCCGGACTCCGGATCGACATCAAATATGCGACAGCCGACAACTTCATGAAGCGGCCGCTCTATCCCGTGGCTCGTGCCTTCCTTCGTGCGCCCGCTGCAGATTCACTCTCCGCCGTGCAACGGGAGTTTTCGAGTAAGAACCTCGAGCTCAAGGTGTTCGACGGCTATCGCCCGTACTCCATTACGAAGATGATGTGGGAGCCGTACAAGGACCCGGACTTTGTGGCCGATCCTGCGCAAGGATCACGGCACAATCGAGGCTGCGCCGTTGACGTGACGATCGTTCGAAAAGACGGCAGCGAGCTCATCATGCCGACGCCCTACGACGACTTCACTCCAAAGGCGCGGCATGACTACATGGACGCGGCTCCCGAGGCGCTCGCAAATCGTGCGCTGCTAAAGGAAGTCATGGAGAGACATGGATTCATAGCGCTCCCCTCGGAGTGGTGGCATTACGACTTCCGCGACTGGGAGCGATTCGAGCTCCTCGACGTCCCGCTAGATCAGCTCCCGTAATGTGTCCCCCTCTCCCGGCGGGAGAGGGGTTAGGGGTGAGGGTCTCGCGCCCGAGCAAGGATCGCGCTGAATACGCAGCAACGAAACGCATGCGTCACGAACTTCATCGCTGATTCGTAGCTCAGTCTTTCGCCGACTCGAAGCTCAGTCCGAGAGCCGACAGAGACCCTCACCCGCCGCTCGGGTGCGGCACCCTCTCCCGCGGGGAGAGGGGAGCAGGATTACTCGAAAAAGAAGGGCTTCGAGGGATCGATCGGAACGCCACAAAGGTCGCCGACGCGCGTGACAGTGCTGTCGTAATCGACCTCATCAATTCTTCGACAGATCATCGCATTCTTCGCCTTTGTACCGCGAGGAAGATCGACTCCTCCCGCCACAATCGAGTCCTCCAGGGTTGCGCTCATCACCGTTGAGTGATCCCAGATGGCAGAGCCGCTCAACACGGAGGCCGATCCAATCCGCGAATTCTCTCCAACAACCGAACGGTCGATGGTCCCTTCTACCTGAGATCGACTAGACACCAGAGAGGCACTCCTGCTGATCACACTGGAATCGTGAGGCGGAGCGAGCTGGCCGGCAGCCATCATTGCGAGCAGTTCGCGAGACGCGCTCATGTAGCGAAGCGGCGTGCCGATATCGAACCAGAGTCCGTCATTCACGATCCCGGCGATCGACGCCGTCCCGTCCCGCAGGACCGGGATATACACATCCTCCGTGATACCGGAGAAATCACGATCGGGTAAGTACTCGAAGACTTTCGAGCTGATGCAGTGCGAGCCGGAGAACATCAACGTCTCACCGCTGCCTGAACCGAACCCGGTGATCCTTCCCTCATCGAAGAAGACCTTCGTGAAGCGGTCTCCCTCGGGCGGATGCCGCAGTGTGAGAGCAGCCAGTGCATCGATGGAACGGCGTGCACGGCGAAGCACTTCGAAATCCGGAAATTGCACCGTATCGCCATTCACGAGCAGGAAGTCATCGCCTTGTCTTAGAAACTCACGAACCTTGCGGATTCCGCCGCCGGTCCCGAGGATTTCCGGCTCGAACGAAAACTCAAAATCACAGCGGCCTTCATAGCGCTCGAGCAGATACCGCTCGAGCGTTGCCGGAAGATGGTGAAGATTGACGACGATCTGTCTGCATCCCGCGCTCAGAAGAGGCTCGATTGCGTATGCAATGAGTGGGCGGTTGCAAAGCGGCACCATCGGTTTCGGGATCTCGTACGTAACGGGGCGGAAGCGCGTGCCGAACCCTGCGGCCAGGACCATTCCTTTCATGTTGTGGGAAAATCCGTCGGGCTGAAAACCATGTTTTCGGGAAGATCCGCGCGCGTCCTGCGCTGCTGGCGATACAGATCGGCGTAGCTCGACCGAATGGCGTCGTCCATACTCAGACCGAGTTCCGCTACCACATTGCGAATCACTTCGAGTGGCGCCTCGATTTCAAAGTACTCACCAATCGGGGTCCTGTCCAGCACGACTTCGGCCTCCTTCAGACGCCATACTTCACGATATTTCTGATAGCGGAAGGTCGGCTTGTATCCGAGGGAATCGAACAGCGAGATTGCGAGCTCGAAACTCTCGACTCCCGTCTGAACCTCTTCGCGCGACTTGATTCCTCCGTCGATGGACATCGGCCCTTTGTACGTCGCTAGAACATACCGTCCAAACTTTCTAATACGGAGCAGGGAACCGCGCGTACGAAGCTCTCCCCTACGATCCAGAACGATATTGTCTTCCAGGGTCTCAGGATATAGTCGCTCAGCGCCCGCCTGCACGAGCTTCTCGACGAAGGTCCCTCGATTATCGAGAGGGAACTTGACCTCAATCTCCTGCGCCATCGACGTCCTTTCGCAAGACCTGCACCCCTGGCAGCTCGCTACCAGCGATGAACTCGAGTGAGGCTCCACCTCCCGTCGAGATGTGACTGATACGCTCGGAATGGCCCGAGCTCTTCGCGGCCTCAACCGATTCGCCACCTCCGACTACCGAAATGGCATTTGCTGCGGCAACCGCCTGCGCCACGGCACGGGTTCCCGCGGCGAACTCTTCCTTTTCGAAAACGCCCATCGGGCCATTCCAGAAGATCGTTCTGGCGGCCGCGATCTCTCCGGCAAAACGCTCGACCGTCTTCGGTCCGATATCGACAGCGCGATCTGCCGAACCGAATTTATCAGTGACGTCCACACGACGAATATTCGTGGCGTTCTCGATGGAATCCGTTACCACGAGATCGACAGGGAGAATCACCTTGTCTCCACCGTCCTTGATGATCCGCGCCGCAATCTCCTTCGACTCGGCGTCGACCAGCGAGGCTCCCAGATCGGTTCCCTGACTTGCAAGAAAGGTATTCGCCATTCCTCCGCCGACCAGGACTTTATCTGCAAGCTTCACCAGTGCTTCGAGCGGTTCAATCTTCCCGGCGATCTTTGCGCCGCCGAGGACTGCCACGAAAGGGCGATCAGAGACGTGCGTGATTTTCTGAAGAAAACGAAGCTCGTTTACGAGGAGCAGCCCGCCCGCTTTCTTCCCCTTTTCGTACAGATTCGGCAGCGCCACGATCGAAGCGTGTGCTCGGTGACATGCGCCGAATGCATCATTGACATAAACGTCGGCCAGTTTTCGGAGGGACCTGGCGAAGGAGTCGTCGTTCCCTTCCTCTTCCGCGTGAAAACGCAGATTCTCCAGCATCAATATCTGCCCTGGACCGAGCGACGATGCTTTCGCTTCGACCTCGGGACCGACGCAGTCGTCCGCCCACTGAATGTCCAGATTGAGCAGGTCTGCAACTTCGTCACGCACGGGGCGGAGTGAGTATTCCTCATTCCGTTTGCCCTTTGGACGTCCCAGGTGCGAGGCTATGATGATGACTGCGCCGCGCTCCCTCATCATCAGCAGCGTGGGGAGTGTCTCCTCGATTCTGGTCGTATCGGAGATCTCGCCCTTTTCCATTGGGACGTTGTAATCGACCCGGTAAAAAATCTTTTGCCCTGTGAGCTCGAGCTCATCGACCGCCGAGATTTCAATCATCGAACGACTCCTACCGTGCCGACGAAGTCAACGCTGCCTTCTTCACACGCGCCACATAGGCAATCAGGTCAAGGATTCGGTTCGAGTAGCCCCACTCGTTGTCGTACCACGCCAGAATCTTGTGCATGTGCGGGTCGACCGAGCGGGTGAACGTCGTATCGACAATCGCAGAGTTCGGGTTGTCATTGAAGTCGATCGATACGAGTTGCTCGTCCGAGTAACTGAGGATTCCTTTGAGCGGCCCGTCAGCGGACTCGCGAAGCCTGCTGTTGATTTCCTCGGCGTTAGTAGATTTTTCGGTGTGAAACGTCAGGTCGACGAGCGACACGTTGGGAGTCGGGACTCGGACTGAGATGCCGTCGAACTTTCCTTTGAGCTCCGGCAGAACCAGTCCGACCGCCGAGGCAGCGCCGGTCGAAGTGGGGATCATGGAAAGGGCCGCCGCTCGTCCGCGTCTCAAATCCTTGTGAGGCAGATCGAGAATCTCCTGGTCATTCGTGTATGAGTGAACTGTCGTCATGATGCCGTTGGTGATCGTGAAGGCCTCGTGAAGCACTTTCGCCACCGGCGCCAGGCAGTTGGTTGTGCAGGACGCATTCGAAATGACCTGGTGAGCGGAAGGATCGAGCTTGTCTTCGTTGACTCCCATGCAGATGGTGATGTCTGCATCTTTGGAGGGGGCGGAAATGATGACGTGCTCCACCGAACCGCCCAGATGTCGTGCAGCCTTGTCGCGCGATGTGAAACGACCTGATGACTCGACGACGACCTCGACTCCGAGCTCGCGCCAGGGAATGTCAGCCGGATCGGGAGCTTTGAAGACGCGCATCTTGCGATCGTCGATCTGAAGGTCATCTCCCGAAGCCGCGACCAGGTTCGGAATCGTCCCGTGCACCGAGTCGTATTTCAGCAGATACGCAAGCGTTGACGCGTCGCTCAGATCGTTGCAGGCGACAAAATCGAGGTCGAGCTTTGCCGCCATGGCGGCACGCACGACGTTGCGGCCAATGCGGCCGAATCCGTTAATTCCTACTTTGACCATCTGGAAACCTCTCTCCGTACTTTGCAAGAAACTGACCGCACGACCCGGCTCCATTCAAGCCGAAGCACAAACGGCAGTATACCGACGGCTCGATGCCAGACGGACACCCGCGTCCGTCGGGGGGCAATGCTCGAAGGCAACGTGGAACCTGGTAATGCCTGCCGAGACCGGGGGGAGCGTAACGGGGAAGAGGGAATCGGGAGCGGGAACGAGAACGAGAACGAGAAGTTAGACCCGACAAGCCCGCCGAAGGCGGCGGAACATTCATAGCACCCGGCTTCAGCCGGGTGGAAGACGGAGAGGAGGGAGCCCGTGTAACGGGCGAAAGAATCGCCGCACTGAGCGACTCGTCGTCACTCCGAGGTGGCTGGGGTGAGTCTTCCGCCCGCTGCCGCGGGCTCGAAATGCCGCACGCACGTTTTCACCCCGGCTGAAGCCGGTGCTATGGATGTTCCGCCGCCTTCGGCGGCTGGAGAATAGCCGGACTCCAGATCCTCGTGCTCGGTAGGCTGGCGGGAAGGCAAGAAAAACGAACGGAGAGGCGGCTGGAGAAATAGTCGGACTGAAGATCCTCTCTTTTGCTGTCTCAAGAATAGAGACGCCGCGTATCCGAGACTTCCTTCCTGTTCTTTGGAGATCAAAATCTCATGACGCCTGCTATATAAGAAGTCTGACCCTTGGCTTTCCCGCTCCCGCCACACTCCCACCACCACGGTCGACCATGCAGTGACTCGCCGTGAACGACCGAGGTTCTCGAATGAAGAGTGATTCCGTCAAAGCAATCGTCTGGAACGATCCCGTCCTGTCACTGCTGGATCAGAGGCTACTGCCACGGATGGTCGAGTACATTCGCTGTGAAACTCCTGACCAGGTTGGAGCAGCGATCCGGGAAATGGTGGTCCGAGGAGCTCCGGCTATCGGATGCTGTGCCGCTTACGGCGTGGCGTTGGCCGCGCGTGACATCTCCGATGAGAAAGAGCTCACGAAAAAAGTCATGGCGGCAGCCGCAGACCTTCGAAAAACGCGACCGACGGCTGTCAATCTCAACTGGGCAATCGACCGCATGCTCCTGAAGCTCGAGTCGGTCACCGCTGCCGGCGGCTCATCTGAGAACGTTTACGCCGCTCTGGTAAGAGAGGCTGAGTCGATTTTCGAGGAGGACCTCGACGGCAATCGGAGAATTGGCCGCTTCGGAAGCTCCCTCATCCAGGACTCGGCGACGGTACTCACCCACTGCAACGCAGGGAGTCTCGCGACCAGCGGTTACGGAACAGCCCTCGGTGTGATCCGCGCCGCACATGAGTCGGGAAAGAAGATCGCGGTCTTCGCGGATGAGACCAGACCGTACCTCCAGGGAGCGCGCCTGACGGCCTGGGAACTGATGCAGGACGGGATCGATGTCACATTGATCGCAGACAACATGTCCGGTCACTTCTTTCAGAAGGGCACGTTCGATGCGGTCATCGTCGGGGCAGACAGAATTGCCGCGAATGGCGATACCGCGAACAAGATCGGAACGTACATGGTCGCAGTCCTGGCCAGAGCTCACAACGTCCCGTTCTACGTCGCCGCACCCGTTTCCACCATCGATCTGCATTGTCCCGATGGCGCGGCCATTCCGATCGAGGAACGGAGCGCAGTCGAGATGACGGAGACTCGCGGATGGGACGAGCATGGGCAGATGCACACCATTTCAGTCGCTCCGCAAGGAATCGCCACGCGTCATCCCGCCTTCGACGTGACGCCATCCTCGCTGATCTCCGCCATCATCACGGACAGGGGGATCATACGAGCACCCTATCTCGAGTCGGTTCGGAGTCTCTTTCCGTGAGGCTGGGTCGATGGGGACGGGACCTGCTGGTTGCGTTCTGGTTTGGCGGCTCTCTGTTTCTTGCTCTCATCGCTGCCCCTTCGACTTTCAAAACCTCACCTTCGAGAGAGCTCGCTGCCAACAACGTCGGAGCGATGCTGAGTCAGTGGCGGTGGGTCGCGATCGGGGCCCCGCTTCTGTTACTGGCGGGGACTTTGATCGCGGGTGCCGGAGAACGCTCCGTTGAAGCCGGACCCAGGCGGTTGCAGATCGCTCTGCTCACCTCCGCCTTCCTGCTCGCGCTCGCACAATTTGGAGTCGATCGAATCATCCACGGAATGCGCGTGAGCTCACCGGTTCCAATCAGCCGGCTCTCCCCCTCAGATCCATATCGCCGGCGATTCGGCCGACTCCACGGCGCTTCGGCTCTCCTGATGATGACCGGGACGGTGCTCGCAGGAGTCGTAATCATTTCCCGCAATCGCACACGACCTGGCGAGCACTTCCAGGACGATTGAAGCGCCGATCGGTGCCTCCCCGTGTAGCGAGCGACGACTTAGGGCTGTCGACTCCGTGAGCTACAATTCCGCCTACCCTCGATCGACTCCCGCGCGGCCTCCTCATACAAAAAGTGAAACTTCCCTTCAGGCACATCGCAGTCGAAGGACCGATCGGAGTCGGTAAGACCTCTCTCGTCGATCTCCTTGCGAAGAAATTCAAAGGGACCAAGGTCCTCGAAGACGTCCAGAACCCATTCCTCGACGACTTCTACAAAGACAAGCGCGGTGCGGCCTTCCGCTGCCAGCTCTTCTTCCTTCTCTCTCGCTACGACCAGCAGCGCGCGATCGCGCAGCGCGACCTGTTCAGCGAGCTCGTTCTGGCCGACTATAGCTTCCCGAAAGATAAGATCTTCGCCTACCTGACTCTCGACGACTCGGAGCTCATGATCTACAACAGGATGTATGAGCTTCTCGCGGAGACCGTCCCGAAGCCGGACCTGATCATCTACCTCCAGGCCAACATGGACACGCTGCTCAAGCGGATCAAGAAAAGGGGACGCGCGTACGAGAAGACCATTTCCCCTACCTACCTTCAAGAGCTGAACGACGCCTACTCGCACTACTTCTACCGTTATGATGAAACTCCCCTGCTGGTGGTGAATACCAGCGAGATCGACTTTGTTCACACACCGGAACACTTTGAAAGCCTGGTCGAGCAGATAGCCAACGCTCAAAAAGGCACCCAGTACTACGCACCGCTTGGATCCTGAGTCGTCGGACCGAGACGAAAAATCGTAGAGCAGGCCGGTCGCCTGCATTCGACTGGAGTCAGGGCTCGCTCAACGAGCGAACGACTCTTTCGCCTCCTCCACGAAACAGATTATTTGGAGGGTAAATGGGCGAGAAGAAACGAGTGACGGCTCCCGCAATCCGAGCGATGAAGGGTTCGAGGCGCATCGCAATGCTGACCGGATACGACTATCCGACGGCACGGGCGCTCGACGCCGCAGGAACGGACATCATCCTGGTGGGCGATTCTCTCGGCATGGTGGTTCTCGGGTACCCCGACACATTGAGTGTCACGATGGAGGACATGCTGCATCACACCCGAGCTGTGGCTCGCGGCGTCGAGCAGAGCATGATCGTCGGCGACATGCCGTGGCTCTCGTACCACCTGTCGCACGAAGAGACTCTCCGCAATGCCGGCGCTTTCATCCGGGCCGGCGCCCAGGCAGTGAAGATCGAAGGCGGGAAGCCCGCGCGAATCGCGTCTGTGGCAGCACTGCGAAATGCAGAGATTCCAGTCATGGGTCACGTAGGACTCACGCCGCAGTCCTTCCATGAGCTCGGCGGCTTCAAGCTCCAGGGGAAGGGACGGGACGACGCGCGCCGCCTCATCGATGAAGCAACGGCGCTGAGCGAGGCGGGCTGCTTCGCTCTGGTTCTCGAGTGCGTCCCTGCAGAGCTCGCGGCGTTCATCACCGAGCGGATCGCCATTCCGACAATCGGGATCGGCGCGGGACCGGCTTGCGACGGGCAGGTCCTGGTCCTCCACGATCTTCTCGGTCTCTACGACGGTCACACGCCGAAGTTCGTTCGTCAGTATGCGAAACTCAAAGCAGAGATGGAGGGAGCGATCCGCCACTACATCGACGACGTGCGTGAAGGAAAGTTTCCCGACGTCGGCAGCGAATCATTTCACGTGGGAGGCGATGAGGAGCTCAAGCGCCTCTACGCCACGGTCTTGGGGACCCCGGCAGACCCCACGAAAGAATGATCACTGTAAAGACCGTATCGGAAGCACGCCGCGAGCTCCAGTCGGCGCGGCGCAGCGGCGCTTCAATCGGCTTCGTCCCGACAATGGGCTTTCTGCACGACGGTCATCTGGCTCTAGTCGACGCCGCACGAAGTGCGGGTGCCTCGTTCCTCGCGGTCTCGATCTTCGTGAACCCCACCCAGTTTGGTCCGAAGGAAGATTTCAATCGTTATCCCAGGGACGAAGAAGGGGACTCGGCCAAGCTGGCTTCCCGAGGTGTAGATCTGCTCTTCATGCCGCCGCTGAATGAGATGTTCGCGAATGATCGGCATGTGTCCGTAACGGTCAGCGGCGTTGCCAGCCCACTCGAGGGAGAGAGGAGGCCTGGACATTTCGACGGCGTGGCTACCGTGGTTGCCAAGCTGTTCAACATCATCGGACCAGATCTAGCGGTCTTTGGACAGAAGGATGCTCAGCAGTGCGCTGTAATCCGGCAGATGGTGAGCGAGCTCGAGATTCCTGTGAAACTGCTGGTGGTGCCGACGTCGAGAGAAGCCGATGGACTCGCAATGTCGTCGCGAAACGTCTATCTGACGGCAGAGCAACGCGCTGCAGCGCCAATGTTTCATGCGGCGCTGCAAGCCGGCCGTGCTGCATTGATGAATGGCGAATCGGCCGACGTCATCGAGCAAGTGATGAGGGAGACGCTCTCAAAGGCGATCGGAATCGAAATCGACTACATCTCCCTCGTCGATGGGGCCACCTTCGAGGCGCCAGCATCACTCGAGCGCGACCTCGTGCTGGTCGGTGCGATCCGACTCGGTACGACACGCCTGATTGACAACATTCCGGTCATGCGACATGAGATGCCGTGTCGCTCCACCCGACGCCCGGCTCCATCAACCCCGCCGCCGAACAAGATTGCGGGAGAGTCGTCATGACTCGACTACTCCTCGGAAAATGATTCGAACGTTTCTTCGATGCGCCATTCACGGTGACAGTTCCTAGTGCGCGCACGCACGGACTGTCATCCAAGCGTTGAGTCAGGTCGCAGCGTCGCGAGACAGACAAGAGTGTCTGTCCTACACGCGCATGTAGGACAGACACTCCTGTCTGTCACGCGACACTGTTGATTGTCTCGCCGTCTCACGACACAGGTCTGTGAGAAAAACTCGTTAGACCGGGCGACGTAATTTCGATCAGCTGCTACGGCTTGCTGCATGACGGTCAGACTCTCGACCACACTCCCGGGCTGGTCTTCGTCGATGCGCAAAACGAGGTGAGGGCGGTCGAAGAGTCGTAACAGACGTGAGCGTGAGCAGAGTGCCCACATCGCGCTGAGCCGCCCTCGTCGACTGACGCCAGGGTGTGTGAGAGATGCGTCAGCGTCTCACGTTCAGAATTGCGAGCTCCAACCCTACCTCAGCGGAGTATCCCCCGCACTTGCGTTGAAACTCCGCTTCCGCGATCTGAGTCAGAAGCTCGAGCAGCACGGACTCGTCGTGCCCCCGCGCCGCTTCGAACCTCTTGTGAAGCGCGAAAGGATGCGGTTTTTGTTTGACCAGCCCCCGCCTCTTGAGGAACTCACTCAAATCATCGGCGAGAGCGTCCTTGAAACGGTTGTAGTTCGCACCCTTCCGCAGATCAACTTTCTTCAATCGAGCCCACGACAGAATGCCAATCAGCTGCCGAATCTCATCCGCGATTGTGAAGAGGAACTTTCCGTAGTGAATGTCTGAGGCGGTCTTGGGGTCGTCACGGCGAGACTGGGAGACGAGGTCTCTCAACTTGGCAATGGCTTCCACCGGCCTCTTCTCCGCGAAGAGTGAAGCCAACTCGAAACGAGCACCGCCTGACACAGCACTGATCTCGCGCTCCACGAGGGAAACCGAGACCTGACCTCCGCGACCTGCCAGCATCGCAAGCCGCTCCGCCTCTGACGCCGCCAGGCGAAGATCCGGAACCTCTTTGGAAAATTTATCTGCCAGTAGCCGATCGATTCCTAACCGAGCGCGCAGCGCCGTGAGAGCACGCTCTTCGAACCGGGCGCCGCTCTCTACCTCAATTTCCTCGATGGCAAGAGAAAACGCGGACCCGAATCGCTCCCTCGACAGGTTGCACTCGACCACGACGCCGTCTTTCTGGATGGCAAGCAGGGTCGCTGAGTCCGTCGGGATCGGACCGGTCTTCATCAGCAGGATCGAGCCCGGCGCGCCTCCACGAACGACTGCCTCAGTCAGCAGCGCGGCATCGGTCTCGCCTCGGGTCGCCTTTCGTCCGGTGGAACGTGCCACCTGAAGGATCTCAGCGACTGCCTCGCTGAGTCCATCGAGTCCGAAAGCGTCCGCGATCAGCCGGTCGCTCGACTCGACGTCGAGGCCGGTTAGACCGAGCAGATGAAGGAACTTGGCCAGCGAGGAGCTCCGCTTCCGTTCCGTCTTCGCACTGCGCCAGTCGGAGATCACTTTCTCGTAGAGAGCAGTAACTTCCTTTTTGGTGACGAATGCATTCACCTCGGGGACGAGCAGAAGTCGTCGTCCGCCGAACAGGGAGTGAGTCCGAAACGAATCGATGACAGTCGTCAGATCGGCTGTCTCGGCAAAAGGCTGGATCGCAATTCCAGGAACTGCCTTCTGGATGCGGTCTCGCGCATCCATGAATGTCCGCGCAGCGAGAAACTCGCTGTCGCCACCGATGAGAATCACCGACGGGATCTTGTTCGCGTCGATCAACTCGAGGAGTTTGCTGGGATTCATGCGTTCCGGTCCAGGTCGCAGCGAGATGCGGTACAACGTTCACAATTCCACATTCCTGGCATCACCAGAGTGTTGAATTGTGAATGTTGAATTGAAACAAAAACGGCGCGTCGAGACGCGCCGTTCCAATCATTTCAAGAAACAAAACCTACAGCATCCCCTGCTCCTGGAGCTCCTGGCACTCAATGCAGTGAGGCGTCCAGGGAATGGCCTTCAGGCGTTTATCTCCGATGGTTACGCCGCAGTTCTGGCAGATCGCAAAGTCACCCTTCTTGATGCGGGCGAGTGCTTCATCCACCTGGAAAAGAACTGCCCGCTCGGTGTCTGACAGAGAGAAATTCAATTCTTTTGAATATGCGCTGGCAGCCTTGTCCGCGAG
Organism: Thermoanaerobaculia bacterium; assembly: GCA_035576005.1. GTDB lineage: Bacteria > Acidobacteriota > Thermoanaerobaculia > Gp7-AA8 > Gp7-AA8 > DATLXH01. The sequence goes on along the minus strand of DATLXH010000179.1, from coordinate 58,458 downwards.
ATCCTGGATGCCGTCATCCGGCTGGGCACTGCCTGCTGCCTTGTCACGCTGGAAGGATTCGTGAAGCTGGGTCTGCTTCTGCTCGAGAGCTTCCTGGTACTCCTGAAACGGGTTCGATTTCGTTTTTGCCTTCGCCATTGCCACCGCTTCTCCTTACTTGTGATAGGAAATGTTGCGAATCAAGGTGCACGCCCGGTAGATCTGCTCGAGCAATACTACCCTCGCGATCTGGTGAGGAAGAGTCATCGCAGACAGGGAGAGCAACTTATCTGCCCTGGTGCGGACCTCATCGTCAAGGCCGAGGTCTCCACCAAGGACGAAGCTGAGCTCGTTTGGTTCGTGGATCGAGAGCTTCTCGATCCATTTCGAAAATCTCAAAGAATCGTACGCCTCGCCCCTCTGGTCGACCACCACCACGGTCCCGCGATGCGGCACAGCAGCCAGCAGTCTTTCCGATTCGGCGCGGATGATTGCCTGATCTGACTTGTTCTGTCTTTTCTTTTCGGGAACAACTTCGATCACTTCAATCGGAAAGAAGTGGGCGATACGCTTTCGATATCGCTCGACAGCCTCCCCGAATTCAGCGTCTGCATTGGAACCGACCCACAGAATCTGAAATTTCACCCGTTTTCCTCTGCCCCAGAGTCTCCATTTCCGAGTCTGAAAGGCGGCTCAGGGCACCGCGTCACCGCCCCGAAAGCCTCGGCATCTGGAATGCAAAACGTGCCGGCTATGGCCATCCAATTCCGCCGCGCCGGTTGCCTTTTCAGCATCATCGCCTCGATCGTCCTCACAGTAGGGCTCAATCTGCTCCTGCGCGCCTGCTCCTGACTCAGGAATATGCAGCCACCTTCTCAGCCGAGGTCGTACTTGCGGCGCTTTTCGAGCAGCGTTTTCCGGTTGATTCCCAGAATCGTCGCGCTCGCCGAGTAGTTTGATCCTGTCCGTCTGAGGACTTCGCGGATGTACTGTTTCTCGAGCTCCTCGAGACTCCACGCCCGCTCGTTCGCAGACTGGAGAAAATCCGAGGGCTGAAGAAACCGCTCGTGCGGGAGCGAATTGGGGGACACGGTCGTCCCCTCTTCCAGCAGAGCCGCACGGTCGACCACGTTCCGAAGTTCCCTGACATTTCCCGGCCACGAGTACGCGAGCATCAGATCCATTGCCTCAGGATCGAACCCCTCGAACTTCCTGCCTAGCGCCGTCCCCCTCTCGCCGAGAAACTCTTCCGCGAGCATCGGTATGTCGTCCTTCCGCTCTCGAAGAGGGGGGAGCTCCACCGAAACCACGTTGAGCCGGTAATAAAGGTCCGACCTGAGCTGGCCACGGTTGACCAGGAGCTCGGGGCTTTCACTGGCCGACGAAATGATCCGGGCATCGAGATCGAGCATGTAGTTTCCACCCAGCCGCGAGAACTGCTTTTCCTGAATGACGCGGAGAAGCTTGGCCTGCAGCGTATTAGCGAGGCCAGCCACACCGTCCAGGTACAGAGTCCCTTTCTGCGCGAGGTCGAGCTTGCCGATCTTCCTTGTGCGTGCGTCGGTGAACGCACCTTTCTCGTATCCGAACAGCTCGCTCTCGAAAAGCTCCGGCGGGATGGACGCGCAGTCGATCCTGACGAACGACGCTCCCCGTCGGGGGCCACATGCGTGGACGAGCTCGGCCAGATGGTCTTTCCCGGACCCCGATTCTCCGATGATCAGGAGCCCGGCATTGTGCTCGACAACCTTCGCTACGACATCGACCAGAGCGCGTAGCGATTCACTGCGAGTGGGATAGGCCCTTCGGAACGCTCGAGCGCCGCTAGAAGGCATGGGTCACGGCTGCTGGTCCGAAACTCACGGTGTTCACGTTGGCTAAGCCGCGAAGCGGCGTGTCCCTCTCCCCGGCGGGGAGAGGGAAGCGAGCGAAGCGAAGCAGGGAGAGGGGTGTGAAAGTCTTGAGAGTCCGTCGGAAAGGGCGAAGTCTTCGTATCTCTCGCGGCCCCTGTCCCGGTCGCTGACGCGACCACCCTCTCCCCGCCGGGGAGAGGGACTCAGCCCCTTCGGGGCGCGAGTTCCCGCCGTGTGTCATCACCTCTTCGCAAGAGAGCTCGCTACGTTTCCTGCTCATTCGTTTCCGCCGGCTCTGCGTCGTGAACGTACTGACTGTTCACGTTCGGCGCATCGCCCCACAGCCGTTCCAGACCATAGAATCGACGGCAGTCTTCGGTGAAAATGTGCACGATAAAGTCGCCGTAGTCCATCAGGATCCACCGGCCCGGCGTGGTCCCCTCAACGACGCGGGGCCTGACTCCAACATCTCGTAACCGTCCCTCGATCGCGTCGGCAATGGCCTGAGTCTGCCTTTCGGTGTTTCCCGAGCAGATGATGAAAAAATCTGCAATGCTCGTCACTCCCGCAACTGAGAGAACGTCGAGATCCGTTGCTTTCCGGCCGTGAGCTGCCGTCACCGCCTCCTGCACCCGTTTCTCGATGAGTTCGCTCTTCGCACTATCCGGTGCCTGAACGTCTGTCTTCAGCAAGCTTTTCTTCATTCTTCCTCAGCCCGATATAAACCGTACTTTTCAATGTAAACCGCGACTCGCGGATCGACTAGCCCATCGATCGTCGCTCCATTCTGCACCCGCTCCCTTATCGCCGTCGACGAGATCGGAACGGTGGGGTTGTCTGCCAGCACGATTGCACCGGCTCTGGCATCCGCGCTCCGAGTCATGCGACTCTTCAAAGCAACAGGAGCCTTCGTCCCGCCACTCCTGCTGAGAACGACAAAGTTCGCGAGCTCGAAAATCCTCTCGAGCGAGCGCCACTCCAGAAGTTGCTCGAGATTGTCATCTCCGATCACGACGTCAAAGACCGCCTCGGGTTCTCGCGAGCGAAAATGTTCGAGTGTATCCACGGTGTAGGAAACGCCTCCTCGCTCGAGCTCGACGTAGGAGATCGCCGCCCTCTCCTCGTTCTCGATCGAGAGAAGGGTCATCGCTACCCGATCGAACATCGTGGCTGCCCGTTCTCCCACCTTGAAAGGTTGTTGGAAGGCCGGCACATACAGCAGTTCGCTCCACCCCATCGACTCGAACAGCGCCAGCGGAGTCGCCAGATGGCCGTTGTGAAAGGGATCGAACGTCCCTCCCACGATTCCGATTCTCCTGCCGGAAGGCTTCACAGTTCGTGTTCCTCGCCGATTCCGGAATCAGGTGTGTGAACGGTGCATGGAAACATGCGGAGTTTCCGGCACAGCCGCCGGATCGCGAGGCGCCCGCTCATCGATGACAGTTCTGGCGAGCTTCCTGACCAGCTCCCTGACCCCATCGCCACGCACTGCGGAGATCTCGAGGTACTCGAATCCGAGACCTTTAGCGTAGCGTCGGAGTTTCTCGGAAGCACCGTCGACCGCAGAATCCAGCTTCGATCCGCAAATGATTCGCGGCTTCCGGGAGAGGGTCTCAGAGTAAAGCTCGAGCTCCCGCGCGATGATGCCGGCGTCAGCCGCCGGGTCACCCTCGGTCGCCAGGTCAACCAGGTGAACGAGAACCGTGCAGCGCTCGACATGCCGGAGGAACCTGTCCCCAAGTCCATGACCTTCGTGAGCCCCTTCGATGAGTCCAGGGATGTCTGCCACGACGAATGTGCGGTCATCGTCCGCACTGACGACGCCGAGGTTTGGAACGAGAGTCGTGAATGGGTAATCCGCGATCTTCGGCTTGGCAGCACTGATCACCGATATGAGCGTCGACTTTCCAGCGTTCGGCATCCCGATGAGACCGACGTCTGCAATCAGTTTCAGCTCGATGACGATTTCGCGCTCTTCCCCCTCTTCGCCTGGCTGAGCGAATCGTGGAGCCTGACGCGTGGCAGTCGCGAAGTGCTGATTTCCCTGACCTCCACGTCCACCTTTCACAAGGACGAAACGCTCACCCTCGGTCAGCAGATCGGCGATGACCTCGCCGGTTGCTTTGTCCCGGATGACCGACCCGATCGGCAAGTCAATGGTTTCATCGTGGCCCGCGTGCCCCGAACAGTTGGAGCCCATCCCGTGCTGCCCACGTCCCCCCTTCCACTCGCGACGGAACTGAAGGTGGTAGAGCGTATTGAGACGGGCACTCGCGACGGCGAAGATCGAGCCGCCAACGCCGCCGTCACCGCCGGACGGGCCACCTTTCGGGACGAACTTTTCGCGACGGAATGCGATGCATCCCGCGCCGCCGTCGCCAGCCTTGAGTTTCAATGCTGCCTGGTCGATGAACATCAGATTGACCTCAACACGATTTTAGCGTCTGGCATTCGGGTTTACTCGGGCGAAGCTTTGGAGTGCGGCAGTCGCAACTGCCGCTTTTGGGTCCCACGCAGGAAGGGTGTGCGCGTCGTGGGCCAGATTCATCGCGCGCTTGACTGGAGAAAGCGGCAGCTGCGGCTGCCGCACTCCAAAGCTTCGCCCGTGCGACTCAACAGGAGTGAGCGACTCAAAAGAGCAAAGAAAAAGCAGATCCGTGAGGATCTGCTTTGGCACAGCGAACCTGCTGAGAAGAAGCCCTTACGCCGGAACCGGGATTTCCTGGGTGACGCTGATGAAGCGACCGCCACGCCCCTTGTCGCGGAACTGGACCCATCCGTCGATCTTGGCGAAGAGGGTGTGGTCGCGGCCGATTCCCACGTTCACCCCGGGGTAGAACTTCGTCCCTCGCTGGCGAACCAGAATCGAGCCACCCGTCACGAACTGCCCGGCGAAGCGCTTGACCCCCAGCATTTTCGGCTGCGAGTCGCGGCCGTTGCGTGAAGATCCCTGTCCTTTTTTGTGAGCCATTTATAACTCCCGATTGCGGTTAAGACCCGACAGACAAGAGTGTCTGTCCTACATTTTTCGTTGAGACGACAGACAAGAGTGTCCGTCTGACATTAGACCGTAATGCTGTCGATGCGCAGCTCGACGAGATCCTGCCGGTGACCGTGCTTCCGTTTGTAATGCTTCCGCCGCTTCTTCTTGAAGACGATGATTTTCTCGCCTCGAGACTCACGGATGATCGTTGCCGACACCGACGCGCCCTTGACTGACGGGCCACCAAGCTTCGGCTCATCGCCGCCAACCATCAGCACTTCATCGAACTTCACACTTGATCCATCGGCAGAGCCGAGGATTTGCCGCTCTACGTGAAGGACATCGCCTTCAGCGACACGGTATTGTTTTCCACCAGTACTGATGATCGCGTACAAGAAACCTCCAGAAAAAATGAAGCCTCGCCTTTTAGCACAACGAAACGAAGCGAGTCAAAGCAGTACCGGACTAACGCCCCTCTATTAAGGTCTATTCCTGGCTGCGGCCCCACGAGCGCAGGGCTTGTGAACTGTGCAGGAAGCTTTCAGTGTCCCCTTCCAGAGAAGTTCCGGTTGAACGAACCGCGCTCAGTGTCGAATCGAGCCGTACCACGCAACAGCACCGGCGAACTGTTGTCGCTTTTAAGATCCGTATGAAGCGATCGCACCCAGGCTCTGATTTCAATCGCATCCGAAGTATTTGCCGGTATCGTGACGTCGAACTCGTGACGCACATTTCGCAGGGCGTAAGCGCCCAGTTCACCGACCGACTGGATCTCCACCAACGTCAATCGAATCGGGTAGTCGAACGTATTGTTGACGCTCAGCCGATACTGGACCGGTACTCCACCCGAGACCTGCATGCCGAGGTTGGCCGCGTTGCTCACCTGAACCAGTGTGATCTCCGGCGCGCCTTGCGGCCGACGCACAGTGGCTCCTGAATCTGCCGGATCTCGAGGTGATGCGCAGGCTAAAGCGATTAGAAAGAACGTCGTCAAACCGCGACCAGCCGCAGGTCCGATGTTCATCACTGCCTCCATTTTCAGCCGCTCTGCAGGAAAAAAACGGGGGCCTCGCGGCCCCCGTCTTCCAAGCGATATGCATTGTGAATTAGAAAGTGAACTTAACTCCGAGTCGGACATTCCGACGAACCTGGAAAGGATCCCCAGTCGAACCACCAGAGTTTGCTTTCAGGTAGAACGGATTGTTCTGCGGAAGAACCTTCTTGATGTCGACAGCGCCGATCTTGTCAAAGAAGAACTGCGCGCTTTTATTGCAACCAGCGACCACGGAACAGAGGTCGGTTTCCGAATAGTTCGGATCGACGAGCTGTGTGGTGTCCTGGTCGAGAAGGTTCAGAACGTTGAGGCTGAGCTCGAGCGCCAACGGTCCGAGAGTCAGAGGATGCGTAAGAAGAAGATCCGTCTGCATGAGCGGCTTGGTGCGACCCTGATCGCCTCGGCCGAATGCGAAGAACGGCACGCCGGCGTAGGTGACCTGAGTCGAGATTGGAGTTCCCGAACCAAAGTACTGATTCACACCAATCGATGTCTTGAACGGTGCGCGATAAATGAACTGCGCGTCCACCGAATGCGGACGATCGGTGTTGAGTTTGCCGAAAACCGGCCTGCCCGACTGATCGAACGAATTGTGGATGGCGTCGAAGGAACGGCTGACGTTTGGATCGGTACGGCCAAACTCATCCGAGCTGCCGAGACCCGACCAGTTCCCTTCGAGCTGGCTGTAGGTGTAGGAAGCGCGCAGCGACCAGTTGGTCACAAAGCGCCGGTTGTAAGAAAGCTCGAGGGCCTGGTAGTCGCGAACTGCGAGCGGCTGCCCAGGAATCGAGCCAGCTGGATCAGTGGCCGTCGCGCCGAGGCCTGGGTTGCCAACGAAATACTGTTCCTCACACTGCGTAGGAGTCGTGCATGAGAAAAAGCCGATGTCTTCGATTGCGGCGTTGACCTGCTTGTTCACGTACCGGGCACCGACGACGCTGTTGTTGGTGACCAGGTACTCCGCTCCAAGCTGGAACTCTTCCTGCTCGAAAGGCCTCAGGTCAGGATCGATGCCATGAATCGGATCGCGGGGGTCGGTTGGATGACGCAGATCGAGGGTCTGTGGGGTTCCGAGACCGGGGCAGGGGTTGACAGTCGGATCGTTGTTCGACGTGGTGCAGCCGTTGGGCAGATTCATCCAGTCGAGCGTATTGAGAGGATAGAGGTACGCGATCCACCGGTCGCCACCGAAAGAGCCTCGCGCGATCTCGAGCTTCATGATGTCGAAGTACTTGCCCCAGCTTCCATAGGTCTTCAGCTTCTGGTTGCCCAGAACATTCCAGGAAAAGCCAAGACGTGGAGCAAGTTTCTCGCTGAAGCCGAACTCAAAAGCATTTTTCGGCAGGGTTGGATCCTGGCCGAAGCCGTAATTGGGAACTTCTTCCTTCTCGGTGCGAACACCAAGATTGAGGGTGAGGCTCGGAATGACTGTCCAGCTGTCCTGGACATAGAGACCGAGGTTGTTGCTCTCGTTTCCATCTCCGAAGGTGCCGAAGCGACGAACGTGAACGGAACCCTGGGTTCCCTTCACTCCCGCACCGAAACGATCCGGCAGACCCCAGCGAATTTCAAAGAGGTTGCCTACTTCGCCTGTGGCCACGGTGTTCTTGACATTCTCGAGCTGCACACCAGCCTTGAAGGCGTGCTGGCCGAGCGCAGTGACGAAATAGCTGCCGTCGAGAGAGCCGGAACTCCGCTCCCACAGATCGATCTCTGTGCCCTGGAATGATGCGTTAGGAATGGTTGAAAACCCAGTCGGCCGGTAGCGAGGATCCGAGGTGGGGACGGGGATGACACCGTTACGGAAGAAGATGCGTGGAGTTCCGGGCGCCGTACCACTTACCTGAGTATCGGTCTCGTAGACTCCGGCTCGTCCCGTGACATAAAACGATGAGGTGGGAACAAAGTCCGCGTACGCGGAATAGCTCGAGGTCGTGAACTCGCTGTCGATATTGAGATTCACGCCGCTCGGCGTCGAGCCGTCAGTAGATGGCAGGGCGTTGTCGAGCGTACGGGGCGCGAGGTTTCCGCCGAGCTTGTAGAGAAACTTGGAGCCGATGTTTCCCTTGAGGTTTCCGGTGAGGTACTTGCGCGTGTCCGTCTGCGTGAAAGTTCCGGTGTTGACACCGGCGGCAGTCACCGGCGAGCGGTCAGTCTCAAACTCGGACTGTGACGCGCCGAGATAGAACCAGAGGTTGTCGCGAATGATCGGGCCGCCGAGTGAGGCAAACGGCTCGAAGCGCTTGGTCGAGTCGACCTCGAAAACCTGATAGAGAGATGGGTTGGCGCGATACGGAGTCCGCCGCTGCTCGCCATCCCAGTCACGATCGCCGTAATAGAGGCCGACTGATCCATCGAGGTTGTTCGTGCCGCTCTTGGTGATGGCGTTGATGACACCACCGATCGAGCCGCCGAATTCGGCCTGGTAGCCGGCCGACTTGACCTGGATCTCTTCGACGAAGTCGGTGATCAGGAGCTGACCAGCGTCACCGTTCTGCGGATGCGTCGTGTCAACTCCATCGATGATGAAACGGTTCTCAGATCCTGATGCACCATCAATCGAGATTCCTCCGAGGAATCCTTCATTGGAAGCGCCAGCTGCCTGCGCGACGATCGACGTAAAGTCGCGGCCTCTTGGGATCAGCTCGATCTGCTCGCGCGAGATTGACACTGATGTGGCGCTCGACGTCACGTCAACCAGCGGAGCATCCGAGGTAACCGTGATCGACTCTGTGAGAGAGCCGAGCGAGAGCTGAAGATTCTGCGTCGCCATCTTACCCAGCGTCACTTCGACATTCCGGGCCTCAGCGGGCGTGTAACCCGAGAGCTCGGCTTTGACGTTATAGACACCCGATGGCAAGCGCGGGAATCGGTAGGTTCCCCTCGAATCGGAGACCGCGACGACTGTTCCGATGCCCGAGCTGGAGACTTCGACCGTGACTCCCGGCACTACGCCGCCGGAGCTGTCGGAGACCACACCTTCGATACCACCTGTCTGCTCCTGAGCCGCGACTGGCATGGCGACCGCAATAAGAGCCAGCACAGTAAACAGCCAGGATGAAGAAAACTGCCTGAATTTTTTCATTTAATACCCTCCTGCTAGTGAACATCTGAGAACGAAACACTGACCGTCGACACGGAACACCTTGAAGTAAAATTGATTCGCTACTCTCTTTCAATCCCGGTGTTAGTGAGGCGGGATTGTAAAGATTTTGTAACTTCTATACAAGACACGGAACACTTCAAAGTGTCTGCCAAGCGTGGCTGGCCGTAAACACTTGTAAACACACAGTTACGTCGCGCCTCTGCCCACCTGAATTCTATTTTTCTGCAGAAGTGATCCAATTTTTTGGAAGAGCGGCGAGCCAAAACCTTCCAAAAGGCCTCTCCACGACACCGCAGACGACAACAGCGCGCCCTCGCCTTCGAATGGATCCTTGAACTGAGCTGTGTCGCGCCTTGGGGATTCGCGGTGCCCACATCGGCATAGGTGCAGGTGATACCGCTTCGCCGACACCAGCTCACAGGTTCATCGATGCAGGGGTCGTGTCATTCCGAGCGTCGAGCGAGGCCGCTTGTAACGACACGCTGTGTGCGTTCAACGAAGGTCTGTGGACGCGGGCCTGACTCACTGCGACCGGCGTGCGACGAAAAGGCCAGCGATCACAACGGAATGTTCCCGTGCTTACGAGGCGGATTCCGATCGCGCTTGTTTCGGAGCATCGCGTAGGTCGTGATCAACTTACGTCTCGTGAACCTCGGCTCGATGATCTCGTCGATGTAACCACGCTCTGCCGCAATGTATGGGTTCGCGAACTTCTCGGTGAACTCAGCGACCTTCTGCTTGCGGATCTCCGCACTGTCTGCCTCTCCCCGAATCTCGCGCCGATAGAGAACGTTGACCGCTCCCTCGGCTCCCATCACTGCGATCTCAGCGGTGGGATAGGCGAAGTTCATGTCGGCTCGGATGTGCTTGGAGTTCATCACACAATAGGCTCCGCCATACGCCTTCCGCGTGATCACCGTTACCTTCGGAACCGTAGCTTCGGCGAGAGCAAACAGAAGCTTCGCTCCGTGGATAATGATCCCCCCGTGCTCCTGCTCAGTGCCCGGAAGAAAGCCCGGCACATCCTCGAGCACAAGCAGAGGGATATTGAACGCGTCGCAGAAGCGAACGAAACGCGCTCCCTTTCTCGAGGCGTTGATGTCGAGCACTCCGGCGAGATACGAGGGCTGATTCGCAACGACTCCAATCGGCCCGCCATCGAGCCGGATGAAGCCAACGATGAGATTCCTGGCGTACAGCTCCTGAACTTCGAAAAAATGACCATCATCCGCGATCGAACGGATGACATCCTTCATCTCATATGGCTGGTTGGGACTCTCGGGAATCAGACTGTCGAGCTCGACATCGATTCGGTTGACGTCGTCCCCGGTTTCCATGCGAGGAGGGTCCTCGAGGTTGTTCGAAGGAAGAAATGAGAGCAGCTCGCGGACCGCGGCCAGGCAATCTTCATCAGACTCGAGCGCAAAATGCGCCACGCCCGAGATCTGATTGTGGGTGATTGCTCCGCCAAGCTTTTCCTTGGTCACTTCTTCGTGGGTGACGGTCTTGATCACGTCGGGGCCGGTCACGAACATGTAGCTCGTCTTCTTGACCATCAGAATGAAGTCGGTGATCGCAGGTGAATAGACGGCGCCGCCTGCGCATGGTCCCATGATCGCCGAGATCTGCGGGATGACTCCTGAGGCGAGAGTGTTCCGCAGGAAAATGTCGGAGTAGCCGCCGAGCGAGACCACGCCTTCCTGGATCCGGGCGCCTCCCGAGTCATTGAGCCCGACGATCGGCGCCCCGTTCTTCATCGCCAGATCCATGACCTTCACGATCTTGGCAGCATGCGTCTCGCTGAGGGAGCCACCGAATACGGTGAAGTCCTGCGCGAACGCGTAGACGAGCCGGCCGGAGACCAGGCCGTAGCCAGTCACGACGCCGTCTCCCGGGACCCGCTGCTTCTCCATGCCGAAGTCGTTCGATCTGTGAACGACGAGCTGATCCAGCTCCTGAAACGACCCGGGATCGAAAAGAATCGAAATGCGTTCCCGAGCCGTCAGCTTCCCTTCGCTATGTTGTTTTTCAATCCGGCTCTCCCCTCCCCCGAGCTCACTTTCGCGTTTCCTTCGTTCGAGTTCTTCCAGCCTCAGATCGAGAGACATCATTCACCTTTTCGTCGCTGATTGAATTTGATGGGACTGCAGGATCATAGCTCGCATCTCTCGCAGACGTCGTGGGGTGTCGGAGAGTCGCGTGACAGACAGAGTGTCTGACCTACACCCGCATGTAGGACAGACACTCCTGTCTGTCACGCGACACTGCTCCGACCAGTACGAGCGACAGCCGGATCGGAATCTACAGCGTCCACCCCACGTGAACGCCCCGCTCGACGCTCTGAGTGACACAATCGCGGAATCAGAATGGATGAAGTTTTCAGAAATGAGGGTAGTGAAGCCGGGGTGAGCAGCACCTTCCGCGATCATCTATTTGTCTCGATGCTGCGCGAGGAAGGGTGGCTGGTCGATTCAGAGCGTTCTATAAGGACGTCCAGCCATCTCGAGACCGGACACGCGTCGACGACCCATACAGACGGAAAGGTCGTCGTTCGCGCCGTCAGTGGATTGGAGATCAGAGACCTATCGTCCTGGATCGATCTGTCGCGCGCTGACCTCGAGAACCGGCTTACCGAGCCGCTCCAGACTCTCGAACCCGACATCATCAAACCGCTGCTTCAATCCCGCGGGCAAATTAAGATTCGCATCCGCTCCGATTCGAGACTGGTGTCGACCGGCAACATCGCCAGGTTTCACGACGCCACAACGATCACGGTGGCAGTGGGCCGCGACGGACACGAGACCTCCATTGTCACAACTCCATCCTCACTCCGCGAGGATCTCGCAAGAACGATGGCACTTCTTTCCCGAGGATCCGGAGCTGCCACTGCCCCTGCTTCTCTACCAATTCTCTGGACGAATGGAAGTGCAGCGGTCCTCATGCATGAACTGATCGGTCACCCCTCCGAGGAAAACTGGCCGCTGACACGCCTCCCGGAATGGCTCGAAGTGCGTGACGATCCGTTTTCGCCCGGCCCTGGTCACGCTCCTTATGACGACACCGGCCAGCGAGGACGAACGTCAGTTCTGAGCGATGGTGGCAGACCCTCATCTCTTCGGAGGGAGTCGTTCCGCGATCCCCCGATCCTTCGAATGACGCACCTCACTGTCACGCAGAACGGAGCTCCACTACCTCTGCCCGAGGTAAGAATCGAAGTGTCGCTGGTCGACGGAGGCGGATGGGACCGCCTCACCGACGAGATCTCTCTCCGGGTGGCGACAGCCGAAATCGTGGAAGGCACTTCTCGAAAAATGCTCGCTCCGTTTTCTTTCAAAGGATCTCGCGGCGAGATCGCTTCGCGCATCATCGGCGCAAACGCTGACTCTGTGCGATATCCCGGCGTCATCTGTTCGAGGGAAGGCCAGCGACTGGCGGTCGGCTCCTCATCCGTGGACCTGCTGGTTTCGGGCGGCGCGCAATGATCGGCCCGTCATTGCCGCCGGCCCGTTCGGGCATCATGCCCGAACAGATCTATAGAAAATCCGGGACCACAAGTCGCGTCGAACTTCATAACGGGCGGATCTCGATTGTCGAGATCGAGGAGATAGGCGAATCCCACGATTCGATCGAGCATTTCAGCTCGAGGACTCTCAGCACACAATCCAGATCAGAGACGAACATCGGTGAACGGACTACGGCGGCGCTCGCAAGTGCGGATCAATTCAAAGCGTCCGTTCCGGGAAGTCTCGTTCTCGAAAGACTCGTGCTTCTCTCGGGGCGTGCAGATCACTCGATCGTGCATGAAGGTAAGGCAAACGAGTGGACAGAATCATTCGAGCGTCTTCACATCTCGCTCATGCATCCCGAAGCCCGGGAACGCGTTGAAGTGGAGGTCGGTGGCAGCTCACTCGACATGATTGATCGCGAGACAATCACGAGCATCGCGTCGTTGCTCGCACGAATGGATCGTGAGCCCGTCACGTCTCGTGAACTGAATCTCTCGCTCGAACCTGTTGTCGCAGCGGCCCTGTGGGCGGCACTTACCCCGTGGATCCTTGGCGGCGCTCCTGGTGGCGCGTCAGGGCCCACGCTCGATCAGTCGATTCATCCGGAGCTCGCCCACGACGGGAACGGTCTGATCATCGCTCCCAAACGCCTGTTCGGCATCGAAGGGGGAGCCCGCTGGTCCGAGCTCCCAAACATGTTTCGTCCCAGTTATCGCGCGAAACCGGTGTCGATGCCATTTCACCTCCGCGCGAACCCAATAAGATCAGACGTACACGGCGACTACGAAGCACACGCACTACTGCAGCGGTTCATCTGGACGCCAGTGGGACTTGCAGCGAAGCTCCTCTGCAGGAGCCGAAATAGTGATTCTGTCTTCGCGAGCACGATCGTCATGACCCCTGAGCGCTGGTTGCAGTCAGTCGTCGGGATTGACTCAGAGATGACATGGTTTCCCAACCTTGCGGGGACGTATGGAAGCAGGACCTTGATCCGAATCCCATGACTAAGTCCGCATTTCTCACAGAATGCGAGCGCAGGGACGCACGGCGTGCGTCCGGTACCCTGTCCCTGACCGAGAAGATTGTCGTCGGTCATCGCTTTGGACGAGGGTTCATGCCGTGATGCAGAATTCCTGATGCGAATGTCTGGGTGCCGGACGCAGGCCCTGCGTCCCTACACCCGCCCCGGTTGCTCTCAACACAGTGTCAAACTATGCCTTCGTCGCAAAATCGCCGTGCCCCTCGTATCCAAGCCACTCTCCGCGGTCTCACGGAGCGACGGCCAGACGGATAGCTTCAATTGAAGGCGAAGTCCTGGACAACAGGAGTGTCGCGTGACAGACAGGAGTGTCTGTCCTACATGCGCGTTGTGTAGGACAGACACTCTTGTCTGTCCCACGCGACACTGTATCCGACCTGCCTAACCGCCTAGGAAATCGATGCGGTGAGCTCGCGCCTGTTCTTGTCGAGTCGAATCGTGAGAGTGTAGGACCCACCCGGACTACAGACACACCTGAGGATCTTCCGGTCCAGGTTCATGTTCGGCACCACCACCCACACATCGAGCTCAGAGCTCTTTGCCGGCACTTCGCGCGCGACGCGAATTTTTCGCGCAACCTGTCCCTTGAAAATGTTCCGGGTCTTCTCGAACAGGAGCTCGTGAACGAGGAACTTTCCATCCACCTTTACAGCCAGATAGCCGTTGTTCACGGGACTGTCGAATACAACCTGAATTGTTGCCGTGGCTCCGGCAAGCGGCCTCGTCTGACCCGGCAGCGGCGTGACGTCGGGACGCGGCGCATCCCCGATCTTTCGATTTCCCAGCACCAGCGGCACCACGCGAGCCGCCTTACTCGCTTCCACCTTCTGTTGCTGGAGCTGCGCGATCTCCAGCAGGTTTCCCGCCTGTGCGGAGTTTGGATTCAGTACGAGCGCTTCCTGGAACTGCTTTGCGGCTCCGGTGTAATCCTTCTTCACCATCAGAGCCATCCCCGCATCGACTTTCTCGAGCGAAGCCGCAACCTTCTGTCGCTCGCTCTGCTCATTGCCCAGCGTACTGTCGAGCGACGTTAGAATCGAGCGGACTTCGGGAGAATTCGGGGCGAGGCGACTCAGCTCGAGGTACTTCTCGCGAGCGCCCGCCACATCGCCTCGGGCCTTCAACTCATTTCCTTCCGTCCTGAGTCTTTTCTGCTCCGCGACCTGTCTTTCGAGGTTCGCATCGACCTGCACAGTCGGGACGCGATTCGACCAGATCACCGCGGCACTGACACCAACCGCTGCAAGGAGGCCAAGCGCAATCCCCAGGAACATTGCTGCCGGAATCGGCCGGCGGAGCACGCTGTCCTCCCCGATCGCTTTCGCGGGCTTTGGAATCGCTCCCGCCCGGCGCGCTGCGCGCTCCATCCCTTCATGTTCGGGATAGGGCAGCTCCATCGTGCCGATTTTTTCGTGGTCAATGTCCGTCCGGGTGACCACAGTGGCGTCGGGCTGCATCGGAGGAATCGCGGGAATCCCCCTGGTCGACCTCACGACGTTCTCGAGAGCCCGGGCCATCTCCAACCCTCGCTGGTAGCGGGCGTTCGGATCCTTCTCGAGACATCTCCGAACAATGTCCTCGAACTCTTCGGGAATCAGCGGATTGACCTCGCGAAGGGGGGGGAACGGCTCGTGTACGATCCTGTAGGAGATCGTCGTGAGCGAGTCACCTCCAAACGGCTTCTTCCTGGTAAGCAGTTCGTAGAGAACGATGCCGAGCGAGAAGAGATCGCTCCGTCCATCCACACTCGCCCCCCGTATCTGCTCGGGAGCCATGTAGTTCGGAGTTCCGAGAAACTGGCCCGTTGAGGTCAGATTCGCGCCCGTTGCAATTTTGGCGATTCCAAAGTCGGTGATCTTCACCTTCGACTCGCCGCACCAGATGATGTTGGCCGGCTTCACGTCACGATGCACGATCCCTTTCGCGTGCGCGAAGTCGAGCGCTTCGGCTACCTGCCCGATCGTGGCCGCAATCTGCTCGAACGACAACGCTGCTCCCTGATTGAGCATCTCCTTGAGATTCGGCCCCTCGACGTACTCCATCGCGATGAACGAGACGCCACTCTCGGCATCCTCTCCGATGTCGTGGACCGTTACGATTGCGGGGTGGCTGAGGATGCCTGCGGCCTGAGCCTCACGAACGAACCGCTGTTGAAACTCACGCACCTCATCATCTGGCGACGACGACTGACGGATCGTCTTGAGAGCGACCATCCGTCCGATGCGAGGATCACGAGCGAGGTAAACGACGCCCATCGCCCCCTTCCCTAGCTCGCGAATCACTTCGAACCGACTGAGTTTCAAACCGAACAGCTCCAGTGCCCTGCGACGACTCCATAGGACATACATCCGGCTCGCAACACAGCGCTGAGCCGGTCCGGGGGATTCGAATCGAGTTCCTGACGGTACTTCAAAGGATCGGGGATCGAAGCCACCAAGTGGCTTTTCTGCCCGCAGTTTAAATTATGATTCGTTCGATCGCTGGTCTATTTCCACGTCGGCGGTGATCGAGATGCCGCCGACTCCGGTCCCGAGATCCGGAATGAGGCCTTTGGAGAGCCTCTCCCTCTCCCGGAGGCAGAGAGGAGACCCACGGCGGCGGGGGGCGCGGGAGGGCAGGCTTCCCCTCTCCCGAGGCAGAGGGTGGCGCGTATCGCCGGGTTCTATGAAAGCGGTTGTGAGGGTCTCTCGTGGCGCCGCCGCTTTTTCACTTCACCAATCTCACCTGCTCGTCAGGCGCCGTCGCGATTCCAGCCGCCGTAGGCGGCGACAGATCCGTAGCACCCGGCTTCAGCCGGGTGAAAGGCGGCGTGGACGCGATCAGCCCGCGTATGCGGGCGACAGACGGTGGGCGGCGGAGATGCGCTCGGCGTGATTCTTTCGCCCGCATTCGCGGGCTGGCCTTTTCGTGACGCGACTTTCACCCGGCTGAAGCCGGGTGCTACGGATCTGTCGCCGCCTTACGGCGGCTGGAATCGCGACGCTGTCCACTTCCTCCATGCACCAGCATCGTCAGCAAGTTCTTGCGCCCTCACCGGGCGCTAACGTCATTCAGAGCGCCGCCCGCGCACGCTTCAACTCGTCCACGATTACATCGAGCCTGCCAAAAACGAGACTTGGATTGATCGACAATTCCTCGTCCTCAATGGGCAGAATCGCGAGCCCACGGGACTGTAAAAAGGCGGTTACACACTCTTGACAGAACCGCTTCGGGAAGACTCCGAGCTGACCAAGTCGAAGCGACGACTCTCGGAGAGGGAGTAAAGGGCCGGGGTTGTCTACCTACGTTTGCAACCGTTCCAGCAGCTTGCTCTCAAGCTCTTGCGCCTTCGTCACTGCCGTCTCGGCTGCTGCCTGACAGCGACGATCCGACCTTCTACTTCGCGTCGTTTTTTGGCCGCTGCCATCGCGTCGTGCACCTCCGCGCGGCGTCCCCGCATGGCGTCGGTCCCTGAAGAGCAGCGGGATCTACTTCAGTGAATATTTTCTGGCGTGGGGTAGGGAAACCCTTCCACCGATCACTCCTCCTAATGAAACAAGGGGAAAACCCCAACTCTGAGTCGAACGACTAAAAGGGAGATAGATCATGTCGAGAAAGTTTAAGTTTGTATTCTTCGCGCTCGCGATCGCTTTATCAACGAATGCTTATGCCCAATGTAGGGTCGAGTATTACAACATCGGTGGTTATTGGGGCGACCTGGAGCGCGACATGAGTGACTACGGCGTCATATTTGACGATGCCAAGGACTTCAATTGCTCAGGAGCTGCTGCGCTTGCCCTGCACAGCAAGATTTACAATACCCGTCTTGCGAGAGGCAATACGGCGTACAACCAGTTTCTTGAGGGCACTCACGTCTCTCTCATGTTCGCAGCCGCTCAAATGATCAGCGCGAACGGGGATCTACACTCCTGGTTGGATAACATTCTGATCGAGGTTGAGAGTGGCTATGCACCGGCACTTCAAACAGGATGTGGCTTCAGCGGGACCGACTGGGAATCCGGCAATACATGCGTTGACGATTACGCAATAATGGCGAACGCTCATGCATGGATAGCCGCGTATCAGTTCAAGCGTGGTCGACCCCACCAAACACGTGTTTCTTATGCTGTGGGGGCACTTGCACAGACCTTCTCACCAGATAACGTGTGCATCAATAATCCCCAGCTTCCGATGTCTGCATCAAACCGAGGGCCATGCAACAGTACAAACGCCGCCGATCTCAACAACGGTTCAGAGATTATTAGTCTAAATCACGGTTTTCAAAACATCACTTATGGCATTGGCTTAATGACAAGCGTCTCAGGCGCGCTCATAGGATTGCAGGAGGCGAATGCGTACACCGGTCTGACTGATGATCAGAAGACAGTCGCTCGAGCTCTGCTTCGCGAAGCACAGGCCAACACTGTGAGCGACTATGCGTTCGGGACAAACTGCTCAAGCTTTACAAACATCAATGGCCAAGTTTCCCGAAACTACGGGGTCGACTGTGGTGATCCCGGGTTTTTTTACAAACCGAGCATGTTTAAGGTTGATGTTTTCTATTCTCAGTTTGTTGGAGTCAACACGAATAACGGCCAAGGATATCCATTTAGTTATTTCGAAGAAGGCTGGTTTACGGATAACTTCGCAGCCTACCAATTCGCCGGGCCCAATCAATTTCCGAGGGCATTCTTCCACGCCGGTCGTCGAGCGACATACAAGGAATTTGGATACCTGTGGCTGACGAATCGACCGCTACTCTTGGGAGTTCCCGATTTCAATGATCCTATTGGGTGGATTGACACCATAGATCAGCAGGGAATCGCGCATGGATGGACGTGCGATCGCGACGTGCCAATGCAATCGCTACAGGTACAACTTTCAGATGCCGTAAGCGAAATATTTGCTGTGGGGTATGCCTCTCTGGGTAGCGAGCCCGCGGTCAACAATGAATGCGGCGGAGGCTGGGCTCACCGTTTTCAAATTCAGTTGCCCTCGTACTCTCGTGGCCGAAGCATCTACGCATATGGCGTTGACGCCACCGGGAAAGGCCTTACGACTCTGAGCAGCGGCTGCGCACAGGCGCCCTCGTGTAGCTGGTAACGCAGACGCGGCTTTATTCAATCGAATCTTTCGAACTGAAGAGAGGACGGCCTGTGGCCGTCCTCTCTTTTTTAACATGGCGGATTCCGACAGGCTTGCGAAGAGATTAGAAGATCCATCGCACTCCTTACGCCTTCGCCCCGGGGCGTGCCTTCATCCAATACCCTTAATAGAAAAAGGGCCCAGTAGAATAGTTGGACATAATGTTCGCGAAAGCCATGTGGATCCTCGGTCTCTCAGCGTACTACCATGACTCTGCAGCTGCTCTTCTCCGGGACGGCGATCTGGTCGCGGCGTGTCAGGAAGAGCGGCTTTCGCGACTGAAGAACGACGCCTCCTTTCCAATACGCTCCATCCAGGAGGTTTTAAGCATCGGCGGGATCTCCATCGAGGATCTTGCGTGCGTTGTTTTTTATGACAAGCCTCTCCTGAAGTTCGATCGTCTCCTTGAAACTTACGTTGCGTACGCGCCGTCGGGGCTCCGGTCCTTTCTCAAAGCGATGCCAGTTTGGCTTAAGGAGAAACTCCATGTAACAAGAGAGATCAGGGAACTGACAAACTTTACCGGCCCCATCCTCTACGCGCGGCATCACGAATCACACGCGGCAAGCGCGTTTTATCCGTCGCCCTTCGATGAGGCAGCGGTGGTCTGCTTTGATGGGGTCGGCGAATGGGCTACCACCACATGTTGGAAAGGTAACGGACGAACTCTCGAACTGTTGAATGAGATCCACTTCCCTCATTCCCTGGGTTTACTGTACTCCGCCTTCACTTATTACACAGGGTTCAAAGTGAATTCGGGTGAGTACAAGGTTATGGGTTTGGCTCCGTACGGCAAACCGCGCTTCGCTTCACTGATCCGAGAGCGTTTGATAGATTTGAAGGACGACGGGTCATTCCGGCTCGACATGAAGTATTTCAATTATTGTCAGGGGCTGACGATGACGAACAACCGCTTCCACGATCTGTTTGGCGGTCCGCCCAGAAGTCCCGAAGGGGATTTGACGGAGCGGGAACTTGACCTAGCGGCTAGCATCCAGGTGGTCACAGAAGACGTGATGCTCAGCATCGTTCGGCATGTTCACCGGATTACAGGACTCAAGAACCTTTGCCTCGCCGGTGGTGTAGCTCTCAACTGTGTCGGTAACGGACGAATCATGCGTGAAGGGCCTTTTGAGAAACTATGGATTCAACCAGCAGCTGGCGATGCGGGTGGCGCCGCGGGCGCTGCATGGGCAGCCTGGCATGGATATTTCGGGCGCGAGCGAACTATTACCTCGAATCTCGATGGGCAAAATGGTTCGTATCTCGGCCCCCGCTATACCTCAGATCAAATCGAGAACGTTCTAGTTTCCACCGGTTGCCATTTTGAACGTCTTGAAGACGACGAACTTCTCCCTCGGCTAGCTGAACAGATCGCTGCGGCCCAGGTGGTGGGGTGGTTCGACGGTGCGCTCGAATTCGGTCCCCGCGCCCTCGGTGCAAGATCGATCATCGGGGACGCTCGAAATCCCGAAATGCAAAAGCGGATGAATCTCAAGATCAAGAATCGTGAATCGTTCCGTCCGTTCGCTCCGGCTGTTCTCGCTGAGGAAGCCAGTAAATGGTTCAGTATCGAGCACAGCCCTTACATGATGCTGGTCGCCCAGATATTGCCAGAGCATCAGATTCCTATGACTCCTGAAGAGGAATCTCTGTTCGGGATCGACAAGCTGAACGTGCGCCGTTCAACCATTCCCGCAGTGACCCATATCGATTACTCAGCCAGGGTGCAGACCGTTCACCGAGAGACGAACCCACGATTTCACCAGTTACTGCGGCATTTCTACGCACTCACAGGTTGCCCGGTCATCGTGAACACATCCTTCAACGTGCGAGGTGAGCCGATCGTCTGCACGCCCGAGGATGCGTATCGCTGCTTCCTAGATACGCAGATGGACTCTCTCGTTTTAGGACCGTTCCTCATCGAAAGGGCAAAACAACCAAGTCTCGAGCGTGAACAGCGAAGCTTTCCGCTCGACTGAAGGTCTGGCCAATGAAAACGAGTAGTGTTCCCTCAGCAGGTCAGATCAGATCGCTCGCCGCAGTTTTCTTTGGACTGCTTGTCTTGACAGCAGGATTGCTCTGGAGACGCGCCGGGAGTGGCTGGGTGGTGGGTGGGTTGCTGCTTCTTGCGGCACTGCTATTGGCACTTGCGTTTATTGCCCCTTCAAGCCTTCAACCAATCTACAAACGATGGATGGTTTTGGCAGGAATAGTTGGCGCGGTAAATACAACCATTCTTCTCTCTGCGATCTATGTCTTACTAATAATCCCCACCGGCCTACTTCTGAAGCTCTTCGGCAAGGATCCTATGGAGCGACGACGACAAAATGGAACTTACTGGAAGACGCCGGAAGCACATCCTCACGGAACAAAACACTTTGAGAAGCGGTACTAAGAATAGTCAGCGCGTGCCGCTGACCCCATCATGAACTTCTGAGCCGATGACATTGCTCACAAGAAGGAATGACATGTTTTCACTCCTCCGAGAGTTCCTCGAGTTCGCCCGCTCACAGCGGAAGCTCTGGCTTGTACCTCTTTTGTTCATTCTCCTCGCGGTCGGGGGATTACTGATTCTTGCCGAAGGCTCGGCACTCGCCCCGTTTATCTACTCCCTTTTCTAAACGATGAGACAGGATTTAGCGCTCTCGTCAGGCCCCCGCCGGCGTCTGTTTCAGGCAGTCTTCGTTGCGCTTTCGCTTGCAGGTGTGGCGCTGGCTGCCGAAGTCGCTGTCCGCATTGGTGGTACACAGGACATCGACGGGAATTTCTTCTTCCGAGGACGTCACGTCCCTCCCTATCGGATTGCTGTTTCCAAGGTGCAAACAATTCTTCATGAGTATGGTAGCGACTCAGGTAGCTACATGGTGTTCGATGCGCATCTTGGCTGGTCCAACCGGCCACGCTCCTGCTCCCGCGACCGGCTTTATTGCGCAAACTCCGAAGGTTTGAGAGCGAACCGTGATTACCCTTTGGAACCCGAATCCGGAGGTCATCGCGTTGCACTCTTTGGTGATTCATTCATTCATGGCCATGATGTGCCGATTCAGGAAAGCATGGCGCCACAGGTTGAAGAGTCGCTAAGCGCTCTAGGTTCGAGGGCGGATGTGTTGAACTACGGCGTGGGAGGGTATGGGATCGATCAAGCTTTCCTTCGATACCTCAAGGAGGGTCGCTCTCGACGGTTTGCCGTAGTGATTGTCGGTCTACAACTCGAGAATGTCGCGCGCGCTGTCAATGTCTTTCGTATCATTTACCATCCTGGCACGGCGGTACCGTTTTCAAAGCCGCGATTCGTACTGAAGGATAAGAAGCTCGTGCTGATGAACGACCCCACCGTGCCCGTCGGTCAAATCGTGGCTCGGTTAGCGAAATTCGGCGCCGATCCTCTGCGCCACATCGAGTCATTTTACGATCACAACTATACTCGACGGTGGTTTCACGTCAGCAAGCTCTTGGCAATCGTTCTTGATCGATTGCAGCAGCGCAACAACACCCAGCATCTGCAGGATCGACTCTACAGATCTGGCTCTGAGGCAACGAACCTGACATTGCTAACCCTGAAAGAGTTTCAGAAGGCGGTCGAGGCGAACGGCTCCCGGTTCTTTCTCGTATACCTTCCGACCCGAGACCGCGTTGAGGCGCGGATGCACGGCCGGTCGGATTCTACCGAGGAGCTCTACCGGGAGATCTGTCATAGGTTCCCCGTCATTGATCCCTTAGAGGATCTTCTCGGAGCCGCGAAGCGGTGGGGAATTCAGGATGTCGTCCCGGGCCACTATTCGGGTAGAGGAAATCGAATCGTGGCTGCAGTGATCGCGAAGAGACTGAAGGAAGTGTTGCCCGGTTCAAATTTAAAGACCTACCGACCCCTCCGCACAGGAATGCCGAGATGGTAGGGGCAGAATCAGGATTGCCGGAAGCAACGGATTTCATGGGGCGAGCGAATCATGGTGGAGTCAGCCTGGAGGCCTTCGCTCGCGCGGGTCGAACAGCGGCGATCATGATGGAGCCGTCCGCTTTCGAGCTCGGCAGTTCACTCTTCAGGTGGTTCCCTTGGGTCCGAGTTTCAGGTCCCCGATTCACTCACACGAGCTTCCGACCGTTCTGTCCCCAAACACCTGGTGAACTCACGCGATCGCTTGTCTTCCGTCCCTCTTGCGCACCACCCAGCGCTAACGCGCCACCCTCTCCCTCGGGAGAGGGGAGACACCCCGCCCTTCCGCACCGCGCTTGAGTGCTTTCCGCAGGTACGAGGCCGTTGCGCTGGCATCGACTCGCGATACCTCTTCCGGCGTTCCTGTGGCAATGATCTGACCTCCGCCATCACCACCTTCAGGCCCGAGGTCGATGACGTGGTCCGCGGTCTTGATGACGTCGAGATTGTGCTCGATCACCACCACTGTGTTCCCGCGATCGACGAGTCCATGCATCAGCTGCAGCAACTTCGCAATGTCGTCGAAGTGCAGGCCGGTCGTCGGCTCGTCGAGAATGTACAGAGTCCGCCCTGTGGCCCTCTTGGCGAGCTCACGTGCAAGCTTGACCCGCTGCGCTTCACCTCCTGAGAGTGTCGTCGAAGACTGCCCGAGCTTGATGTATCCAAGCCCCACTTCATCGAGTGTCCGCACTACATTGAAGATCCGCGGGATGTTCCGGAAGACATCGATGGCCTGCTCGACAGTCATGTCGAGAATGTCGGCAATCGAATGACTCTTGTAGCTGACCTGGAGTGTTTCGCGGTTGTAGCGCTTTCCACCACATACGTCGCAGGTAACATAGATGTCTGGAAGAAAGTGCATTTCGATCTTCGTCTGACCGTCGCCACGACACGCCTCACAACGACCACCCTTCACGTTGAACGAGAAGCGGCCCGGGCCGTAGCCGCGCATTCGCGCTTCAGGCGTCTGCGACATCAGGTTTCGAATCTCGCCGAAGAGCTGCGTATACGTTGCAGGGTTCGAGCGAGGAGTCCTTCCGATGGGCGACTGATCGATATCGATGACCTTGTCGATCTTCTCGAGACCAACGATTTTTGAGTGCGCCCCCGGGGTGTCGCTGCTGTTGTAGAAGAATCGCGAGACGGCCCGGTAGAGGATGTCGTTGACGAGCGTCGACTTGCCTGAGCCTGACACCCCCGTCACGGCAATGAAAAGCCCGAGCGGAAACGAGACATCGAGATTCTGAAGATTGTTCTCGCGCGCACCGAGAACTTTGATCGTCCCGTTCTGCGCCTTTCTTCGGACGGCGGGAATGGCGATCGACTGTTCTCCGCGAAGATACCGGCCCGTGAGCGATCGCTCGTACTTGGTGATCTGGCTGAACGTCCCCTCGGCGACGATCTCCCCTCCATGAACACCGGCCCTGGGCCCGAGGTCGACCACATGATCAGCAGCGGCGATCGTCTCTTCGTCATGCTCTACAACGATCACGGTGTTCCCAAGCTCGCGCAGTTCGATGAGGGAGTCGATGAGTCGCCGGTTGTCGCGTTGATGCAGTCCGATGGACGGTTCGTCGAGAACGTAAAGCACGCCCATCAGCTTCGAACCGATCTGCGTCGCCAGCCGGATCCTCTGACCTTCGCCACCGGAGAGAGTGGCGGCGCTGCGGTCCAGCGTTAGATAGCCGAGTCCGACAGAGTTGAGAAAGTGGAGCCTGTCGCGAACTTCCTTGAGGATCTTCCCGGCGATGATTTCTTCGCGCTCGCTGAGCTCCATCTCCCCGAAGAAGACTTTCGCATCCTTCAATTGCTGCGCGACGATGGAGTCGATCGACAAGCCCACCACTGTCACACTGAGAGCATCCTTCTTGAGTCGCTTCCCGTCGCAGTCGGGGCAACGGGTGGCGGTCATGAATCGCTCGATTTCCTCGCGCATGTCATCCGAGGTCTCGGTGTAACGGCGCTGAAGCATCGGAATGATGCCTTCGTACTGGCCCGTGTAGTTGTACGAACTGTCGGAGCCGGAGTAGGTGAACTTCAGTTTTTCTTTGGAGCCTTGAAGGATGATCTGCTTAGCATCGTCGGGAAGCTTCTTCCACGGAGTGGAGATCTTGAACTTGTAGTGTGTTGCAAGTTGCGTCAGCTGTCGGGTGCGCCAGTTCTCGGCGCCTTCCTTCCAGATTGCGATGGCCCCATCTTCGATTGACTTGTTCGGATCAGGAACGATCTTGTCGACGTCGATCTCCTGGAGCATACCGAGCCCTGAGCACTTCTGACATGCGCCGAATGGTGAGTTGAACGAGAAGAGCCGAGGGGTGACTTCGCCGATTGAAATTCCGCAGTCGGGGCAGGAGTAGTTCTGTGAAAGCAGTTCTTCCCGGCCGTCGTCCGCATAGAGGATCTTCACCAGTCCTTTCGACACCCGCGTGGCAACCTCGAGCGAATCCGCGAGACGCTGCGCGAATCCTTCTTTGACTGCTAGTCGATCGATGACAACGTCGATGGTGTGTTTCTTCTGTTTGTCGAGCGTTGGAGGATCGGCCAGCTCCACCATCTCGCCATCGACGACCGCTCTGGTGAAGCCTTCCTTCACCATCTGCAGCATCTGCTTGCGATACTCACCCTTCTTGCCGCGGATGTACGGTGCGAGAACGGTGAACTTCGTTCCTGCAGCATTTCTCACCAGACGGTCAACCATCTGCTGAATCGTCTGTGGCCGGATCTCCTGACCGCATGAGGTGCAGTGAGGAACGCCAATTGAGGCGTAAAGAAGTCTGAGGTAGTCGTAGATCTCGGTAACCGTTCCGACTGTCGAGCGGGGATTCTTTGAGGTAGTTCGCTGCTCGATGGAAATTGCGGGTGAAAGCCCTTCGATCGAGTCGACATCGGGCTTTTCCATCTGCTCGAGAAACTGCCGCGCATAAGCGGAGAGAGACTCGACATAGCGCCGCTGTCCCTCCGCAAAAATCGTGTCGAACGCCAGAGAAGATTTGCCCGAGCCGCTTACGCCAGTGATCACCACGAACTTGTTTCGCGGGATCACCACATCGATGTTTTTGAGGTTGTGCTCGCGCGCACCGCGAATGATGATTTCGTCCATTTGAGGGTTCCTGTGCCGAGTCACCAGAGAACAAAGATTCGCGACGATTATTCACCCCGCGACGCACCACTCCACGCCGCGTAGAGCGATCGTTACTTCCCAACCAATCCGCGACTTCTCCGAGATGTCATCCGAGCATGTGTGGGCGGGCTGAGAGAGGCGATCGAGCTCCAGCGCTACGGCCAAGTAGCTCGACGCCGAAGGTGAGTTCGTGCGCTTGTGACGTCGCCTCGACCAGCATCTTGTCAGCGCTGGGATGTCCCTCGCCCCTCCCAGCCCACCCGAAGCTCGGGATAACATTTTCGCGGATTCCCGCATATCGTGATCAGGGAGGAGGCATAAACCCCTCGGAAGTCCAGTTGCCTAAAACTGCAATGTCCAACGCCGTCGGCCGCTACTCCTCGGAGACGAAAGCGACGAACCGCCCCTGGGTCGATTCGCCCTTCTTTGCGAACCTCCTCAAGACCGCACTGCTCTCTCCCGAGCAGGCGAAGATGGTCAGCGACTTCTCCCAGCACGGCTACGTGATCATCGATCCCGAGATCCCTGGCGAACTGCTCGACGACGCGGTGCGGGACATGACCCCGTTCTTCCGCGACAACTACGAGCCCTACTACTCAGATCGCACCCGCATTCAGGACGGCTGGACCTTCCTCGAACCTGTCCGCCAGATCGCCATCGCGCCGAAGATCCTGGAAGTCCTCAGAATCCTTTACCAGCGCGAGCCCGTTCCATTTCAGACCATCAACTTTCGCGTCGGCTCAGAGCAGAGAACTCACAGTGATACCGTCCACTTCAGCTCAATTCCCCACGGCTTCATGTGCGGCGCTTGGGTCGCGCTCGAAGATGTCGATGCTCGCAACGGCCCGCTGCATTACTACCCCGCCAGTCAGCATCTGCCGATCTATGACCTTCACGACATCGGAGTCGCCGCGAGTTTCCAGCAGAAGCAATATGACAACTACGGACTTTACGAAGACTTCGTTGAGGCGCTGATGCAGGCTGAACAGTACGACCGGACAGAGATCAAGGTCAGCCGAGGCCAGTGCCTCATCTGGGCAGCCAATCTGTTCCACGGCGGAAGCCCGATCGTCGACGAATCGCGCACCCGACACACTCAGGTCACGCACTACTATTTCGAAGGCTGCCTCTATTACACGCCGCTCCTGTCAGACCCGGGACTGGGCCGCCTTCAGACACGCAAAGTCTATGACGTGCGCACAAAACAACCAGTGCAGCAGCATTACAACGGACTGCCCATACTGAACCCCGGCGAGTGGCCACCCCGAACAGAGGCCGACAAAGAACCACCCCCGTCAACCGCGACCCATGCGCTCGATGGAAGACTTGAACGATTTCTTCGGAAAGTTCGCAACCGACTCCAGTAGCCCGCATGTCTCACAGCCGTTCGTCGCCAAGCGGCGGAGAAGGGAACTGAACGCGAGGCGCACGACGGTTGGCCGGACAGACAAAGGGTCTGTCCTACATCGGCGTTCTTTGCGCTCTGCCGTGTCAGATTCGATTCTCCATTCTCCATCCCCCCGTCTTCCCCTAAACTAGCGCCCATGTTCAACATTGACGAAGTGTTCGCTCGCGAGATCCTCGATTCCCGAGGAAATCCAACCATTGAAGTGGACGTCGTCCTGGAGTCGGGAGCGCTCGGAAGAGCGGCCGTACCATCAGGCGCCTCGACCGGCACGCGCGAGGCGCTCGAGCTTCGCGACGGCGACAAATCCCGATACCTCGGCAAGGGAGTACGCAAGGCTGTCGAGAACGTCAACGAAACCATCGCCGCAGAGATTGAAGGGATGGACTCGCGCGAGCAGGTCCTCATCGACCTCCTGATGAAGCAGATGGACGGCACCGAAAACAAAGCGAACCTCGGCGCCAACGCAACGCTGGGCGTTTCTCTCGCCGTCGCTCGCGCGGCAGCTGAGGCCTCCGCGCTTCCCCTGTTCCAGTACCTGGGCGGACCCGGTGCACGCACGCTCCCGGTCCCGATGATGAACGTCATCAACGGAGGAGCCCACGCCGACAACAACCTCGACATTCAGGAGTTCATGATCGTGCCCGCGGGCTTCGAGAGCTTTTCTGAAGCCCTGCGCGCCGGAGTCGAGACGTTTCACCACCTCAAGTCCATTCTGAAAGCAAAGAGCCTTGTAACCGCTGTTGGTGACGAGGGCGGCTTCGCGCCACACCTGGGGTCAAATGCAGAAGCGCTCGACCTCATCATGACCGCGATCGACAAGAGCGGATACCGCGCAGGCGAACAGATCTATCTCGCGCTCGATGTTGCGGCCTCGGAGTTCTACCAGAACAACAAGTACAACCTCGCCGGCGATGAGCGGATCCTCGAGAGCGACGAGATCATCGAGTACTACCAGGGACTCAAATCAAAGTACCCGATCATTTCAATCGAGGATGGAATGTCGGAGGGCGACTGGGATGGCTGGGATGGGTTGACCAAAGCGATGGGCGCACAGGTGCAGCTCGTCGGCGACGATCTTTTCGTGACGAATCCTGAGATCTTCGCGAAAGGAATTGCGCGGGGGATCGCGAACGCCATCCTGATCAAAGTCAATCAGATCGGGACGCTGACCGAGACCCTCGACGCGATCGACATGGCGAGGCGGGCTGGTTATCGATGCGTGATCTCGCATCGTTCCGGAGAAACCGAGGATTCCACCATCGCCGATCTTGCCGTGGCGACGAACGCGGGACAGATCAAGACCGGCTCGGCCTCACGAAGCGACCGCGTCGCCAAGTACAACCAGCTGCTCCGAATTGAAGAAGAGCTCGGTGACGCGGCGCAGTTCGCAGGAAAGTCGATCTACCGCACGCTGGCAACATCACAAGGCTGATGCCAACGCCTCCGGCCTCCCCTCTTCCGTGTAGGACAGACACTCTTGTCTGTCACGGACGGACTCTTGTGTAGGACAGACACTCTTGACCATCAGATGTCGGAGGGTTGCTCGGAACGGCAGGGTTCTCCATCCGCCCGACAGACAAGAGTGTCTGTCCTACATTTTCCGCCCTCACCTCTCACGAGCCGCCCTCTCCCTCGGGAGAGGGCGGCGGGGTTGCCCGTGCTTCGTTGATTTGTCTAACTACCAGTGCCAGCACATTCTCGGGAGTGTCAAGTTGTCGACCGCCCTCTTTGCGCGTGCTCCATTCGACCTGACCGTTGGCGAGACTCTTCTGCCCCACAGTAATACGAAGGGGGAATCCGATCAGATCGGCATCTTTGAATTTCACCCCGGGCCGCTCGTCGCGATCGTCGAAAAGAACGTCGATCCTCGCGGAGAGAAGCTTGAGATAAATCTCTTCGGCGGCACGAAGCACCGCTTCATCTTTCCCAACTGAAGTCACAACAACTTCGAATGGAGCGATCGGAATCGGCCAGATGATTCCGTTGTCGTCGTGGCTCTGCTCGATCGCTGCCGCAACGGTCCTGCCTACGCCGAGTCCGTAGCAACCCATGATCATCGGCTGACGTTCGCCGCTCTCGTCGAGATAAACACAGTTCATCGCGGTGGAATACTTCGTACCGAGCTTGAAGATGTGTCCGACTTCGATTCCTCGAAAAATATCGAGCGGGTTGCCACAGCGACCGCATGGGTCGCCTTCATCCACACGCGTGAAGTCGGCGAACTCGGAAATCTTGAAATCTCTGCCCGGCGAGGCGTTGCGAAGATGGGCGCCCTTCCTATTGGCTCCTACAATCCAGCTCTTCATGGACCGCAGCGATGAGTCGGCAACGATCCGAATCGACTTGGCGTTGACCGGGCCACAGTACCCGATCGGACCTCCAACGACGTCTTCGAACTTTGCGTCGCCGAGCATCTCGAGTTGCTGAACGCCGAGGAAATTGCGGATCTTGACTTCATTGGCGGCACGATCCCCCCGCATGAGCACCATCACAGAACCCTTCTCGGTCTCAAAAACGAGAGTCTTCACCAGGCTCGACGTCACGATCCCGAGAAAGCGGCCAACGTCGTCGATCGACTCGGTTCCAGGGGTCTCGATCTCCTCGACCGCGCCAGGATCTCCATCCGCGGAAGGTGCGGCATCGAAGAACGATGAAGTCGCCTTCTCGAGGTTCGCTCCGTAACCGCAGCTCTTGCAGCGGACGACTGCGTCCTCGCCGGACTGCGCGAGCACCATGAACTCGTGCGAAGCAGAGCCACCGATGTTTCCCGTGTCTGCTTCAACCGGCACATGGTCCAGCGCACAGCGGCGGAAGATCGCGGTGTAGGCATCACGCATCCGGTCGTATGTGAGGTCGAGTGACTCCTTTGACGCATGAAACGAATAGGCATCCTTCATGACGAACTCGCGCCCGCGCATGAGCCCGAAGCGCGGGCGGACCTCATCCCGGAATTTGGTCTGGATCTGATAGAGATTGACCGGGAGCTGCCGGTACGACGAGATTGAATCGCGCACGACGTCGGTGATGACTTCCTCGTGAGTTGGTCCGAATACGAAGTCGCGCTCGTGCCGATCGCGGATCCGCAGGAGCTCTTTCCCATATTGCTGCCAGCGGCCAGACTCCATCCAGAGCTCGGCCGGCTGGATGGCAGGCATGAGCAGCTCGACTGCGCCCGCACGATTCATCTCGGCCCGGACGATCCCCTCCATCTTCCGTATCGAGCGGAGTCCGAGTGGCAGATAGGTGTAGATCCCGGCCGCGACCTTCCGGATCATGCCGGCGCGCATCATCAGTTTCTGGCTGATGACATCGGCGTCGGCGGGCGTTTCTCTGACAGTGTTGAGGAAGTATTGAGTCCAGCGCATGCGATTGCTCCGAGGTTGTGAGAGCCGGGCATTGTAAGACAGAGCGGCGGCCTCTCCCGCGGGGGAGAGGGAAAAAAGACGCCGGGTCATCGCCGGATCGGATCTTGAAAGGAACTGCAGCGTGGGAGAGAGTGAGCTCGCCGACAAAACGCTGGTATTCGACCGCACCCCGATCGCGCGCCTGATCTCCTGCGCGGCCGCATTCGGCTCGGCTGCATTCCTCTTCGACTACCTGGCCAGAGGAGCGGGGAACATCCGTCCCCTTCCCCTTCTCGGACTTGTGCTTCTCGTAATAGGCACGATCGCAGCAGCACTGCTTCAATATGGTGATCACATTTACCTGAGCCCCGACGGACTTTTGTACGAGAACCGCTGGCTCCAATTCATAGGACGGAGCGGCAGCTGGCTCCGCTGGGACGAGGTCGTCGAGGTACGGGAAGTGCGCAGAAAGATTCTCATTCTTCTCTCCGGCGATGGCCGGAGAATCCTGGTTGATGCCGTGACCGGCTACGCCATCGCCCGAAAAGAGATTCTCAAACGGGCGCCTCACGCCGTGATCTCCGGAACGCTCACGAAAGAAGACCGGCCGTGAAGCGTAAAGCCGTTGTAATTTCCGCAGTTGTCTCGCTGGTCGTGATTCTGCTCATTTCGGCAGCGATCTTCGTCACTTCGCGACAGCCTCGACGGCGACGCCCGGTCGTCAGCGTGCCTCGAGCTGTCACAGCGAGCCCCACCTCGCGGCCGACGATTACGTCGCTCCCTCCCGCCACATGGACGGCTCGCTTCATGGAGCTCTCGGCTGCCGACGAATGGAGCTCGCTCGATGACGACCTCGAAGCGATCGAAGCTCAATTCCCCAATCAATACAAGCAATGGAATCTGGGGTACCTTCATGCGCGCGTCAGGCTGGAGGACGAAGACTTCAGTGGGGCCCTCGAGAAGCTGACTCCCTTTCTCGCCGCGGGAAATCCATTTCGCGACCTGGCGCTCTTCCACCGCTCCGAGATTGCGATTGAAGCGAAGGATCTCGCCGAGGCTGCCCGCTACCGTCAGGAATTGATCGCGCTTTATCCAAAGTCGCTCTACCGCACCGAAACGATCGACCATCAGCTCGACTACCTTTCCTCGAAGGGAGATCTGCAGGCTCTAACGACTCTGTCCGGACGCATCTATCCTGCTGCCTCGGCAGCGAGACGGCGCGAGCTCGACTCACGAACGATTGAACTGCTCGCGCGCCAGAAGAAATTGGGCGACGCCATCCCGAGAGGGTTGCAGCTTCTGCGGGCGGGAACGATGGACGACTCGGCAGACCGCGTGGCGCGGACTCTGGACCGCGCTGATGTCCTGTCGAAGCTCTCCCCCGAAGACCTGGCCCTCCTCGGGGAGACTGCGCGCAATCACAGGCACTTCGATCGCGCTGTCGCTCTTCTCCAGATGGCTCTTCCAAAACTGCCGGCCAAACACGATGAGATCCTCTTCTCCATCGGCCGCAGTCACTTCGGCAATGAGAAGTATCGCGAAGCAGAGGCGCTCTACCTCCAGGGGTCGCAGCGATCTATCGATCCGCGGATGAAAGCCACATTCTTCTTCCATGCCTCACGCTGCCGGCAGCTGCTCGGTAACGATCGCGGAGCAGAGGAGGCGATGACACAGGCGATTGGTGTCCCGGGGAAGTTTCCCGCTACCTCTGCGGCGTTGACACAGCGACTCAGGACGCGGGCAAAACAGAATCGTCCGGCGGACGCCGCTTCCGACCTCGCTCAATTGAAACGACTCTTCCCGAGCGAGCATGCCGTAGTGGAGGCGTCGCTGGCCTACGCGACCTCACTCGTGGCTGCAGGCAGGCAGGCCGACGCGCGCCGGGAGCTCGAAGCGATTCCGCAGGTCCTCCTCGACAAGTACGACCCCTCCGAGATTCAGTACTGGAAAGCGAGGGCTTTCGAGGCGAGCGATCCTCGCGAGGCTTTCCTTCTTTATCTCAAAGTGCTTCGCGCCGATGTACCGACGCACTTTGCCTACTTCGCGCGGCAGCGTGTCCGAGAGCCTGCAATGGCGGCAAGGATTCGTGACGAGATCACCTCGCGTCAGCGCGAGGTGACGGCCCTGCTGACCGCAAAAAAGCTCGACGCCGCTCGTGAGATCCAGACCGATATCGTCCTTCTATCGGCCGACCCGACCGGAGCGTTGTTGCGCCTTCGCGAGATCTACGCGCAGATCCCGGCGTACAACGCTGTCCTGACCTTGACGCCGGCGTCCTTTCCGACGCTTCCGTCGGCATCAGGAACGACCGAGCAACTCATGGCCATGGGACTGTTCGATGAGGCGACCGATTCGATCGCGGCAAAGTATCCTCTCCGCCCGCTGTCATCCGCTCTTACTCAGTCGCAGGGTCTCAACCTGGGGTCGGCGTCACGAGAATCGATCTACGCAATTGAAGTGCTGATGAAAGCGGTGCCGGTCGACTTCGTACCGGACCTTCTGCCAGCGGCAATCAAGCAGCTGCTCTATCCGCGTTATTTCTATGACTTCATTGTCGAAGATTCCAAAAAGTACAAGGCGGATCCTCGCCTCGTCCTCTCGATCATGCGTGAAGAATCTCGTTTCAACCCGCGAGCAAAGTCTGAGGCTGCAGCACGGGGGTTGCTACAGTTCATCATCACCACTGCGCGCTCAGTCGGTCGTGACCTTGGAATCATGGAGCTTTCTGCCGATGACCTCTATGACCCGCGCGTGATCATCCAGCTCGGAGCAAAGTACATCGCGAGTCTGCTCGAACGCTTCGAAGGGAACACGTACAGGACAGCGGCCGCGTACAACGCGGGACCAAATCAGGTCGCGTTGTGGAGCCGGCTCCAGTCCGCCGCGGGCGACGACTACTTCCTCACCTCGATCAACTTCGATGAGACGAAGCATTACGTGCGCAAGGTGCTCAACAGTTACCAGCGTTACGGTGAGACGTACGACAAATCGGGCCCAGTGGGCGGGATGCGCGCGGAGCCGTAGTGGTGGAAGCGCTCCCGCAGGGAGCGATTCCCCTCTCCCCGCCGGGGAGAGGGTGGTCGCGTCAGCGACCGGGAGAGGGGCCGCGAGAGATACGAAGGCTGCGCCTTTTCTACAGAATCGCTCGACTGTCCCACCCCTCTCCCTGCTTCGCTTCGCTCGCTTCCCTCTCCCCGCCGGGGAGAGGGACCGCGCGCTCCCGCGCGGCTCGAAGCTTAAGCATCTTCAGGTCAGCAGCTTCCCAACAATCTCCTGCACCTTCCTGCCGTCGATCGCTCCCTTGTGCTGTGCCATGATCTCCTTCATGACCTTACCTGTATCTTTCTTCGACGTCGCACCAACCGAATCGATGATGGCGCGGATCGCCACCTCCGCGTCCTCATCGGACATCTGAGCGGGCAGGTACTTTTCGAGAATTGGTAACTCCGCTTTCTCTTTATCAGCGAGCTCAGTCCGACTGGCTTTCGTAAACTGCTCGATCGAATCCTGCCTCTGCTTGACCGCCTTGCGGATGAGGGCATGCACTTCCTCGTCAGTGAGCTCCCGCCCTTTTTCGATCTGCTCGTTCTTGAGCGACGACTGCAGCAACCGCAGAGTCGACGTGCGGGCGGCGTCACGGGCTTTGATCGACTCTGTCAGGTCGTTCCGTATCTGTTCGGTCAGCTTCGGCATCGTTTCTCCTTCTGATCACTATTCTCGCAGAGCCGCCGTAAGCTAGCTCCTAATGACACCGTCCATGAATTGCGTCAGCTCGTGGCTCACCCGAAACCGAGAAGGGCCCTTCTTCTTCAACGCGTCTCCGAGGTTAACCCTTCTCGGAATGACGAGCGCTACCTGTAAGATCCGCCGTCATGGTCAGCGTCAAGAGCCTGTATCACCGCCTCGTGCCTACAAGAATCAGGAATCCGATAGGCCTGCTGCGCAGGCGGGCATGGGATGGAATGGTGCGATCCGTGAGCTGGCCGCGGCTTCCTCCCCCTGGCCTCCTGATGAACGTTCAGATGAGTCCGTACCTCAACGAGTATCTGACAATCGGGAGACGCTCAGCCGCCTCGCTGATGCAAGCTTTGCAAAGCGTTGGCATTGACACCGAACGGCCCGCCTCAATCCTCGACCTCGGGTGTGGTTCCGCGCGCGTGCTCAGACATTTTTCGAACACACGCTGGGACCTTCATGGCGCCGACATCGACGCCGAGGCAATCGAGTGGGCTTCCCGCTATTTACGCTTTGCAAAGTTCCAGCTCAACGGTACGAATCCACCTCTTTCCTACGAGGCCGCTCGTTTTGACGCTGTTTTCGCGTTCTCTCTCTTCACCCACTTTACGCCAGAGATGCGGAGCGCCTGGTGCGCGGAGATCCACCGAGTGCTCGCGCCCGGTGGATTCGTGATGATCTCGACCCTGGGCGCTTCTGCTCTCCCCAACTATCCGGTTCTCGCCACCCCGCTCAACCAGGAGCAATTAGTGAGTGAAGGGACCTTCTTCGTGAAGCAAGGCACTCGTTTCAACGAGCAGGTCGCTTTTCATTCGAGAGCCGGCATTGAACGGTTGTTCAGCTGTCACTTTTCATTAATCTCTTGGAAAGAGCAGGGTCTCGATGGATTTCAGGACTTTTCCATTCTTCAGAGACGAGCGATCGAAATACCTTGATGAAATCGGGGAACCGGTGTTCGCGTTGTGCCAAATGTGAGCGACCTGGGCTGGAAGTACTTAACAAGGTCTGACAAGAAACTGATCCTCAAAGGGATTCGGGATGGCGTAGCCTACGGCGGTCCGTACCATGTCGAGATCCATCCGGCCGACCGGTGCAACATCGAATGCTTTTTCTGTTCAACTGCAGCGCTGCGCGGGACCGATGAGTTTCCCCTGACCCGATTCGAAGAGCTCCTCGGCGAGCTCAAGCTGGCGGGCACCCGATCGATCAGACTTTCAGGGGGAGGCGAGCCCCTTTTTCATCGCGAAGGGGCAAAGTTCATCGGTGCGATTGCAGCCTCAGGAATCCCGATCGAGAACCTCACGACAAACGCTGTGCTCCTGAGTCAGAAAATCAGCGATCTTCTGGTAGGCGTGTGCGATCAGGTGACGGTCAGCATCAACACGGCGGACGCGGAGACCTGGTCCACGATGATGAAATCGCCGGCTCGGAACTTCGACAGGGTCCTGGCAAATATCCGCGGACTTGTCCAGGCAAAGCGGGCAGCTGTGTCGAAGACGCCTCAGATCACCCTCCAGTTCCTGGTCTGGAAAGGAAACTTCAGGACGATCCCTCAGATGTATGCACTCGCTTCGGATCTCGGTGTCGACTCCATCATGTTCAATGGACTGTCTTTCCTGTCTCCCGAACAGAAGATGAGCGAATCCGAGACGGCCGAAATGATGGGGCTCTACAAGAACCTCGTCCGACTCGACAAGAGCAAGCTCATCGGTGGAATCAACAGCTTCGAACAGGACCTGAGCGTACATCTGGCCACGATGTACGCCGAGCTTGCACCGCTCGATCCTCCATGGGGGGCCGCTGGCCGCGCAGTGGCTCTTCTGATGCGAGCAGACTTCAGAACCATCTGGGCAAAAATCCAATGGAAACTCGCGAAGAGGCGACCAAAACTCGAGGAGTTCTGCATCATCGGGTGGCACTCGATGTTGATTCGCTCGAGCGGGAGCGTCGCGGCATGCTGCATTCTTCAGGGCTCCGATCTCGCGAACGTCTTCAAGCACTCCATCTCCGAAGTCTGGGCGGGGCCTGCCTACAAGCAGTTCCGGAACGAGCTGGCCGATATCATCCGTAAGGCTGACGATTGGAAGGCAGACCCGGCCACCCATCGAACCGTGGGAGCAAATTGTGGAAAGGGAACCGTTGACCCCTGTCCCATACGCAGCTTTTATTACAGTCCCGACGCTGACTTTCTCCAGGACTTCAACCAGGCAATTCCTGCGCTTCGCCAACCCCTTCCGCCGATGTCCAGCCCGCAGTAACGTTCTACGGACATCGACATGACCTTGCAGCTCCAGGACCTTCTCGTATCAACAGGAGCCTTGCTAGAGGGACACTTCCGTCTTTCCTCGGGACTTCACAGCCCCGCTTACGTTCAATGCGCGCGACTGCTCGAGCATCCTCGCGACGCTCGTGCGATTGGGATGGAGCTGGCTGCAAAACTAACCGGGCGCGGCATTACCCGAATCGTCGCTCCCGCGCTGGGCGGACTCGTGATCGGCTATACGGTTGCCGACGCGCTTGGTGTTCCGATGATCTTTACCGAGCGCAAAGACGGGGCAATGTCGCTCAGAAGGGGCTTTGGCCTGACAGACGGGGACCAGATCGTGATCGTGGAAGATGTAGTCACGACAGGCAAGTCAACTCTGGAAACCGTTACGGTTCTCGAGGAGTCGGCCCGATCGAATCAGCTCGACGTCGAGGTCGTGGGTTTCGCGTCAATCCTGAATCGCACGGGGAAGGACAATCCCTTTGGCCGTCCCTATGCATTTCTGCTTGCGATGAATCTAGCCACAAACGATGAAGCTTCCTGTCCACTCTGTGCCGAAGGAATCGCACTCGATGCGCCCGGCAGCAGGTTCTCCGCACCACGATGAGCGACAGAATGGTGGTCGTCGACGGCGATGAGGTCACCCTCTCGCTGGAGAAAACAGGCTCGAGCTTTCGCGTGGAGTCAGACGGGCGCACGTACGAAATCGAATTGATTTCGATCCGGGACGAGGTTGCCGAGCTTCGAATCGACGGACGGAGGGCGCTGATACCTTTTTCCCGCAAGGGCGACGTAATTCAGTTCATTTACGAAGGAGATGCCTTCACAGCGGGGATCGGGGAGTCGAGGAGTGCGCGGAAGCGAGGACACGAGCTCTCGATGACCGCGCCAATGCCTGGTGCTGTCCTGAAAATTTTCGTGACAGCCGGAGACGTTGTCACCAAAGGAAGCCCGCTGCTGATCCTCGAGGCTATGAAGATGGAGCATCAGATCTCTGCGACCTACGACGGGACTGTGCGGGCGGTCCACTGCAGGGCGGGCGAGCTGGTGCAGCCCGGCGTTGACCTCATATCGATCGATCCAAAAGAGAAACCATGAGATTTGCTGTCGAGAAAGTACACATCGTTGAAGTCGGACCGCGTGACGGACTCCAGAATGAGAACGTCACGATTCCGACTGAAGCCAAAGTCGCTTTCATCACGGCGCTCTCAGATGCCGGTCTGAAAACCATCGAAGCTGGAGCCTTCGTTCATCCAAAGTGGGTACCTCAGATGGCGGATACAGCCGAGGTTTACAAGCTGATCCCAAAGGACCCCGGGGTCGACTTTCCCGTCCTGGTCCCTAACGCTCGCGGCCTGGATCGCGCGATCGAGGCTGGAGTTCAATCGATTTCGATCTTTACGGCCGCTTCGGAGACGTTCAACAAACGGAACATCAACATGACCATTGAGGAGTCGATCGACAACTTCTCGTCCATGGTCCCTCGTGCCCTTGCGAGCGGGATGAAGGTACGCGGCTATGTCTCCTGCGTGGTTGGTTGTCCGTACGAAGGAGAGGTTGCTCCTGAAAAAGTTCTCGAAGTGACAGCGAGACTTCTCGACCTTGGATGCTTTGAAGTCTCACTCGGCGACACGATCGGAGTCGGCACGCCGCTGCAGGTTCAGGGACTGCTCTCGTTGATGCTCGAAGTGGTTCCTTCTCGTGTACTGGCAATGCACTTTCACGACACGCGAGGAACGGCTCTGGTGAATACCATCGCTGCATTGGAGATGGGCATCGCGACCTTCGACGCCTCAGCCGGTGGTCTCGGCGGATGTCCGTATGCTCCCGGTGCGTCAGGAAACATGGCCACCGAGGACCTGGTCTATCTCATGAATGGCCTGGGAATCGATACTGGCGTCGATCTCGAACGACTCGTCCGAGCGTCGAATTCGATCGCGGGTTATCTCGATCACCCTCTTCCTGGCCGTGTCTTGCAGGCTTACTCGAAAGGGTCGGTGAAGATGCGCGACGCGAGCGCAATGGTTCACTGAGCGGTTGTGAAGAATGGCAGGAGACATTTCATTCGTCATCTTTCCGAAGTGATTGAGCGTCGCTTCGCTTCCGGTGCTGTGACTCCATGACCGCGCCAGCACCAGCGGTAAGTGGATGGCGCGACGGTTGGTACGTTGTGCCGTATCAGGTGACGTGGCGCGACCTCGATGCGATGGGTCACGTCAACAATGCCGTCTACTTTTCCTTCTTCGAGTGGGCGCGGACGAAGTACTGGATGGAGCTGGCCGGGAGTGACTCGCCCCACGACCTGGCATTCATCGTCGCCCGTGCGGAGTGCGACTTCCGTAAGCAACTCGGCATGATGAACGAGATCGAGTTGTGCGTCAGGATCGACGCGATGCGTGGGTCGTCCTTCGACTTTGTGTACGAAGTTCGAAGCGCGGAAGGCATCGCGGCGACAGGCAAAGTCGTCGTCGTCTACTTTTCCTGGAAAGAAGGACGCAAGATGACGATCCCCGACGATCTCCGAAGAAAAATCGAAGACTTCCAGAAGAGCTGAAGCGGTGTGTCGTTTCTTTCCGCGCGGCACGGAGCCGTGCCCCTGCAGGGAGTGGCCATCCTCCTCCCGCTCGCTTGATTCGAAATGCGCGTAAAATAAAAAACGGACCAGCAACCTGCGGCAGCGCATCATCTGCAGAGCGAGGGGGAGGCAGGGTATGGATGGAAGGCTTTATACGCATCCCACGCTGGCGCGCCAACGGTTTTCGCAGATCGTTCAACGAGACGACGCGCGTCTCGGTCTGATGGAAGCGGCTCTGGTCATCGCTCTCGAGGAATACCCCTCCCTCGATGTCGCCCAGTATCTTGCTCAGGTCGATCGCTGGTGTGAGAGTGTCAGGCAGCGCGTCGAAGGAACCAACGACCTCGAACGTCTGCTGAGTGAGATCAATCGACTCCTGTTTCTCGAAGAAGGTTTCTGCGGAGAAGAGCCGGCGCAATTCGATCCCAGACTGACCTTTCTCAATCAAGTCCTCGATCTCCATGCGGGCGTACCCATCGCTCTATCAATCGTTTATATTGAGATCTCACGTCGTCTCGGGCTCTCGGTTTCGGGCGTATCGCTCCCCGGAAGGTTTCTCGTCAAGGTCAAGGGACCATGGGGTGAGCTGCTCGTCGATCCCTACGACTCAGGAGCCGTCCTCACGACGGCGGAGTGCCAGAAAATTCTCGACCAGGTGTATGGGGGCGGCGTTCAGCTTCGCGAACATCATCTTCGCTCCTGCTCGAATAAGGACGTTCTTGCCCGCGTCCTCTCGCAACTCAAGTCAGGCTTCCTCGCCCGACATGACCTTCATCGCGCGGCTGCCTCGGCGGACAGGCTTCTACTGCTCGATGAGGACGATCCATTCGAATTGCGCGACCGAGGCATCATGGCAATTCAGCTTCATCAGTATCGCGATGGCATCGCCACTCTCGAAAGATACATTCGCCTCAATCCGCAGGGAGAGGATGTCGGCCGCCTTCGCGAAGAAATCGCCTGGCTCCGAGCCTGGGTCGAGAGCAACTGACTACCCTTGCTCCATCGACTCGCGTGTCTTGGCTCACAACTTCCATCCGGAGTGTGCCTCACACTCGCGCTCCTTCCGTGAATCGCACCAACCGACCCGACCGGCGCTTTCTGTTAAACTTTTCGCTCCCGCACCGCAATGGAGACAGCCCGTGATCACGGGGTTCAACACAGACATCCGGCACAACGAAAAGGTCTACCACATCCAGACTGAGGATAAGGGTCTCCAGAACCCTTACATCGAATCACTGGTTTATGTGGGAGGCGAGATTCTCGCGTCGAAGAAGACCCCGTACGCTGAGCAGATCAAGACCGGGGTCGACGAAAAGTTCATCCTGAACCTCATGGAGCAGCAACATCGCACCATGATTGCCGCGATCAAGCGGGGACGTTTCGAGCAGAACGCTGACGCGACGCGGCTGCGCGTTCCCCAGCCTCAAGCAGCTGTTCCGGCGGTAACTGCCGAGATCCTTCCTGAACGAACCCTCGACCAGGTCATCATCGATTACCTCGCCTCCGAAGCCGAGAGTGAGCATCTCGAGCTCGCGATCGTGAATAGCTGTGAGTTCGTCAGTGGCCAGCCGGTGGAGCTTCGAGTTGCTGCCCGGAAGAGCATCTCGCAACAGGGCATACCCGGGGCGGTAATCGAAGTCAAAATCATTTCGACCGTCGAAGGGCCTCGCGTCATTTTTAAAGGCAAGACCGATGTCGAGGGTCTGACGACTGTGCGTTGCAACATCCCGATCTTTCGGGACGGCACGGCCGCGATCATCATCTCCGCCCAGAGCTCCCTCGGCAGTGACGAAGTCAAGCAGCTCGTAAAACGGCGCAAGTAAGCGCGCCTTCCGGGACCCCACCCCTCATAGGACCTCGCGCTCAAGCCCTTCTAAGCGTGGCGAAGCCTTTGGAGTGCGGCAGCCGCAGCTGCCGCTTTCTGTGTCAAATCGACATGCCGTAAAGCTGCGCCTTTGTCATTCCCGCAGGCTCGACACAAAAGCGGCAGCTGCGGCTGCCGCACTCCAAAGGCTTCGCCCGCCCGGCGGCAACTGCCCGCGTCAACCTCAACTGCCCCGGAGAAGGGCAGGCTTCAAACAACCATCAAAACCGCCCCCGAAACGCTGGCGACGATGCTGCATTAGGCGAACGGATGCTCCGGCGACGATTCTACCGACTCCTCCTGCTCCTGGTCTGCCTCCTGGGATTGATGTATGTCCTGGTGAGCCTCTACCTTCCCTCCTCCCGCCGCCTTGTCGTCGGGGTGAACAAGAACAGCGGAACTGTTCGCACGGTCGCTCAGACCATCACGTTCCTGCCTCCTCATCAGTTCTATCGCCTGTCGTTCGACAAGCGAGGCCAGGACGCGCAGCGTGACGGAATCATCCGGATCAACTCGAAAGAGAACGTCCCGCTCAAGCTCGCCTACAGAGTTCGCTTCTCCCTGACAAAAGGTCGGCTGCCCGACTCCCGCAGACTCGTATCGGAAGGGTGGACCGCCTGGTTGAACGCGCGCATCACTGAAGCCGTGCGCGCCGTAACGACTCAGGTGCCCATCGAAGATTTCGCCTCCCCGACGTCCGACTTCGCAAGCCGCAGAAGCCGTTTCAAAAACACCGTAGCGCAGCATCTCGCCCGCAGCGGTCTCCAGGTCACAGCCTTCGAGATTGAAAGGATCGAGATCGACCGCGAAGCACTTCTCCAATTCAAAAGAGCCGATCTCCGCAGGAATGCTCGAGGTGCAATGGGCCGGGTTGCAATCTTCACAATCGAGGGCGCTGACTGGGAGTTGCTCTCCGAGCTCAGCGACGATGACCGGATTCCGAACCTCAAGGCCCTCATTCAGCGTGGCACCACAGCGTCAGTCCAGACAATCCAGCCGACCGTTGCGCCTCTCCTGGCGACCACCATCGCGACGGGACTCAACCCTGACCGACACGGAGTCCTTGATTTCACAGATCGCAACGACAAATCCGCTCCCGTCAGCAGTCTTTCAAGACGCGGCCCCGCTCTGTGGGAGATCGCTCCAGCCTTCGCCCGATCTGCTGAGGTTGTGAACTGGTGGACGGCTTGGCCTCCGAGTAAGAGCGGAGCGCTGATCTTCGACACCCCTGTACAGAACTCATCCAACCTCTACCCCGCAGAGCTGAGTCCCCGACTGTCGAATGCCGTCGTGTCCGAGTCGTCACTCGGCTACGACCAGGTGCGTCCCTTTCTGAACATCACGCCAGCCGAGTTCCAGACGGCGGTCAGCAGCGCCGATGCGGTCAGTCCCATCGCCACGTTCCGCTCAGTGCTCGCAAAAACCTGGAGCGATCACCGTGTCGGAATCGCAGGTTACAGACTCAGCAAGCCGATGCTGCTGATGGTGTCCTTCGATGGAGCAGACACCGTGAATCACCTGTTCGGCCCATACCATCCTCCTCAGCGCGACGACGTCAGCGATGATGGATATCGCAAGTACTGGCCGGCGGTAGCCAGTTACTATTCCGAGGTGGACAGACTGATCGGCGAATGGATGAAGGAACTGCCCGCCGATACAACCGTCATGATCATGTCCTCCCACGGCATGCGCTGGGGAAAAGATCGACCTAAAGCGCCCCCCCAGGGTGGCAGCGCTCTGTCGGTGCATAGAAATCCGGGCGTGTTCATCGGTTATGGAAATCAGATTCTTCCCTCTCGCGCAGCACACAAGATGGCTTTGATCGACGTCGCTCCCACAGCACTGGCAATCCTCGGTCTACCAGCAGCTAAGGAAATGACGGGGAAGATCATCGACTGGGCCTTCAAAGGTCTCACGCCTGTCACCTCGGTCAGCGTGCTGAGCTACGGCGACTTTATCGACACCAGGGCAGTTCTGACGCGATCGTCGGTTGAGGCGGTTCCCTACCGGCAGGCACTCCAGCAGATCGGACACCTTCCTGATCTGAACGTGGCCTCAACACCGATGCTCGACGAGGACGAGGCAACGGAAAAGAGCACCGTCACGCCGGAACAGTGGGGACTCTACGCCTACCACAACAATGTCGGGATCAGCCTCAAGACGCAGGGAAAGAGCAAGGAAGCAATCCAGGAGTTCGACAAGGCGATCGAAATCAATAGCTCGCGTCCGGTCCCTTACCTGAACTCTGCAATGCTCCTGTTCGAGAAGGCGCAATACACGGCCGCAGACGAGGCATTCTTTTCAGCAGTCAATCGCAGTCTGCCTAACGCCGAGCGATACTTCATCGATTACGCAGCAGCCTATCGCGAGAAGAAAATGACGACCCGCGCAGTCAACATTCTTCTAAAAGGGAAAAGCATCTTTCCTCAGTCGTACGCCATCGCGGCCAACCTCGGGTCTGCCCTGGCGACTGCAGACCGCTACACCGAGGCGGTGACTGAGTTGGAAAGAGCACTCGGCATCAGCCCGGGCTCGACGCTCGTGCTCAACAACCTCGCCACGATCTACATCAAGAAAAAGGATTACGGCAGAGCTCTCGATTATTGGAATCGTTCCCTTGCGATCGAACCGCAGCAGGCGGCAATCCGGAGCGCGGTAGAAGCAGTCCGCTCGCACCTGTAAGCGACCGCATGGCAAAGGCGCAGCGGCGATCCCGGCTTCCATCCGAGGCTCTTCTGACTTTCGGAAGTTTGAATGACCCTTTCCGCTTCTGAGCTTCGTCGATACTCCCGGCACATTCTTCTACCCCAGATCGGGCAGGATGGTCAGGACAGACTCAAGCAAGGCTCCGTTCTGATCGTTGGCGCCGGCGGACTCGGAAGTCCCGCAGCACTTTATCTGGCAGCGGCCGGGGTGGGACGAATCGGACTGGTCGACTTCGACCGTGTCGCCCTCAGCAATCTTCATCGGCAGATCCTCTACACCACCGCCGATGAAGGACTCTCCAAACTCGAAGTCGCCGCTACCAGACTGCGTGCAGCGAACGAGGAGATCGCGATTGAGCTCCACGAAACTGAGCTCACGTCAGCTAACGCGCTCTCCATTATCAAGCCGTACGACCTTGTCCTCGATGGTTCCGACAACTTCCCTACGCGTTACCTCGTTAACGATGCCTGCGTCATCCTCGGCAAGCCAGACATCTATGGCTCTGTGTTCCGTTTCGATGGCCAGGTCTCCGTGTTTTCGGCGTCTACAGGTCCGTGCTATCGATGCCTCTACCCCGCTCCACCACCGCCAGACCTGATTCCTTCCTGCGCCGAAGGGGGGGTCCTCGGCGTTCTGCCGGGAGTGATCGGAGTTCTTCAGGCAACGGAAGCAATCAAGCTGCTCGCGAAGATTGGCAAGCCTCTCATAGGTCGTCTGCTGCTATATGACGCTCTCCATATGGAGTTCCGTACAATCCGGATCGGAAAGAATCACGGTTGCAGCGTGTGCGGGAGAGAGCCGACCATCCGC
The DNA here is from genome assembly GCA_035576005.1 of Thermoanaerobaculia bacterium. GTDB lineage: Bacteria > Acidobacteriota > Thermoanaerobaculia > Gp7-AA8 > Gp7-AA8 > DATLXH01. Next base: position 14,048 of record DATLXH010000179.1, on the reverse strand, counting down.
GAATTGATCGACTATCAACGTTTTTGCGAAGGAGCAGAGCCAAAAGTGACTGACGAGAGCCTGGAGATCACACCTACGGAGTTACACGATCGGATGTCGAAGCGCGACGCGCTCACCGTGGTTGACGTGCGGGAGCCAGACGAGTGGAACCTGGGGCACATCGAGGGAGCTCGTCACATCCCGCTCGGACAGCTCATCGCGCAACACAACACGCTCGACCGCAACCAGGAAATTATTCTTTATTGCAGAAGTGGCGCGCGGAGCGGTCGTGCACTGCAGATGCTCCAGCAGGCGGGCTTCACGAAGCTTAAGAATATGGTGGGCGGGATTCTGCGCTGGTCGAGTGAAGTCGACCCTTCGGTGCAAGCGGAGTAGGTAGGGCACCCCTCCCGGGGCTCTATCTCGCCGGCGGGTTCGGAATCTGCTCAACCATCTCGGCCGCGAAAAGTACAACCACGGATCTGCCAGAAGCCCGTCCTGTGGATGATCCGTCGATGATGGCGATTCCGACTGCGTTGTACTGGGTGGAAAGGATGTTGTCACGATGCCCTTTCGACTCCATCCATGAAGACACCAGGAGAGCCGCGGTCTCAAAGCCGGTGGCCAGGTTCTCTCCAGCAGCGCGATACCGATAGCCACGCACGGGCAGCCAGACGAAGGGAGAGCGTCCATCAGGAGACCGATGGGCCCAATAACCAAGCTCTGCCATGTCTTCCATCCGATCCGAGGCGGCGAGGTCGAGTCGGCTGTCAGCGATGAGCGGTGTCAGCCCTCGTCCCTGCCTGACTTTGTTCATCTCTCGCAGGACCGAATCCATCGTGATCTCGTCTCCTTTGCGGGGAAAAGAGGTGAAGCCGGTAGAGAGGATGAGGGCGAGGATCGCCATCAACGAGAGCATCCGGCGCCCGGAATGATTTGCGATCACGAGAAAGGTCAACAGAGCTGCAGATTCAACTGTTCCAGATTGGACCGTGGGCGGTGCAGCCCCTCCGAACCTCGACTACGAAAAACGAAAATACCGGCCGCACGCCGTGCGGCCCTACACCCCCATGCAAGCTTCGGGTTGGTCCGGGTGCCACGTTTGACACTTTCGATAACGCTTCAATAGACTCCGCCGACTCTCGGGAGGCAGCATGGAAACAATTGCGGTGATTGGTGCGGGCACGATGGGAAACGGCATCGCACACGCTGCTGCGGCTGCAGGCTTTACTGTTTCACTGATCGATCTCTCACGAGAGATCCTGGATCGCGGCTCCGCAACCATCTCCAAGAATCTTCAGCGCGGCGTCGACAAAGGGAAGATGTCGGCGGACGAGAAGGACGTAGTCCTCGGACGTATCGCCCTTTCCACGGAGGTTCGTGCTGCAGCGAATGCCGACCTCGTCATCGAAGCCATCATCGAGAAGGAAGCGGCCAAGCTCTCGCTCTTTCGCGAGCTGGACAGCATTACATCGGCACACTCGATTCTCGCGTCCAACACCTCTTCAATCTCGATCACTCGAATCGCCGCGGCTACCTCACGTCCCGACAAAGTGATCGGGATGCACTTCATGAACCCTGTGCCCGTCATGACGCTCATCGAAGTGATCCGCGGGATCGCGACCTCAGACGAGACCTACCGCGCGATCGCCGAGGTCTCGAAGAGAATGGGAAAGACAGCAATCGAGGTGAACGACTTTCCCGGCTTCGTGTCCAATCGCGTCCTCATGCCGATGATCAACGAGGCGATCTTCACCCTTTACGAGGGCGTCGCCACAGCATCGTCGATCGATGAGGTGATGAAACTCGGGATGAACCACCCGATGGGACCTCTGCAGCTGGCGGACTTTATCGGCCTCGACGTATGCCTCGCAATCATGCGGGTGCTCGAGGATGGATTCGGTGACCCGAAGTATCGTCCCTGCCCTCTGCTCATCAAGATGGTCGATGCCGGGTGGTACGGACGGAAAAGCGGCAAGGGTTTCTACGATTACAACAAATGACGCGGGCCGCACGGTGCTCCACGCTGGAGGTGATCGCCTTCACGGATCCGAGGGCTTCGGCACGCTCATTTGCCCCGGACCTGTAACGGAACTAAACTCTCGCGGTCCCTGTTCTCTCGGGCCTGTGAAGGCTGAATAGACAATGCTTTGCCAGACTTGCGGCGCATTCAACCAGGAAGACAAAGAGTTCTGTTCGCGCTGCCAGAACAAACTTCTCGTCCTCTCGGGCCTCACCTCGTTCGACGATGAAGAGATAGAGGATTACGAAGAAGAGAGTGATCTCTCCCTCGATGAACATCTTCTCGAACGGGTCTCCGCCCTCGAAGAGCTCGTCAAGCGCTCGACCGAGACCCTGAAGAACGCGATCGAGTCGATTCACAAACACGAGCGCGCACTGTTCATCAACCAGACAGGCCTTCTCTCTGTTAAGGAACTGCTCGAGAAGAAAAGCGTCGTGTCGGGCGAAGAGCTCGTCGACCTCTGGGAATCAAAGATGGGCGAACAGATGCTCGCCCTCGAGAAAAAAGAGCGTTTCACCGAGCGGCGTGACCGCATCCTCTCGCTCTTCCACGGCGATCGAAAAGAACGGTTCCTGCAACTCGTGCGTGAAGCAGAGCTCGCCATTGAGTCCTTCGATCAGGAACGGGGGATGAAGGCCCTCGAGGAAGCATTCAAGCTCGACCGTGACAACTACGAGTTGAGTTTTTTCCTAGGCGAGATGCTGTTCAACGACGGCAACCTCGACCGCGCAAAGACCTACTTCGAGCGAACACTCGAAGTCCAGCCAGACCACTTCGATGCTGCCGTCTTCTACGGCGTACTCCTGCACGAACGGCAGGACCTGAAAGGAGCGGAGCGCTGGCTCCGCCGGGCGATTCAGATCTCACAGGATTCGTTCCTTCCATACTTCTCCCTCGGCGCGATCTACGCGCTCAAGGGAAAACTGCTGCGGGCGCAGAAGTTTCTGCAGAAGGCACTCGAGCTCGAGCCTATCCCCCAGGCCTATTACATCCTGGGTACGACCTTCTATGAGCGCGGACAGTTAGAGCGCGCGATCCGCGCGTTCCAAAGCGCGCTCAAGCTCGATCCGGAGTACGAGGAAGCGATCTATCACCTCGGTCTCTGCTATCTCGATCGCAACTGGAATCGAAAAGCGATTCAGTGTTTTCAGGATGCGCTCGAGCTCAATCCGAACAAGATGGAGTACCAGCAGGCGGCGCGAATCTACGACGACCACGGAGTCGGACGCCACATTCCACCCGCAGGCCCCGCTGCCGAAGAGTTCGCGAGAGCGGAAACGTTCGCCGGTCAGGGGAACTACACCGACGCGCTCGATCATTACAGACGAGCCTCGCAGCTCGATCCTGACAATCCGAGCATTCTGATTGCGTACGCGCTCCTCTGCTCGCACCTCGACATGAATTCCGAGGCAATCTCGGTCGCGAAAAAGATTCTGAAATCGAAGCCGTCTGAGATGATTGCGGCCGCGGCCTACACGACACTGGTAGAGGCGTTACGCGCAGAAGGAAATCTCAAGGAAGCTAACAAGCTGCTCGAGCAGATGCTCAGTGAGTACACGTCGAACTACGCGAAATCGATTGCGTACTACGAGCGTGCCTACAATCTCGCGGAAATGGGCGAGCATCTCGACGAGGCACTCGAAAGCGCTCAGCTCGCGCTCAAGTACTCACCGAAGGAGCTAAAGCAGTTCCCGCTTGCTGCGCTGGGCTGGGTCTACTTCAAGCGTCGCGACTTCGCGAGTGCTGTCGACTTTTTGACTAAGTCGGCGGACCTGGGACCCACGGCCACGAACCTCATGCATCTCGGGATGGCACTGCTCGAGAGCGGCGACAAAGACCGGGCAAAGACTGTGTTCCGGAAGGCCAAGGCCTTCAAGGCAAAAGGCGCAGGACTCGAAGAGAAGATCCTCGAGCAGGTGCGCAGCACTACAAAGCTCATCGATCGAATGCACGCCAAGCGCCGCCGCCTCCCCAAGAGCGGCGAGTAGATCATTCTAGCCAGCTCACTCCTGCTCGACGATCAGCAAGCATTCCGAGTCACCCCTGTGCATACACCGCTCCTGCCGGATGGTGATGTTGTCGCCAAAGTGCCGCGCCATTCCCAGCACGATGCCGACTGCGACCTGGCAAAGGCGTCGAGGCGAGTCATACGTTACCGTCACCTGGTGGCTACCCGTTCTCGCGGCTCGCAGATAGGGAGGAGCAGCGTCCTTGTGCTTCATCCTGACGACTCGGTGAATCGTCGTCTCGGTGTTTTCCACGACCTCGAGTGTTCTCCACTCTTTGTTTAAGAGGCTGCCGTACATCCGAAGCAGCCCGAGGGCGAGAAACTCTCCGAATTGCTCGAGGATTACCGCCGCATCCATGTGCGTCATCGCCGAGGCGGTAGCGACGAGCGTTGCGAGCTCTTCGTCCGGATACGAATAGATGGGAACGTACATGCGCGAGGAAAGGCCGGCAGTATCGAGCAGGCGGATCCAGCCGGTCTCACCGAAGTTCGTTTCGACGTACTTTCTCAACTCCGCGAAAATGATCCCGTGCATGGTCCTCTCGATGGCGGTGCATTGCGCGATGGGACTGCATGGTGCCCGTCGACGCCTCGTGCTACCAGGATCATAATGCAGGATACTCGCCGCGGAAAGTCACGGGACGGCTGCTTCCGTCTCACGGAGCGCTCATGAACTACACTCGTGAAATAACGACCCCCTCCGCGCCGCGAGAAGAAGAACTGATCCTTTTCATCAAAAAGGTTGCGGTCCTTCTTCTGCTGATTCTTCTCTGGACGATCCGCCCGGTTCTCATTCTCATACTCATCAGCGCCATTCTGGCCGCTGGAATTGCTCCAGTCGTTCGACGACTCCGTGTTCTGATCCGGCTCCACTTGCACCGGAGGATAGGACGCGGCGCGGCGATTCTTCTCGTCTACCTTCCCTTCCTTCTCCTTGTCATTTCACTGCTCGTGTTCGGCGTGCCATTCCTTCTGTCGGAGTCGCAGGATCTGATGAAAGACCTGCCAAAGCTCCTCGATCAGAAAGTGCTCGCGCCGCTCTCGAAGACCATTCCCGTAGGTCAGATCCGCAGCGCGATCTCGCAGCCAGGAGCTCTGCTACCCAAAGTTCCGGTCATCGATGTCGTCAAGGGAGGGGCGGGACTTGTCGCCTCGACGATCGCAGTCCTTTTCATGGTGTTCTACATCCTCATCGACGCTGAGCGGCTTCAGAATCTCGTGCTGCTCGTCTATCGGCCCGCCGAGCGGGGCAAGCGAAGAAAGATGCTGATCCGGATGGCTCGCAGGATGAGCTCCTGGCTCTCTGCCCAATTGATTCTTGCGGCCATCATTGCTGGTGCAACGTTCGTCTCCCTCCTGGTATTACGAATTCCTTACGCGCTGCCGCTCGCTGTGATCGCTGGAATCGGTGAGCTCATTCCTGTCATCGGCCCTCTTGTTGGCGCCGTACCCGCCGTGATGGTTGCGCTCCTTCAATCGCCCTGGCAGTTCTGGTCAGTTGTCGTAATGGCAGTCATGATCCAGCAGGTCGAAAACCTCGTACTCGTACCGCGACTTCTCGGCAATAAGCTCCATGTCTCCCCGCTGGGGATCTTCGTAGCATTCATGGTTGGTGCTTCCGTCCTCGGGATTGTCGGCGCAATCCTGGCCGCGCCAATCGCTGCAGTCGCGCAGGTCGCCTTCTCGGAGTTCTTTGTCAGCCGCCGTGAACGCCGTCAGGATACCGATCGCGCCGGTACGCTCGTAACGGCAGAGGCGAGCGAAGGGAAGGAAGCGGGCGCGGAACAACCCTCGACCGAAGCTACGTCAGACAGATCGGGTTCGGATGATCGGCGGTCCTGACTGATTGAACCGCTGGAACTGCTGTCGTCTGTTAGTGGAACAACATGTGCGGAGTCCTGTCGTTATGAACCGATTTATTCTGATTCTCCTTCTGGTGGCCGCTCCCGTTTCGGGCGCTACAATGTCGATCGAAGACTCTGCTTCGGTGGCGAACCTTTCCGCGCCGCAGTTCTCTCCCGACGGTTTGAGGATTGCCTACGTGATCAGTCGCGCGGACCTGATCGCGAGCGTTCACGACTCGGACCTCCGCGTTGTCGACCTGAGGAGCGGGAGCGACACTGCAATCACCAGCGGGGCGGGGGCCGACACCAACCCTCGCTGGTCGCCCGATGGAACGAGGATCGCGTTCCTGTCGGACCGCGATGGCCGTAATGCGATCTATCTCATTGAGCCCGGCAAGGAGGTTCCGCAGAAGCTCACCGACGAGGCCGCCGCCATTCGATCGTTCGAGTGGTCACCTGATGGAAGTGCGATTGCTTTCCAGAGAACCGATCTCGCCTCAGCAGAAGAGGATCGGCGCAGTCGTGAGAAGGACGACGCTCGCGTCGTTGGTGAAGGCACACGACACGTTCATCTCCACATCATCGATGTAGCTTCCAGGCGAGTGCGTCGTCTGACGCAGGGACCCTTCAGCGTCACGTCGCTCTCCTGGTCGCCCGATGGTGAGGAGCTGGCAATCGAGCGGGCCCCGGGCACGGGTCTCGACGATCTTTATCGTACCGATATCTACACGATCAAGAGCGCAGGGTCGTGCCACTCCGGAACGTGCCCACCGATGACCCCGGTCGTCGTGCGGGAGGGCGCAGACCGCATGCCTCAGTTCTCACCGGACGGGATGTCGATTGCCTTTGTCAGCACAGGCGGCCGTCGCGACTGGCTCCAGGAAAGCGCCCTCTTCGTTATAAACCTGGCCGGACGAAAAATCCGGCTCCTGTCACGCGCCTATGACCGCTCCCCCGAGACCTTCGCGTGGACCTCGGACTCGCGATCGCTCTGGTTCGACGGTCCACTCGACACAACATCACAGCTCTTTCACGTCAACTCAACGGGCACCGGCTTCCGCAATGTCTCGAAGCTGGACGGGGTCCTTACGTACCCGCATATCGACCGCTCCGGCAAACAGCTGGCGTTCATCTCTCAAACTCTCACATCGCCGCCCGAGCTTTACATCTCCGGACTCGAGAGCTTCGCGCCTCGACAGCTGACGAGACACAACGAGCACCTCAAGAACCGCGAGCTCGGCCGCACGTCGTTGATCCGCTGGAAGAACCGGAGCGACAACCTGCCGATCGAAGGCCTCCTCACGCTCCCAGTCGGGTACGTGGAGGGACGACGATACCCCCTGATTACCTTCGTCCACGGGGGTCCTGCGTCACGATTCGATCAGACTTTCCTCGGATATCTCGGATCGATCTATCCGGTTCATGTCCTGGCGGCTCGCGGCTTCGCGGTTCTTCGTCCCAATCCCCGCGGGACCGGCAGTTACGGTCAGGCTTTCCGCGCTGGCAACGACAAGGACTGGGGCGGGAAGGACCTCGGCGACATTGAGGCCGGGATCGATGCGCTACTCTTACAGGGAATCGCTGACCCGGCCCGTCTCGGCCTCATGGGATGGAGTTACGGCGGCTACATTGCCGCCACGGCGCTCGCACGGAGCAATCGCTTCCGCGCTTACAGCATCGGAGCACCGATGGTGGACTTACTGAGCATGCACGGCACAAGCGACATTCGCGATTTCATCCCCGCGTATTTCGGTACGCCTCCTCCGCTCGATCTTCTCCGTCAACGAAGCCCGCTCTGGCACCTCAGGAAGACGAAGGCCAAAGTCCTGATCCAACACGGTGAAGCTGACGACCGGGTGCCGCTCTCGCAGGGAACAATGCTCTACCGTTCGCTTCAGGAGCTGGGCGTCGACGTCACGATGGTCATTTATCCCCGGAGCGGGCACGTGCCGCGGGAACCTAAACTGCGAATGGACGTGGCGCGCCGTAACGTGGAGTTCTTCGAGAGGACGCTGAAGTAAGACTCTCCAATTAGTGATGAAGTCGGGTATTGAGCCGCGCAGCGGCGTCTCCCTCTCCCCGGCGGGGAGAGGGAGCGAAGCGAAGCAGGGAGAGGGGGCCTGACAGTCCCGGGTTCTCTATGAAAGGGGAGGTCTTCGTATCTCTCACGGCCCCTCTCCCGGCCCTGCGTGTGTCACGGAGAGCTGTTAGAAATCCTGGCTAACGTAGAGGGACGAAAAGATTGATTCCGAGGACACGAGGAATCAGGAGGAAGATCAGAGCCGTGATGATGAACGTGGCGATGATATCGAGCGCGAAGCCGCTTCGAGCCATCGCCTTCACTCGGACAAGCGACGTCCCGTACACGATTGTGTTTGGAGCCGTTGCTACAGGGAGCATGAATCCCGATGAGGCTGCTAGTACTGCCGGGATCATCAACAGGAATGGATGAACTCCAATCGAGACCGCGAGCGCGGCCGTGACAGGCATCATTGCAGTTGCCGTCGCAACATTCGACGCGACCTCTGAGAGGAGCGTCACAAACACGCAGAGAGCAAGGATCATCAGGAGCGGCGGCCACCCACCAACGAAGGCCAGGTTCGCGCCTGCCCATCTGGAGAAGCCGCTGGTCTCGAGTGCGTCGGCGAGAGCAAACCCGCCACCGAACAGGATGAGCACGTCCCACGGGACTTTTCTGAACTCACTCCATTCGAGCAGCCGGCGACCGCTCCCGACCGGAAGCAGGAAGGCAAGAAACGCCATCGCGATGGCAACCGTTGAGTCGTTGATCGACTTTGCTTTCGGAAAAATCGAAGACCAGCCCGGGATGGTCAGGGAACCGACTGTAATTTCACTGCGGAAGATCCAGAGCAGCGCGGTCGCCGCGCACAGAGCGACAGTGGTTTTCTCAGCCCGGCTCATTCTCTCCGGCTTCCCGATTCCGAGTTGCGCCAACGGAATCGCGTCGCCTTTCCCGAGCCTGGCGCTGGTTATCAGAACCAGCCAGCAGGCCGGCAGCGCCAGTGCCAGATAGGCAACTCCGAACATCATCCACTGAGCGAACGAGACAGTCGGAATCGAAGGAAACAATTCGCGGGCGGCGCCTAGAAAGATCAAGTTCGTCGGCGTCCCGATGGGCGTGCCGATACCGCCGAGAGATGCGCCGTACGCGACTGCCAGAAGAGTGGCCTCAGCGAGACGAGCTCCCGATTCCGGTGAGCCGAACGCGGCGCGATCACGTCCCACGCCCGTGACGATCGCGACGGCGATGGGCGTCATCATCAGCGTCGTCGCCGTGTTCGACATCCACATCGAAAGGAGCGCCGTGACGAGAAGAACGGCAAACACAATGCGGCGAGGCTCCGTCCCCACTTTCCTGAGCGCAAAGTGGGCGATCCTTTTGTGAAGGTTCCACTTCTCCACTGTGGCCGCAACGAGAAAACCTCCGAGAAATAGAAACACCGCGGAGTTCGCATACGGCGCGGCGATCTTTTCGGCACTCTGAATCCCCGCCAATGGAAAAAGTACGAGCGGAAGCAGGGCGGTCAAGCCCATAGGCACCGCTTCGGTCAGCCAAAGAAGCGCCATGAGGAGACCGACAGCGCCGGTGACTCGGATCGGCGAGGTGAAGCCGGGTGTTAGAGGGACAAGAAACATCAACGAGGCGATCGCGACACAAATCGCGACGAGACGAAGAGACATTCGATCCGCGAGACTGCTCTCCTCTTTCGCCATGATCGGACAGTCTGAAGCCTTTTCCGCGAGGATTCAAACAGCGTCTCTTCAACACTGTGACACACGGCAGGCACCTCTGAGTCCGCCTTGCTGACGGTCGTAACCGAGGAAATAGCTCGCAGACTGTCTGAGCCCCCCGATTCTGTTTGTCGGGCACGACGGTTACCAGTCACGTGGTCAGGTTTCACAGATATGCGACAGCGGGATGCGGCCATTCCCCTATCCTCACTTCATGATGCAGCCGACCTTCTTCGACACCCCCTCGGCCTTCCGCTCGTGGCTGGGGAAAAATCACCAGACCGAGACAGAGCTCCTCGTGGGATTTCACAAGAAAGACTCCGGACTCGCCTCCATCACGTGGCCCGAATCCGTCGACGTGGCGCTCTGCTTCGGATGGATCGACGGAGTCCGCAGGCGGATTGACGATCGAAGCTACAGCATCCGATTCACTCCGCGAAAGCGGACGAGCACCTGGAGCGTCGTCAACATCAGGCGAATTGCCGAGTTGACCAGATCGGGGCTCATGCACGCCGCGGGATTGAAAGCCTTCGAGCAGCGGAGCGAAGCGAAGTCCGGGATCTATGCGTACGAGAACGCACCACAGGACCTGTCGCAGAAGGATGAGAGAACGTTCCGCAGCAACAGGAAGGCGTGGAGATTTTTCAGCTCACAGCCTCCGTCGTATCGCCGCCTGATGATCCACTGGATAGTCAATGCGAAAAAGGAACAGACACGCACGAAACGCCTCTCAGCACTCATCCACGATTCCGAAGAAGGGCGACGCCTCAACACCCCTGCAAGTCGCAATAAGGAGTAATCGAGCGTGAATACCTCTGAGCCGCACCACCCTGCTGCGGTGGCCGCGGGTGAGTCACTGGTGCAAAGCCCCGCGGGTGCGGCTCAGGGTTTCACCTTCGAGTTCGGGCAGGGGCCGTGTCGTTGTGCTCGCCGAGGCCGGAATGCTGACCGCGCAGATAAGCGAAGGGGCGGCGTTCGGCATGAATTCGGCGGACAATGACAACCGGCAGTTCGCCCTGACATCATGCACCGGCTGTCGCGGGCGTTGTAAGTGTTGACGATGACCCGTGAAACGCGGCGCGAGGATCGCGTCTGAACAGCCCCGCCGCGAAATCATGAACTATTCGCACTCGAAGGAACCATGACAACGAAGACGAGTAAGGGAAAGAGCTCACCGCGAAAGCAGGCAGAGGCCAGGAACCGAACCGCCATCCTGTCCACGTTCCTCGATCCGGTGAGGGGCGATTTCGACAACGCGTGGCTGGGACTCGAGCCGACGTTCCAGTCGAAGAAATCCGTTGAGAAGTGGATGACCATGGCGGGTGATAAGGAGGGCGAGGACGCCTACTTTGAAGACCCGTACATGCTTGGAACGCTCGAAAAAGTTGCAGTCGACTTTGTCAAAATGTGGCGAAAGGCCCGAGCCCACTACGACCCGACGTGTTTGTTCGATTCTGTCGAGCGAATCAAGGATCTCGACAAATGGAAGTCCAAGCGACAGAACCTGAAGTTCAAGTGGGCAGACAAAACGCTCGATGACTTTGAAGTGAGATGGACTCTCGATCCCGAAACCTTCGAATACTCGATCAAGCCCGTGCCCCTCGCCTGGTTTTATGACCCATGGTTCGTCGCGTTCCTGGAGACGTTCGTGTGGGGGGCGCCGATTGCCGCTGGCCTCCAGCCGTCGCTTGCTCATGGTGGCGGACAGTTCTCCATCTCCGCGAAGACGGTTCTCGAGGGAAGTCTGCTGGCCGACATCATTGCCGACAGGCTCAATCATCCCGCCCTGGCTACGTGGGTCATGGACTGGCCGAATCCTGATGCCCGATCTTTTCGCGCGACGCCTGAACGTTTTGCCGCCTTCTCTCGCACATTGGAAGAATATTGGGCAGGCTCCTATCACCCTCGGGCCCGTGGTTGTGAGCTCACGCCTTTGGATGTCTACCTCGATCGCGGCTTCAATCCCGCTCCGGGAAGACGGGGCCTCATGGACGCGAGCAAAGGGCCGGTCGGCTCCCGACGCGAGCACTTCCAGACCAACTTCGCGTTCGGCCGAGCCGTGCGGTTGCGCGCGCAGAATGTCCAGCCAGGTTACTGGCAATCGGCGCATTACGACGTTCTCGGCTATCGTCCCGACCAGGTCATGCGATACAGCGAAGGAAACCTCAATCGGCTTCAGATTGCCGGCGAGTTTCATGTGAAGAGTGGCGAAGTGCTCGATCGAGAGCGAGTCCCGGATGCAAATGCTCCGCTCGACCCATCGATGCTGTATGCCGAGGCGAGCTGGGAGAACCGAGGACAGATGGGACGCACGAGCGCCCGCGATTATGTCGAAGCGATTCTCCTCGACATTCATGCGACCCGGCGACTCGCCGCGAACCCTCGAGTTCGAACCATCGGAGCCGGCGGCCTGCTCCAGGATCAGATGTTGCTCGGTGCCGAGGCGACCATCAAAAAATATGGGGGCACTGCAGCTCTCGACAAGTTGCGGAGAAAAGCGGTCAGAAGCAATCTCGATAGCTCAAACAACAGGCTCAGGAGCGATTGGATCGAGCCGGAGGAACTCTTCTGGACCGCATGGAAAGCACTTCCTGCCGCCGAGAAAAGCGCAATATCCGCTGAGGTCGTGCAGAGCTTTGTTGCATACGTAGAGGACGCCAGCGCGTTCGATCCACGTACGCGCGACGATGATCCTATGGAGTGGCATCGCCATCGTTTTCATCCCGAGATCTGGAAGGCGCTTCGACTGAAGAAGAATCACCTTGCCGCCAACCCCGTTGTCATGCGCGAACTGAATGCATATGAAGCGAACCGGGAAACGTACCAGTCGCGTCGCCCGATCTTCTCGCCCGCCGACATCCCGAAGCCGTGGTAAGAAATCTCAGCCAGCTTTCATCAGGAATTCGCCACGGTTCGAGCCACGAAGGACGTCCTTATCTATATCAACAGCTAACGCATCATTGCACCAGTGCAGGGAGGCACGTGCGACATCCGCGTCGTTCGTGAACAGGCATGAAGGAAACGATCACACTCGCACGCACGGAACAGGAGATTCTGGCCTGCTACCCGGTCATGGCGGAGTTACGCCCGCACATTCCGCAAGACGATTTCGTACAGGTGGTCACGCGTCTGCAACGGGATGCTGGATTTCAGATGGCCTGCCTCACGGACGGGGACATCAAGGCCGTGGCGGGATTCAGAATCTCCGAATGGCTGGGTGGAGGTCGCTATCTCGAAATAGAAGATCTCGCGACGAAAAGTGACGCGAGGTCGAAGGGCTACGGCGGCACACTACTCGACTGGCTGGTCGAACATGCCCGAAAGCATGAGTGTCACCACCTGAAACTCGTTTCCAATACCTCCCGCCTCGACGCCCATCGTTTCTATCTCAGAAAGGGGATGAGCCTGGACGCGTACTACTTCTCGGTGAAGATTCCGTGATTGAGGTAGGCACGGCTGGATCACTTTGCGCTCCTGATGAGCCTCGGGGGTCCATCATCTCGAACGGCCTGGCCACTGGCTCGCATCTTGTAGTCTTGCGGATTCATGAACTGGTATGTCTGGCTTTTTCTTGCGGTGGCGGTCGTTGCGGTGGCAGCAGTGACGGGTGTAAAGCCGAAGGGCACGCGACATGTCGCCAACACCCGGATGATGGGAATTGGCCGAATCGCCCTGATCGCGGTGGTCATCATTTTCGCTTACCTCGCATTCCGGGCCAGAGCGGGCGGGTAGTAATCGCGCCCATGTTTCCGCCCGGCGAGTCGCGTGCTGAGGCGGTTTCGCTTTGAGCATCGCGGCAAAGCGCGAGAGCAGGCGATGAGCAGCACACTTACGTCGAACAGGTTGCTGGCAATCGCTGCCCTCGCTTTCGGCGCCGCCAGCCTTCTGCACCACATTCACAACGCCGAGTACCTGAGTGACTATCCGAACCTCCCTGCCTGGCTGTCGCGGGCACGGGTCTACGCTGCATGGATTGGTGTCACATCAATCGGGCTTTTCGGCTATGCCCTGATTCGCTTTGGGTACCGTCTGGCTGGCTTGAGCATGTTGGGCTTTTACGGTCTGGCTGGTCTCTATGGACTCGCGCACTACTCCATCGCCCCGATCTCGGCGCACACCGTCTCCATGAACCTGACCATTTGGCTCGAAGTAGCAACCGCGCTCATTCTGCTGACGGTTGTCACCCGCTGCCTCATAAACCAGACGCGTCAGAAAAACAGCTGACGGTCTTGCCCGCCCGCGTCGCCACTCGTCTAGTCCGCATTTCTCACAGACCTTTGCCGCTATCACTGCCGCAGCAGTGTCATCCCGAGCCCCGGACCGCTGGTGCAGCGACTGAGAGAAAGAAACTAGAATGCGCGAGGCGTGGTCTTGTCATGACCGTACTTGCTTTGGTGCCATAGAGCCCGATCCCGAGCTTGGTCCCGGAAGACAGCGACCC
>DATLXH010000178.1:0-6881 GCA_035576005.1 Thermoanaerobaculia bacterium | reverse complement strand
GTGCAAACGGAAGAATCCGTTCGTCGTACGCGACGATCTCTCCGTCCAGGATTGCCGAACCGGAAATGTCTCGTGATGCGGCCTCCACTTCCGGGAATCGATGCGTGATCTGATCAAGAGTTCGTGAGTAGATCCGCACCTGTCCGCCGTCAATGTGGATCTGAGCACGGATGCCGTCGTACTTGTCATCGGCGAGTGCGCCCTCGCCGAGCTGGCCGACGATGGCGGCAGGATCTTCTTCCGGTTGCGCAAGCATCAATGCGATGGGATGGAACAACGTCATCGAGACGGATTCGAGCGTTCCAGCCCGCGCAAGAAGTGCTGTTGCTCCCAGATCTCCCGAGAACATATGTGCCTGACGGACCGCGGGGAGTGGTCTGGCGAACGCCCGTGCGATGGCACTCTCGACGAGCCCTTCCTGTAACCCGATTCTGAACTCGCTGAGCAGAATCTTGACGATGAACCGAGCTTCGGCGGAGCCAAGCCGGGCAAGAAGTGCCGCCAGAATTTCTCGCTTCTTCGTCGATCCGGAAATCAGCGCCAGACGAGCAAAGCTGTCCGCAACGTCTCCCAGCGTGACGTTGGAAGAGACCATTCCGCGCGCCCCGAACAATTCCGCGACCGCGTCGCCCATGTCGCCGTGTCGCTCAGTGGAGCCGAGCTCGTTCCAGGGAGCGCCTAGCACGTCCGACACTGCGTCTGCGATCGTGGCCCATCCGACTCCGGTGACTTTCTCCTCTTTCCGTGGAAACGGACTTCCAGAGAAAAAGACCACTGCGCGCTCCAGGTCGGGGTCGTCGAGCCTGGAAATGTAATCCGCGAGGATCTGCTCTTTGGCGCTTTTTTTCGTGGTGGCCGAGATCTCTTCGGCGGTGCGGACGAAATCAGAAAACATGGACTGAGCGTCACTGCGAGTTACGTTCCCGCGCTTGTACGAAGAGCCTCGCGCCGAGATGCCGCCCATCGCCATCCGGCAACTGCGTTAGAATCCGCGCCGCATAGCCCGCATTTCTCACAGACCGTCCCCGCGTGAAGCGGCGGATAGCGGCCTGTCTGCTTCGTTGCACAACGGTTTCACTCCTCGACATAGTGTCGACTATGCCTTCGTCGCAAAACCGTCGTGCGCCTCGCATCCAGACCACTCTCCACCGCCTCACGACGACGTTCTGTGAGAAATGCGGGCTAAGATTACCCCTGTGAAACGGAAGATCAAGTCCTATCCGCGCCTCTCGTCCTTTGCCACCACCGGCGGCTGAGCGTGCAAGCTGGGTCAGGATGACCTGGAAAGCGTGCTCTCAAAGCTTCCGTCGTTCGGGGGATCTGAAGAGCTTCTGGTCGGTCATGCGACCAATGACGATGCCGCCGTGTTGCGGATCGAGGGAAGTCTCGCGATCGTGCAGACCGTCGATTTTTTCACGCCGATCGTTGACGACCCGCGACTCTTCGGAGCGATTGCGGCAGCGAACTCTGTGTCGGATATTTACGCAATGGGAGCCCGCCCGGTACTTGGTCTGGCGATCGCGGCATTTCCCACGGATCGCCTTCCTCTGTCGGTCCTGACGGAGATCCTGACTGGTGGCGCGGACAAGGCGAAGGAAGCCGGGTTCCCCATCGGCGGCGGCCATACGATCATCGACGACGTTCCAAAGTATGGTCTCGCGGTCACGGGGGTGATCCAGACGGATCGGATCGTCAGGAACTCGACTGCGAAGCCAGACGACGTTCTTTACCTCACCAAGCCGATTGGTAACGGCATCCTCGTCTCCGCGTCTCGCGCACTCACGACTCCAACCCTGCGAAACCGGTTTCGACGCTCGCTCGTCCCGAAGCTTGACGACGCGATTGATTGGATGCTCAGGCTCAACCGCGACGCAGCGGCGATCATGGTCGAATGTGGAGTGAGTGCGGCAACCGACGTGACGGGTTACGGCCTGGCCGGCCATCTGCTCGAGATCTGTCGCGGGTCATCCGTGGGCGCGGAGGTGAGGGTGGGTGATGTTCCTGTGCTGGCCGGCGCGCGCGATCTGCTTGGCAGGGGGTTCAGGCCGTCAGGAACCATCCGGAACTGCGAGACGTTCAGGTCACGAGTGGAGATTGGAGTCAGCGAGACCGAGTTCACGTTGATGTGTGATGCCCAGACGAGTGGCGGGCTTCTGATCGCGATGCCGCCAGCTCGCGCCGCCGAATTTGAGGCGCGCTCTGCGCGGGACGGTCTGCTCTGTGCAAAGATCGGAAAGATCACCGGGGACGCAGGCAGGCTCAGGCTGATCAGGTGACGCTGAAACAAACGGAATTCAGGAGACGATAGCCGATGCGATATTGCCCGACATGTAAAGCGAGCTACCCGACAGGAACCGACATCTGCGACGAGGACCGCACCGAGCTCGTCAACGAGTTACCGTTCCAGACGATCGATGCTGATGGTGGTGGCACATGGGTCGAGATCGCGACGACGTCCACGGATGATGAAGCAAGATTGCTTCAGGGTTTTCTGGAGGCGCAGGGAATTGCGTGTCAGATCGAATCTCTGAAGTTCACGATGGAGCCGGTCAATCTGGGATCGATGGGAGAGATTCGAGTCTACGTCGCCGCGGAGAGCGAAGCGGAAGCCGTTCAAATGTTGAGCGATCGTCAGAAGGAGTTCGAGGCAATGCCCCAAGAAGAATCGCTTCTCTCCGATGAAGGGTTATCAAGCGCCGACTACGATCTGGAGACCGAGCCGGAGCGGGGTCGGTCGTGAGCGAGGAATCGGGCAAGCCGCCGGGAGACGATTCGGATCATGCGCCGGAAGTTGTTGGGTTGCCTACCTGGGTCCCCGCACTCCTGGGGCTCGTTCTGGTCGCCATGGCGGGACTCGCTGTTTACACAGGCCTGACGTATCGGGCCAAACCGCTCGTGCGAGGGCTCGTGAAGCGGGCGAGCCAGATCACGCATCGAGAAGGGCCGGCCGAAGAACAGGCGGGGGGATCCAGGGTGATGCCGGGGACTTCCGGCGACCCGCGTGGAAATGAGCCGTCAGGTGGCGCCCAGTCGAAGGGAGTCATCACGGGCACAGGCAACAGCATCGAGAGCGCCATTCGACTCCCGGCGAAGCGGGGTGTGGTTCTGCGGGTGGTCCCGGAGGACGCGATCTTCTATGTCAACGATCAGCTGATGGGTCCGGTCAAGCCGTACAGCACGAACCTGGAAGCGTACGAGTTTCCCGAGGAAGGGAGCTTTGTGATTCGTGTTTCCGCGGAAGGCTACGCTGACCAGCTCTTCGAGGTTGTCGTGGCCCCTGACTCAAAGGTTGAGCTCGCGCGGATCGAGACGAAGCTTCTCAGACGCTAACCCGCATTTCTCACAGACCTTCGCCGTGAGACGACGGATAGCGGCCTGTCTCGTTCGTTGCACGGCAATTTCACGACGAGAGCATAGTTGACACTGTGTCCAGAGCAACCGGGGCGGGTGTAGGGACGCAGGGCCTGCGTCCGGCACCCAGACATTCGCATCAGGAATTCGCATCCCGGCATGAACCCTCGTCCAAAGCGATGGCCGACGACAATCTTCTCGGTCAGGGACAGGGGTATCGGACGCACGCCGTGCGTCCCTACGCTCGCATTCTGTGAGAAATGCGGGCTAAGACTCCTCACGACGGCTGCACCGTGTGTTAGTCGCACGGACTCTGCTGACACTCTTTCGAATCGAACCCTCGGCGTTATCGCTCCATCGTCGCGACCGCCGCAGCGAGAGATTCCGGCGTCGGCATCATTGCCTCGACCAGGTCACCCTGAAGCCAGTCGTATTCGCCTTTCATGAAACCAGACGTGACCTTGTAGGCCGCATCATCGTGATTGTCGAAGAGCGTCCGGAAATTCTGGTCGATCCGGACGCGAGCGTCGCGGCAGAAGAGATCCGCAAGGTCGGCCGCATTGCGTGTGTCGCCCCCCTTTTTCTCCAGCATCATGGCGTAGGTGACCGCTGCAGACATGGCGAACAGATCCGTACCGATATCGACAATCCGGAACAGGGTCATCTGCTTGCGCTCGAGTTTGGCCTGGAATCGCATCATGGCGTGGAAGATCGATCGAGCCAGATGGCGGGAGCTTCTCTCGATGTACCCGATGTGCCCCGATAGTTTGCCGAACTCGCCGAATCTCGGAAAGCGGCTCCAGCCAGCGTAAAGGGTCGGATACCAGTGCGCGTAGTGAGCGCCCGCTTTCGCGGCGGCCGTTCCCTTAGCTCCGAGCGTAGCGTCATTCTTGAGCAGAACGCCGGCCCGTTTCATGTGCGGATCGACTGCCTCGCGCGCAATGAAAAGATGTTGAATCTCGCTCGTCCCTTCGAAGATCCGGTTGATCCTCATGTCGCGCATGATCCGTTCGACCGGGTGAGGGGTCTCTCCGCGCGCGGCCAGCGATTGAGAGGTCTCGTATCCTCGTCCCCCGCGAATCTGCACGAGGTGATCAACGCACTGCCAGGCCACCTCAGTGTTGAACAGCTTCGCCATCGCGGCTTCCAGTCGCAGATCGACATCGCCGCGATCTGCGAGTCCCGAGGTCAACCAGACGATGGCTTCCATTGCGAAGACGTGCGAGGTCATCCAGGAAACCTTGGCCGAAATTGCCTCGTGCTTTCCGATCGGAGCGCCCCATTGCGAACGCTCGTTGATCCACTCTTTCGTGATCTCCAGCATCCGCCGGCCGCCTGCGGCGCAGCCGGCCGGAATCGTCAGTCGTCCGGTGTTGAGCGTGATCAGGGCGAGCTTGAGCCCGAGCCCTTCACCCCACAGCAGGTTCTCGCTCGGAATGAACACATCCTTGAACCGGATCAGGACATTGCCGATGCCGCGTAGTCCCATGAACTGACAGCGGTGCGCGATCTCGACGCCCGGAGTCGCGGTCTCGACGATGAACGCAGTGATCTGTTTTTTCTCCTTGCCCTTGACGACCTTCGGAGGTGTCTGAGCCATGACGACGATTACCTCGGCGTGAAGGCCATTCGTGCACCAGAGCTTCTCTCCGTTCAGGATCCATCCCTTTCCATCGGGAGAGGGCGTGGCGGTCGTCGTCATCTTCGCCGGGTCGGAGCCCACTCCGGGCTCCGTCAGTGCGAATGCCGAGATCGCCCCTTTTGCCAGTCGCGGGAGCCACTTGTCCTTCTGTTCCTTGGTGCCGAAAAGCTTGAGAGGCTGCGGAACTCCGATCGACTGATGTGCTGATAGCCACGCCACGGAGGATCCGCACCAGGTCGCCACGAGGCCCAGCGCGCGGTTGTAGTTCGTGGAACTGAAGCCGAGTCCGCCGTACTCCTTGGGGATCTTCATTCCCCAGGCGCCCATCTCGCGGAAGCCCTCGAAGATTTCGGTCGGGTACTCGCCCGTCCTGTCGATCTCTTCGGCGTCGACGTTTTCGGCCAGGAAGCGTTCGAGTTTCTTGATGAAGGGATCTGCTTCGGCCTTGTCAGCTGCAGGCTGATCAGGGAATGGATGGATCAGGTCGAGGTTGAGCTTGCCGAGAAAGAGGTCGCCAACGAACGAGGGTTTATCCCATTCGGTTTCTCTGCTCGCCTCAGCGACTTCCATCGCTTCTTCGGCGCCCTGAGACTTTTTCAATGGCTTCATCACTGTGACTCCTTTTT
This sequence comes from Thermoanaerobaculia bacterium, assembly GCA_035576005.1. GTDB lineage: Bacteria > Acidobacteriota > Thermoanaerobaculia > Gp7-AA8 > Gp7-AA8 > DATLXH01. Next base: position 1,262 of record DATLXH010000178.1, on the reverse strand, counting down.
ACCACTGGCGAACGGATCGGCTCGATCGCGTCGATAATCGTAAACAGGATCGTGTCCGCGGGATTCCGCGCGAGGGACGAGGTGCATTCGAACCAGCTCTTCTCCACGATTCTGCGTGAGTGCATCGAGAGTCAAACGAGCGGTCGCGACGGCGCGGACACAAATGGCCGACAGTGGAGCGGGGAATGGCGCCGCTGGCTTAGTGAGAGAATGGGTCTGGAGATAGACGATGAAAAAAAGTAAGCAGATTTCCGAAGTCATGGCGGCTGAGGACGCCTTTGCGCGCGGCCCTGTGGAGCTGCTTCTCAATGGCCGGGGACGTCTCAGTTCTCCGCGGCCCACGGTCGATGCCGGGCAACTCGAGCATCATCTGAGAGAAGCGTTACGTCTGTTGCACGTCGATCTCGAGAACGAGAATGTCGTCGATACGCCGAGACGCTGGGCAAGCTCGCTGATCACCATGACCAGCGGCTACGACTACACCGACGTGAAGAAACTCACTACGCTCTTCCGCAAGGCTTGTTCGAAGGCCGACGAGAGTTGCCAGAACCTCGTGGTGATTGGCGGGACCTACAAGACTCTCTGCGCACATCACATTCTCCCTTTCTTCGGCAACTTCATCGTCGGTTACATTCCGAAGAAGATGATCATCGGGGCCTCGAAGATCCCCCGCATCGTCGAGGTTCACATGAGGAAACTGCAGTCGCAGGAACACCTCGCTCACGACATTGCCGATACGATTCAGGAGATTCTCGAGCCGCTTGGCCTCGCCATGTGGATGGGGGGCACGCACCTCTGCATGGTCATGCGCGGAGTCGAGCAGGAGTCGTCCTTCATGGAGACAAACGTCCTTCGCGGAACCTTCCTGTCTGACGAGAGGACTCGTGAGGAGTTCATGTCGATCGTCAATCGACGCGGACAACGAAAGGGGTAGTGGGGAAGAATGGAGAGTCGATACTCCAGCCCGTCATCACGGGAATGCCGTCGGGGATGACACACACGGGCGCGACGCAATGGAGAAACAAGCGATGTGTCGTCCCTAGCCGTAACGGCGGGAAACGCTGGTGAAGAAGGGATGACACGGAGCGACTGCATCTCTGGAGCGGGCAGGCCTTGCGTGCGCCCCGGGAGGGGCAGCGAGAGGGTAGCCGGTGGCTGAGCGCGGAGCGCGATGCCACCGGACCGGAGTGCAGAAACACTCATGCACCCCGGCAGGGGTGCCAGAAGCTTCTTGCACCCCTGCCGGGGTGCGAGCTGGCCGG
>DATLXH010000177.1:0-21060 GCA_035576005.1 Thermoanaerobaculia bacterium | reverse complement strand
CGGGGAGAGGGAAGCGAGCGGAGCGAAGCAGGGAGAGGGGCGTGAAAGTCTCGCCAGTCCGTCGAAAGGGCGAGGTCTTCGTATCTCTCGCGGCCCCTCTCCCGGTCGCTTACGCGACCACCCTCTCCCCGCCGGGGAGAGGGCTTCGCCCCTTCGGGGCGCGAGTCCCACCGGGTGTCATCACCTCTTCATCAGCGTCCTCACGCTGTTACCCCGCTTCGGGATGACACGTTGCGCTCGATGATAGCGACGTGGTTACAAATGCGGGCTAACTCGACGCTGCATCAATGATGGCTCCTCGATACGAGTCATTTCGAGGACTGCCGCACGATCTCTTCGCTCACGAGCGCGGACACGCGCGGACTCTGGAGCATGCTCCAGTTCAGCGGCGCAGTCGACATCGTCGTGTCCGAGGTCTGATTGAAGAAGACCAGACTCCGGATCTTCGGATAGGTGTGCTCGAGGTGATAAAAGGCCTGCCGATACCACTCGACAGCGTCCCCTCCGGATGAAAGCGTTCCCAACTCGCTAACAATGATCGGCTTGTCGAACGTGGTGAGCTTGCCGTAGGACTTCTCGATGATCTGATGGAACGTCCACCAGCGAGACCATGACGCCACGTCGCCGTAGTTGAGGATTCCTATGCCCACCCAATCGACCTGGTCAGCTCCCGGATAGTAGTACTCGAACCACGGCATGGAGATGTGCGGTGACCAGACCCAGAGCACATTGTTCGCTCCCATTTTCTGGAAAACGCTGTGGACATGCTTCCAGGCGTTGATGAAGTCTTCCGGGCGATTCCCGTTCTGCGGTCCCCACGGATAGCGGTAAGGATCGTTCATTTCATGTGCGAATCGAAGGAGGATCGGCTTCTTGAAACGGGCTGCTTCCGTGGCCCACGGCACGATGTAAAAGTCGTAGCTCCCCTTCGCTATGGCTGCAAGACTGGCGTACTCCCGCTCTGCCACCGGTGGGAGGTTCGTTCGACGCGTCGAGTCGAAATCTGTGACCCACGGCTCCCACGTGATCATCGGGACCGAACCCATGCGATCGATGGTCTTCATCATTCTCAAAGGGAACTGCTGGTTCGGCTTGTCTCCCCAGGCGCCGTAGAAGGAAATGATCGGGAACTTGTACCGAAGCTGCGATTCGAACTGCTCGAAGCCCTTGAAGGAATCGGGAAAGCCGCCGTCATACAAGCCGAGCAGCATCTTCGAAGGGCGTCGCAGGGCATCGGCCGATGACAGGACCGGTCGCAATGGCTCAAGGTAATCGCTGCGCGAGGCTCCGCGCGCGCCCGTGACAGCACGACCCTCGGCGTCCGAGAATATCTGCCCGAGCCTGCTGAGCCTGTCGGACATGGAGCCGAACACGGAACGGAAGCCTGCCCCCATGCCCATCTGAAAGAGGATGCCGACGGTAATAAGCCATCCCGTGGCGAAAAATGCGAATTGATATCGCTTACGTGCGTTCACGATTCACTACTCCTCTCGCGGTCGATCCACGCAGCGTAAATCCTCCCACTCATGAAGAGGCCATTGACGACGAGGAACGACAACATACCAAGAGTCACCTCTGTCGTGATCCGGACTTCCGACTCCGGGATCACGTAAAGCTGCCTGAAGATCGTGTAGAGCAGAGTGAGAAATGAAATCGCGATGGTAAAGAGCGGGAAGCGGGCCAGACGCCAGAAGTTTCCCTTCATCCGCTCCTTCGCGGTCGGGATGTAAGGCACAGCCACGCCGATCACCGACAGCCAGAAACCTTTCAGATAGATGGTCCAGGCTCCAAGCTTCATCAGCGTGGCCCGCCAATGCGATCCGCGCTCGCGAACCGGGTCGCAAAGCCACCGTTGCACGAACCGGTAGATCGCCATCCCGAAGATTCCGACCGGCAAGGCGTGAACGAGATAGTCGGCCAGAAGAAATGCAGCCGGTTGTCTGCCAGACCAGAGGTAAAGGAGCGGGATGGAGACGTAGATGAGCGTCGTCACTCCCACGAAGTAATAGCTGCCGATCATAAAGTAAGAGATTCTCTGATGCATGGTCAGTTTCCGGAATGCGCGCGGATACTCTTTGAACAGCACCTCGTGCACACCTCGCGACCACTTGAGCTGCTGCTTGAGAAACGAGTCGAGATCGGCCGGCACGAGTCCACGCGCGAGGATCTCAGGGATGTACACCGACCCCCAACCCTTTGCATGCAGACGAATGGATGTAACCAGATCTTCCGCCAGCCCGATGCCGTGACCACCAATGGATTCGAGGGCGCTTCGGCGGAACGTGCAGTTCGCACCGATCGCAACGGAGGTTCCCGTCCCGTTCATCCCCTGCATGATCGGCCCGTAAAACGCGAAGGTCTGCTCGGCTGCGGCTCTCGCCACGAACGATTCTCCTGCATTGTAATAAGCCTGCGAAACCTGGACGAACCCGACCTCCGGATCGTTGAAGTAGCCGAGCACTCGGTCGAAAAACATCGAGAACGGAATGTGATCGGGGTCGAGTACGAGAATGAACTCCTCCGAGGTGAGCTTCAGAGCTGCATTGATCTTCCCTGCCTTCGCTCCGGGAAGTCCGACAAGCTCGAGGTGCACCGCTCCCATCTGCTCTGCCAGTTCCCGAAAGCGCGGATCACGGGTGTCGTCCAGAAGGTACGTTGTGTGGGGATAGGTGATGTCCCGCGCAGCGGCGAGCGTCCTGACGAACATCTCGTACGGCTCGCCTGGTGACGATGTCGTAAAGATTGCCACCGAAAGTCCCGCCTGAGCATCTACGGGGTCCGGCTGCTCGATGTGGAACGCGTTGTACCAGCCGACGAAAATTCTGAACACGCCGTACCACGTCGCAAGCGACAGGAGGATAAACAGCACCGGCTGGTTGATGTGCTCGAGCCGAAACCACCAGAGACCAAAGAAGACGATGCTCTGCACTCCGAGGAACAGCAGCACCCCGAGGACGATCTTCTCCCACGGACGCACCGGTCTCGCTCGCCGCCAGGCGAATATCTCAGAATCGTCCGACCAGGGAGGCATGGAAGTCATTCGATTGATAGCTGGCGGATGAGTCGTGTCGGTACGAGGCCTCCAGGCTCAACCGTGTCGTCAGAGGAAGCGATGCACTCACCTCGAATCGCCATGGATGGTACGTCCGCTCGAAGAAGAACGATATCGCCGGGGACGGAAGTGGCGCAACCCCGAGGTCGGGTCCAAAGGCAACTGCTTGATCCTTTGCGAATCCCACATCTGCCTGAACTTTGTAGCGAACCTTCCCCCCGAGCTGACCTCGAGTCAACATGATGAACCGCGCTTCCCTCAGATCGTGAGGTGTCCAGTAAGGATCGTACGCTCCCTCGAAGCGATAGCGAAACGTATTGGCTGAGATCCTCTCTCCGCTTACGCGTTGCGCGGTGAAACGCCCTTCGTCGGTGTCTGCCGCCGCGATTGCGCCCCCCGCCCAGAGGCTGACCGCGCCCGCTCGAAGGGGCATCAGCAGGTAAAGACTGGCGGACGAACCAGAGTTGTCATCGAAATAACGTCGGCGACCCGCCTGTGCAGCTGCGCTCCATCCCGTCTCCGACTCTCTCTCCCATTGAACGGTCAGGTTGTCTGAAAATGGGTGACTGTCGAGAGACGTCGCAGTCGCTACGAGCTCCTGCCGTTCCAGCTGGACAGTCAGCGCAGAACTCGCCGGCATCGCTCGCCGGATTGCAATGCCCCCCACACCTCGGATGCTGGAGTCGGGGTAGTCGAGCAGACCCGCCCATCCGGAGATCGTCAGCTTCCGGTCCGGCAATCCCACCTCTCCGCGAGCGTGAACGTAAGGTACATCCAGCCTCCGTCTCTCTACCGGATCGTCGAGATTGTATGAGCCAACCCGGCCCTCCCACTTCGTGAGCGGATCGCTGAATGCCGTCGCCCGGACTTCGCTTCGAAGAACACGAAACGGCTGATCGTCCGAAAGATAGTGGATTGAAGTCTGGTATCCAGGGCTCGAACCACTCCGGATCGCGGCGAGACCGTTCCTCGCGTCAGCTCGATCGGGTCGGGCTCGAAGCACACTCTCGAAGTCTCTTGCTGCTGACCTGTAGTCTCCGGACCAATAGCGCGCGAACGCCAGGTCTTCGAGCGCCGCGAGATCGCTCTCATTCCGAAGAAGAATTCGAACCAGCCGCCGTTTGGCTTCCTCGTAGCGGCCCTGCCACATCACAACGCGTGCGAGCCCGAGCTCACCTTCTGCTGAATCGGAATGCTGTGAGAGCAGCTTGCGATAAACCGTCTCCGCGTCAGCGAACCTCTTGTCCCAGGCCAGAGTCTCCGCGAGCAGCAGCTCGTGCCGAAGTCCAGGCGATTCAGCGACCAGTCGTACCAGGATTTCAATGGCAACCTCATAATTTCCGGCCTTCCGTGCAGAGAGAGCGTCTTCCAGCCTAACCGCGGCCTGCAGCTCAGATCCCAAAAGCAGCGCCAGCACCAGGATCGACCGCACAGCCCGCCTCACACCCCTCTCCCGAGGGAGACGGGTGACGCGCCAGCGTCCCCTCTCCCGAGGGAGACGGGTGACGCGCCAGCGCGGGTGAGGGCGCTCGACCCGACAAGCGAGGATCCCGCTCTCACGAACAACCCCCAGCCTGTGCATCCCTCAACACGGCAGGCATTATGACGACTCCGGTCGTTGCCTCACTCCACAATCATCGCGCGTCCTGACAAGACCCGATATGTCGCCATGAGCGCCAGAGCCGCCCCGAAGGTGCAGACGATGGTTGCGCCCGTGGGAAGATCGAGCTGGAACGAGAGGAGGATCCCGATCGCACTCACCAACGCGCCCATGGTCCAGCCGACCGCCAGTCGTTTCCCAATGGACCTGGTGAAGAGCATGGCGGCCACAGAGGGAACGATCAGATACGAAAAGACCAGCAACACTCCGGCGATTGCTACGGATGACGTGACGACGAGTCCGAACGAGGTATAGAAAAGGAAGTCCCACCACTTCACATTGATTCCAGCGGCCTCCGCTGCATGCGGATCGACAGAGATGGCAAGAAACGTCTTGCGAAACGCATAGTGAAACGCGCCCACAATTGCGTAGAGAACGGCCGTCCTGATCACCTCGGCCCACGAGACGGTCAGGATGTTCCCCACCAGCATGTCCTTGAGGTGCTCGGTCCCTTCAGGCGCTTTACTCATCGCAAGGATGGCAGCAGCGGCGGAGACGGCGTAGACAATCCCGATCACCGCCTCCTGAGGGATTCGCGTCTCGTGATGAACGCGCGTCAAAGCAAATAGCGCAGCCCCTGCGAACGTGAAACCGAGCGACCAGAAATACCCCGTCGTCGAATGGAGATCGTGACCGGCAAGATAGGCAACAGTGGTTCCGAGCGCGGCAATCTGCGCGAGCGAGAGGTCGACGAAGATGACTCCTCGCTCCACGACATGGACGCCAAGATAGGCGTGGATCCCTGTAAGGATCAGCCCGGCGGCGAAGGGAACGATGAGGTAGGAAAGGAGATCCACGGTTTACCTCAGCACCTTCACGAGCTCTGAGACATTCCTGTCGAAGAGTTTGATGTAGTCGCCTACCGCAGGAGTCGCCCCGACTGACGGAAACAGGACCAGCACTCTGGCGCCGGTCCGGCTTGCTACCGATTGAGGTGTTTTCAGATCGAAATATGGCTCGACGAGCACTGCCTTCACTCGTTGCTCCTTCATGAGCTTGATCAGCTGGAAGGTGTGTGAAGGCGACGGAGGGACGCCCGGCTTCGGCTCCACGTACCCGACTACATTGATTCCATACCGTTTCGCGAAGCTCGCCCATGAGTTGTGATAGGTGACAACCTTCGCGCCGCGATACGGCGCCAGCTGGGCAGTCCAGCGCTTGTTAGCCTCATTGAGGCGCTGCTTGAAGTTACCCAGTCGCGAGGAGTAGACGGCTGCGTTGGAGGGATCCAGCTGGCCGAGTCGCTGCTGGATCTGGATGGCGATCCTGACGGCGTTTGCGGGATCGAGCCAGTAGTGAGGATTTCCCATCGCATGCACATCGCCCATGGAACGATTGACCGTACCAGTGGGTCGATCCAGGATTTCGACTCCCTGCGAAACATCGAGATACCCGGAGGTGCCGGGACGAATCTTCTGATTCCGACTCTGATCGAGAAGCGGCGGGAGCCATCCGGCCTCCAGCTCGAGTCCGACCACGACGAGCAGGTCGGTCTGCCGGAGCTGAAGGAGAAAACTGGGCTTCGTTTCGACGGAATGTGGATCCTGATACCCGCGGGCAATGGAGGAAATGCTCGCGCGATCGCCGGCGATCTCCTGGGCGATCGACGCCAGATCGGCCGTAGTCGTCACGACCTTGAGTTTCGCTGCGTGCGCGTTCGTGGTGAGAGTGAGGAAAACCAGGGCAGTCAATGCCAGTTTGAGTTTCATGAGCATTTCTCCTAAAACGTGTGTGCGCCATGCGCGCCGATGGCGAATAGAAGCTGCAGCAGCACTTCGTTAGATGTCTGTTCGTTTCCGTACTCCGTACGCCTGAACTGACCGCGCAACTGGCTGAACTCAGAGGGCCAGAAGGTCAGAAGGGCGGAGACTCCGCGATCCGACATCGACGGGTCGACACTGCGCTCGGCGCGGTCGAGCCGGAAGCCGGCAGACCAGCGTCTTGCAAATTGATACTGCGCCGCGGTGTAGAAGCCAAACGCGTTGCCGTCCACCCCGGAGCGATCGTTGGCGATGAGCTCAGCCCTGCCGATGAATGATCGATCGGATCGAGACAGCGGCTTCCATCGGTACGTCAGGTCGAGGCCGGCGAATTGATTCGATCCTCCCGCTGCCGCCAGATCCTCCGACCTCTCGGCAGTGCCACGGGCGAAACTCGTACCTAACTCGAAGTTGCTGCTCTCAGTGAGGTCTCGGAAGAATTTCAGATGAGCGTTGTAGAAAAGATCGTTTGCGTTCTCGGCGTCGAAGACGCCATCGACCCTTCCGCGGAAAACTTCCAGCGTTCCTTCGGTGTAGGCGAACGAGTTGGGGAACACTTTGCTGACCGAAATACCCGAGTCATTCAATCCCTCTCCGCCGAGGAATCCGGAGATCACCAGCGGTTGATCGACCCAGGGGCTAACGTGCGGATGCCACGTGTTCGCCTTACCGAACAGTGCTTTCATCTTTCCGACCTTCGCCGTCAGATCGAATGGCAGCGCGATGAAGGTTGCGTATCCCTCTTCCAGCTCCACCCCCTCCGGACTGGCGGAAAAGAAAAACTTCGCTTTCGCGTAGGGATCGACGAACGCCTCGAATGCAACCTCCGCCTCGTCGAGACTCAGGCTCTCCCGCGGATCGAACGAATTCGTATCTCCTGCGTGACCAAGGAAGTTTGCAATGACCGAGATGTCGGGATTGAATACTTTGGACGCGCCGGCATTCGATGCATTCGCGATGACCTGGGGATCGAGACTGCCGTCACCGGGGGACTGCGACGCGTCAGGATCGCCAGGCACTTCTACCGATGTGGCTGGGTTCGCCGCGACCGTCTCGACGGTTGTCAGATCGTCCGCTTCCGTTTTGCCAGCCTGCGTCGTGAGCGCCAATCTGCTGAGAGCGTCGCGGATTGCGGCTGCTTCGCGATCCAGCTGATCGAGTCGCATGCGCAGAGCCTCGATCTGTTGCTGGGTCTCCTGCGACTGCGACGCAGCCTGTTGCGCCTGCAACGGATGAACGGCAACAACTGTTATGAACAACGCGAGAAAAAACGTCACGCGTGCTGAATGACGGCCGAAACCTGTCATGTACATGAGGACCTCCTGTGCTCGAACGAACCTGGTGTGAACGGTTCAGGCGAGGGGAGGTCCACGCGGAGCCACTGTCGTCGACGCGACGCGGGTGCGGGAGAGGAAGCGGGGAGCAGTGAGGTCACCCGCTGGTCGCAATCGACTGACTGCCATCGCGGAGCTTTGGGTTGTGGTGAGAGTCTGGCGCAGGCAGGCAACGCAGGGATCTACTGCGGCCGTTTCACCGGCGTGAAGGTGCCGCGCGCCCCCTTCGATCGAACTGCAGCCACCCAGCTGCTCGAGCTTCTCTGCTCTGTCGAGCGAAGCGATCGACTCGCTCGGAAGGCCGCGGTGCCGGTGAGGGGAAAGATCGAACAGTGCCGACAGGACAAGCAGTGTCAGAGCCGAGAAGAGCTGTACAGGCCGGCGGTTCATTGGATTGACCTCAGGAGGTCGGCACTTACGACGAGCCGGGTGAGTGAGAAATTCCGAAGCGTGATGCCGAGTCACGCCAGGAGAGCCCGAGCGAAGGAACCGGGTCATTATAGATTCGTCACCGGTTGACCCTCCCTGATCTAGAGACGATACTCCCCACTCTCAACGCATGGCTTCTCGACGACCACTCAATCGAACACTTCGTGCGCTCCTCCCCTCCCTGAGCGTCGCCATTGTCATCCTCATCTGGCACGTCACTCTCCTCTCGCACCCGGCCAGCCTCGTCCCTTCGCCTCTCGCGGTGGCGGGAGCCCTTGTCGAGCTCGCCACCACGGGACGCCTGTTCCGCTACGCGGTTGCGTCACTCTACCGGGTGACCTGGGGATATCTCCTCGCGGCGGCTCTGGCCATCCCACTCGGCGTGATGCTTGGACTTCGCCTCAAGGTCGAGCTTGCTCTGAACCCGATCATTCAACTGCTTCGCCCGATCTCCCCTCTCGCCTGGACTCCCATTGCCATCCTCTGGTTCGGCGTGGGCGATTTATCCGCGATCTTTCTGATTTTTCTCGGCTCGTTCTTCCCTCTGCTGGTAAGCGCGACCACTGCGGTCCGCAACGTCGACCCCGTTTTTCTCGACGCCGGGAGGAACTTCGGGATGTCGGGCCGAACCCTCACCTGGAATGTTGTCTATCCGGCCATCCTCCCCCAACTCCTTGCCGCTTTCCGCATTACTCTCGGCATTGCATGGCTCGTAGTAGTCGCCGCAGAAATGATCGCGGTCAACTCCGGGCTGGGTTTTCTCATCATCGACGCCAGAAATGCCGGAAACCGCTACGACCTGGTCGTAGCAGGAATGGTGATCATCGGAGCGGTTGGCCTCGTTCTGGATCTGGGAATGCGAAAACTCGAAGATCTCCCCTCGGTGCGATGGGGATACATGGACCACTCGTGAGAGCGAATATCATCCAGTTACCGATCCCGATTCAGATCTCGACCTACGAGCAGGAGTCGCTATGACGTCTGGCCCGCCACCGAAGGTTGCAGTGAAAAGCGTCGGCATGACGTTCTCCACTTTACGGAATCCCCTCACGGTGCTGAGCGACATCAACCTCGAGATCCACGAGGGCGAATTCGTCTGTCTCCTCGGTCCTTCGGGATGCGGAAAATCTACGTTGCTGAACATCGCTGCCGGATTCATCAGACCATCCAGCGGCGAAGTGACGATCGATGGATCGAAAGTCGAGGGACCTGATCCACGCCGGATCTTCGTGTTCCAGGAGCGCGGAGTTTTCCCGTGGCTGACCGTCGAAGGAAATATCGCTTTCGGTCTCTTCGCACTGGGAGGCGCGGAGCAGCGGAGACGAATCGACCATTATGTGAAACTGGTCGGCCTGACCGGCTTCGAGCGAGCGTATCCACACGAGCTGTCGGGAGGGATGAAACAACGTCTGGAGGTCGCCCGCGCTCTCGCGGTCAACCCAGATGTGCTGTTCCTCGATGAGCCGTTCGGCGCTCTCGACTCCATTACACGGCTTCTCATGCGTCGTGAGCTCCTGCGGATCTGGGAAGCGGAGCGGAAGACGATTCTCTTCGTCACTCATGATATCGACGAGTCTGTGCAACTCGCCGATCGAGTCGTGGTGATGTCAGCGCGGCCGGCGCATATTCAGAAGGTCGTTACGATCAATATCCCTCATCCCAGGGACATCAGCGACCCGCGATATCTCGAGCTGCGGGATGGCATCTTCGAAGAAATCGGGCTGGCTCACGGAGTGTGAGAGGCTCTGGCGAAGCCTTTGGAGTGCGGCAGCCGCAGCTGCCGCTTTCTGTGTCCCATCGCGATTCTTCCGCTAATGTGAGATGTTGATTCACGCGGGTTCGAAACAAAAGCGGCAGCTGCGGCTGCCGCACTCCAAAGCTTCGCACGTATGTTTCAACGGCCTCCCTGGGAACGAGAGGAGCAGATCAGGCGAGGGCTTGCGCCCTTCTCTCAACCGGCCGTCTCGTCGCCGGGAATCGCAGAAGGCCTGGGTTCTCCACGGACGCAAGCGCTCACAAGGGCGGCAATCGTGACGCGGTCGATAGGTTTGGTTGCAAATGCATAGAACATCGAATGATCGAATCGTCCCGTGTACTTCTCATCGAGTCCCGTCAGGATGATCACGCGCTCGAGAATCATCGGGTTGTGAGCGATCAGATGCTGAACCACTTCAAAGCCACTGACCTCGGGCATGAGAAGATCCAGAACGATCGCCTTGAATTCTTTTCGTTTGATGATGTCGATCGCCTCAACGCCATCCTCGACGGTCGTCACCTCGTGACCCTCGTCTTTTAAAATCATGGTGAGCAGCTTACGATTCAGTGGATCGTCATCAGCTACGAGTACCGGTTCTCCCTGCATGGACAACGAGTGTGGGTTTCAAGTTCGGGATTTGTCAAATCCGCGCGATCAGGCGGAAGATGGATCACCCTCTAATCGAGGCAGGGATACCACCGTAAATGTTGAGAGTTGAGACCGGACGACTACTGCTGCCTCTCGCTGCCGCAACCGGCTTCCTGCTCCTGTGGCAGCTGGCTGTGGCAGCGAGCGGTACCCGGATCTTTCCGCCTCCGACCGAGGTCGCTCGAGGTCTGGCTGAATTGTTTGCCACGGGAGTGCTCGGACCTTACATCTGGGACTCGCTCCGTCGCGTCTCGGGCGGTTATCTGGCGGCAGTGGCGTCAGGCGTGCCGCTCGGAATGCTATTGGGACGATTCCCCATTTTTGGCGAGGCGCTCAACCCTCTGGTTCAGATGCTGCGCCCGATCAGCCCTCTGGCATGGATGCCTCTTGCGGTCATCTGGTTCGGGATCGGAGACATGGCCCCTGTTTTCCTGATTTTCATGGGGGCACTATTTCCAATTCTCCTGGCGACGATGCAGGGCGTCCGGAACATCCCTGCGATGTATCTGCAGGCGGCCGAAAACTTCGGTCTGTCGGAACTGGCGACGCTGCGCCGAGTGATTTTTCCTGCAATCCTTCCACGCGTGATCACCGGCCTCCGGATCGCGCTGGGCGTTGCCTGGGTCGTTCTCGTTGCCTCGGAAATGATTGCGGTCGACTCCGGTCTGGGATACCTCATCATCGATGCCCGCAACGCAGGCAAGCGTTACGACCTCGTCGTCGGTGGGATGCTCCTGATAGGATCGATCGGTCTGGTTCTCGATATCATGGTCCGCCGACTGGAGCAGCTTGCCGTTGTCCGCTGGGCGCTCTCCGACAACCGATCAAAGCCCTGACACAGATGCCGATGGAGCCTTCCGCAACGTGATGATTGAAAAGAACAGAACTCTGGCTGCACTCGCTCTCTGGATCGCGACGATTACCGGACTTCATTTCGCGATGAACGTCGACTGGTCGGTCCTTCTCAACGACAGGCTGCCGCTCGACAAACGAAAACTGAACGTCGCGTACATACCGGTCACCTGACACCTCGCGTGCCCGGTCACCGACTACATCTCCGCCTACTCACAGAACGGTGCGATTTTCGTCCCGAGACTTTTCCAGGGATTTCCTGAAATCAAGGAAGCGCTGATCTCGAACAGGATGCAGGCGGCGTTCATGGTCGCGCCGATGGCAATCGCCCTGCGTGCTCAGGGCGTACCAGTCAAGATCGTTTATCTCGGACATCGTTACGGAAGCGCGGTCGTCGTCCAGAAGGACGGCCCCATCAAGAGCTTCAGCGATTTGAAAGGGAAGACGATCGCAGTTCCGAGCCGCTTCTCCGACGAACGTCTCATCGTCTTCAAGGCGATGAAGCAGAACGGTCTGAGCGCAAGTGATCTCAAGATGGTGGAGATGGCTCCGCCTGATGTTCCGGGAGCCCTCGCGGCTAAAGCGATCGATGCCTTCTCCATGGGCGAGCCGTATCCGTCGCAGGCCGAGATGGGCGGATTCGGCCGCGTCCTGTTTCATGCGCGAGAGTACTGGCCTGATTACATCTCGTGCGTCCTGGTCGTGCGTGACGACATCATCAAGAGTAATCCGCTTGCTGTGCAGACTCTGGTCGATGGGATTGCGCGCTCAGGACTCTGGCTCGAGAAGGGAAAGCCGAATCGCGAGCACGCTGCCGACTTTGTCGGGCGCTTTTACTTCCGGCAAGACCCGAAACTTTTGCGCTGGGCGCTCACGAATCCGATGGATCGCGTCATGTACACGCCGCTATCCCCGCGCCGGGGAGATTTCGACCTGATCACGAGCCTCATGGTCGAGACCGGGATCCTGGACAAGCCGATCGTGTTTGCCGAGTACGTCGACACGCAGTTCGCGGAGGGAGCCGAGCACGAGACTGCGTGGCGCTACGAGCCCGGTTCGTCGCGCGCGGAGTGAGGGGACGGCAATCGAACGGGCAACGAGGCCGGCGGGAGAACGGGCGCCATCCTGTCGAGTGTTGTATGACGCGCGCTTGGAACAGAAGCGCCGCGTGACTATGATGCCTCCGATGAAGAAGCTGGTGCCGATCGGGAAGGTTCCCGCCCTCTCTGACAGATCGGACGCTCGGCGATGAGCCCGCGACCCGTACTGATTACAGGAGGATGCGGCTTCATCGGAACCAACATGGCGCATCGCGTCCTGTCGTCCGGTCGTCACGTTCGGGTATTCGACGATCTGTCACGCCCGGGCGTCAAACAGAATCTCGAATGGCTTCGAGCGACTCACGGGGCTCACCTGGATGTCGTCGTCGCAGACGTCCGTTTCGAGGACGCAGTGCGGACTGCAGTGCACGATTCGTCCGAGATCTATCACTTCGCTGCACAGGTGGCGGTCACGCGCAGCCTCGACTCGCCACTGCATGACTTCGAGGTCAACGCTCGTGGCACCTTGAATCTGCTCGAAGCATTACGCGAGATGAGCCATCCCTCTCCCTTGCTCTTCTCGTCGACGAACAAGGTGTATGGAGGCCTCGATGACGTTGGATTTCACGAGGGTGAAACTCGATACGAGCCGCGCGATTCGGACCTCAGGAGTCATGGCATCGGAGAGAAACGGCCACTGAGCTTTCACAGCCCGTATGGCTGCTCGAAGGGCACCGCCGACCAGTATGTCCTCGACTACTCACGATCGTACAAACTTCCGGCAGTCGTCTTCCGGATGAGCTGCATCTACGGTCCGCATCAATTCGGCACCGAGGATCAGGGGTGGGTCGCACACTTCATGATTCAGGCGATGAGCGGCCGCACCGTCACGCTGTTTGGTGACGGCAAGCAGGTCCGCGATCTGCTGTTCATCGAGGACCTGCTCGACGCATTCGTGGTTGCACAGGAGTCGATGACGTCCATCGGTGGAGAAGCGTTCAACATCGGAGGGGGCCCCGCCAACAGCATCAGCCTCGTCGAGCTGCTCCGGATGGCAGAATCCATTGGGGGGAAACCGATTGACCTGTCGTTCGAACGCTGGCGGACAGGAGACCAGAAGTATTACGTTTCCGACACCCGCCGCTTTCAGGCCGCCACCGGCTGGTCGCCTCGGACCGGCGTGGAGCAGGGAGTGAAGAAGCTCTACGAGTGGCTCGCGGCTCACCGTGGCGCCCGAGCTCATTCTGAATCTGAGTAACAAGCGATTTGTCATCCCGTGCGCGAAAACAGCGGGGAACGCTGTCTTGAAAGTGATGACACGGATGTCCGCCGAAGGGGCGAACGAGGGTAGCCGGTAGTTAGCGCGTTAGCGGAGTGTCTTTGAATTTGGTCGGGGCAAGAGGACTTGAACCTCCGACCTCACGGTCCCGAACCGTGCGCTCTACCAGGCTGAGCTATGCCCCGAAAACGTGCTGTGTTCTTCTCACGCGGGCGCGTGAGAAGAACGGCGATTCTAGGCGATCTGAGGAACCGGGTCAAACAGGTGACCGAAGGGTTAGGCCGGCATTTCTCACAGACCTTCGCCGCGAGACGACGGATAGCGGCCTGTCTGCTTCGTTGCACAGCAATTTCGCTCCTCGACATAGTGTCGACTATGCCTTCGTCGCAAAATCGCCGTGCGCCTCGCATCCAAGCCACTCCCCGCCGTCTCACGACGAAGGTCTGTGAGAAATGCGGGCAAGAGTGTCGCGTGACAGACAAGAGTGTCTGTTCTACATTCCCTCTCCCGGCGGGGGAGAGGGAAAAAGACGCGCCGAGCTTCCTCTTTTACTTCTGCTTGACGCCCGCCTTCGCTGTCCAGTCGGTATGAACAAAGTCCCCTGTCGGAGCGTCCACACGCTGGTAGGTGTGAGACCCGAAATAGTCGCGTTGTGCCTGCGTGAGATTCTGTGGGAGCCTGGGCGTACGGTAGCTGTCAAAGTATGCAAGGCTTGCCGAGAACGCTGGAACGGGGATCCCTGACTTGTTGGCGTTCATTACGACGCGGCGCCAGGCCTCTTGAGCACTCTCCACTCGCGAATTGAAATCGTCATCGAGCAGGAGATTCTTGAGCTTCGAGTTCTTCTCGAACGCGCGGCGGATGTCATCGAGGAATCGAGCGCGGATGATGCAGCCGCCCTTCCAGATGCGAGCCATTTCTCCCAAGTCGATGTCCCACTCGTTTTCTTTCGACCCGGCGGCGATAAGGCTCATTCCCTGCGCGTACGCGCAAATTTTCGAAGCATAGAGAGCGTCGTGGACGTCCTGGATCATGGCTTTCTTGTCGCCGTTGAACTTCGGAACTGCAGGGCCGCTGATCACTTTGCTTGCTTCGACCCGCTCTTCTTTCATGCTCGACAACGCGCGAGCATCAACAGCCGCCGTTAAAGTTGGAATCGGAATCCCAAGGTCCAGGGCGATCTGGGCTGTCCATTTCCCCGTTCCTTTCTGCCCTGCCTTATCGAGCACCGCGTCGACCAGCGGCTTCCCGCTCTTTTCATCCTCGACACGGAAAATGTTGGAGGTGATCTCGATCAGGAACGACTCGAGTGGTCCCTTGTTCCAGCTGGTGAAGGTGTCAGCCAGCTCATCACTCTCCAGCCCCGCGCCGCGGTGAAGCAGGTCATAGGCTTCGGCGATCAGCTGCATGTCTCCATACTCGATCCCGTTGTGAACCATCTTGACGAAGTGTCCGGCTCCGTCGGGCCCGCAGTGAGCGACGCATGCCCCCGAGTCGGTCTTCGCTGCGATCGATTCGAAAATTGGCTTGAGCTCTTTGTAGGACTGTTTCGAGCCTCCCGGCATCAGGGAAGGGCCGAACCTCGCTCCCTCCTCGCCGCCGGAGACACCGGAGCCGACGAAGTGAAAACCTTTCTCTTCGAGGTACTTTGTTCTGCGCTGCGTGTCTTCGAACCACGAGTTGCCGCCATCGATGATGATGTCGTCTTTGTCGAGGAAGGGGAGCAGCTTCTCGATTGTCTGGTCGACCGGCTCGCCGGCTTTGATCATCATCATGATCCGCCGTGGTCGCTCGAGTGCCCTGGTGAATTCCTCGATGCTTTTCGTTCCGACAAACTTTTTCCCTTCATGCTTCTTAACGAATTTGGTGACGGTTTCCGGCTCTCGATTCCAGACTGCGACCGAGTAGCCATGGTCCTGGACGTTCAGGGCCAGATTCTCTCCCATCACGGCGAGGCCGATCATTCCGAATTGTGCTGAACCCTGGTCTTTCGCCATGCAGTTTCTCCTTACACCTGACTGTGCGGTCGTTGATTCGTGTTTTATGTGAGGCCTGTGTCTGTTCTTCCAACCGCTGCGAGAGCGATCGGGGTGAGGGTCGGTGAAATCGTGATCGGGCACCGTCTCATCCGGAAGCCGCGCTCGCGATCGGGATTCTCTATCTTCGTTCTCAATCGAGGCTCAGCCCTGTGCGGGCGTCGATGCTCCCTGTTTGACGCTGGCAATCAGACGGCCGAGCCCCGCTGACGGATCGCCCTTGAGATTGACGCGCAGGGCCCGGCGATTTCGACTCGTCAAAGATTGGAAGTCACCGAGGGACTGTGCCTCCTTGAGAACTCCGAAGGTGAAAGGCTCATCAGGAATCGCGATGTCGTGACTATCGTCCGACGTGATCTGGATAAAGACTCCGTTGTCGGCGCCTCCCTTGTGAAGCTGACCTGTGGAGTGCAGAAAACGTGGACCGTAACCGATCGTGGTGGCGACTCTCAGTTTCTGCACGAGCTCGGATCGGAGACTCTCCAGGAGCTTATCGTGATCCGGCGTTTCTTCAATGTAGGCGAGCAGCGCGATGTAATCGCCTGCGCTTACTTTACCGAGAAGCGACGCGATCCTCTCGTCGGGCGAGCTCCCTGCGTCGCCGTCAGCCGCATAGACCTCGATCAAATCATCGTGAGCCACGAGGGTCGGAAGTGAGAACTGACTATTGGTTCGATATTCATCGAGCAGGGACTTCGTGTTGTCTTTCGATTCCTGAACGTTCGGCTGGTCGAAGGGGTTGATTCCGACGACGGCGCCTGCAATCGCGACCGCAAACTCCCAGAGGAAGAAGACGGCCCCCAGGTCGAGAGGATCGTCCAGCACCTGTTCGATAAGGGGATGGCCGGCAGAGTGAAGCTCGTGGAAGCGAGGTCCTAGTTGGTATTCGTTCTTCACATGAACGTACGCGAACAGAGTGTCCTCTGCGTACGTTGCCGCTGATTCGAGCGTCGAGGCGGCCACCGGTACGATGCCTTTCCCCTCTTTCCCCGTGCTCTCGGCGATCAGCTGCTCGATCCATAGTCCCAGCGCATCAAGTGGTGGAGGAGAGAAGATCGTCACCTTGTTGCGGCCAGCGAGGGCGAGGGTGCCGAGAATTGCGCCGAGTTTTGCTCCCGGGTTTTTCGCCAGGTCGCCTCGGGCGCAGGATCGCGCGGTCTGGTTCGCCCGCTCGATGAGGGTGCGGACATCGATGCCGGCGATTGCAGCTGGGACCATACCGAAGAGGGAGAGAGCTGAGTAACGGCCGCCGATGTCGGCAGGGTTGATGAAGATCTTGCGGAACTTGTCGCGTGTCGCTTCCTTCTGCAGCTGCGTGTTGGGATCGGTGATGGCGATGAAGTTGTCGCCTGGATTGCCCTCCCTCGACTCCCGCACCCGGTTGTAGAAGTATCGGTGAAACATCTGAGGCTCAGTGGTTCCACCGGACTTGGAGGCAACGATGAACAGCGTCTTCGCAACGTCGATTCGTCCCTCGAGACTCTTGACCGCGGCCGGAACCGTGGAGTCGAGGACGGAGAGCTTCGGATAGCCTTCTCGCGTACCAAAAGCCTTTCGCAAAACCTCGGGGCAAAGGCTCGACCCTCCCATCCCGAGTACCACGACGTTCTCGAAGGAACCACGAACCTCCTCCGTAAAACTGAGGACTTCGTCGAGATCATCTTCCATGTCCGCAACTACCGGCAACCATCCCAGAGCGTTG
This sequence comes from Thermoanaerobaculia bacterium, assembly GCA_035576005.1. Classification (GTDB taxonomy): domain Bacteria; phylum Acidobacteriota; class Thermoanaerobaculia; order Gp7-AA8; family Gp7-AA8; genus DATLXH01. The sequence continues at coordinate 3,512 of DATLXH010000177.1, read as the reverse complement.
GCGATGATCTTCGTGTGTGCTGCGTCGCTCTTCCAGACTGAAGAGTCCTGCTTCCAGATTCTGCTGACCCATTTCTCGTTGTCGATTTTTTCGAGCGTGTCCTGCACCGCCTTCTCGTAGGTGCCGACAGACGTGGTGAGCTGCAGGCCGGTCGATTTCAGAGCATCGGTTCGACGAGTCTCGATGGTCGTCATGAGCGATTCGAACGACGCGGCGAATGATTTGACCCCGTCGGCCGTGAGTTGCTCGGTTGCCTTCATGAGAGAAACGCCGGACTTCTCGAGTCGCTCAATGATCTGCCGCGCTTCATCGATTCCGTCTTCAAGGGTCAGCTTCACCGTGCCGTGATCGCGGAACGCCGCATATGTGGCCGGGGGGATCGTGTCGACTGTGTCGGGTCCGATCAGAGATTCGACATAGTAAGTGTCGCCGAACTTCGGATTCTTGGTGCCGGTCGAGGCCCAGAGCTGTCGTTGAACCTTCGCATCCTCAAGCCGCTTGAATCGCTCACTCCCGAAGATCTCCTTGAACGTCTGATAGGCGAGCTTCGCATTGGCAATTGCTACTTTCCCCAGCAGACCCTGCAGCTCCTGACGCTCGGTCTCACTGTTCGAAGCAGCAATCTTTTCCTCGAGCTGCTTGTCGATCAACGAATCGATCCGGCTGACGAAGAAACTCGCAACAGAGCGGATCTCGCCGAGTGGCAGTCCTTTCTCCGCTCTACGTTCCAGGCCGCGTATGTAGGCCTCCGCAACATCACGATACACATCGTTCGAGAAAATCAACGTGACATTCACGTTGATCCCCTCGGCGATTGCCTCCTCGATTGCGGGGAGACCTTCCCTGGTCGCTGGAATCTTGATCATGACGTTCTTGCGGCGCTCGAGCCTCTCGAAGAGTTTCTTCGCTTCTTCGATCGTCCCGCTGGTGTCATGGGCAAGCACCGGACTGACTTCGAGACTGACGAAACCGTCGATCCCCTCGGTCCTGTCATACACAGGTTTGAAGATGTCAGCCGCCTGACGGATGTCGTCTATGACGACGTCCTGATAGATCGCGTCGCGCGAGCTCCGTCCGAGTGCCAGGGTGCGGACCTGCTCGTTGTAGTCTTCGCTTCCACCGATGGCTTTCTCGAAGATCGTCGGGTTCGATGTCAGGCCGCGGAGGTCATCCTCGTCGATCATCTTCTGGAGCTTCCCGGTCTTAACGAGCGCACGCTCCATCTGGTCGTACCAGACGCTCTGGCCGACCTTTCCAAGCTCTGCGAGCGGGTTCGTTTTCGCGACTACCTCTTTACGCGCTTGAGGGGGTGTCTTCGCTGCTGCTGCTGCTTTGCGATCTGGGGTCTGACGGTTTTTTTTCATCGACACCTGCCTTTTTGATGGCTTTCGTTGCGATGCGGGCGACAAACAAGGTTACGACCAGAGCGACAACCGCTCCGGCAATCTGGACGATCGTTTTCGTTCGGTCCGCCCCGCCTGCCGCGGCCGAAGCTGCTGCGTGACCGATGTAGATGTACGCGAAGGTTCCGGGAATGATACCGACGAGGGTGGCCAGGATGAAGGGCAACGTGCGGACGCCGGTTAATCCGAAAGCATAGTTGATGTAGGTAAAGGGAAAAATTGGCGCCAGACGAATCAGAAATACGATCCGCGCGCCCTCTTTCGAGATGGCGCGATCGAGAGCTGTGAACTTGGCATTCCCCTCTGTCATCGCCTCGACCTTTTTTCGCATGACCGTCCTGGCAAGCAGGAACGAGAGGATTGCTCCCAGGGTCGCGCCGATCACGACGACGATGGTTCCGGCAACCAGTCCGAAGATTGCGCCAGCCCCCAGGGTGAGCACCGAGGCCGGGATGAACAGGACACAGCAGGCAGCGTAGACGAGGGCATAAATCACGTATCCGATCGGTCCGACGCCGCGGATGTACGCTTGAAACTGCTCGAACCATTGCGCGACCGGGAGTGTGCGGAAGAGGATGATGATGCCGACGAGGACGACGAGTGCAATGACGATCTTGAGTGGGAATCGTCGCTTCGCCGGCGCGCTGGTGGTCGCATCGCCGGATGAAGTATCCGGACGAGCACTGTCGTGTTTTTGCATCAACCCCTCTGATTCGGAGAGGGGATTCTACAGCAGAGCGGTTATCCTGCGCCTTCTCCGCGCGCTGGATCGGTAGAACCCGAGGGGAAGGCTGGGTGAAGCGGAGGATCCGTCGCTACACGAGGGCTTCGATGAGGAAGCCCTTTGGCCGGGGTCGGATCATAGGAACTTTTTCACGCGGCCCACGATCACCTTCACGATCGACGCAAGCGCGATGATGATGCCTGCAAAGAGACCGAGGCATCCGCTTCCGGCTCCGATGAGACAGCCGTGCCCCCCACCTGCCTGAGTTTCGTTAAGTACCGTTCTCGCGTGGGCATCCTCCGGCCAGCTCTTCGTATCCTTCTCCTCAGGCTTGGCGCCTTTGAGCGAAGCTCTGGCCGCTGCAGGAGAGTCTTTGCTCCGATTCTTCACGAGGACCTGCGTGAACTCGGCACCGAAGAACATGATCTGAGCCGAGTAGTAGATCCATAAAAGAAGAACAACAAGTGCGCCGGCAGCTCCATAAGCGGAACCGACCGTTCCTTTCCCGAGATAAAGGCCGAGACCGAATTTTCCCAGCACGAAGAGGACAGATGTGAACGCGGCGCCCACCCAGACGTCGCGCCATTCAAGTTTGACATCTGGCAGATATTTGAAGAGAACGGCGAATAGCACCGTAACGACGCCCAGTTCAAGGGCGAACGTCACGATCTGCCAGAGGAGCTCGCCACCCGGAAGGACCCCCTCCATGAACTTTCCTGAGGCAGAGACGGCCACAGTGAGGACGAGCGACACGAGCAGGAGGAAGCCGATCCCGAGGACCATGCCGAAAGAGAGAATCCGGGTTTTGATGAAGGCACCGATCCCGCCTCCTTTCTGTTCCTCGACATTCCAGACCGTGTTGAGAGCGTCTTTGAGCTGAACGAAAACTCCGGTCGCTCCGAATAGCAGTGTCACTACGCCGATGATCGAAGCGATGACACCGCCTGATTTGTTCTTGTCGGCGTTCTCGATCATGTCCTGGAGCGCTTTGGCGCCACCCTCGCCGAAGAGCTGCTTGAGTTGACCGAACATCTGACCGCGAGCAGCTTCGTCGCCGAAGACAGCACCGGCGATTGCAATGGCAATCAGAATCAGCGGCGCGATGGAAAAGATCGTGTAGTAGGCCAGCGCAGCTCCGAGTCGCGGAGCTTTGTCAGCATTCCATTCGGCGAAAGCCTCTTTAAGAAGGGCGAAGGTGGACTTGTTTTTCTTCACGGTCTCGAGTTCAGCAACCACTGTGCCGGGTTAACCCGCATTTCTCACAGACCTTCGCCGCGAGACGACGGATAGCGGCCTGTCTCGTTCGTTACACGGCAATTTCGCTCCTTGACATAGTGTCGACTATGCCTTTCTCGCAAAATCGTCGTGCGCCTCGCATCCAGGCC
>DATLXH010000176.1:0-40950 GCA_035576005.1 Thermoanaerobaculia bacterium | reverse complement strand
TTTGGTACTCTCGCTCTGCATCGTTCTGTCCCTCGCTTTCGCTTTGATTTGTTCTTGCAAACCCATCCTAGCGAACGAGATCAGGGCGATGCTTTTTCTTTTTACCTAGCCAGCTGAGGATTTACCGTTCCAATGTCCGGCAGTTCTTCCGGCACCACCGGAGCCGGACATTGGAATGTCCGGCCACATCGCTGTACGGCCACATCGCGGAATCCAGCAACAGGCAAGACCCTATACTGACACTGTCGGACACCCCCAACGAATGAGCTATCAGGCACTCGCGCGTAAATGGCGCCCTCAGTCGTTCAGCGACATCATCGGGCAGGACTCGGTGGTTCGAACGCTTCAGCACGCGATCGAGCAGGAGCGAATCCATCACGCCTACCTCTTTTCAGGGGTGCGAGGTGTCGGGAAGACGACGGCAGCCAGAATTTTTGCCAAGGCAGTCAACTGCGCGAATGGCCCTGCGATCGAGCCGTGCAACCGCTGTTCGACCTGCATCGAAATTACCGAAGGGATCGATCTCGACGTACGAGAGATCGACGCCGCCACCTACACGCAGGTTGACAACATCCGCGAGCTCCGCGAGGTGTCGCAGTTTCAGCCGGCGCGCGATCGAAAGCGGATCTTCATCATCGACGAAGCTCACATGCTTTCGACTCCCGCCTGGAATGCGCTGCTCAAGTTGATCGAGGAGCCACCGCCGCATGTCGCCTTCATCATGGCGACGACCGAGATGCAGAAAGTTCCGGCCACGATCCTCTCGCGGGTGCAGAGGCTGGTATTCCGGAAGATCACGAACGCCGAGGTAGCGGCGAGACTCGGCGAGATTTGTGTGAAGGAAGGGGTGGAGATTGACGCCGCTTCCCTCAATCTGATCGCGCGCCGCGGCGAGGGAAGCGTTCGTGACTCACTCTCGCTTCTGGACCAGGTGATCGCTTTCAGTGGTACGACAGTCACGTTCTCCGAGGTGACCTCCACGCTCGGGCTATCAGACAGCCGGTTTTTCGCAGGCCTGGTCACGAGCATTCGCGAGGGTGACCATGGCGCCATACTCGATCAGATCGAAGAAGCCTCTGCTGCCGGTCGTGACCTGAAGCTTCTTTATCGCGACCTGCTCTCGTTTCTCAGGACGATGCTTCTCGTGGTGAGCGGCGCCCGCGATCCACTGTTGAATGTCGATGCGGACGAGCTCGAAGCTGTACGGGATGCGGCCAGCGCCTTCGACTACTCCGACTTACTCAGGATCGTGAATCTCCTCATGCAGGATGATGAGCTTGTCACACGCGCCGAGCATCAGCGGCTAGCCGTGGAGATTGCCCTTCTCAAGGCCGCGACATTTCCACGGCTCAAGCGTGTCGAGGACTTGCTGAGGGGTGTTCCGGATGAGCGCCTCGCAGCTCCGGTGCGAAAAAGCGAACGCGCGACAGTCGTGGCCCCGGTGGCGAAGCTCGAGAGAGCGTTGAGCGCAACGAGCGTTCCGGCCGTCCGCCCTACAAGCGCTCCGCCACCAACAAGCGATATGGCAGAAGAGACGGTGGTCCGGGCGGCGGGGGGCGACGGGATTCGTGAGAGGTTCGTGGAGCGCGTTCGAGCAGGAAAAAAACTTGCCGCTACTTACCTCGAGCAGTCAAAGGTCATTCGATTCGACCAGGATCTGCTGATCGTCGAGTTCGACGCAGCGAATGACTTCTTCGTGCAGTCACTCAACGAAAAGGACCAGCTCGCGTTTCTCAAAGAGGCAGCAAGCGCCGAGCTGGGACGTCCCGCGAGCGTCAAAGTGAGGCAGGCAGAGCCGGAGAAGAACGACGAGCGGAGACGAACGCCGGTATCGGCTTTGACAGAAGATCCCATCGTCAAAGCAATCGCGAAGCACCTCGGAGGTGAGATCATTCCGCCGAAGAATTCGAAGCAGAGATCGGAGACCAGATGAACATCAAGAACCTCATGAAGCAAGCCCAGCAGATGCAGGACCAGATGCAGCAGAAAATGGCGCAGACGAAGGTTGATGGGACAGCGGGTGGCGGTATGGTGACCGCGACCATGACCGGGAACAAAGAGCTCGTCTCTCTGAAGATTGAGAAAGAAGCCGTCGATCCGAATGATGTCGACATGCTCCAGGACCTCGTCATGGCCGCTGTCAACGAGGCCTCCCGCAAGGTGGACGAGGCGATGCAGTCTCAGCTCGGTGGCATGGCCGGCGGTATGAAGATCCCGGGCATGTTCTGATTGGCCTGTATCTCGATAGGCAACCCGCGTCGTCCCGAGCGGGAAAGCGTTGCTCCGCAATGTTAAGGCGGTGATGATGTTGACGATCCAAGCCATCACCCAGGACGCAGAAGCCCTGCGCCAGACAACAGCCTGGAGTCGTACTGAAGTAGTTATGACCCGGAGCGAGATCGACAAGCAGATGCGGAGCCCCTCTCCCCGGCGGGGAGAGGGTGGTCGCGTTAGCGACCGGGAGAGGGGCCGCGAAAGGTACGAAGGCTCCTCCCCTCCTACTCAGTCGCGAGACTTTCACGCCCCTCACCCTGCTTCGCTTCGCTCGCTTCCCTCTCCCCGCCGGGGAGAGGGAGAGCCGCTTCGCGGCTTGATCGAATCCCGGGCTCACACGCTTGTTCTTTCAGGGAAGGGCGGCCTGGCATGACAGCCCCTCCGGTCCTGAACCTGATCAACGAGTTGTCCAAACTTCCTGGCATCGGTGAGAAATCGGCCTCCAGGCTTGCGTACCACATCCTCAAGCGCCCTTCGGCAGCGGCGGAGTCGCTGGCTGCCGCGATCATGGAAGTCAAGACGAAGATCTTCCGCTGCTCGATCTGCAACAACATGACGGATGTGGAGCCTTGCGCGATTTGCAGCGATCCGCGCCGGGATGCTGCTCTGATTTGCGTCGTCGAAGAAGCTTTCAACATTCCGACCGTCGAATCCACTCGTGACTACAAAGGGACGTACCACGTTCTTCTGGGCGCGCTCTCTCCTCTCAAAGGGGTCGGGCCTGACGAGATCGACATTGCAGGACTTGTTCGTCGTGTGCGTGCAGGAGGCATTCGAGAAGTCATCGTCGCCACGAACCCGAATGTCGAAGGAGAAGCGACCGCCCTCTACATTGCGCAGCAGCTTCGTCCTCTCGCGATCCGTACCACGCGACTCGGTTTCGGCCTTCCGGTAGGAGGCGATCTCGAGTATGCCGATCAGGTCACGATGTCGAAGGCTCTGGAAGGAAGGCGGGAGATCTAGCCCGCATTTCTCACAGACCTTCGCCGCGAGACGACGGATAGCGGCCTGTCTGCTTCGTTGCACAGCAATTTCGCTCCTTGACTTAGTGTCGACTATGCCTTCGTCGCAAAATCGCCGTGCGCCTCGCATCCAAGCCACTCTCCGCCGTCTCACGGCAAAGGTCTGCGAGAAATGCGGGCTTTAGCCTGTCGGGTCTCTCGTCAGCGGTGACTGGTGTATGTTATACAGAACCTGTAACTTAACTCTTTTCGGAACGGTGTAGAACATCCATGGCTTCTCCTGACCTCGTTATGTACGAGGAGGAGTACCTGCAGCTCAAGGAAACTCTTGCGCGGCTGCAGATCGACTCCAACTCCAAGATCGTCTTTCTCGTCGATAAGAACGGGCAGCAGATTGCCGCGCAGGGCGACATGGCCGGCGTGGACGCAACCTCTCTCGCCTCTTTGACAGCTGGAAACGTGGCTGCGACCGACGGACTTGCGAAACTCATCGGCGAGAAAGAGTTCTCGATCCTGTTTCACGAAGGAGAGCGGGACAATATTCACATTTCCCTGGTTGCATCGCGGGTCATTCTCGTCGTGATTTTCGATGAGAAATCGTCGCTCGGCCTTGTCCGTCTCCGCGTGAAAAAGGCGTCGCAGGAGTTGGAACGGACATTCGAAACCATGCTCAGAAAGGCCGAAGAGGACCGAGGCACACTCGCAAATCGATTCGACTCTCCGTTTGCCGAGATCACTGATGAAGACATCGATAGTCTCTTCAGCGAGTGATTTGAAGCGGCTCGAATGACCATCGCCCTCGAGTAAGAACGATACCGATGACTTTCATCAACTACGCGGCGCGGGAGATCAACTGCAAGATCGTCTATTACGGCCCCGGCCTTTGCGGCAAGACGACCAATCTGCAATGGATCTATGACAAGACCAATCCTCAGGCGAAAGGGAAACTCATCTCCCTGGCCACTGAGACGGACCGCACGCTTTTCTTCGACTTTCTGCCACTCGACCTCGGAACCGTTCGAGGATTCAAGACGCGGTTTCATCTTTATACGGTGCCCGGTCAGGTCTTCTACGACGCGTCCCGGAAGTTGATTCTCAAAGGCGTCGACGGGGTGATCTTCGTCGCTGACTCGCAGGAGGCCCGGATGGAGGCCAACGTCGAGGCGATGGAAAATCTCGACAAGAATCTCAAAGAGCAGGGCTACGATCTGCAGACCGTCGCGTATGCGCTCCAGCTCAATAAGCGCGACTTGCCAACTGCTCTTCCTGTTGAAGAAATGTATCGACAGCTGAACTTCAAAGGCGAGCCGACGTTCGAAGCGATTGCGAATGCCGGAACCGGCGTGTTCGATACGCTCAAGTCGGTTGCGAAGCTCGTCCTCACGGAGCTCAAGAAAAAGTAAGAGAGCAGGGTGTGGATGGCTGTGCGTCACACGCTGCACGACCGCCATGAGATCCCAGACACTCGATATTGTCGCCATAGGTGGTGGCACAGGGCTGTCCACTCTGCTTCGCGGTCTCAAGCGCTACGTCGAGAGCGAGGATCCCTGGTCCATCACCAGGCTCAGTGCCATCGTTACCGTGACGGACGAGGGTGGGAGCTCAGGGGTGTTGCGGAAAGAGCTCTCGATGCTTCCCCCTGGCGACATCAGGAACTGCATCGTTGCCCTTGCGGAAGAGGAGCAGCTGCTTTCCCGCCTGTTCAATTACCGATTCGACAGCGTTGCGTTGAAAGGTCACTCGCTGGGGAACCTGCTCATCGCTGCACTGACTGACATCACGGGCAGCTTCGATTCTGCGATTCTCGCGGCCTCCGAGGTCCTGGCGATTCGCGGGGAGATTTACCCTTCGACCCTCGCCGATATCCGCCTGCGTGCCACGTGCATCGACGGGGAAGAGCTCATCGGTGAGGTCGCGATCAGCGGCTCCCTGATGGGGGAGAAAGTCAGAGAAGATCCTACTCACTCGAGGATCGTCCACATTGCCATCGACCCTCCAGATGCCGCCCCGGTCGACAAAGCGCTCGAGGCGCTCCGCAAAGCCGACTTGATTGTCATCGGGCCGGGCTCGCTCTTCACATCGGTTCTGCCTAATCTCGTCATTCGTGAGCTTGCCGAGGTGCTCAGACAAGCCAAAGCGCTGCGGGTCTACATCTGCAACGTGATGACTCAGCCGGGAGAGACTGATGGGTTCGCGGCGGAGGATCATCTCGGAGCGATCATCGAGCATGCAGGCCTGGTCGTTGATGTGATGGTGCTCAACGGGCGGCGTCCCTCCGAGTCGATCCTTGCGCACTATGCGGCGCAGAATCAGTATCCGGTCCAGTTCGATGTCAAAGCCATTCGGGAGATGGGAGTGACCCCCTTTTTCGGCGACATCATTTCGGAGGGCAACTTCGTCAGGCACGATTCCGCAGCGCTCGCCGAAACCGTTTTCAGACTCTACGATCGATATGGCCGCGGTCTGAAGCGGATGAGAGCCGAGACCTGAGTGCGGAATGCAGAATGCAGAACGAAGAACGAGCACGAACCTTCTGATGACACCGGTTCACTGTCTGACGTCGTTGAGCCGCGAAGCGGTAATCCCTCTCCCCGGCGGGGAGAGGGAAGCGAGCGGAGCGAAGCAGGGAGAGGGGCGTGAAAGTCTCGCCAGTCCTTCGAAAAGGGCGAGGTCTTCGTATCTCTCGCGGCCCCTCTCCCGGTCGCTTAACGCGACCACCCTCTCCCCGCCGGGGAGAGGGATTTGACCCTTCCGGGGCGCGAGTCCCGCCGGGTGTCATCACTTCTTCAACAGCGTTCCCGCTGTTAACCCGCTCAGGATGACGAATCGCTGGTGAGCTGAGTTGAGTTGAGCAAACAGGCCCGAATGCCGCGATTGCGACGCACTCCACTAGTAAATCAGGAACTCGCTCTGGGCTCGTGCGAACTCCCGGAGCTCATCCGATGATGCTGCCAGAAACGTGTCGGGGCTGCCTCCACTCTCGATCAGGGTTCGATACGTGTCACTCCCGGCCAGCAGATCGATGGCCAGGCGATCCGAAACGAACTCGTAGGTTTCACGCCGCCAGTCGAACTTTTCGGGATCGAGGTCGCGGGCGACCTTTACGCACCAGAGTCCCGTTCGATACGGCTCGAACGTGAAGCGGTCGGTTACATGGAGCTCCACGCCGCCGCAGACCTTTCCTGCGTGCTTCTGGAACCTGGGCTCGAAATAGTGGGGGCGGAAGCGGATGCCGGGAAGGCCGACAGCATTGAGGTTCGCGGCCAGCTTGAATGGGTCGAGCCAGGGCGCGCCGAAGAACTCGAAGGGGTGCGTCGTGCCTCGACCCTCGCTCAGGTTGGTCCCCTCGATGAGGCACATTCCCGGGTACACCGCAGCGGTGTAGACGGTGGGCATGTTGGGCGACGGAATGATCCACGGAAGGCCTGTGTCGCCCCACCACATCGAACGGTCCCAGCCGCGCATCGGAACCACGAGCAGGTCGCTGTTGAGATCGAACCGGGCGTTGAAGTAGCGCGCGAGCTCGCCTGCGGTCATGGCGTGACGGGTCGGCAGAGGGAACATGCCGACGAAGCTCGAGTATTTGTCCTCGCGGATGTTTCCTTCGAGGTGTGTGCCGTCGATCGGATTGGGGCGGTCGAGCACGATGACCTGAACACCGAGTGGAGCGGCAGCGCGCATGCAGAGCGCCATCGTGTAGATGAACGTGTAGTAGCGCGACCCGATGTCCTGCAGATCGATCACCAGCGCATCAAGGTCCTTGAGGACATCGGTACTCGGCGTGAGGTCCTCTTTGGTTGCTCCGTAAAGAGAATGGACCTCGAGTCCGGTCAGCGGATCGTACGAGTGGTCGACATGCTCCATGTCCTGGGCTTCGCCCCAGATTCCGTGCTCGGGGCCGAAGAGGGCAGAAAGCTTCCAACCCTTTCCTGCATGGAGAAGTGGGACGACGTGACGCAGGTCGCTGGTGACGCCACTTTGATTCGTGACGAGACCGATTTTCTTGCCGAGAATCGGCTTGGGATTTTCCAGTAGTACTTCAAGACCAGTCTGCACAGTCATAATCACTCAACCTCATCTCGGATGGTGCTCGATGCGCTTTCCGCTCAGAAGCTCGATCGCGTGGGGCAGGAGATCGACGATGGCTTCCAGACATTCCAGGGCGCCGCGGCTGCTTCCCGGCAGATTCACGACTAATGCCGACCCGCGAACCGCTGCTCCGACGCGCGATAGCGAAGCCATCCGGGTCTTCTCCAAAGAGGCGCTACGCATCCTCTCGCCCAGGCCCGCAATGGGCTTGCTCGTAACTCTTGCCGTGGCCTCCGGAGTGACGTCCCGAGGCGCGATTCCCGTCCCGCCGGTCGTGACGACGAGGATGACGCGTGACTGGTCAACGGCCGAGACGATTGCGCTCGCGATCGCGTCCTCTTCATCAGGTACTACGACTACAGAATCAACGAAAAATCCAGCGGAGAGTAGTCTGTCCCGCACCGCGGGACCGGAGATGTCCGTTCTTTCACCTCTGGACGCGGCGTCGCTGCAGGTAATGACGCGGGCAGGGAGTTGATTGTCAGTCATCAGCAAATTCTAGCCCGCATTTCTCGCAGACCTACGCGTGATACGACGGAGGTTAGGAATGAGCCGAGTACGAGCTGGCGAGATCTCTCGCCCCTAATACCCACACGCCTAGGCTCGGGATGACACCTCCATTTCTTTTTTCTCAGTCGCGACATTCGCCGTACATCCGGCTTCTGATGACACCGGTTCACTGACTGACGTCGTTGAGCCGCGAAGCGGCGTATCCCTCTCCCCGGCGGGGAGAGGGAAGCGAGCGGAGCGAAGCAGGGAGAGGGGCGTGAAAGTCTTGCGAGTCTGTCGAAAAGGAGAAGTCTTCGTATCTCTCGCGGCCCCTCTCCCGGTCGCTTACGCGACCACCCTCTCCCCGCCGGGGAGAGGGACTCGCCCCTTCGGGGTTCGAGTCCAACGCCGGTGTCATTCACCTCTTCACCAGCGTTCCACGCCGTTAACCCGCTCGGATGACACCCCCCGTCTCCTTTCTCATTACAATCCTCCCTCGATGGCATGGTCCCTCTCTGAGGTTGTTCTCCCCTGAGGCGGTCTGACTTTTCGTTCGCTCTGCCCAACGAGCTCATCGCGCAGGAGGCGCGTCCTCGAGGGACTTCGCGGATGATGCTGATTGATCGCGCAACGGGTCGCGTGAGTCATTCCCTGTTTCAAACGTTGCCCGCTCGGCTCGACGCGGGCGACGTCCTCGTGATCAACGACACGGCGGTTTTCCCTGCGCGACTCTTCGCAGCCCCGAAGCCGGGAATGTCGCGTCCGATCGAGTTTTTGCTCACGCGACGCAGCGAGCCGTTTGTATGGACGAGCTGGTGCAAACCGGCCAGACGGGTTCGCAAGGGTGACACTCTCGAGTTCTCCGAACTGCTCGGCGCCGAAGTGCTCGCTAAAGATGCAGTTGGCACAGTCACACTTCGATTCTCAGGTGACGACGAGACAAACGTCTGGAGCGAGATCGAGCGAATTGGTGTCACTCCGTTACCTCCCTACATTCACCGACGCACTGGCGAGGACCGGCAACGCGATCGCGACGCGTACCAGACCGTGTACGCGGCCGCGCGCGGGGCAATCGCAGCTCCGACCGCAGGACTCCACTTCACCCAGGTGATCCTCGATGAAATTGCATCTCGTGGCGTCGAGATCGTCCGGGTCACACTCCACGTCGGGATCGGAACATTTCAACCGGTCAAGGTGGATCTCGTGGCCGACCATAAAATGGGGCGTGAGCGTTACACCATCTCGGAGAATGCGGCTGAACGCCTCAATCTCGCTTTGGAATCGGGCCGGAAAATCACAGCAGTCGGCACGACCTCGGTCCGAGTGCTCGAGAGTGCGATCACGGCAGGAGAGGGACGGTTCCCGAGCGGCGAGAGCGAGACATCGATCTTCATCACTCCGGGATATGAGTTTCGCGCTGTCGATCGGCTGCTGACCAACTTTCACCTTCCCGAATCCACCCTGATCATGCTCGTGTCCGCGTTCGGCGGGAGCGGGCTGGTGCGCGCCGCCTATGAAGAAGCTGTGGCAGAGCGTTACCTTTTCTACAGCTTCGGTGACTGCATGTTCATCACTTGAGGCGAGTTCGCCGAATGTTGGAATGCCGGCCGCGCGCCCGAGACCAGCCCGCATTTCTCACAGCCCTTCGCCGCGAGACGACGGATAGCGGCCTGTCTCGTTCGTTGCACGGCAATTTCGCTCCTTGCCATAGTGTCGACACTGTGTCGAGAGCAACCGGGGCGGGTGTAGGGACGCAGGGCCTGCGTCCGGCACCAAGACATTCGCATCAGGAATTCTGCATCCCGGCATGAACCCTCGTCCCAGCCCGCATTTTCTCACAGACCTTTGTCGTGAGACGGCGGAGAGTGGCTCGGATGCGAGGCGCACGGCGATTTTGCGACGAAGGCATAGTCGACACTATGTCAAGGAGCGAAATTGCTGTGCAACGAAGCAGACAGGCCGCTATCCGTCGTCTCACGGCGAAGGTCTGTGAGAAAATGCGGGCCAGCGATGGCCGACGACAATCTTCTCGGTCAGGGACAGGGTACCGGACGCACGCCGTGCGTCCCTGCGCTCGCCTTCTGTGAGAAATGCGGGCTAACCAGTGATGCCGCGAGAGGCTGGACCTTCCATACGAGTCGTTGCGGGGACAGAACGGGGTCCGGTTGCCGCAGGTGAGCCTGTATCACTGAGGCCAGGCCGCAAAGACGACACCGCTGGCTCCGGCGCCACGACCGCGGGCTTGCCGCCGCCCGTCTGAACCATTGCCACACCTGCGAAGATGACGACCATTGCCGCCAGAGAGCTCCAGCCGATCGGCTCGCTGAGCACAGCCCAGCCAAGAACTACGGCGACTACGGGGTTGACGTAGGCGTAGAGGGAAACCGTAGAGGTCGATAGCTGCGAGAGGGCGTAAACATAGGCTCCATACGCAATGACGGAGCCGAAGATCACCAGGTAGAGGAACGCTGCGAGCGTCCGGCCGTTGAAGGCGAAACGACTTGCTTCTCCTCGCAACAGACCGATGATCCCGATCACGAGCGCGCCAGAGATCATCTGAATCGAAGCGGCCATCAGCGGCGTAGCGTCGATCTTGTGATACTTCGATCTCACTGAGCCGAGTTGCCAGGCGATCGAACCGATTTGCAGGGCGATGACGCCGAGGATGAAGTTACGATCGTAACCCTGAGCGGAGTTGAGCTGCGGCGCGATCAGCAGCGCGACTCCGCCGAAACCGATCGTCATTCCAAGCGCTTTTCGCGTAGTGATTCGTTCGCCCGCCGGCCGGATTGCTTCAATCAAAGCCATCCAGAACGGAGCGATCGCGACCATGAGGGCAGCAAAGCCACTGGTAACGTAGTGCTCAGCCCAGACGACGGCGAGGTTACCGACTCCTATGAGGAGAAAGCCAATGAGTGCGAGATTCAGGTAATCATTTCTCTTCGAAGGAAGACGCTCACCGCGTGCGAGGCTCAGGATCAGAAGAATGCCTCCACCCAGGAGGAATCGCGTCGACGTAAAGAGGAATGTCGGCAGTGTCTCGATCGCGATTCGGATTGCCAGGTAGGTCGTGCCCCAGACGACGCATACCGTGGCGAAGGCGATATACGCGAGACTCTTTTCGCGTTTCACCGCGCGATCTCCTCAGGCGCGATAAGAATCCCGCCGACTTTTTCGCCGTAGGTATGCATCACGATGGTCGTGCGGGTTGAGACGTTGAGTGGTGGGGTTCCCAGTGTCGAGACGAGTTGATTCAGCGATTGAATCGAGTCCGTGCGGATCTTGATGAGGTAACAATCGTCGCCGGCGACCGAGTGCATCTCGAGCACCTCTTCGCGGGCGAGTAAGGCGCGAAGTGCGGAGCGATGACCGGCGTTGATCGCTCCTTTTTCCCGCGCGGAGACGAACGCGGTGACCGACTTTCCGACTTTGACGGGATCGATGACCGCGGTGGTTCCGCGAAGGACTCCGTTCCTCTCCAGCTTGTCGATTCGCTCGGCCACGGCAGGGCGTGAGAGCCCGATCAGCTCAGCAATCTGTGAGACAGGCGTACGAGCATCGGCGCAGAGCGCGGCCAGGATCGCGAGGTCGTGTTCATCCAATGCGACAGTCACGATGGCATTGTACCATCAAATAGAAGGAAATTTAACTTCAAGTCCGACTATTAGGCGGATACTGTGCTCGAACGTTGACGCGTCGCTTTCTTCTCAGATTTCTGTGCCGTGCCCGCAACATGGGCCGAAGGGAGCGCCCGGACCGTTCGCGGATAGCGGAACTCGCGTCTGGCACGAGCAGCGGCCAGGATATCGCGCTGCAGGTACTCGACCTTGACGGCGCGACTCGGGTCGCTGAGAAGCTCAACGACTGCAGCCCTCGAGAAGACCGCTGTCCGTAGCATTGCGCCATCGATGCTGGGGAGCTCGATGGCAATTACATCGTCATGATCCTGAGTCACCCGCGCTTCGGCTGCGTGCGGCAGAACATGGACGATCGCGAGGACCAGCTCCCTCTCTGTTTGCAAATGTTCGATCGTCTTATTCATGGCTGATTCTCTCCTGTTCCAATCTCGTTGCTTCGTATGGTTAGGACGTGAGAAAGGGGAATATGTTTCGCGGTCGCCTGACAATTTCCTGTAAACAATGCCTGAAGCGAAGGGGTCCTTTTCGCTTTTCTCACAGCGGAATAACTGTGAATGAGGTGGGGACACAGAGCGTTGACTGTGGCGCCGCGAAGGGAGCTGATGTTCAACATTTTCAGCAAACAGGGCATTAAGCCGCGGAAGCGGCGGCATCTCTGTAGCCCCACCCGTGAGGGTGGGGTCACCCTCGGTTTGTGTAAGGAGCCGCGGAGCGGCGGTATCGATCTCCGCACCGACGTTCACTTCAATTCTCGAACCGACGGACCCGAAGGGGGTTGAAAACCTCTTCCCGGCGGGGAGTGGATGGTCGCGTCAGCGACCGGGAGAGGGGCCGTGAGAGATACGAAGCCTCGCCCTTTCCAAAGGAGTCTCGGGACTTTCACGCCCCTCTCCCTGCTTCGCTTCGCTCGCTTCCCTCTCCCCGCCGGGGAGAGGGAGACGCCGCTTCGCGGCTCGCGCGTCGGACTTCGCGGGTCACGCGTCGGACTTCGCGGGTCACGCGCCGCTTCGCGGGTCACATGCCGCTTCGCGGGTCACATGCCGCTTCGCGGGCTCAGCATCACTCTGGACTGGCGTCAGCTATTCGATCTGCGCGACTACCTCGATGCTGCCATAAGAGGTGTCGCCGGTCTTGGCTTTGATCTCGATGGTCTCGCGAAGCTCGCCTTTCTTCGCTTTTCCGCCATCGACTGTGACTGTCAGATTCGAGTTCCCGTTTGCCGGAAGCTTGTCGACATACTCGTAATACATGCAGCGACAGCCGGACCGCGAAACTTTCAGCACGAGATCGCTGTCGCTTCCGTTCGTGAGGTCGTATTGCCGCGTTGCTCGTGTCCCTTTGCGAATGGTCCCGAAGTCATGGGAGTCAGGCTTGATCGTCAGCGGCCCGGCCGAGGCGTCGGGCGACGCAGCGGGCGATGCGGCCGGCTCGACTGTGACGGGCGTCTCTCTGGCTGGCACGTCATTGTCCCGCTGCTCCACAATCCGGGGTCGCTCTTTATCCGATCCCGACATCGATCGCCATGCGTAAAAGCCAAAGGCTGCCAGGAGAACGACTCCGATGACCGAAAACATGAACGCCCTGGTCTTGTCGACCGAATGGGTCTCCGTTTCGGTCGGGGCAAAGTCGCCAACTGCATCGCTGCCAGCTGTGGCGGAGGATGACCATTCAGGCTGCGGCCGCTCGACGGGAGCAGGCCTTTCGGCGGTCGGCGGCACTGGGCGGGCGTAGATCGTTGTGTCGCTACTTTCCAGCGAGTCCAGACGGGCAAGACTTGCCTCGACGTCGGCCATGACCCGCATATACTCACGCGCCAGGTGGTCGGACGGAGCGTCGGCTGCGAGCTGTGCCAGGATCTCACGCTGCTCTTCATACCGTTTCCGCAGAGCTGCGACTTCGCGAGCCGTGCCCTTTGTTGATTTGATGTTCACAGTTCCCCAGTCGTCGTCGGGCATGCTCTCTCCGCTCACGCATTGAATCAATTCAAGATTCACAATTCAATCACCATCATTACGCAAGGGGAGCATGTGAGGTTGCTCAGCGGCTTCGGGAAGAGGGTCGGCGCGGGCTAGAGTGACGTGGAGTCCCGGGAGTCCCTGGAGTCTTTCCCATCCTTGCCCCGCGGCCGAGGGATGGATAATGAATGCGTACTTGACCTCAGTCCGCACCTGGGCGCCAACTCGAGTGAAAAGATGAACGTCTCATGAAAATTTATATCGGTCAGTTGAACCCGACTGTGGGCGCGCTGGAGAGTAATCGGCGGCTCATCGAAGATGCGTATGCCGACGGCGTCCGGAAGGGAGCCGACATCGTAATGGTCCCTGAGCTCGCCGTGACCGGATATCCTCCTCGAGATCTTCTTGACCGCGATGTCTTCGTCGACGGCAATCTCGCGGTGAGGAAGTCGCTGGTGGGGATGACGGGATCAACCGCGCTCATCTTCGGCTGCGTCGCGCGCAACGAGCTGAGTTGCGGGAAGCCTCTTCGCAACACGGCAGTCGTTGCGCAAAATGGCAAGGTAGTGCTCGAGCAGACTAAAATGTTGCTCCCCACCTACGACGTATTCGACGAGCTTCGCTACTTCGAGCCGGCCTCGAAGGTCGAGGTGGTCGAGCTGTTCGGCAAGCGCGTAGGCGTGTCGATCTGTGAGGATTACTGGTTCGATGAGACGGTACTCGGCACGAAACTCTACTGCGAGAATCCTGTCGACTCACTCATGAAACAGGGAAGCGAGCTCCTGCTGAATATCTCGGCCTCGCCCTTCAGCGCCCGTAAGCGTAAAACCCGCTATGACCTCTTCAGGGGAATCGCCCGTCGCTTCAACGTTCCCCTCGTTTACGTGAATCAGGTCGGCGGCAACGACGAGCTGCTCTTTGACGGCTCGAGCATCGTGGTGAACTCGACAGGACAAACGGTCTTCTGCGGGAAACAGTTCGAGAGTGACGGCGCTGTCGTATCTCTGGACGGTCCTGTGTGCGAGTCAGTTGACTCCCTCTCCGAAGAGGAGGAGATCGGCAGGTCGCTGGTCCTCGGCTTGCGCGACTACATCACGAAGTGTGGCTTCCGCGATGTGGTCATCGGACTATCGGGCGGGATCGACTCTGCAGTCACTGCCGCGATAGCGGTCGAGGCTCTCGGCGCCGCGCATGTGAGCGGAATCAGCATGCCATCCGAGTTCTCTTCGGGAGGAAGTGTCGATGACTCCCGAGACCTCGCAGAACGGCTCGGGATTCGTTTCTCCGTCGTCCCGATCCGGGAGACCTATGAGGCTTACGTGAAATCGTTCACTCAGCTCTTCGGTGACAGCAGGTTCGACATCACGAATGAGAATGTCCAGGCAAGAATCCGCGGGAACATTCTGATGGCGTGGTCGAATCGCACAGGGGCGATGGTGCTGAGCACGGGGAACAAGTCCGAGATGGCGGTCGGCTACTGCACGCTCTACGGCGACATGGCGGGCGGACTGGCGTTGCTTGGTGACGTCTACAAGACGACGGTTTACAAGGTGACGCACTGGCTCAATCGAAACGGCGTTGTGATACCTGAGGCCACGATCGTCAAGCCACCCTCAGCCGAGCTGAGACCAGATCAGGTCGATCAGGACTCGCTGCCGCCATACGAGATCCTCGACGGCATCCTCAAGCTCTTTATAGAGGAATGGAAGGAGCTGGACGAGATCGTCGCAGCTGGATACGAACGGGCAGTCGTCGCCAAAATTCTGAAGCTCGTCGACGGCAATGAGTTCAAGCGCCGCCAGGCGGCTCCGACGATTCGTGTCTCGACCAAAGCCTTCGGGAGCGGGCGTCAGATGCCGATCGCACAAAGATGGCGCCGGGAGCACGACGACGCAGCTCAGTTGCGGTTGGAGTCTACGGAACGCGAGTGAGACTGTCGGTCAAAGGTTGCGGACGCGGCGAAGCCTTTGGAGTGCGGCAGCCGCAGTTGCCGCTTTCTGTGTCCCGTGGCGATTCTGCCGCAATTGACGATTTTCACTCAAGCGGGTTCGAAACAAAAGCGGCCGCTGCGGCTGCCGCACTCCAAAGCTTCGCACGTCGTTCTGCGAGGGTCGCCCTTGCGATTCTCCTCACCGTACTCACTTCGGGCTGCAGTCGTGGCGAGGTGACTCGCGATGAGTGGCAGGCGATGCAGCCTCGCGATAGAGGCCTTTACGTAGCATCTCTCATCGGTCACGAGAAGGCGACGGAACGAAAGGGCGGGAAGCCGGTAGTCCGGGCAACGTCATCTACGGAAACGTATGTAGAGCTCATCAACGAGCTTTACAAAAATGGGGCTGAAGAGTCCGCAGAAGCCCTCTTTCGAAAGGTACGCGCGGGAGAGGAACGGGCTACCCCCTCGACTCGTCTCCCGCCTGAGCGGCCTGTCTCATGCAACGCATCGAGGAAAGATTTGACTCGACGCCCCGCAACCGCTGATCTCCCCCTTTGGAGCTAATCATGAAAGCGATCCGATTGTTTGTAATCCTGGCCCTCACTACCGTCCCGCTTTACGCACAGAAACGTGTAATCACATTCAACGATCTGATGGCGATGCGGCGCGTCGGAGCTCCTCAGGTGTCCCCTGACGGACGCTGGGTCGCGTATGACCTGAGCACGATCGATCTACCCGCCAACAAGCGCAAAAGTGCAATCTATCTGATCCCTGCAGCTGGTGGCACCCCGCAGAAAATCACCGACGGCGCTAAGCAGGATGAATCTCCGGTCTGGTCGCCAGATGGAAAGTGGATCGCCTATGTGTCCAATCGCGATGGCGCGACCAAACAGATCTATCTCTACGAAGTCGCCGGCAAGCGGTCGGTCCGATTCGGCAACGTCGAGAACGGAGCCGCCAGTGTCCGCTGGCTGCCCAACGGCTCAGGACTGGTCGCCGTATCCGACATCCTTGCCGATTGCGGCGTCGCCGCTGACTGCACGAAGGAGCGGAACGACAAGGCCGCGAGCAATCCGGTCAAGGCGCGCGTCATCGACTCATTACTCTATCGACACTGGGACTCGTGGCAAGGCCCGACGCGAAGTCACATCATTCACATCCCCGTCCGGATGTCGGGCAATTCCCCCTCGGCCGGAGAAGCGCGCGACCTCACTCCCGGCATGTTCGACGCGCCTCCTTTCTCCCTGGGAGGTGCGCCCAACTTCGATGTGTCCCCTGATAGCCGTGAGCTCGTCTACGCGAGTAATACTGACAAGGACGCGGCGCTGTCGACGAACAGCGATCTTTATGTTGTCCCGCTGACTGGCGGCCAGCCGCGCAGGATTACCTCCCGCACTGGTGCCGACGAAGGTCCGGTCTACTCGCCCGACGGGAAGTGGATCGCGTTTCGATCGCAGTCTCGCGCCGGTTATGAATCGGATCTGTGGGAGCTGACTCTCTTCGATCGACAGTCGGGCGCAATCACGCGTGTCGCCCGCGATTTCCCGGGAGCGGTCAACGACATCGCCTGGGCACCTGACACCAGGTCGGTCTTCATCACAAGTGGCGAGGAACAGAACGTTGTGATTTCCGAGATCCAGATTCCATCGGGTGTCGTTAAGAAGCTTTATGACAATGGCTCGGCGAGCGCACTGTCCATAGACCGCGCAGGCCGCCGGCTCTATTTCGAGCGCGCGTCGATGTCGGCACCTGCCGAGATCTTCTCGATCGGTCGCAGCGGCGGAGTCGCCACAGCGCTGACTCGGGAGAACGAATCACTGCTCGCCTCTCTGGCGCTCGGCGAAGTCAGCGATGTCTGGTACGACGGTGCAGAGGGTGCGCGCGTACAGGCACTGCTCGTGAAGCCTCCGAAGTTCGACGCCGCGAAAAAGTATCCGGCCCTGGTTCTCATCCATGGCGGACCACAGGGCGCGTGGAACGACTCCTGGAGCTTCCGATGGAACGCGCAGATGTTCGCGGCCCAGGGATATGTTGTCTTCCTTCCGAACCCTCGCGGTTCGACTGGTTATGGGCAGAAGTTCGTCGAGGAAATCTCAGGTGACTGGGCGGGCAAGGTCTACATCGACATCATGAATGGCGTCGACCGCCTCGTGGCGTTCCCCTACGTCGACGCCGCGAGGCTCGCTGCCGCAGGGGGCTCCTACGGTGGCTATATGGTCAACTGGATCCTCGGACACAACGATCGCTTCAAGGCGCTCGTCTCGCACGCTGGTGTGTACAACCTCGATTCGATGTACGGCGTGACCGAGGAGACCTGGTTTCCTGAGTGGGAGTTCAAAGGCAATCCATGGGACAACCCGGAGCTGTACGAACGCTGGTCTCCCCACCGTTTTGTCAAAAACTTCAAGACTCCGACTCTCGTGATACATGGTGAGCTCGACTACCGTGTCCCGGTCGGTGAGGGCATGCAGCTCTTCACAGCGTTGCAGCGCAGGTCTGTCCCGTCGCGTTTCCTCGTCTACCCCGACGAGGGTCACTGGATCCTTAAGCCCCGGAATTCGCAACTCTGGTACTCCACTGTGACGGACTGGCTCGGGAGATACCTGAAGTAGTTCGATTGGAGGCAGTCGCGTGTTAGGAGCCACCTTCACCAGCGTCCACGCTGTCTACGCTCTGCTGATGAAGTCAGTCAAAATTGGCTGTGGCTACCTGTGGCCGGACATTCCAATGTCCGGCGCGCCGTAGGCGCAAGTGGACGCAAATACCGCCGGACATTGGAATGTCCGGTCACAAATGTCGTCTCGGGACCGCAGGAGGAGAACGCTTCATCATCTCTCCAACAGCGTGTGACGCTGTTTTCCCGCTTCTTCTGAACACCGGTGCACTCACTGACGTAGTTGAGCCGCGAAGCGGCGTATCCCTCTCCCCGGCGGGGAGAGGGAAGCGAGCGGAGCGAAGCAGGGAGAGGGGCGTGAAAGTCTCGCCAGTCCGTCGAAAAAGGCGAGGTCTTCGTATCTCTCGCGGCCCCCCTCCCGGTCGCTTACGCGACCACCCTCTCCATACACCGCCGGGGAGAGGGATTCGCCCCCTTCGGGGCGCGAGTCACGTCGGGTGTCATCACATCTTCACCGAGCGTCCACGCTGTTCTCCCGCCCGGGATGACATTTGTTGTTTGACGCGGCACGTTCCTTCTGTCTGGCTCGAGAGTCCCCCCGACTGTTCATTCTTTGCTCACATCCCGGCGTGTGGGTGCCGTAGAGTTCCGTGGTAATGAGAGTTTCTCGAGGAACCGCCCTTCCCAGGCGGTCCATAATCGCGATCCCTTCTCTGCTGGAGGCCTGGTTCCTGTCCAATCAGCGTCCTCTGCCGTGGCGGACCACGTACGACCCCTATCAGGTGTGGGTCTCCGAGGTGATGCTCCAGCAAACCCGGATGGACGTTGTGCTCAGGTACTTTCCTCGCTTCATGGCGAAATTTCCCTCCGTGGAAATCCTCGCGTCCGCAAATGACGAGGACGTATTGGCGACGTGGTCGGGGCTTGGTTACTACAGGAGAGCCGGAATGCTCTTGCTGGGAGCTCGCGCGGTGGTGGACAAGTGGGGAGGACGCATCCCGCGCGATTCCGATGCACTCCGCTCCATTCCGGGCGTTGGTCGTTATACCGCTGGTGCGATTGCATCCATTGCGTTCGGGCTACGCACACCGATCGTCGAGGGGAATGTCAGACGCGTTGGCGCTCGCCTCGCTGCCGTTGACTGGCCCCTCGGAAGTCGCGAGCTGGACGGGCAGATCTGGAGTCTGGCCACATCACTGGTAGCCCATGCCGATTCTCCGCGAGACTTCAATCAGGGTCTCATGGAGCTTGGAGCGTTAGTCTGCCGGGTCGGCGTTCCCGAGTGTGGTCGATGCCCGCTGACCAGGCACTGTCTCGCGTATCGAACCGGTACTCCCGAGGACTTCCCGAGGAAGGGAGCGAAGGCGTCGAGCCGCTCGCTCGACATTCCTCTTTATCTCGTTTCAGATGCTCAGAGAGGGGTGCTGATGCGGAAGGAGTCGGGTGCGCTCATGCGCGGGATGTTCCATCTGCCTCATGGCAACGATCTTCTTCTTCCCGGCGGCAGAGCCATCGCACATCTGAATGGAACTGTGGTCGGTTCGTTTGCACATACGATTACGAACCGTCGCATCCGGTTCGAAGTAATTGCGCTCGATCAGTTTCCCGACTGTCTCGGGGAGGGGGCGGATGAGTACAAGTGGATCCTTCCCGGGGAACTTGTAGCCACGCCGCATCCCTCATATGTGCGCAAGGCACTCGAGCTTGCAGGACTCCTTTAGTATGTTTCAAGGCTTCTGATGACACCGGTTCACTGACTGACGTCGTTTAGCCGCGAAGCGGCGTATCCCTCTCCCCGGCGGGGAGAGGGAAGCGAGCGGAGCGAAGCAGGGTGAGGGGCGTGAAAGTCTCGCCAGTCCGTCGGAAAGGGCGAGGTCTTCGTATCCTCGCGGCCCCTCTCCCGGTCGCTTACGCGACCACCCTCTCCCCGCCGGGGAGAGGGATTCGCCCCTTCGGGCGGGAGTCCACGCCTGGTGTCATCACCTCTTCATCAGCGTTCCCCGCTGTTCTCCCGCTTCTGATGAAGTCAGTGAAAATCGCCTGTGCTACCCGTGGCCGGACATTCCAAGTGCGTTCGCAGGAGGTTTTCTCCGCACGATCGAAAAATCAAATAAGATTGCTCATGCCCGCCCCTCACCCTCCTTGCATTCTGGTTCTCGCGATCCTTCTCAATGTAGCGCTCGAGGGCCGAGCCGCCTGCAATCCACCAACTGTTTACACCGAGCAGTTCCGAGCCACTGCGCTCGACCTCTCGCTCGATGGCAATGACCTCTGGGTGGCGACCAATTACGGCGTAGCGCTCTACGATCGCACCGTCGATCCTCCGTTATTGAGAGGCTCGGTCGCGGTACCGGGACCGACAACAACTGTGCGTGCCTTCAACGGAGTTGCCTATGTAGGAAGCGGAAGAAGTCTCTATGTCGTTACGCGATCCGGCGGAACTCTGACGCTCGGGGCATCGTTCGACGTCGCGAGCTCCATCCGGGACACGCTTCTGTTCGATTCGCATCTCTACATAGCCACGGAGACCGGGGTCGTCGTTGTATCCGTAATCCAGCCAGCGAACCCCTCCGTGGGGAGGCTGCTTGCCACGGGAACGGGCGGAGCGCTTTCACTCGCACGAATCGGAACGACTCTCTACGTGGCCGACGGCGACACGTCCGTGGAAGCGTTCGACCTGCGAGTCCCGTCTGCTCCTGCGAGACTCGGCGCAGTCAACACCGCGCGGCGCGCCATTTCGGTCACTGCAAACGGGACGCGTCTCTATGTGAGCGACGGTCTTCGAACGGAATTCTTCAGCGGAAGCGGAATCAGTCTCAGTCGTGACGGAGAAACCGAAAGGTTCGGTGTCAGTGCGCTGACGGGAACGTCGTCAGGCCTCGTCTTTGTAGCCGGAAACGACAGGACGCTCCGCGCCGTCGATCTGACGTCCTCGACTCCGGCAGTTCTTTTCGAAACCTCGTCTCCGATCTCCGGCGGAACGGTGAATCGAGTGGTGAAGCTCGCGGCGACCGCCAATCGGTTGTACGCGGCCGCGGGCGATGCGGGCTTGCTGACTTACGACACGAGCGCCTTCAGCGCGCCGTTCGCCATCAGGAGCCAGGCAATCGGGACCGCAGATTCGCTCATTGCGACCGGGTCTTCAGTCATCGTCGCTCCTTCGGCAGGTGGCCTCAGGCAGTACAGCACCGACCAGGCAGGAACCCTGAACCTGGTCAGGGAGTGGGACGGCACCACGACATGGAATGTTCGCGATCTCAATGGGACACGCCTGCTGACAACAGCGGGATCGACATTCAAGGTTCATGACCTGCTCGTCACCCCACCACGTACAATCATCAGCAAATCTTTCCCGAGACCCGTAACATCCGCCGCTCTAACTGGCGATGCCGTTTACGCCGTTTTGTCCGATCAGACACTCTGGCGCGCCGACCTCGTTATCGGGACAGCCGTCAGGATCGGCGGCGTTGGTGCCCCTTCGGCCGTGGCGAGAGGAGGCAATGCCCTTGCCCTCGTCGAGTCCGCGGGCAGTGGGGTCACCACGGTGAGATTTTATTCGACCGGCGACCCGCTTGCGGTTCCGAGAGCCGCGACGATCGAAGGTTTCCCGGTGGGGAGGGTGGCGGTCAGTACGACAGGGATCGTCGCAGCCGCGACGTTTCGAGGTTTGAGCGTGGTGGATTTCAACCAGAGCCCGCCCGTCCTGAGGACGGCTTCGATTAAAGATGCTTCAGACGTCCGCTCGATCGTTCTCTCAGGCGACCGGGTGGTGATTCTGACCGGGATGATGGTGCAGCTCCTCGATCTCTCCACCTTGAAAGAAGTCCGATCGTATCCGCTCCCCGGGGAGAATCATTCGCTCTCGCTGGACGCCGCAGGTGGCAACGTAGCCTTCGTTGCGGGGAATGGCGGTGTCACGACGCTGCTGCTTGACCGCGAGGCAGGGCTCCCTCAGCTCCTGAGCGCGGCAGCCACCAATGAATTCTTCCGCAAGCTCGTGGGTAGTGACCAGCTTCTCGCCTTATTCGACGGAAGAAAGATCACATTGATGAAACTCCGCTCGGACGGGTTGCCCGACCGGGCTTCCAGGGTCAGTGGCGCGATAGCAGTGGATGTCGCCGTTGTCGGCGATCGGGCCTACGGCCTGTCCGGCAGCGGAAAGGTCACCGCGTACACCAGCTCCGGGACCCCCGTCGCGGATTACCAGATCAACGAAGGGTCTGAGACAGTACCTCTCACAATCGCCGCGATTGCTGGAGCGCTCTACGTGTCCGTGTCGCGCTGTCCGGGGGGAGTGTGTGAGAACAAAACAGTCGTACTTGATCCGCGAAATGGAATGATCGCGCCCTCCGCGACCATGAGCGGGGCAATCGTCGATGTCGTGGTGGAGGGAACCCGCGCTTTCGTCCTGTCGAACTTTCCACGGGAAATTCGAATCTTCAATCTGGCGGATCCTTACAGGCCCGCTCTTGTCAACAGTCGAGTCCCGGAAGGCGCGCCCGTATCGATAGCGTATGACGCGCGCGTCGACACGCTCTACACCCTGGGGTCGACGGTGATTGGCTACGACCCTCTTTCCTTGTCGAGGAAGGGCGAGCTCCTCAATCCGTACGTGGCCGAGTCCACCGGGCGTCTGACCATCAATGACCAGCGACTCAGAATTTTCGGCGACTGTGCTGTGGTGGTTGGAAGGGAGTTCGGTCCCCAGTTCTTCGAGATCAAATCCGCGCTGATCTGGTCGCCTGAATTGGTCGCACCCTCGCCAGCCGCATTCCGGTCGATCTTCACGCGATCGGGTTTCCTTTACCTCCTCTCAGATTACTCGTTGGAGGTTCGCTCATCGTCAGTGCCAGGCACCGCGCGTTCCCGTGCCACGCGCCGTTAGCCCGCATTTCTCACAGTCCTCTGTTAACACACACAGAGTGTCATCCCTAGCGGGTTAACAGCGTGAGGAGGCTGGTGAAGAGGTGATGAAGCCTCGCTCCTTGCTACCGCAGGAGGCGCCGTTTGTGGCCGGACATTCCAATGTCCGGCGGTATTCGCGACCACTTGCGCCCTCGGGCGCGCCGGACATTGGAATGTCCGGCCACAAACGTCAGAACCCTCACTCGACGCTTCTGATGACACGGGTTCACTGTCTGAAGACGTTGAGCCGCGAAGCGGCGTATCCCTCTCCCCGGCGGGGAGAGGGAAGCGAGCGAAGCGAAGCAGGGAGAGGGGCGTGAAAGTCTTGCCAGTCCGTCGAAAAGGGCGAGGTCTTCGTATCTCTCGCGGCCCCTCTCCCGGTCGCTTACGCGACCACCCTCTCCCCGCCGGGGAGAGGGATTCGTCCTTCGGGGCGCGAGTCCCGCCGCGTGTCATCACCTCTTCATCAGCGGTCCACGCTGTTAACCCGTTCGGGATGACACCGCCTGCGGAAGTGAATAGCGGGAAGGTCGGTGAGGAATGAGAGTTAAACGCTCCTGAATCCGCGCGCAGAGCGGAACCTCACTTCGTTCGTTTGAGGCAACCCGTCATACCGTCGCCGAACTTTGCGAATCCTTTTACAGTCAGCGGCAGTCTCCCCTTCGGGCAGATCTCTCCGAAGAGCAGTTTCCCAACAGCACGCTGCACCGCCTCTCCGGAACCGTACGCGACCACGATCGCGTCGGCGTTGAATGAAGGTCTGAGCTCCGCCGGGGATCCCAGCAGCACCAGGATCATCCGGCTGGCCGGATGAGTTTTCGCAAAGGCCTCCGCCTCCTTCAGCTGTAAGGCATTCGACACAGCCAGCACTGCCAGTTTCGCCGAGACAGCCGAGGAGTCTGCAGGAGGGTGCGAGCGACCGCGCTGGAGAGTCCGGGGTCCGGTGAATCGGGAGGCCAGTGGGCCAGCCTCGCCGAGAAATCGTGCGCGCTTCGCGTCTGCGCGAGGCAACGGCAGGAGCGATCCGCGGTTCTTCAAAAGGGTCACCGACGCCTCGGCGATCTCCTCAGCAATCCTTCCGGAAACCGGGCCGCTTCCCTGCGGCCCCTCCCCCACGGGAGAATTCCGCGACTTCAGGCTCAGGATCCTCCGCAGCGACTGGCGAACCCGCTCTTCCGTCAACGCCCCTGTCGAGTACGCACGCATCAGTCCTGTGAATGCCTCGAAGCGATCATTACGCCCGCCGACCACCATCACCATGTCGGCACCCGCCTCGATGGCGCGGAGTGCGACCTTCCCTCGCGATCCCGGTCCGAGCCCCTGCATGACGATCTCGTCCGTGATGACGACTCCGTTGAAACCGAGCTCCTTTCCGAGAATGTCCGTCAGCAGGACCCTCGAGAGTGTTGCTGGTGCAGCGGTCGTGTCCACCAGCGGGAAGGCAACGTGGCCCGTCATCACGGCATCGAGTCCGGCAGCGATTGCACGCCTCCAGGGCAACAGCTCTCGCTCCCGCAACTCGCTCGGAGTCACGGCAGCGTTGATGACGACTGAATGGGAGTCTCCGCCCGAAGCTCCAATGCCTGGGTAATGCTTGGCCACGGGGATGATGCCGCTCTGCTGCTGTCCGTCGATGAACGCGCTGCCGAGGTCGGAGACGAGTGACGCGCGATCGGAAAAGAGGCGTGTTGAAAGTGTCGAAGCGGGATTACTGGCGATGTCGAGGACCGGGGCCAGGTTCATCGTGATCCCGAGCTTGCGGAGGCTCGCACCGAGCACCCGCCCGGCTGTCCGGGCCAGCTCCGGCGAGCGGGCAGCTCCGAGAGACATGGCACTAGGCAACCATGGAATCGATACAGGGACGCGGTGAACGGTGCCTCCCTCCTCGTCGACCGCGATGAACGGGGCGGTGCGAGAGCGGCGGCGGATGTCCGCAGTCAACGCGCGCAGCTGTTCGGCCGACTCGATGTTCCAGCGATAGAGAACAACACCCCCTGCATTCCACTCTTCGAGCATAGGTGCCAGCTCTCCCGTCGCTTCCGTCCCGGGGAATCCAACAAAAAGCAGCTGGCCGATCCTCTCCGTTGGACTCATGCGATCGATCTGCTGCTCAGTCTCCACGGCCTGGTCAGCACGCGGTCCGGCGGCTTCAGCTCCAGACCCGAGCGAGGGAAGGAATACAAAGAGATTGAGGGCTATCGATAACGCCTGCAAAAAGACTGTCACCCTGAGCGGTTGTGAAAAAATGCCGCCCGTCGATCCGTCATCCTGAGGAGCGCCTTCTGCGACGAAGGATCTCAAGTTGCGATGCTGTGAAATCAAACCGTTGCGTTTTGAGATCCTTCGCATTCGCTCAGGATGACGAAGCATGTGACGGTGCTCCAATTTTTCACCGACCCTGAGTGATGAAATCTTGCAGGCTGTGGGAATATTTTTCCACATCGGGGTCGCGCCCGCGCCCGATTCGTCATAGGACAAATGAATGTTATTTTCGCTGTTTTTTGGTAACATCATCGGCTTCCAGAAGCGCCTCCCTACCATAATCGATTAATCGGTACCGATCCATCTGCGTCCAGGAGATTGCATGAACGTTCCTCAGAGCCCCGCCTACGACACTGTGAATTCGTCCGATCGTCCCTCCGGTATCGATCCTGCCCCTATCGGTCGCACGTTTAAGCGGGCTGTGTCGGGCACCATCGCCGCCCTTGTGATGGTCGTGAGCGTGGCGTACCAGGTGGAAGCAGCGGCGCAAAGTGCGGGCAGGCGAATCCGCTCCGCTGTGCCAGGCACGGCGACGCTCTCTGTGGTCAACAGCCAGCTCGATGAGCCGGATGCATCTCCTGGAGACAGCATCTGCGCCTCCACCCCCTCGGGCGTCTGCACCTTGCGCGCAGCACTCCAGGAATGTAGTCCAACGGGCTGCATGATCAACTTCTCAATCACGATCCCCACGACCGTGGGGGCGTATGCGACGATCCAGCCGCTATCTCCCCTGCCGACCATACCAGCCAATACAAGTATCAACGGAAGGTCGCAGGACACCACGGCTTCGAGGCCTGATATTTTCCTCGATGGCTCGCGCGCCCCGGCCGGAACGAGCGGCTTTGTAGCGGCTGGCGCAGGCGTCAGCATTAACGGGTTTGCGATCGGACTCTTCTCCGGTTATGGAATTTCATCGAGCTTCGCGACGACGCGCATCGAGGAAAATTACGTTGGAATGAACCCCACGGGCGCAGCTGCACCCAATGGCGACGGGATTTTGATTGATGGGGGAGCCGACAGCACCGGCAGCATCATTGGTGTATCGGCCACCGCTTGTCCCGCTCCGTCACTTTCCTGTCGGAACGTCGTGAGCGGCAACACCCGCAACGGCGTGATTCTCGGTCCGTTGACGACTGGGAATCAAGTCCACGGCAACTACATCGGAACGGATCCTCTTGGGGATCTGGCTCGTCCCAACGGCGCGCACGGAATTGAGGTTTTCGGCAGCGGCAACTCGATCGGACAAACCGGTGCGTCCGCGAACATAATTGCGAACAACGGCGGGGCTGGTGTGGCGATCACGAGGGGAACTGGGAACTCCATCCGCGCGAACACGATCCGCGCCAATGGCGGGCTCGGTATCGACCTCGGCGGCAATGGAGCTCTGGAGATTAACGATCGGCTCGATAGCGACACCGGTCCCAACAATCTTCAGAACAGTCCGGTCATCACGAATGTCACTTACAACGGTTTCGACACTGTGGTCAGCGGCACTCTCCACAGCACGCCGAATACGCAGTTCAATATCGACCTCTATCGCAATACTGTCGTGGATTCGAGCGGCTCAGGCGAGGGCCAGAGTTATCTTGCCACTTTCTTAACGATGACAGATGGGAATGGAGATGCGACGTTTCAAGGCCAATCCTATGGCAATACTTCAGGCTCGCCGCACACTGCAACGGCGACCCGAGCCGCCGCCCCGCTCGACACGTCCGAGTTCGGCGTTCAGTCCGCGGATGTTGCCATCAACAAGTTCGATAGCACTGGCGGTCTGGGCGCCACCGCAGGGCAGGGTTTCACCTATACCGTGAGTGTGACGAACAGCAGCGCGTCTCAGACGGTCAGCGCCACGGTCACGGACACGATGCCAACCAACGTCACTTTTACGGGCTGGACCTGCACCCCTACGGGCGTCGGATCGGCATGCGGGGCTGCGAGCGGGTCGGGGTCGATCCTCGAGACCGTATCGCTCGGACCCAACGGAAACGTGAGCTACAGCATCAACGCCCAGACGGACCCAAGCTTCCGAGGTGTCGTAAGGAATACAGCAACCGTAGCTGTTCAAAGCCCCGGCGTGGATTCCACTCCCAACAACAACAGCTCATTCACCGACATCACTGTTGCGGGGAAAGCCGACATTAGTGTTTTTCAGGCGATCAATGAGACCGACAATTACGACCGTGTACTGGTCTCGACACCGTACACGCTGACGCTCAGGGTTTATAACAACGGGCCGTCGACGGCTACGAATGTTGTAGTGACCGACACTCTTCCTTCAGGCACGACAGTCTCATCCTTCCCTGCCAATTGCTCAGTAAATGTAAATCCGCAAACTGCGGTCACTACGGTCACCTGCACGATCGCCAGCATTGCCCCCTTTGTCACGGCAACCATTGACATTGTGGCCACCACCAGCACCCTCGGGCCGGGCACGAACACCGTCTCAGCGACTCTGGCAGAGCCGCCAGCAACCCCAACGGGCAGCATCACGAGCAGCACGGCGACATACAATTTCGTCGGTCCGTTCAATCCCACGGTGAATGTTTTCAATGATGCGGTGGATGCAGATCTTTCCGATGCATTCTGCGACTCCGACCCTATCAGGGCCGGAGAGCAGTGCACGCTCCGCGCAGCGATTCAGCAATCGAACAATTATGTCGGGACCAATACCATCAACGTCCCGGCGGGAAACTATGCCCTGACGATCGTCGGCGCGTTCGACGACACAGCAGCTTCAGGAGATCTCGATATCACCACGTCGATGAATATCGCCGGAGCGGGAGCTACCGCCACCATCATCGACGGTGCGGCGTTAGGCGATCGCATCTTCCACGCCAGTAACGCCCAGGCAGTGACGATCTCCGGTGTCACGATCCGCGGAGGCTTGGCCCCGCAGTTCTCGAGGGGCGGCGGCCTGCTGGTCTCCGGCTCCTCAACCTCAACATTCGTTCTGAGCGATTCCATCGTGAGGAACAACAGCGCTGATGTCGGCGGAGGAATCGCGAACGAGAGCGGTGGGATTTTGCTCACCGATCAGCCTCTCTCCAGGGCGCTGAGATCAGCCGCCTTTACCGCGCTGGCAGCCAATGGCCTCACCATCGACCACTCAGCTGTCATCAATAACAGCGCAACAGCGGGCGACGGTGGTGGCATACTCAGTCGCAGCCAGCCGCTCACACTGAACAACGTGACTTTGAGCGGAAACAGCGCGCTGAACGGTTCGGGGATCGCAACGGAGGGCGGCGTCACGACCATCAAAGACGCCACGATTGCGTTCAACACCGCAACATCGGGAGGTGCGGTCAGCACCAGCCAAGTTTCCACCGCGAGCCAGACCGTGTTCATGAACACGATCGTCTCCAACAATACCAATACCGGCTTCGTTGATGGAAACTGCACCGGCAACGGTCTGATCAGCCCCAGCGGCCCCAACCTCGAGGATGGGGCCGCGTGTGGGTTCGCAGGAAACGGTGGCTTGAGCAACACGATTGCAAACCTGGGAGCGCTTTCGAACAACCTCGGAAACGGCACCCCCACCCACGCTTTACTGCCAGGCAGTCCCGCCATCGACACCGGCTCTTCACCGTCCACCGACGACCAGCGGCGCTTGCTTCGACCGAAAGACGGTGATGGAAACGGAACCGTCATCGATGACATCGGTGCATTCGAGCTGCAGGTCGCAGCGGCACCATCAATCACGTCGCTGACGCCGAGCTCCGGTCCTTCATCCGGGGGGACTTCCGTCACCATCACCGGCACGAACTTCGCGGCCGGAGCTACCGTCGCCATCGCCGGAGCTCCGGCATCCAATGTTGTGGTTGTGAGCTCCACGACGATCACGTTCACCACGCCGCCACAAGCGGCGGGGACCAAGACCGTGGTCGTCACGAATCCCGATGGCCAGCTCGCAACCTCAGCGACCGGGTTCACTTACACAACCGATCTAGCCATCACGACGACCGCGCTTCGGTCGGGGACTACAGGCAGTGCCTACTCTGAGACCCTCACCGCGAGTGGAGGAGCGCCGCCTTATACCTGGACGGTAGCCTCGGGCGCGCTCCCCCCGGGCCTCTCCCTCGCCTCGAACGGTTCGATCAGCGGCACACCGACAACCACTGGCATTTTCGACTTCACCGCCAGAGTCACGGACAGCTCCATTGATACGGTCACAAGGCTGTTCAGCATCACCATTGCGGCTGGCAGTACCGATGTGAGCATCTCCAAGACAGGCCCGACCTCCGCCGTGCCCGGTCGGTCAACCACCTACAACCTTACCGTTACGAACACGGGTTCGATCAGTGCGACGAGTGTCGTAGTCACAGAGACCCCTTTCCCCGGCGCGCAATTCGTTTCCGCTACCACCCCTTGCGCTGGTGGTTTCCCCTGCTCGCTCGGATCCATCGCGCCCGGAGCTTCAGTTCCAATCTCCGTGACGTACTCAATTCCGGCAGGTGCTACAGGCTCGATCACCAACACGGCAGGTGTCTCGGCCACCAATGGCGACACCAACACCGCCAACGACTCGGCCTCAACCACCGCTACGCTGGCCCCGGACTCTGACCTTTCCGTCACAAAGTCCGGCCCTGCTTCGTTCACCCCGGGCACGAACATCACGTTCAACATCGTGGCCACGAACAACGGTCCATCAACGGCCACCGGCGTCACGTTGACCGACCCGACTCCGAGCGGCCTCACGTTCGTCTCTGCGACAGGAGCCTGCGCAAACGGCTTTCCCTGCGCTCTAGGGACTCTCACGCCAGGACAATCGTTACCGGTCTCGGTCACCTACGCAGTTCCGTCAGGCTACACACCGACCACAGTGAGCAACACGGTTACGATTTCCCCCACGGACGCATCGAGTGCCAACAACACAGCAACGGCCACGTCGTCCTCGGGCGCTTCCGCTGACCTCTCGATCGTCAAAACCGGTCCTGCCTCCGTGACTGCAGGCCAGAGTGTGACTTACAGCATTGCCGTGACAAACGCTGGTCCCTCAGACGCATCGAGTGTGAACGTGACAGATACACCGTCCGCGAACCTGACGTTCGTCTCCGCGTCCGGTGCATGCACCGCCCTCCCCTGCACGATCGCGTCGATCGCCGCCGGAACCACCCAGACGATCAGCGCTGTCTTCAACGTCGCGGCTACTGCGACCGGCAGCATCAGCAACAACGCTTCGATCGCCTCTTCCGGAACACCCGATCCTCTTTCCGGGAACAACAGCTCGACCGTCACCAGCACTGTTGGCGGCTCCGCGGATGTGTCGATCGTCAAGACCGGCCCCACCTCGGTGACTGCCGGACAGAGCGTCACTTACAGCATTGCTGTGACCAACAACGGTCCTTCGGATGCGTCGAGTGTCACTGTGACGGACACGCCATCTGCCAACCTGACTTTTGTGTCCGCGTCGGGTGCATGCACGGCATTCCCCTGCACGATCGCTTCGATCGCTGCCGGTGCCACCCAGACGATCAGCGTCGTCTTCAGTGTCTCGGCTAACGCGACCGGCAACGTCAGCAATACCGCAGCAATCTCGTCGTCTGCCACACCGGACGCGAATGCCGCCAACAACAGCTCCACCGTCACCAGTGCTACTGCCGGCTCCGCGGATGTGTCGATCGTCAAGACCGGACCCACCTCGGTGACTGCCGGACAGAACGTGACTTACAGCATTGCGGTGACGAACAACGGTCCCTCGAATGCTTCGAGCGTCACCGTGACGGACACGCCATCTGCGAACCTGACCTTCGTCTCCGCCTCCGGTGCTTGTACCGCATTCCCCTGCACGATCGCGTCGCTCGGCGCCGGAACCACGCAGACCATCAGCGCCGTCTTCAGTGTCGCCGCTAACGCGACCGGCAACGTCAGCAACACCGCTGCGATCTCGTCGTCGGGAACGCCGGACGCGAATGCCGCCAACAACAGCTCAACCGTCACCAGTGCTACTGCCGGCTCCGCGGATGTGTCGATTATCAAGACCGGCCCAACCGTGGTGACTGCTGGACAGAGCGTCACCTACAGCATTGCTGTGACCAACAACGGTCCCTCGAATGCTTCGAGCGTCACTGTGACGGACACGCCATCTGCGAACCTTACGTTCGTCTCCGCGTCAGGTGCATGCACCGCATTTCCCTGCACGATCCCTTCGATCGCCGCCGGAACCACACAGACCATCAACGCCGTCTTCAACGTCGCATCTAACGCGACCGGCAACGTCAGCAATACCGCTGCGATCTCTTCGTCTGGAACACCGGACGCGAATGCCGCCAACAACAGCTCGACCGCAACGAGCACCACTAGCGGCTCCGCGGATGTGTCGATCGTCAAGACCGGCCCCACCTCGGTGACTGCCGGACAGAGCGTCACTTACAGCATTGCGGTGACGAACAACGGTCCCTCGAATGCCTCGAATGTCACTGTGACGGACACGCCATCTGCGAACCTGACGTTTGTCTCCGCGTCGGGTGCTTGTACCGCATTCCCCTGCACGATCGCGTCGCTCGCCGCCGGAACCACGCAGACCATCAGCGCAACCTTCAACGTCGCGGCAAACGCGACCGGCAACGTTAGCAACACCGCCGCGATCTCGTCGTCGGGAACACCGGACGCGAATGCCGCCAACAACAGCTCGACCGTCACCAGTGCTACTGGCGCCTCCGCTGACCTCTCGATCGTCAAGACCGGTCCCGCCTCCGTGACTGCCGGACAGAGCGTGACTTACAGCATTGCTGTGACCAACGCCGGTCCCTCAGACGCATCGACTGTCAACGTGACAGACACGCCGTCCGCGAACCTGACCTTCGTCTCCGCGTCCGGTGCATGCACCGCCCTCCCCTGCACGATCGCTTCGATCGCTGCCGGAACCACACAGACCATCAGCGCCGTCTTCAACGTAGCGGCCAGCGCGACCGGCAGCATCAGCAACAGCGCTTCGATCGCATCATCTGGGACACCCGATCCTCTTTCCGGGAACAACAGCTCGACCGTCACCAGCACGGTTGGCGGCTCCGCGGATGTGTCGATCGTCAAGACCGGCCCCACCTCGGTGACTGCCGGACAGAGCGTGACTTACAGCATTGCTGTCACCAACAACGGTCCCTCGAATGCTTCGAGCGTCACTGTGACGGACACGCCATCTGCGAACCTGACCTTCGTCTCCGCGTCAGGTGCATGTACGGCATTCCCCTGCACGATCGCTTCGATCGCTGCCGGAACCACGCAGACAATCAGCGCAACCTTCAACGTGTCGGCAAACGCGACCGGCAACGTCAGCAATACCGCTGCGATCTCGTCGTCTGCCACACCGGACGCGAATGCCGCCAACAACAGCTCCACCGCAACGAGCACCACCAGCGGCTCCGCGGACGTGTCGATCGTCAAGACCGGCCCAACCTCGGTCACTGCCGGACAGAGCGTCACCTACAGCATCGCTGTGACGAACAACGGTCCCTCGAATGCTTCGAGCGTCACCGTGACGGACACGCCATCTGCGAACCTCACCTTCGTCTCCGCCTCCGGTGCATGCAGCGCATTCCCCTGCACGATCGCTTCGATCGCTGCCGGGGCCACCCAGACGATCAGCGCAACCTTCAACGTCGCCGCTAACGCGACCGGCAACGTCAGCAACACCGCAGCAATCTCGTCGTCGGGAACACCGGACCCGAATGCCGCCAACAACAGCTCGACAGCCAACAGTCAGGCCAGCGGTTCAGCCGATCTCTCAATCCTCAAGACCGGTCCTGCCAGTTTCACTCCTGGCTCGAACATCACCTACACGATTAACGTCACGAACAGCGGACCCTCGGTCGCGACCGGAGTGACGTTGAACGATCCCACTCCGGCAGGCCTGACGTTCGTCTCGGCGAGCGGCGCCTGTAGTACGTCAGTCTCGCCCTGCGCCCTCGGCTCTATGCAGCCGGGAACGTCCGCCACGATCACTGTCACCTACGACGTGCCGTCCAGCTATACGGGGTCGATTACAAACAGCGCATCAGTCTCATCGGTAACCACGGACCCGACCACAAACAACACTTCCACTGCAGCGGCCACGAGCAGCAGCCAGGCCGACCTCGGTATCACAAAGATCGCGCCCGCTTCCTTCACTCCAGGGCAGAACGTTACGTTCACAATTACGGTGTCAAACAACGGCCCCTCGAATGCCACCGGAGTCACACTCAACGATCCGACACCAGCCGGACTCTCCTTCGTCTCGGCAACGTCTCCATGCTCGGCGGGAGTCGCGCCGTGCGCGCTGCAGGACCTCGTGTCAGGAGGATCATCGACGATCAGCGTGACGTACGCAGTTCCCGCCAGCTTCAGTGGCACGACGATCAGCAACACCGCGTCGATCTTCTCTCAGACAAGCGATCCGAATGGAAACAACAACTCGAAGACAGTGACTGTATCGGGTGTTCCGTCGGCTGATCTTTCCGTAATGAAGAGTGTGACCCCTCTCTTCACTCCGGGCCGCGACGTCACTTACACCCTGACTGTCACGAACAACGGGCCTTCAAACGCTGCGAACGTTACCCTTACCGATCCGACTCCTGCGGGCCTGACGCTGCTGAGCGCGTCTGCACCGTGCGCCAATGGCTTCCCCTGCCCGCTCGGGTCGCTGAATTCCGGAGCCGTCAGGGTCATTACCGCCACATACCGGGTCTCGCCATCCTTTACCGGTGGAACCATCACCAATACCGCGTCGGTAAGCTCGGGGACCAATGACCCTGTCTCCTCAAACAACAGTGCGACGGCTTCCAGCTCAGGCAGCGCGTCGTCAGACGTGGCCATTACGAAGACCGGCATCGGCACAGTCTCGCCAGGCGCACCGATCCAGTACACGATCACGGTGACCAACGACGGTCCTTCGGACGCAACGGGAATCGTCATCAACGATCCGACTCCGACCGGGCTTGCCTTCGAGTCCGCTACCGCACCGTGCGCGACCGGCTTCCCCTGCTCGGTTGGGTCGCTCGCTTCCGGCTCCTCGGTGACCATCACAGCGAACTACACCGTGCTGCGGTCGTTCAGCGGTGCCTTCATCACCAACAGCGCAACGATCTCTTCAAGCTCGGCAGATCCGAGCTCCGGCAATAACTCCGCACAGAGCTCTTCTTCGATCTGTTCCATCGCCGCGCCGACCCTGCTCGAGCCCACCGAGGGCGCGACCGTCACCTCTTCCCCTGTCACCTTCAGGTGGACTGCGGTGGCCGGTGCCATTCGCTACAACGTCTATCGGATTGTCACAGTCAGTGCTGAGCCGGGCCCTGCACTCATTGGTTCCACCACGGGCACCTCTCTTACGGTCGACATCCCGGAGGGGACGATCGAGTGGTACGTCGAAGCGATACCGGTCAATGCGAACTGCCCTCCGATTGCCTCCGCGCGTCGTAAGTTCACGCGTACGACCGTTGTCGATCCGGGCTGCTCCGGCGTTTCGGGACGCAGACTCGTTCCCGCCGTTCCGGGCGAGATCACATCCGACAAGGTTTACGAGTTCAGCTGGTCGCCTGACATCGATAAGTCGTACGAGGTCGAGGAAGCCACCGATATCAATTTCTCGAACATCATCACGAGGCGGACCGTCACCGGCGACCGCACGGAGTTCGAGCACACATCAACAGAACCGACGCCATATTTTTACCGAGTCCGCGCGAAGTCGTCCTGCGCAACGTCTCCGAACCCCAGCGATTTCTCGCTGGCCGTCCGGATCGTCGTGGTCCCACCGCCGCCAGCCAATAAACCGCAACCCGATCAGTCGACGCAGTTCGGAAAGGAAGAGAGTCTCGTTCAGAGAATCTTCATCCCGGGAGATGACGACACGATTCCTCTGGGCACCATCTCGCCTTCTGGTCTCAGATCGTCCGGAAACACCGGGAAGACCGTTACGGTCACAACCACGCAGCCGTGGATCACGGTGACCCCGACGACTGCCGTAGTCCCGCCTCAGGGGACGATCATCACCGTGACTGCAAAGCCAGCAGGTCTTCCGGTCGGGACGAACACGGGCACGGTGAGCATCACAACCGTCGCACCGACAGGCCCGCCGACCACCCTGGCGAATGTCCCGATCTCGATCAACCTCGTAACACCGATCACTCCGACCGCGAAGTCGCGGCCACCGGAGAACGCACTCATCATTCCTTCGGTGTCGCATATTTCCGGAGCTCGCGCCAATTTCCAGTCCGACGTTCGGATCGCGAACACGACCGGTGACAAGATCAAGTATCAGCTCACCTTCACCCCAACCACGGCCAACGGCACCGAGGTCGGCAAGCAGACCGTCATCGAGATCGAACCGGGAGTTACCACTGCCATGGATGACATCGTCAAGCGCTGGTACGGGCTCGGATCGCTCAACGACGGGACACTCGGTTCCCTCGAGATCCGTCCGCTCAATTTCGCGGGCAAGACGGTGAACTCCGCCGGCACCATCCAGTACGAGACTGTGGCGTCCTCACGTACTTACGACCAGAAGCTGGTTGGTTCGCTCTCTCAGTTCGTTCCTGCCATTCCGTTCTCGAGCTTCGTCGGGCGGGGCACGCTCCCCGGTCTCGGTGCAATCTCGATCCAGCAGATCGCTCAGAACGCAGCGTTCCGTACGAATCTCGGTCTGGTCGAAGGCTCGGGTGAGCTAGCCAACGTTCAGGTATCGATCTTCAATGCGGCAGGCGCGAAACTCGATTCATTCCGCGTCGATCTCAAGCCAGCAGAACATCTGCAGCTCAACTCGGTTTTGTCGGGACGCAATCTGACACTCGACGATGGCCGCATCGAGCTCGAGGTGATCTCTGACACCGGCAAGGTCACAGCGTTTGGCACTGTGATCGACAATCGAAGCGGCGATCCGATCCTGGTGCCGGCTGTCCAGTTCTCCACCATCGCGGCATCGCGTTATGTGGTTCCCGGACTCACGCATATCAGTAACGATCGCAATCAGTGGCGATCGGAGATGCGAATCTTCAATTCGTCGAAAGCCGCCGTATTGGCGAACCTCATGTTCATCCCGGCGAACGACCCCACAAATGTGAAGCAGTCCACCGTCAGGATCGAACCCGGGGAAGTCAAAGCCCTCGACAATGTTGTGGAGACTGTGTTCGGTCAGACCAACATCACGGGCGCGGTCCAGGTGGTTACCGCGACGGACACGGCCCTGGTCGTGACAGCCCGCACGTACGACTCGCGACTTGGTGGGACAGTTGGCCAGTTCAGCCAGGCCGTCACTCCCCAGGAAGCTAACGGAATCGGCGATCGAGCACTCGAGGTCCTGCAGCTCGAAGAATCCGACCGCTTCCGCACCAACATGGCGTTCGCGGAGGTTACGGGCAAGCCCGTTTCCATCGAGGTCCGCGCCGTCATCCCCGAGGCCAAAATCACGCCGATGCTCAGACTCTCCCTCCAGCCGAATGAGTTCCGCCAGATCAGTGGGATCCTCAAGCAGATGGGGCTCGTCAACGTGTACAACGTGAGGATGTCAGTGCGTGTGGTCGGTGGCACTGGACGACTTGCGGTCAACGCCTCAGTGATCGACAACGTCACGCAGGACCCATACAACGTGCCGGGCCAGTAGTTCAGTCTGTGACAAAGAGGTAGCCGAAAGGCTACCTCTTTGTCTCCCGAGTGGTAGGTATGATCCCTTTCCCCGACAGGGAGAGGGTGGTCGCGTCAGCGACCGGGTAAGGGGCCGCGAGAGATTCGCTTTCTCCGACGGACTCTCAAGACTTTCACGCCCCTCACCATGCGTCGCTCCGCGACGCGCGGGTCGCGTGCTGGGTGTTTCTAATTATTGAATCCGTTAGAATCCCGTTTTTAGACATCTCACCGAAGGAAACCGTTTGAAACTGATCATTCAGATCCCTGCATACAACGAAGAGAAAACGATCGGTATCACGATCAAAGAATTACCGCGTCAGATCCCCGGAATCACATCGATCGAGACGCTCCTGATTGACGATGGGAGCGAAGACGCAACGATCGACGTCGCGCGAAGGGCCGGCGTCACCCATGTGGTAAGAGTTCTCAACCACCGCGGCCTTTCGACTGCGTTCACCACAGGAATCGACGCAGCTCTGCGGCTCGGCGCCGACATCATTGTGAACACCGACGCCGATAATCAGTACAAGGGAAGCGACATTGCGAAAGTTGTTGCTCCGATCATCGACGGTCTTGCAGAGGTCGTGATCGGTGATCGTGGCGTGAAGGCTTCGCCGCACATGAGTAGCGCGAAGAAAATGCTTCAACGCCTGGGCAGCTGGTCTGTGGGGCGCGCTGCCGGCATTCACATTCCCGACGTTACGAGCGGTCTGCGCGGCTTCTCACGTGAAGCGGCCTACCAGATCAACGTCTTCAACCCCTTCACATACACACTCGAGACGATCATTCAGGCTGGCAATCGAAATCTCGGTGTTGTATCCGTCCCTGTCGGAACGAATCCACCGACACGCCCGTCTCGTCTTTACACTGGCATCTCACACTACCTGCGCAAGTCGGCCGTTACCATCTTCCGGATATACACCTTGTACAAACCACTGAAAACTTTCTCAGCTCTTGCGGCGATCTTCCTCACTTTCGGACTGATTCTGGGAATCCGCTTCCTCATTTACTTCTTCAACGGCAATAGCGACGGTCACGTGCAGTCGCTCATTCTGGCCGCGATCCTTCTCATTGTCGGATTCCAGACGTTTCTGATCGGACTCGTCTCCGATCTGATTGCGGTCAATCGACGCATCTCCGAAGAGATCCTCATTCGGACCAGGAAGATGGCAGGCCCGGAACGCGAAGTCCGACCTCGCACGATGATGCCCAAGCCGCGTGAGCCGAGACGCGATTCGACGAGGAGACCGAGTGCCGTTCCCCGTCCTGCAGTGCCATCTCCCCTAGCGCCGCCTCCGGCAACTCCCGAGACTCAGTGGGTCTGGCTCCTCGATGAGAAAAAACTCAGCGACCGCGAGCCGGTGAAGAAACTCGAGATCGAAACCTCGGAAGTGAAGGAGCTCGAAGCAAAAGCACCGAGAAGACGTCGCCGTCGCCGCGGAGGCAGCGGACGAGCTGCACAAGGAACGGCGGCTGCGCAGAATCCAGGCGAGGAGCCGGACAACGGGTCTCAGTTTTCAGACGATCAGGATGAGTCGTGACTAGTGGCGTGTAAACGCTGAATCGGTACCAGATGGCGCCGGGATCGGCGACGCGAGCGAGACGAGCCGACGCAGGCATAGCGGTGACCATGCTGAGGAGGCGCGACGAAGCTCGCGGCGGCGAGACCAAGTCAGGTGGTACCGATTCAACGTTTACAGGGCTTGTTCTCTGAAGCAGTCGCACTCACTTCGTTACATGGTCCGGGTCCACTGTCCTGCGTAGCGCGGGCCTGAACGAATGACCGGAGATGAATGCAGCGGTTGCGGTCATCGCCAGTTGCAATGGTCTCGGCACGTGAATGAGCGGATGAATCGCGCCGAAAGTATGTCCCGTTCCCTGGATGAGGACCACGGAAGCGTCGCGGCCATTGGAGGCAATTGCACCGGCTTCCGCTGGAGGAACGCTGTCGTCGAGGGAGCCATGCACGATGAGCAGTGGCATCTCGAGCTCTGAGGCCGCCCTGAGAACGTCGAGCCGACTTTTGTTCGCCTCGTAGTCGTCGAGGACGGCCGTGGAGAGTGTCATCGTCTGTCCGGTTCTCTGATTGAGAACTTCCAGAGATCCGCTCTTGCGCCACTCCACTTTTGTCGCTTCATCCCATCGATCCACCGTGGAGATAGAAGCCCAGGTGATTACCCCCGCCAGCCTCGAGTCGATCGCTCCACCCAGGAGGGCGATTGCGCCTCCACGGGAGTGTCCCAGCAGAAACCGCGGAAGCTCGCCAAGCGCAGCTCGGTCATCGAGCTCATTCATCACCCGGCGGAGATCGGCCAGTTGAATTGAATACGTATCGCCCGCGAAAAGGTCAAGCCGCTCAAACGTGTTCGGGTCCTCCGCCACGCCGTTACGAGACATGTCGAACCGGCAGACTGCATGGCCGCGGGACGCGAGCTGCTCGGAGATCCAGGGGAAGAATCCCCATTCCTGGAACCCTTTGAAACCATGGATCACCACTACCAGCGAGCAAGGTCTGTCGGGAATCGTCAAGGTCGCCCTGATGGGCAGCCCCTCGTCCGATTCCAGCAATAGAGTTTCGTGGGCGAAATTCATCAAAATGGTTCTCGTGGATTCAGCATCCGGGCGCTTCAACGTCAACGCCGCGCGACGGTCGAGTCACGGAGTGCCGCGCGATCTGACTCAGCATGCGGGTTGGAGATCCT
This sequence comes from Thermoanaerobaculia bacterium, assembly GCA_035576005.1. Lineage (GTDB taxonomy): Bacteria > Acidobacteriota > Thermoanaerobaculia > Gp7-AA8 > Gp7-AA8 > DATLXH01. The sequence goes on along the minus strand of DATLXH010000176.1, from coordinate 1,538 downwards.
TCGTCGAAAAAGCTCTTTCCAGAGGCCGTGAAGAATTTCGTTATATGTGTGCGCAACCAAATCGAGAAGACGTGCCGTCGAGTCGCTTCGTGATGTTTCAAACGTTGAAGCGGAAGAGAATCACGTCTCCATCCTTGACCAGATAGTCCTTCCCCTCACTTCGGATCTTCCCGGCAGCACGTGCCGCCTGCTCGCTGCCGCATTCCAGAAGCAGAGTGTGCGCCACCGTCTCTGCACGAATGAATCCCCGCTCGAAATCGCTGTGAATCTTTCCAGCGGCCTGCGGCGCTCTGGTGCCTCGATCGATCGTCCAGGCCCGCGCCTCTTTCGGTCCCACCGTGAAAAACGTTTCGAGGTCTAACAGCTTGTACGCAGCTCTGGTAAGCACGGCGAGCCCAGGCTCCGACAAACCCATCTCGCGGAGGAAACCTGCGCGGTCCTCGACGGGAAGCTGAGTAATCTGGGCCTCCAGCTCTCCGGCGATCGCGACGACTTCCCCACCCCTCGCTGCGGCGATCCCCTTGACGATCGCCACAGAAGGGGGCTCAGAACCGAGATCCGATTCCGACACGTTCGCCACGAACAGCACCGGCTTGATCGTGATGAGGTTGAGCTCTGCAAGCTCCTTCCGTTCCTCGTCCGTGAAGTCAACGGCGCGCAGCGACGTTCCGCCATTCACGGCATCAGCGGCTTTCTGCATGGCCGCGGCCGTCGTGACTGCATCCTTCTGCCCGGCACGTGCAAGCCTCGCCACCTTGTCGATCCGTTTGCTGATCGCATCCAGATCCGAGAGCAGGAGCTCGGTCTCGATGATCTCGATGTCTCGTGCGGGATCGACGCTGTTCTCGACATGGACGACATTGGGATCATCGAAACAGCGGACGACGTGAAGGATCGCATCAGTTTCCCGGATGTTCGCGAGGAACTGATTGCCAAGGCCTTCGCCTTTGCTTGCTCCTCTGACGAGGCCCGCGATGTCGACGACTTTGAGGTCTGTAAAGATCGTTTGCTTACTCGAAGCCATTGCCGCGAGCTGCGCGAGGCGCGGATCAACGACAGGGACAATCCCGACGTTCGGCTCGATCGTGCAGAAAGGATAATTCGCGCTCTCGGCGCCTGCCGCCGTCAACGCATTGAAAATCGTCGATTTGCCGACGTTCGGTAGCCCGACGATGCCTACACTGAGTCCCATGTCTGAAGATCACCTGGAGAGGATTTCTGCGAGAGTCGAGCGAATCGCGGCGCAGAACGGTGATGATACCAGCTCCCTCCGGGGTTCGTGTTTTCCTGCCTGTGGCATCGTTTCAGAAATGGACGGTTGAGCACGAACGAAGAGCGCAGAACATTAGCCCGCATTTCTCACAGAATGCGAGCGCAGGGACGCACGGCGTGCGTCCGTACCCTGTCCCTGACCGAGAAGATTGTCGTCGGCCATCGCTTTGGACGAGGGTTCATGCCGGGATGCAGAATTCCTGATGCGAATGTCTGGGTGCCGGACGCAGGCCCTGCGTCCCTACACCCGCCCAGGTTGATCTCGA
>DATLXH010000175.1:0-19406 GCA_035576005.1 Thermoanaerobaculia bacterium | reverse complement strand
TGACCAACGTATACCTCTCTGCGGGCGTGATCTGGCGATAGCTCATGACGATCCCTTCTTTGGTGGAAGATTCGTCAGTGTCGCTCAGATCACGCCCATCTCACAGCAGGGTGTGTTGCACTTACCTATTGAATCTGCGCCCTCATTCTTGCGCGCACGCTCGGACATCGCCTCGAGCTCTCCGACATCGAGCTGGAACCACTCTTCGACGCAAGTGTGGACGACCCCGATCCCGCAACATTCATCGGGAACCTTGCTTCGCTCGATCACAGTTTCGCCGAAAGGACTGCACGCGCACGGAAGGAACACAAGGTCCTGCGCTACATCGCCACCATCGAGCGAAAAGCCATTCGAGTCGGCCTGCAGTCAGTCCCTGAAGGCTCGCCCATGGGAAGGCTGCACGGAACCGACAACCAGGTCGCCATTTACTCGAAACGCTACAAGAGCAATCCGCTCATCGTCACGGGACCAGGGGCCGGCGCAGAGGTCACTGCGGCAGGCGTTCTGAACGACATCCTGGCCATCACAAAAATGGAACGCCGGCCGCAACGATGACGACCAAGGTAGGACAGACACTCTTGTCTGTCACGCGTGATGTAGGACAGACACTCTTGTCTGTCACGCATCAGGTTCCCGCAAAAACACGGTTCACGCCAGACAGACAAGAGTGTCTGTCCTACATTGGCGGACGATGATGCGCAAACCTATCGCAACCGCATTCGCCCCTGGCTCCATCGCCAACCTCGGTCCCGGATTCGACGTCCTCGGTCTGGCCGTCGACGGAATCGGCGATCGTGTGACGGTAGAGCTAACCGACCGTGAAACACGCATTGCCGATGTCACCGGCCTGGACTCCGACCTCATCCCACGCGATCCGAAGCGCAACGTCGCGGCCATCGCTGCAATGGCATGGCTGCGTGCCCACGACGACCTCCGCAACGTCATCGTGACGATAGACAAAGGCCTCCCGATGTCAGGTGGCCTGGGTGGCAGCGCGGCCAGCAGCGTTGCGGGAGCATGGGCAGCGGCCGCGGCGGCAGGCGCAGACTCCGGCACTGCGAATATCGTCACGGACGAGATCGTCGCCGCGGCCCTGGAAGGAGAAGCAACCGTTTCCGGTCGCCACATCGACAACATTGCTCCATCCGTCTTTGGAGGACTCACGCTCGTGCGCTCGGTCGATCCCATCGACATTGTTCGCATTGAAGTGCACTCGCCATGGTGGGTCGCTCTCGTCACTCCCAATGTCCGTATCGAAACGAAGAGTGCACGATCGATCCTTCCTGATACCCTTCGTCGGTCGGAATGGATCCAGCAGATGGCCAACACCTCCGCGCTGGCGATCGCGTTCAGTCGTGGCGACGGAGACCTCGTGCGCCGTGCACTTGACGATCGCTTCGCCGAACCGCGTCGTGCGCCTCTGATTCCACACTTCGGTGAGGTCAAGAATGCGGCTCTCAGGGCCGGAGCATTCGGCTGCTCGATCAGCGGGTCCGGACCCACGGTCTTCGCGGTTGCCTGCGACGCCGAGGTCGCCCAACGTTGCCGTGATGCAATGCAACAGGCGTTCAGAGGCATCGATTGCCTTCTGCACGTCTCTGCAATTGCCACCCGAGGAGCTCGGGTCGTATGAGCGAATGGATTGCGTGCATCAGTTGCGGGGCGCGATACGAACTGACTGAGATCCGCTATGTCTGCGACTGCAGCGGACCGTTGAGTATCGAGCGTGACCTGTCGGTCATTCCGCGAACGCTCTTCGACGATCGACGCCCGGGGCGAACGCCCGTCGATCAGAGCGGCGTGTGGCGCTTTCGAGAGTCCGTGCTCGACATCGACTCGTCTTTGATCATCACCCATCCCGAAGGCGGCACACGGCTCTACGAGCGTGACGGGATGTCTTTCAAGCATGAAGGTGAGAATCCAACCGGATCGTTCAAGGACCGCGGGATGACCGTTGCCATGACCCAGGCAAAACGCCTCGGCGTACGAGCCGTGGCGTGCGCATCGACGGGCAACACCAGCGCCTCCCTCGCGGCGTACGCGGCCCAGGCGTGCCTGCCGGCGATTGTCTTCCTGCCCTCGGGAAAGATCAGCGCGGGAAAACTCGCACAGACCCTCGCATATGGAGCGCGCTGCCTTCAGGTGCACGGCGATTTCGACGCCTCCATGCGACTCGTACTCGAGGCTTCGTCGAAACTCGGCATTTACCTCGTCAACTCCATCAACCCCTTCCGCATCGAAGGGCAGAAGACGATCATCTGGGAGTTGCTGCAGGACCTCGAGTGGAGCCCTCCCGACTGGATCGTCTTCCCTGCCGGGAACCTCGGCAACACCAGCGCCTTCGGCAAAGCGCTACGCGAGGCCGTGCAATGGGGATGGATCTCACGCCTTCCGCGACTTGCCGCGATTCAGGCCGAGGGAGCGAACCCGTTCTATCGCAGCTTCCTCGAAGACTTTGCGGCGCGTCACCGCGTGGCAGCCGAGACCGTGGCCAGTGCCATCCGCATCGGTGATCCGGTCAGCCACGAGAAAGCAGTCGCTTCGATACGAGAAACCAACGGCGTCGTCGAGCAGGTGACGGACGCGGAACTGATGGCGGCCAAACGAGACATCGACCGGATGGGCATCGGCTGCGAACCGGCATCCGCCACGACACTGGCGGGAGTGCGCAAGTTGCGTACGGCCGGCGTGATTGCGAAAGAGGACCGAGTCGTATGCATCCTGACCGGGAATCTACTGAAGGATCCCGACTCGACCATGGCCAACGTCCCGGAGGGTCAGATCGTGGAAATCGAAGCGACGTTGGGTGCAGTCGAGGACGCACTGCGTTAGCCCTGCGTTAGCCCGCATAAGTCCTCGTGTAGCGCAGGCGTCTCGCCTGCCTTGCAAAGTCTGCCATTCGACCGCTTTTCCACCACCCGAAGGCAGGCGGGACGCCTGCGCTACACGAGGGACTTCATCACCTCGTCACCAGCGTTCCCCGCTGTTCTCTCGCTCGGGATGACACGCTGCGCTCGTTGATAGAGGCGTTGTGAGAAATGCGGGTTACGCCTCGTGTAGCTCCAGGAGAATCTGAGAAATCCGCTGAAAGTCCGTATCGAGAGTGACGAGGCGGAAGCCGAACTGCATGGCGCTCGCTGCGATCCAGATATCATTACTGGCGACGGGAGTCCCCGCGCGCCGCAGGCTGTCGAGAATGATTGCGTACCGCTCCGAGGTCTCCGCATTAATCTCGACGACGTTCACGCGCGGAGACGAAAGGAACCTCTCCAGCGCTTCTTCATTGCGGCGTTGACGATTTCCTTTGCGAAAGCCCGCCAACGTCTCCCCGAGAATCACAGGATTCAGACTGATCTCCTCGGACTGGCGAATCTACTGAACGACTCCTGAGTGTCCGCGAAGAAAGGCGGAGTACGCTGAAGTATCGAGAAGGATGCGGCTCATCGCCACAGCTCTTCGTCGATTCCACGCTGTAGCGCAACGGCCTCGTCGAAGCTGCGGGACTCTGCTTCGCTCCACCAACCAGCAAGTTCGTCGAGGTCGTGATGCAGCCTGGGCTGGCGCTTCGTCACCGCGCCGGCCTGGTCGAGCAGGAGGTCGAGGACGGCGCGATTAGCACTGAGCCGCTTCTTCCGAGATCGTTCGCGAATCAGTTTCTGCACTTCGGGCGGAATGTTGCGAACGGTGATTGCCTTCATGATGCAGATTATGCATCGCTATGATGCAAAATTCATGAGCTGCCCGCTGTCTGGCGGCAGCAGCGATCACGGGACCCTGGAATAGTCTCGATACCAGTCGACAAATCTCCCAATCCCATCTTCGATCGACGTAGATGGGGAAAACCCGACGTCGCGTGCCAGGTCGGAGACGTCCGCGTACGTTTCCGGTACATCGCCCGGCTGGATCTCCATGAAATTCAATCTGGCCTCAAGCCCCAGCTTTTTTTCGATGGCACGAATAAAGTCCATAAGCTCGACTGGCTGATTGTTTCCGATGTTGTAATTCCGGTACGGCGCGTTGCTGGTTCCCGGATCGGGATGCTGACCGCTCCATGTGGGATCTGGCCTGGCCGGCTGCCTCATCACTCGGACGATTCCCTCAACGATATCGTCGATGTAGGTGAAATCCCTCCGCATTTTCCCGTGATTGAAGACGTCAATCGCCTTCCCCTCGAGGATCGCTTTCGTGAAAAGAAACAGGGCCATATCCGGTCTGCCCCATGGACCGTACACCGTAAAGAAGCGCAGCCCCGTGCATGGCAATCGGAAAAGATGAGCGTAGGTGTGTGCCATCAGCTCGTTCGATTTCTTCGTGGCCGCGTACAGGCTCAGCGGGTGATCGACGTTGTGATGAACCGAGAACGGCATCGAGGTATTTGCCCCGTAGACCGAGCTGGATGACGCAAACACGAGATGCTCGACGCCGTGATGCCTGCAGCCCTCGAGGATGTTCATGAACCCGACCAGGTTGCTCTGCACATACGCGTCAGGATTCGTCAACGAATAGCGCACGCCTGCCTGAGCAGCGAGGTTGACTACCCACTTCGGGCCGCTCTCTTCAAAAATGCGCGTGAGCCTCGGCTTGTCTGCCAGGTCAACCTGTTGGAACCGGAAGTTGTCGTGAGTTTTCAGTGTGGCCAGGCGATCGAGCTTCAACCGCACGTCGTAATAGTCGTTGAGATTGTCGATACCGACCACTCGAAATCCGTCCGCAAGCAAACGTCTGGAGAGATGGGATCCGATGAAGCCTGCAGCGCCGGTCACGAGAATGGGACGGTGATCCCCCTCAACGGCCGGCGATTCATGTGATGACATGGTTTTCATTCCTTCTCGAATTTCGTTGATGTCTCATGTAGAGATTAGCGCAACGCCTTTTATGCCTCCACCTGCCGGAAGAATGAACTTTTCGGGTCAAGTCATTGCCTGAAGCCGCACTGACAGACAAGAGTGTCTGTCCTACATTTGACTCTCGGCTAAGAATCCTATCAGCAGGGGACCTTGATCCGACCTTGACGACTCGAGAAATCCGGCAACTGACACCGCTACTTCAGCGAAGTGGCTTCTAGTCATGTAGACTTCACAAATGACTATTTCTGTCACCGAGTTCAAGGCACGTTGTCTCGAGATCATCCGCGCCGTCGAGCGTGAGGGAAAAGTGGTTGAGATCGCGCGGCGCGGTGAGGTAGTGGCGCGGCTCCTTCCGGCCTCACCTACCGAAGCCGGCAGGGCGAAACCGTGGGAGCGACTCCGCGGGTCGGGCGCTCTGCTCGCCCCACCTGAGGAGAGCGTGCTCAATGAGCGTGACTTCGAGTCGCTTCGTTGACCTTCAGGCGCGCGCTGTTCTGCCCGCGCGAGGTGGAGTAGCCGGGAAATGACGCTTTGAACGAACGTCGCTCAGTCACCCGAGCCCTCACCCGGCTCTCACGAGCCACCCTCTTCCTCGGGAGAGGGAAAGGCCGTATCCAGTCTCACGGCGAAATTTCCGCAAGGCTCCGAAGGTACTCGCCGTAACTGCTCTTTCCCAGAGCATCGGCGAGCTTTCTCAGTTGAGCGGCCGAGATGTAACCCATGTGCTGCGCGATTTCCTCCGGCGAAGCAATCTTCAGACCCTGCCGCTGTTCGATGGTCTCGACAAAGTTCGCAGCCGCCAGAAGCGACTCATGACTTCCTGTGTCGAGCCATGCATGGCCACGGCCCAGCCGCTCCACTCGCAGTGACCCTTCCTGGAGGTAGAGTCGGTTGAGGTCGGTGATCTCCAATTCGCCCCGCGCCGAGGGACGGAGGGAGGCGGCCTTTTCTACGACGCTGTTATCGTAGAAGTAGAGTCCGGTCACAGCGTAATGGGACTTCGGTCTCACCGGTTTTTCTTCGAGGCTGAGTACGCGGCCCTCACTGTCGAACTCGGCCACCCCGTAATGGGACGGCTCTTTCACCCAGTAAGCGAAGACGGTAGCGCCATCGTCGTGCCCGGCCGCCTTCTGCATTTGTTCCGTCAGGCCATGGCCGTAGAAGATGTTGTCTCCCAGGATGAGAGCGCATGAATCGCCGCCGATGAAATCGCGATCGAGAAGGAACGCCTGCGCCAGCCCCCCAGGATTCGGCTGAACAACATAGCGGATCGATATGCCCCACTGATTTCCGTCTTTGAGCAGTTCTTGAAACAGCGGCTGGTCATGCGGCGTGGTGATGACCAGAATGTCTCGTATGCCGGCGAGCATGAGCGTCGTCAGCGGGTAATAGATCATCGGCTTGTCGTAGATGGGCAGAAGCTGCTTGCTCACGACCTGCGTCAGAGGGAAAAGACGACTGCCCGAGCCGCCGGCCAGGATGATTCCTTTTTTCATAAGCTCATCACGTTTCAGGGGTTACTTACGAGTGGACGCATGAGAGTGCCTCCCCGTTCTTCAGCGATTATCGTATTTCCCGTTATAGCACTGGCCCGCTTTCACCTGGGGCTTTGGCGAGAGTCCTGGAACGTCTTTTCACGGACCTGGGCGCTGTCTCGCAACACGAACGCGGCAAAGATGCCGAAGAGAAATCCTCCTACATGCGCCCACCACGCCACGCCGGCCACTTCCTGGACCGCGCGCATCGAAGCGATTGAGAGAAAGCCGTTGAAGAACTGCATGCCGAACCAGATCGGCAGAAATACGACCGCCGGAATCTCCGCGAGGGTCCAGTAGACAATGAGCGGAAGGAGCGTCACGATCCGCGCTTTGCGATAAAAAACGAAGAAGGCCCCAAGGATGCCGGCGATGCTGCCCGATGCACCAATCGAAGGAATCGTGGCCGCGGGATACAGGAACATGTGAGTCAGGCTTCCGACCGCTCCGCAGGCGACATAAAGCGCGATGAATCGTCCCCGACCAATCGCTTCCTCGACATCGTCGCCAAAGATCCAGAGGTAAAGCATGTTGCCGATGAGGTGAACGAACCCTCCATGGAAAAAGATCGACGTAACGAGAGTCAGAGACGCCTCGGCCACGTTGTAGCCGAACCTTCCCGGCTCGAGAAATCTGAGCGGGATGAACCCGAAAATGTTGACGAGCGTCTCAGCGAAACGGCCACTTGCGAGCTGTAAAACGAAGACGGCGATATTCAGCGCGACGAGAGTGCGCGTCACGATGGGAAACGATGTCGTCTGAAGCGTGTCGCGAAGAGGGATCATGGCCGGCTGTTCTACCTCTCCCTCGCCCCGCGGGAGAGGGTGGCGCGTCGAGCGCCGGGTGAGGGTCTCATGCCCGAGGTTGGATCGGGATGAAATTCTCGGGAACGGGCGGGCATCGAGTTGCCACGCAACCGGGGGAAGAGCCATCAGTGCTGATTCTCACGATCATCGCTATGGTCAACAGGGACCCTCACCCGCCGCTCGACGCGGCACCCTCTCCCGCGGGGAGAGGGGGAGAGCGCGCGGGTAGTCACCGCTACAAGGAGAGGCTTTGAAACGGCGCCGGCAGGGGGCTCTCGAACTGAAGCTTCTCACCCGTCACCGGATGCACGAACCCTAGCAATCTTGCGTGAAGTGCCAGGCGTGAGATCGGGTCGGCTTTGCTGCCGTAGGCGTCGTCTCCGAGAATCGGATGACCTGCTTCCGACAGATGAACACGAATCTGGTTTTTTCGCCCCGTCTCCAGCGTGATCTCCAGCATCGAATACCGCGGACCGGATTTGACTGTCCGGTAATGCGTCACCGCAAGCTTCCCGAGAGTCGCACTCTCCGTGCTCCGAACTTTGTAGTTCTGCTCTTCGACCAGAAAACTGCGGATCGTTCCGCTCCCCGCCGGCATCGACCCTTCGATGATTGCAACGTAGACGCGGTCGATATCATGCTCCGCGAATTGTTCCTTGAGCATCTCGCGAATATCGAAGCTTTTCGCGAACAACATCACGCCCGAGCACGCCCGATCGAGCCGGTGAACGACGTGAACGCGCTCCCCTCGCTGCGAACGCATGTAAGCATTGAGGTGGGCCTGAGCTGTTTCGACTTTCTCGGTCGGCGTAGCGACGGTGAGCAGGCCTGACGCTTTGACGACCACGAGCAGATGCTCGTCCTCGAACAGGAGGTTGAGCTCGGGCGAGAGGTTCTGCTGAACCGCGCGCGGGGCAACATCAATCAGGTCCCCTTTCCGAAGCTCCTGGCGCGCATCGGAAGCGGAGGCGCCGTTGACGCGAACTCTTCCGCTCCGCAGCAATTGCCGGTTCGTCGTGCGCGAGGAGTCGGGGAACAACTCAGCCAAAGCGTCGAGAAGGCGTTGACCCTGTTCTATCTGTTTTCGCAACTGTCGGAGAAGTATGAAGCACGGAACCGAGAGAGCAAACGGTAGAATCGCGGGCCGTCGAGACAAAGCCGCGGGACTCCCCATGCGGCTCGCAAAGGAGATGCAATGGAATACAAGATCATCGGAGAGACGATGCAGGCGCTCACGATCCAGCTCAAACAGGGCGAAGAAGTATTCGCCGAGGCCGGGTCGATGCTTTACATGGGCGAGGGAATCGAGCTCGACGCGAAAATGCAGGGAGGATTTCTCAAAGGACTGGCCAGAAAGTTTCTGGCCGGTGAGTCCCTCTTCATGAGCTCATTTCGTTGCCTCGCTACGCAGGGAAAGCTTGCGCTCGCCGCGCCAATCACCGGGAAGATCATTCCGATGGAGCTCAAGGGCACGACGATCCTCGCGGAACGAAATGCCTACCTCTGCTCGATTGGCAACATTGATCTCTCAATCGCATTCACCAAAAAACTGGGCGCCGGTCTCTTCGGAGGTGAGGGATTCATCCTCCAGAAAATCAGCGGATACGGAATGGTCTTTCTTCACGCAGGTGGAAACATGATCGAGTTCCAGCTCGCCGCGGGAGAAAAACTTCGCGTCGATACCGGCTGCATCGTTTCCATGACCGAGACGGTTCGCTACGACATCCAGTTCGTCGGCGGCTTCAAGAATGCGCTCTTCGGTGGCGAAGGTCTCTTTTACGCTTCGCTCGAGGGACCGGGGCATGTGGTCCTGCAGACACTTCCTTTCAGCCGTCTTGCCGACCGGATGCGTGCGGCGATGGGAGGCAATGTTGGTCAGGCCCAGGGGGTGGGAGGTTTCGGCGGGATGTTGAAGGATGTCATCTCCGGCGAGTAGCCGGATTCAGAAGAGAAAAGAACGCGACGTAACACCACTCGCAATCAGTTACCCATGACGAAAAAATTTATAGACAAAAGCAGAGCTGTTCCCGTCCAGGACCAGGTCGAAGCAGCCAGCACGACAGCCAATCGTGAGGGCCCATCGCACGACCGGCCGATGGACCAGCATCTTTCCGACCGCAAGGTCGGCTCGGTTGACGTCGCGATCTGTGCCGCACTCGCCCTGCTGGTGCTCACCGTCTTTGGGCGTGTCGCCTCCCATGAGTTCATCAACCTCGACGACTCGACCTTCATCTCGCAGAACCCGATGGTTTCCCCGGGCCTGACATGGGAAGGCATCAAGTGGGCCTTCAGCGACCTGAGCCTCGGCAACTGGCAGCCTCTGACCTGGCTTACGCACATGATCGATTGCGAGCTTTTCGGACTCAACGCAGGGGCGCACCATGCGATCAATGTCCTGCTCCACACCGCCAGCTCCCTTCTCCTTTTCATTGCGCTGAAACGATTCACAGCGCTGCGCTGGCCGTCCGCTGCTGTCGCCGCCCTCTTCGCACTTCATCCTCTGCGAGTCGAGTCTGTGGCGTGGGCCTCAGAACGCAAAGACGTGCTGAGCACGTTGTTCTTCATGCTGATCCTGCTTACGTACGAACGCTACGTTCGTCGCCCCTCAGCTGCGCGCCTGACTGTCGTCGCCCTTCTGCTCGCGGCGGGACTGATGTCGAAGTCGATGCTGGTGACTGTCCCCTTCGTCCTGCTGTTGCTCGATTACTGGCCACTCGAGCGCCTCATGCCATGGTCTTGGGGAAAGCTGCGACGGCTCATCGTGGAAAAGATCCCTCTTTTCCTGCTTGTATCCGTAGCGAGCCTGATCACTCTGATCGCGCAGCGGCGTGCAGGAGCGGTTAGTGCAGCCGATACTCTCTCGCTGCTCGACCGCACAGCCAACGCCCTGACCGGCTACGCACGCTACATCGGCAAGTTTTTCTGGCCTTCCAATCTTGCCGTTGTCTATCCCCTCGACACTGTCGGCCCCGCATCTGCCGTCGCGGCGGCCATTCTCTTACTGGTCGTTACCACTCTGGTCATCCGGTTCGCGCGCAGCCGCCCCTACCTCACTGTTGGATGGCTATGGTTTCTCGGAACTCTGGTTCCCGTTATCGGACTCGTCCAGGTAGGCTCCCAGGCAATTGCCGATCGCTATACATACATCCCTTCGATTGGACTCACGATCGCGGTCGTGTGGCTCGTCCACAACATGGTTTCGAGTCGTCCCGCTCTTCGCACTCCCGCTGCCGCAGCTCTCGCCCTGATCCTGGGCGTGCTCGCGATACGCACATGGACCGAGGCCGGGCACTGGAAGGACAGCGTGACGCTTTTCACACGGGCGATCGCGGTGACGGAGCGCAACGGCATTGCTCACACGAACCTCGCCTCGGCACTCTCGTTCCGCGGCGAGTGGCCGGCCGCATACGAACATTTCAGGGAGGCGCTGAAAGCCGGAACCGTCAGGACGATTCCGGCTGCGGCGACCGGTGGGGCCGTCCGCTACGTGTACCCGTCGTGGTACCCGATAGCCTTCGACGGGCTAGGGGTGTTGCATCTCAAGCAAGGACGTCCTGAGGCAGCTGCGACCGAGTTCAAAAAAGCTGTCAGCCTCCGACCGAGCGACCCTTCGTTCGCCCGTCATCTGGGGAGTGCTCTCGAAGCGTCAGGGGACCGCGCGGGAGCCATGGCGCAATATCAAAGCTCCCTCGCGCTACGGCCCGACAGCCCGGAAACGAAACTCGAGATGGGGATCGCGATGCTCAACGAAGGAAAACTCGCCGAGGCGGAGCCGCTCTTCGACGAGGCCATTCGCGCTATGCCGAATTCCGCAGCCGCACGAAACAACAGGGCCTCGCTATATGCGCTGCAGGGAAAAGAAACGATCGCGACCATGGAGTATCGCGAGGCGTTGCGGCTCGATCCAAACCTCTACGACGTGCGACTCAATCTGGGAGCGATCCTCTCGCGGAACGGTGAGCTCGAGGAGGCCAACACGCACTTCAAGGAAGCCGTCCGCATCCAGCCTGGACTGGTCGAGCCAAAAATCTATCTTGGGCTGGGGATGTATCAGGGTGGAGACAAACAGGGAGCGGCACAAACTTTCGAGGCCGCCCTGCGCGTGAATTCGACGCAAAGCGAATCGATCTTCTGCAAAGCCACGCGCCAGACCTGCAGCGGTCACCTTCTGAGCGACTTTGCCGCGGCGCTCAGGTCGCAACCGTGAAGCGCGGGAGGTTGATCTCTCGCATAGTTCCCGACCGACGTACCACCGAACTTGATTACGATCATCCGACATCGTCGAAGTCCTGGAGGCTTTCTTCCCTGTGGCCGGACATTCCAACGGTAAATCCTCAGCTGGCTAGGTAAAAAGAAAAAGCATCGCCCTGATCTCGTTCGCTAGGATGGGTTTGCAAGAACAAATCAAAGCGAAAGCGAGGGACAGAACGATGCAGAGCGAGAGTACCAAAAGAACCGACCAAGGGGTGACGGTCGAATACACCAGCAAGCCGGTGAGTGGATGGGGAGGAATCGTGACGTTCGCACGGTTCATCCAGGGCTTGGGAATCCGTGAGGTTTTGGGTCGGGCCCTGCCGGACGGGCGAACCTCGAACAATCAGCGCGGAGTGGTTGACATGGCCCTACAGCTGATGGTGAGCGTGTTGATGGGAGGGAAACGATTCGAGCATGTGGAAAGAATACGCGAGGACCAGGTAGTCCGAGTTGCTGTGGGAGCCAAACGATTTGCCTCAGCCTCTTCGCTGACTCGATATCTCGGAAACTTCTTGCCAAGGCATGGCGAACATCTGCAGGAGCAGTTGACTCAGGTCCTGTTCGGCTTGCTGGGCTCGCGCAGTGATGTTCTGGACCTGGACTCTACAGTGTTCATCCGCTATGGCAAGCAGGAAGGAAGCGCGAGAGGTTACAACCCTCAGAAGAGAAAGTTGCTCTCGCACCACCCGTTGCTCGCGATGCTGGCGAAATCGAAGGTCATCGTGCATGCCTGGCTGCGTGCCGGATCGGCGTCCACCCACCGAGGAGCTCAGGAGTTCTTGCGAGAGTTAGTCAGCCAGCTGCCGGAAGGTTTTCGTATCGAAGCGTTGCGGGCGGATTCCGGGTTCTATTCGAGGGCTTTCCTCTCGGTACTCGAAGAGCTCGGAATCCCATACGTACTGGCTACAAAGATGGTCAGGGGCTTCGATTCATGGTGTGCATCACGCACAGACTGGCAGCGCGTGAGCGCCAATATCGAGGTGACCGAAGCGCTGTATGAGTCTCCCAAACAACTCCGAGTCTTTCGCCGGATGGTCATCATCCGAAAAGCCATTCGGCGCGAGAAGGACGGGATGCTCTTCGAGATTATCGACTACGAGTATCAGGCCTTCGTGACAAGCATGACGTTGGATGCTGTGGAGGTCTGGCGCTTTTATAGGAAGCGTGGCGACTGTGAGAACCGTATTAAGGAACTCAAGTATGACTTTGGTGCAGACGCCTTCTGTTTGCAGAGTTTCGCAGGAACAGAAGCGACCTTCCGACTAATCGTTTTCACATTCAATCTCATGGCGATTTTCAAGACGACCATTCTGCTTGATTCGAAGACCACGCTCGGAACGATCCGGCACAAAATATTCGTCATTGGAGCCTCAGTCGGTTCCTCGGGTAGGAAAACCATCCTTCGGCTCGGTCTCAAGGGCCGCTGGCGAAACGAGTTCGCCAAGTTACTCGAACGACTCTCGTTATGGGCCACTTCAACTGCGGCGCAGTTGGTTCGGGCGCTCACAAATCAAGGTGCTCAAGTGGCATCCCCTTGGAAACTTCGCGTCAATCCCATGCTCCTACTCATTCCCAACTGAGGATTTACCGTTCCAATGTCCGGCACCTTTACGAAGGTTGCGTTTTCCTGAGAACGCCGGACATTGGAATTGGAATGTCCGGCCACAAAAGAAGTCCATGTAGGACAGACACTCTTGTCTGTCACGGGGAATGTAGAAGGCAAACTCTTCCGTAGCGCCGACAGACAGGAGTGTCTGTCCTACATGCCACCCGCCCGGGCTACAGGGATGACGGTCCCAGTGCGGCTATAACCCGAACAGCGACATCTGCGGGAGGGCCGGCCTTTGGAAGGAGTCGCAGGAGAGCTCCGGGCGGGGACCTGCGATCCCGGCCCTGCGACATGAGATTTCGAAGAGGGACTTCATCTGCTCAGCGAATATCCCCTCCCCTTTTGCGCGACTGTGAAAGCGCGGATCGTTGAGCTTGCCGCCGCGGATGTCGCGCACGCGGTTCAGCACCTTCTCCTTCCGGTCTGGAAAGTGCTCCGCGAGCCATGCCTCGAAAATCCCTTTCACCGCATAGGGGAGGCGCAGCATCGTGTAGCCGGCAGCGGTCGCGCCGGATCTCGCGGCAGCCTGAAGAATCGCCGGCATTTCGTGGTCGGTCAGGCCGGGGATAACCGGTGCGACCATCACCCCCACAGGAACGCCGCCGCGGGCGAGCGTTTCTATCGCGGCGAGCTTGAGCTCAGGGGTCGACGTCCGCGGCTCCATCTTGCGCGAGACCTCGAGGTCGAGGGTCGTGATCGACAGATAAACCGTAGCTGCCCTGTGTTGAGCGAGCTCGCCGAGCACGTCGACATCTCGCGCGACCAGCTGGTTCTTGGTGATGATGAAAACGGGATTGCGAAACTCCGCCAGTACCTGGAGGCAGCGCCTGGTTAGCTGCAAGGTCCGCTCGATCGGCTGGTAAGGGTCGGTGACGCCACTCATCGCCAGGGCCTGCGGCTTCCAGTTCGGTGATGAGAGCTCCGCACGGAGGAGCTCGGGAGCGTTCTCCTTGACGAGAATCTTCGTCTCGAAATCCAACCCCGCGGAAAAACCGAGGTATTCGTGGGTTGGCCGGGCGAAACAGTAGACACAGCCATGTTCACAGCCGCGATAGGGATTGAGGCTCGTCTCGAAGCTGACATCGGGACTGTCGTTGCGGCTGATGATCTGGCGCGTCGGATCGCGCAGGAAGAGCGTGGCAGGCGCGGAATCATCGGGCGGATTCTCATGATCCGGCGCGTAGTGAATCGGCTCGAAGCGATTCGGCGGGTTCGTGACGGAACCGCGCCCTTTATGGGGTTGAGAGAAGTCGGACATGGATTTATCGCACGTAGCTGAAGCTCACTCTAAGCTAAGCGTCCGATCGCTCTCCTCCGGGTAGACTGGCTGTTCGAGGTTTCGCAGTCTGTGCGACTCCCCTTTCCCATTTCTACACCCGCCCCGGTTGCTCTCGACACAGTGTCGACTATGCCTTCGTCGCAAAATCGCCGTGCGCCTCGCATCCAAGCCACTCTCCGCCGTCTCACGACAAAGGTCTGTGAGAAATGCGGACTAGAATGACTCTATCGGATTGCCATGAGTGCCGAACTTCAAACGGGAGAGAATAGAGGTCCTGAAGCGCAGGATGGGCCGCCGCGTGTCGCAGCTCCTCGCGAGCGTCTCCTCTCGCTCGATGTCTTCCGCGGGATGACGATTGCCGGGATGCTCCTGGTCAACAACCCCGGCGACTGGGGGCATATCTATCCGCCGCTGGCTCACGCCAGATGGCACGGCTGGACGCCTACGGATCTCATTTTCCCATTCTTCCTGTTTATTGTCGGAATCACCACCCACCTCTCTCTCTCGGCGAGGAAAGCCGCAGGAGCAAGCGACGGCATGCTCGTCAGGCAGATCCTGAGGCGAGGGCTCCTCATCATTCTTTTCGGGCTCCTTCTCAACGCCTTCCCTTTCTACACGTGGTCGACAATCGAGGGTGTGGAGGTCCCGACCTTTCTCCAACGGGTGCTGTATCGCTTTGACAATCTTCGCTTCAGCGGTGTGCTCCAAAGGATCGGACTCGTCTACATTGCCTCCGCACTGCTGAGCCTCAACGCAACTGTCCGCCGGCTCGTTCTGCTGCTTGCGATCATTCTTCTCGGTTACTGGTTCGCGATGACCCTTCTCCCTGTCCCGGGAACTGGTGAGCTGGGCGGCCTGGTGCTCGACAAGCCGGGGGAGACGCTCGCGGCCTGGTCCGACCGCGCAGTGCTGGGAGCAAAACATATCTACAAGTCAGCCAAAACGTGGGACCCCGAAGGGGTGCTCTCGACAATTCCCGCAATCGGTACCGCGCTCCTCGGGATCATCGCGGGGCGCTGGATTGGGAGCCGGCGAGCACTTCCTGATCGCCTGAACGGTCTTTTCGCAATCGGTGCGATGGGGATCGTGACCGGTCTCATCTGGCACTGGTCGTTTCCGATCAACAAGAATCTATGGACAAGCTCCTACGTCGTCTTCACCGCAGGCATGTCGTCAGTGACTCTGGCGACATGCATGTGGATCATCGACGAGAAGAAGATTCGAGGATGGACCTGGCCCTTCGAGGCCTTCGGAGTCAACCCGATCGCAGCGTTCGTAGGATCGGGGTTGATGGTCAGACTGATCGGCTCGCTGATTAAAATTCCGAGCGGCGGGAAAAGCGCTCCATTGTCAGCGGTCATCTATCGCTCGTTCTATACCTCGTGGCTTTCTCCCATCAATGCGTCCCTGCTCTACGCAATCAGCTTCGTGCTCGTATGGTTAGGAATCATGATGGTAATGCGAAGGAAGAACCTGATCCTCAAGCTGTGAATGTAGGACAGACACTCTTGTCTGTCACGCGGGAAATGTCGACCTTGCAGGCGCCGACAGACAAGAGTGTCTGTCTCCCATCAATGCGTCCCTACTCTACGCAATCAACTTCGTGCTCGTATGGTTAGGAATCATGATGGTAATGCGAAGGAAGAGCCTGATCCTCAAGCTGTGAATGTAGGACAGACACTCTTGTCTGTCACGCGGAAATGTCGACCTTGCAGACGCCGACAGACAGGAGTGTCTGTCCTACATCATGAGTCGTTTGTAGACTCTGAGATGTCGCAGCGCGTCCTCGCGATCTCCGGATCGCTCGTAGACGCCCGCGAGATTGAAGTGCGCGTCTGCGTAGTCACCGTCGCCCGCGATGGCGTCTTCATATGCCCTCGCAGCGCGTCTGTCATCGCCGAGGTCTTCGAGCGCTACGCCGAGGTTGAAGTTTGCTGTTGGATTTGCCGGATCGAGGTCGACCGCCGTCCGATAGTGAACCTTCGCCGTCACCACATCACCCGTCTCGTGAATGAGCCGGCCCAGGTTCAGGTGCGCGTCGACGTAGTCGGGCGCCAAAGTCAGGGCCTCTTCGTAGGCGTGAAACGCAGCGTCCGGATCGGTGATCTCCAGCTCGCATCCCATGTCGTACCACTCCTCGGCAGAAAGCGCATGCGGAGAGCTCAGTGCTTCTTCGGCCGCTCGTTTCGCGAAAGGCGCGACAGTCTTTGCGAGATCCGCCACCGCGAAATCAAACAGAACCTGGCCGGAATGAGGGTCCCACTGCGTCCCTCCATCCTGAACGACGATCCGATCGCCATCCGCAGCAATTCGTACCTCGGTCAGCGGCTTCCCGATCGGAAGCCTCGTCCTCAAATCGCGAAGCGCTTTCCGGACCTTACGTGGTGAGATCCTCGCTGCAGTGAGCCCGGCTGCCGTTCTGAGCAGTACGAGATCCTGAAACGAAAAACGATATTCACCGCGGGAGCCACGCTCCGGCGATAGGAACCCGGTCGCGGCGTAGAGTCGGATCTGCGTTGCCGGGAGTCCGAGCATCTCGGTCACCTCTCGGACGGTGTAACCCTTCATTCAGATCTGTTCAGCGGGAAGCGCGCCCGGTTTTCGCCGCTCGTGACGGACGGCTCTTCTCTTCCTGCTTCTGCTCTTTCGGCGCGGATGACGTCGCGCGCTTCGGAGGTTTCCGGCCGGAAGCCGCCTTTGGGCCGGACATTCCAATGTCCGGCGTCTTTGACGACGCAGTGCCGCGTTTCGGAAGTTGTCCGAGACTCGCGCGAAGCGCTTCCATCAAATCGATGACCTGGCCGCGAGGCTCCTCCGGAGAAGACAAGGAAATCTCCTGGCCGTTGACTTTCTGCTGGATCAATTCTTTGAGCCTGGTCTGCCCCTCATTCGTATAGATCGAAGGATCGAACGCCGGCACCGTCACCTGGTCCGCAAGCAGGATCGCGAGCTTGAGCTCGTTCTCCTTCACTTCCATGTCGCCGATCTCCACCTCGGAGATCGGACGCACCTCGTCTGCATAATGAAGCTGCTGCATGACGAGCCCCAACTCCACAGGGCGGAGCACCACGAGGTATTGCTTGCCGCGGGCAACGTAACGGGCCACTGCCCAGCGACCGGTTTTGCGCATCGCTTCACCGAGCAGCCGATAGCCACGCTCCCCTCCTCGCTCGGGGCCCAGGTAATAAGCCTTATCGAAATAGATCGGGTCGACGCTCTCCGTGGGGACGAATTCGGTGATCGCGATTTCCTGGGTGGAGCGTTCCTCGATCGATTTCAATTCCTCGTCGCTCAAAGTGACGTACTGGCCACGAGCAAACTCGTAACCCTTGATCATCTCGCTCCGTTCGACCCGTTCCTCGTCCCTGACGCAGATGTACTGCTGGCGGAGCCTCGAACCGCACTCTTTGTGGAGCAGGTTAAAGGAGATTGCTTCGGACGACTGACTGGCCGAGAAGAGCTTGACTGGGATGGAAACTAGACCGAAAGCGATATTTGCTGAAGCCATTGCACGTGCCATAAGGTCGAAAAATATACACCCTGTAGAGCTCCTGCACAATTTCCAGTGCATGCCTCGAGCTTGGGACTTCGATGACAGCCATCAACGCAACGACGAGGATCGCCCCGAAATCGGTTACGATCTGCCGCCCGGACCAGCCCGCATTTCTCACAGACCTTTGTCGTGAGACGGCGGAGAGTGGCTTGGATGCGAGGCGCACGGCGATTTCGCGACGAAGGCATAGTCGACACTATGTCGAGGAGCGAAATTGCTGTGCAACGAAGCAGACAGGCCGCTATCCGTCGTCTCGCGGCGAAGGTCTGTGAGAAATGCGGGCTAGGGGCCCCTTCGGCATGCTCAACGACCTGCAAATTCAGCGTCTCCGCGACTCGATTCAGGAGGGCGCTGATCTCTCGCGAGACGAAATGTCCGCGCTCGTCCGTGAGCTCGAAGAGGCTCATCGGAACCTCTCGCTCCTGGAGAAAAAGGAAGAGTCATACCTCGGCGAGATCCAGCGCCTGAACTCTGTGGTCGCGCAACTGATCGAATACATCGAGACGATTGCGGATATCGCGGGAGATGCGAGCGCGGCAGCCGTCACGTCTGACGAGATCAAGCGACGGGCAATCGAGATGATCATCAGATCGGTCAATCAGGTCAAAGAGACTCTACCGAGGTGACCCTGACCCCTTCGCGTATCCTCAGCGGGCTATGGATGAGTGCCATGACGCTGCTGCTGACGAGTTCATGCGCACGCCCTCTGACTGTGGTGCCAGTGAGCACTGATCCAGTGAACGGAATGAAGCTTCGCTACCTTGCCCTGGGCGATTCGTACACGATCGGAGAGTCGGTGGAGATCTCCCAACGATGGCCGGTCCAGCTCGTGACGCGGCTGCGGCAGGAAGGGTTGAGTCTGGCCGATCCGGAGATCATCGCGAAAACCGGATGGACTACGGACGATCTGCTTGAAGCGATCAACAAAGCTGATCCTGTTGGACCTTTCAACCTCGTCAGTCTCCTCATTGGAGTCAACAACCAGTACAGGGGACGAAGTGATGATGACTATCGGCGAGGGTTCATCGCGCTGCTTGAAAAATCGATCGAGATGGCGGGAACCAATCCGGCGAAGGTAGTGGTGCTCTCGATTCCCGATTGGGGAGTCACGCCGTTTGCCAGGGGACGGGACAACGCGAAGATCGCTGTGGAGATCGACTCATTCAACGCCATCGCGAAAGAGGAAACAGAACGCGCCGGCTCCACATTCGTCGACATCACGCCCGTATCCCGCCGCGCTGCGCAGGAGCTGAGACTCCTCGCGGGCGACGGTCTACATCCATCTGACTCGATGTACGCAGAGTGGGTTGCGCTCGCTCTGGAACCGGCGCGGAAAGCGTTACGCCACTAACCGAAGTTCTTCCAGTGAAAAAATTCCGGCCTAACCCGCATTTCTCACAGACCTTCGCCGTGAGACGACGGATAGCGGCCTGTCTGCTTCGTTGCACGGCAATTTCGCTCCTTGACATAGTGTCGACTATGCCTTCGTCGCAAAATCGCCGTGCGCCTCGCATCCAAGCCAC
>DATLXH010000174.1:0-3026 GCA_035576005.1 Thermoanaerobaculia bacterium | reverse complement strand
CGCGATCGCAATCAACGACCAGCCCTGGATCTGCAGGTCACTTCTCTGATTCTGGAGCATCGCGGCCGCGGTTCTGAGCAGCACTGTGAGAAAGATCATGACCGGATACGCCAACAGGTTCGAGCCGAGCAGATAACGGACGACCACGAACGCTGTGACTACGACGACGGCACTCTCGACAAGCATGAGAGGAAGCTGGTCCGGGCGGACAGACGAATCGAGATTCGTCAGAAAGAGTGCGCCGAGAACGAAGGTCTCCAGCCTCCAGCCGCGGAGCAGTGGAATGTCCCGTGATCCGGCGATCGCTGCCAGGATTGCAGAGCCGATGATCGCGGCAAACAGCGCGTTCCAGAAGGTCGTGAGAAGAGGCAGTGTTGTTGCGACGAACGAAGGCACAGTAAAAGACGAAAGAGTCACCGCTGCCGGCCATCGCGCTGTGACCATCGACAGAAGCAACTGAATCGCGATCGTGAAAGCGATCGCGCCGATGGCAGCCAGTGCGGCACTGCCTCCGGAACTGCCGAGTGCGGCCTTCGTCGCCATCTTCCTCGCGGAAGGAATGAGCGCATCGAGCACGGCGAGCGCGAGGAAAATGAGAAGCAGTTGAAGCGTTGCACGCATGAAGAGGCCGACGACCATCCCGACAACGAACGTCTCCCACGCGATGCTCGTGTCGTACCGGCTCAAGAGGAGGTCGAGGTCGGATAGTGCCGCAAGGATTGGCGCGATCGCGACAAGAAGAGTCGCGCGCAGCGGTCCGCGCCATCGGAACCCGCCGCGAAACGCTCCGACCGCACCCATCACCACCACGGAAAGAAGTCCGAGGACTCCCGCGATTCTGAGAATCATGAGTGTCGTGTTGATCAACGTCTGGCGCGAAGCGTCTCGCACTTCGCGTTCCGGGATCTTGATGGTTTTCGCAAACTGGCTGACCTGGTCGCCCACCACTCGGACGGACACGCGTCCGAACGCTTCAGCCGCGAGGGGGATTCGCTGCTCGAAGTGGAAGAGCCAGTCGAGTCGAGCGGGCTGCTGGAATGAGAGCGATTCTTTCAGAACGTATGTCGCGGGATCGAGCGCGTACATTCGGAAAGCGTCCGTGGCAATTCTCGAAGCCTGATCGCGGGTGAGGCGCGGACCGGAGGACGTCTCCTCGAGGTAACGGTGAATGCCGACCGCTCGCTCGGAGCGGGGATCGACTTCGATGAGAATCTCGTTTTTCTGCAGAGGAGCGTAGAAGCGGACCATCCATGTCGCGGCTTCTATCCTCGCTGCCAGAGTGTCGCGCAGTGAGGGAATCGAGACTCCTTTTCTGATGAGATATTCGGCAGAGACTGAGCTGAAACCGCCCGGGCTTCCCCCATCCTCCCGTC
Organism: Thermoanaerobaculia bacterium; assembly: GCA_035576005.1. GTDB lineage: Bacteria > Acidobacteriota > Thermoanaerobaculia > Gp7-AA8 > Gp7-AA8 > DATLXH01. Next base: position 1,653 of record DATLXH010000174.1, on the reverse strand, counting down.
CCGACTGGCTGTTCCACGATCGGAAGCCCTCTGTCGGTACCGCCACGACGTGGGGCGGAGTCTCCACTCGCATCACTCTGGTTAAATGGGAACGAGCAATCGTGATTGCCGCCGCGGAGTCGATCCTGTAATCGATGACGTCGCTGATTTCCGGGGCCTTGAGAAACAGAAGGACGAGTGCGCCAGCGGCAAGGATGAGCGACGTGATCGCGAGCCGTCTGGTGATCGGAAAGTTCGCGGTCGGTGCTGTCACTACCGCTGTTTCTTCGATCAATGGAGGGAGCTTCACAGCCGGGATTGCGCTGTTGCTCAGCGACTCATCCGACTCGAATCCACCGTGACGGAAGTAGAAGAACAGGCCGGCGGCGATCGGGATGAGAAAGACGAGACTGGCAATCGCTGCAGAAACTATGTAGTAGCTGTTGTTCGATCGAAACAGAAGAAGCGCCGTGTAGATCGCATCGATCGTGTAGTGCCAGATGAGAAGTGGAAGCAGGCCAAAGCGCATCATCATGAGTCCAATCACGACTCCCGCGATGCCAACCTCCACCCCGCGGATGTAGAACGGCTGATTCGGGTAGGCCGCATGTCCGAATCCCCAGATGAAACCCGCCAGTACGATGGCGGCCAGAGGGGAGCGGAGCAGCTTTTCAAACAGTGGAATCGAGAACGCGCGTGACAGGTACTCCTCGGAGAATGCCGGGAAGAATCCCATGAAGAGAACGGCAGCCCAGGGAAAGCGTGAGTTCAGAATCTCCGAGTAGGGGATATCGGCCGGCGACCAGGCGCCAAAGCGAGTCGCGATCAGGTAGAACGCGATCTGAAAGGCGATGAAGAGCGGGACAAGGGTGTAGCCGAGAACAAACGACTTGAACACGCGTTTCGACCGCACAGCGCTGCGTCGCCACAGAAGGGGAAGGGCGAGATGAGAGGGAAATCGTTCACGGTAGAGCGCATCACCGGAACCGACGACGGCGATGAGAAGTAAGGCGGCGCCGAGCGATTGCAGGGCAGTGAATACGACCTGTTGCGTAATGAATGACGGCCAGGAGTCGGACGTGTCGTAATCCGCCACGGCACTGGGGTAGGAGTTGATCGCGACTGCCGCAACGAGAGCGATCGCGACGGCTCCGACCGTCATCACGAAACGGAGCTGGATATCGCCGCGTCGGAGACGAGTGAGAAAGATCCCGATTGCCGCAAGCGTCGTGAAGAACATGAAGACCGTGTCGACGCCGCCGGCCGCTTCGTTCTTCGAGCGGAGATCGCGATAGTCTCGAACCCATTGATCGGGCACCTTGAGACGTTGCGAGTATCTGCTCACCCGGTCGCCATCGAGTGTGACGGTGTAGCGATAAGGCGCGCCTGCCGGTCGAATCGTTCTCGATTCCCAGATGAAGGTCCGTTCGATCCGCTGCGGAAGCCGGCGCGAGCTCTCGGAAAGGAACAGCAGCTGTTCCGGCCGCTGTCCCACTCGCTCGAGGAACGCTGACGCGAGTTGCTTTGCGCCAGGTGCCGTCGGATCGGCGATGGGTCTTTCTTCCGGAATCCGGTGATGGAACGCGACGATCTCGCCGGTCGGGGCGATGTCGACCAGGACTTCTTCGGTCTGCAGCGGAATGAACCAGCGGTGACGCCAGTACCAGAGTCGCA
>DATLXH010000173.1:0-12266 GCA_035576005.1 Thermoanaerobaculia bacterium | reverse complement strand
GAAACATCAACCGGAGAGCCGTATGCGGGAGATCCGCACGTACGGTTCGGAGGGAGGGGGGGCCTACCAGCCCTCCCTACCCCTATAGGGGCCGCGAGAGATACGAAGACCTCGCCCTTTTCGAAGGACTGGCGAGACTTTCACGCCCCTCTCCCTGCTCGCTCCGCTCGCTTCCCTCTCCCCGCCGGGGAGAGGGATTACGCCGCTTCGCGGCTCAACGACGTCAGACAGTGAACCGGTGTCATCAGAAGCTTGAGCGTGAGGACGGGACACATCGCGCGCCGTACGGATTTGTCGCGATTTTCCACGTGGGTAACGAACGCCGCCGGGGAGTCTCAGCCTACCTACCGTCGGCTTCGTACGCTTTCCTGAGCCAGGATTCCAACTCACTATCGATATCCATGATCGAGTGAACTCTCACATGATGCGTGATCCGGTCGCTCGAGCCCTGAGGACGCGTGGATTCGAGCCTTCCTCGACTCCTCTTCATTGAGGGCAAGCCCCACGTCGAGTCGTTTGCGGGCCGGCTTGATCACGCCAAACTGTCTATTTCGAATCAACGATGAGTACGTCTTTCGAGGAGAGACTTTGACGTCGTCACCAAGCCTCGTGATGACGGTTACGAGCTGATCATACATATTCCTCAGCGGAGCTCTCGCGCCTGCATAGAGCGTCTCGATCAGAGCATCGCTATTTTCGTACAGCCTGGACCACGAGCCTCCGCTTGCTTTGTCAGCGATGACTTTCGCGGTCACGCTTTTCATCGCGTGCTCCGTCTTCAGCCACTCGATGCGGTCCTTGAATACCGGCGGACCCTGCAGTTGAACGAGGCGGACCCATTCGTCCATGGTCCTCCCCGTCCGTTTCGGGATGTTCGAGGAAATCGAAGCGATCATTTCGGCTGGGGACTTGGACATTCAACTCCTTCGAGTTAGAGGTCAGGCAACGGAGGATAACCGAGTTCTACCGGCGGCGTTCAATAAGGCGAGGCATGTGCTGGTTCGAACTGCCTGCGGGCGTTCGCGCCCAGCCCGCATTTCTCACAGACCTTCGCCGCGAGACGACGGATAGCGGCCTGTCTGCTTCGTTGCACGGCAATTTCGCTCCTTGACATAGCGTCGACTATGCCTTCGTCGCAAAATCGTCGTGCGCCTCGCATCCAAGCCCCTCTCCGCCGTCTCACGACGAAGGTCTGTGAGAAATGCGGGCTAATGAAAAACCAACTTTCGAAGTCTGCATTCTGCATCGCGATGATATCTTCCGCGCCCTGGATCATGACCGCCCCCACTGACGCCGTTCTTTCCTGCCGCAACCTTCGCAAACGATTCGGTGATGTGGTCGCCGTTGACGGGCTTGACCTCGAGGTGCGCCGCGGGGAATGCTTTGGCCTGCTCGGGCCGAACGGCGCGGGCAAGACCACTACGATTGAAATTCTCGAGGGCCTTACCGATCCCGACGATGGCGACGTCTCCGTACTGGGTAGAAGCTGGAAACAGGACCCTCAGTGGCTGCGGGAGCGCATTGGAATCTCGCTCCAGGAAACCAGACTAAACGACAAGCTGACCGTGCGGGAGACGCTCAGGCTCTTCCGCTCTTTCTACAAGACTGGTCGCGACCCCGAGGCACTGACAGCTGACCTCTCGCTGGGAGAAAAGCAGGACGCGCGCGTGGGGAAACTTTCCGGGGGGCAGAGGCAGCGTCTCGCGGTTGCCTGCGCCCTGATCGGCGACCCCGAGATTCTCTTCCTCGACGAGCCGACAACAGGCCTCGATCCTCAAAGCCGGCTCGAGCTCTGGGAGCAGGTGCATCGTTTCCGCAAATCCGGCGGATCGCTGCTTCTAACCACCCACTACATGGATGAGGCCGAGCGACTCTGCGACCGTGTTGCGATTGTCGATCACGGTCGTCTCATCGCGCTCGGAACACCTGCCGAGCTCATCGGTTCACTGAAAACCGCCAACGTTGTCGAGTTCGCGTCCGAGCCGATGCTCGATGATTCTGTGCTGCGAAGCGTTGAGGGAGTCGCCAGCTGCATGATGCGAGGGCCTAACTGGTCGCTGAATGTTTCTTCGCTCGCGATCACGGTTCCCGCTCTCCTGGCGGTCCTCGAGCGCGAGGGCGCCAGACTTCTCACTCTATCGACACATCAGTCCACCCTCGAAGATCTCTTCGTCTCGCTGACTGGTCGGGAGCTGAGAGATGAATAAGCCGATCAAGCCGCGCCAAGCGGGCCACCAGCAGCTGCCGAGACTTTGAATCCATGTCGAAACATCATTCCGCGCTCATCGAATTGACCATTGCCAGGACGAAAGAGTTCGTCCGACAGGGCGAAGCCGTTTTCTGGGTCTTCGCGTTTCCGCTTCTCCTTGCTCTTGCACTCGGGTTCGCATTTCGAGAGAAGGCCCCCGATCGGATTCCGGTCGGAGTCGTCTCAGGCAGCACGTCCAGCTCCATCCTTTCTTCCCTTGCGAAGTCCCCGGCGCTGATCGCGCGAGGTTACGACGCAAAGCAGGGGTCTGAGGCGTTGCGTACTGGAAAGATCTCGCTTCTGGTAGAGGGCGGTCCACCGCTCGTCTATCGCTTCGATCCGACTCGTCCCGACTCTCGCGTGGCCCGCCTGGAGGCCGATGATGCGCTCCAGCAGGCCGCCGGCCGGCGCAACACGCTTCCGGTCATCGAAAAGAAAGTCACGGAAAAGGGGTCGCGCTACATTGATTTTCTGATCCCCGGCCTTCTCGGCATGAATCTCATGGGAACAGGGATGTGGGGCATCGGCTTTTCGATCGTCACTGCACGCATGAATAAACTGCTCAAGCGGCTCGTCGCAACACCGATGCGGAAGAGCGACTACATGATGGCTCAGATGCTCTCGCGCCTCATTTTCCTCGTTCTGGAAGTCGCGACCCTCGTGATTTTCGCGTGGCTAACCTTCGGGGTCGGGGTGAACGGCTCGATTTTCACGCTTGCCGTGACCTGTCTCGTTGGCGCAACCGCGTTCTCCGGTATCGGCCTGCTCGTAGCGGCACGGCCGACATCCATCGAGGGCGTGAGCGGCCTGATGAATCTGGTCATGGTTCCGATGTGGCTTCTTTCCGGTGTTTTCTTTTCCTCCGAACGCTTCCCGGACTGGGCGCAACCTTTGATTCGCGCTCTGCCCCTCACGGCTCTCAACGACGCGCTGCGAGCGGTGATGATCGAAGGGCGATCCATCAGCACGATCGCAACCGAGCTGGCGGTCCTGTCGATCTGGGCGATCATCACCTTCACGATCGCGCTGAAGATTTTTCGCTGGAAGTGAGCGACCGAGCTCCAGTCCTCGCGAAGCGGTCGCGAAGTCAACCTGCCGTTACGCCTCTGCGACAGCACGGTTCCCTGAACATCCGATGACGAACCTCGTATAACCTCTGGGCTCTCACTCCGCTCATCCATGACCGACCGCTCGCTGCGACGCATCGCTCCCTACCTGCTCTTTCTGGCAGGACTCTTCGGCATTGTGTTGCTGCTCCCACGCTTCCTGGGGGTCCAGCCCCATGGGTTGAGCATCACTCGGGCGGAAGCTCAGGCTATGGCCGATCGTGAGGCAAAAAAGTCAGGGATCCCCATCGAACGCTCGTGGCGGGTTCTGACATGGGAGCCGTCCCCCTATCTCGATATGGAGTTCGCAGGCAAGCCCGACCTGCGCCGGCGTGCCGAGTCGGACCCGGTCGTCGGTCCGCGACTGGGCGGGTTCCGAGTGCACTACTTCCGCATTGGTCTCGAGAAATTTCCCTCCTTCGGCCGCGTACTGATCGGGCGAACTGGCCAGCTCCTCGGTGTTCGACGTTATGGCCGGCCCGAACAGGCAGGTGCGAATCCAACCGCCGATTCCCTCAGAGGGAAGGCAGATGCGTTCGTGCACTCGCAGCGATTTCCGGGCGCTCCTGCCGTGCAGTTCGAGGCGGTCCGGCCAACAATTCTGCGTGCAAGAACGGACCACATTTTCCGATACAAGGTCCCATCAAACTTCCCTGCCGGACGCGTCGCCTTCTATGTTTTTGTCTACTTCGTCGGCGACGAACTGGCGGGATGGGAGGCCATCGAAGAATACAAGGACGGCAGCCCCTTTCGTGACAATACCGGCGAAGGCCTCATCGGGACCTTCATTCGTTTCGGACTTCTCTTCGGTCTGCTCTTACTTCTCCTCATCATCTTTCTCAAGAAGTATCACGCCGGTGAAGCAGGCGTGGAGACTGGTGCCTTTCTCTTCGGAATCTCGCTGACGATCTCGCTCATCATCGATTACTGCATAGGTCCGCACACGTCGATCAACGCCGGTTTCGGAGGAGTCGATGCCCAGACCACCGCCATCGCAGCTACCGCCTTCAAGTTTCTCTTCTACGACATCCCTTCAGCGGTCGTGATTTTTCTGGCGTGGTCAGTGGGCGAGAGTTACGCGCGGGAGCGGTGGGGTGACAAGCTGGCCTCGTTCGATGCGATCCTGCGTCGCGATCCGTTCAACGCCACTGTCGGTCGTTCCCTCCTTCGAGGGCTCCTGCTGGCCCCGGCCGTCGTCACGTGCGCATTGATCCCTCCGTTTCTCCTCATGCTCACCGGGCGGCTGCATCCGACACTGGGAACGCAATCGGAATTCACGTTGTCCGCACTGGGCGGCCCGTTCTCTGTCATCCTGTTCGCCATCCAGGACGGCGCCATGACGTCGATCTGCGCATTCCTTTTCATCCTTGCGTTCTTCAGTAGGAAAAGAATGCTCTGGCTGGGGATCCTCCTGGCCGCCGTTCTGGGAGCATCCGGGCAGGCAGTGGAAGTGCCGGCTGGCCCATTGCTCAGCCAGCTTCTGGCGGGCTTCGGTGGAGCCGCAGCAGGCATTGCCGTGTTTCTCTTCTTCGACCTGTTGACGTCAGCGACAGCCATTTTTTCCGCCTCGCTCCTGATCGGCCTTCTCCCCATCCTCACCGCCGTCACGGGGCGCGCCGTGGTCGAGCCTGCCATTGCCCTGTTCGCACCGCTTGGGCTTCTCCTCTCATACGGACTGGCGGCGGTGGCGACCAGGCGCGAAGTGGTCTACCAGTACGACGATCTGGCCCCGCATGTAAAGCGCATCGTCGAGCGCGAGCGTGTCAAAGCCGAGATCGACGCGGCGAACCGGATACAGTCTGCGCTCCTTCCTGCGAGCGATCCTGAACTTTCCGGAGCATCCGTCTCATCACACTACCGCGCGGCGAGCGAGATCGGCGGCGATTACTTCGACTTTCTTCCGCTCCCGACCGGAGAGATCGGCATCGCCTTCGGCGATGTTGCAGGTCACGGCCTCACCAGCGGCATCGTGATGGCCATGGCCAAGTCTGCCCTCCTCGTGCAGGTCGATCACGACCCCTCTCCTCGTCACGTCATGGCAGTGCTCAACGACATCGTGCGACGAACGGCTCCGAAACGAATGTTGATGACGTTCTTCTTCGGGGTGCTGGACCCCGTCACTCAGAAACTTCAATTCTCTTCAGCCGGCCATCTCGATCCATACGTTTATCGGGCTGACACGAGTACTCTCGAAGCTCTCTCCTCGTGGGGATTTCCGCTTGGAGTCAAGCGCCGCGAGGCGTTCCGGGAGCATTCGGTCCAGTTCTCGCCAGGCGACCGCCTGATCCTCTACAGCGATGGTCTGATCGAGGCCCTCGATGATGACGGCGAACCTTTCGGGTTCAACAGGTTCGAACAGGTGCTTGAGAAATCGGGACCGAACGACGCGGAAGAGATCAAGAACGCGATTCTTGGAGCGGTGAAGAAGTTCACCCGCAACCGGCCTCCACTCGATGATCAAACCCTGGTCGTGATCTCGTTCAATCAGGAGCGAAAGATAGTCGTTTTCGACAAGGGCGATTTTGCCAACGTCGACGTTCTCCTCGCCGGCAAGCCCAACTGACTCCTGTGCTGATGACACCGATTCACTAACTGACGTGCTTAAGCCGCGAAGCGGCGTATCCCTCTCCCCGGCGGGGAGAGGGAAGCGAGCGAAGCGAAGCAGGGAGAGGGGCGTGAAAGTCTCGCCAGTCCGTCGCAAAGGCCCCTCTCCCAGTTGCTTGCGCGACCACCCTCTCCCCGCCGGGGAGAGGAATTCGCCCCTACCATCTTCGGGGCGTAGGGCCGCATGGTATGCGGCCGCGTCTATTGTTCGGGGAGACGGCGAGTCCAAGCCGCGCGTCATCACCTCTTCACCAGCGTCACACTGTTAACACGCTCGAAATGACACCCTTCGCAACGCCACGGAGAACTCACAGCTCCCGTTTCAGTTGCTCCCACTCCCTCCAACGTACGATCCACTCCGGCGGCGCCGGTGATACGGGATCGCTTCCCAGCGCTTCGGCAACCTCACGCGGAGTGACATTGCCAGAGGGTCCTCGCAACAACCCCTTGATGTACCCCGCAGCGCAGACTTTTCCTTCTCGCTCGAACAGTTGCTCGACGTAAAACCACTTCTCGTCCCAACAGACGATTCTCGAGGTCAGGTCATACTTTTTGAATGGATTGAGGGGCCGCAGGAACTGAATGGTCGCCGAACCAACGATCGGGAACCACTTACGCCGCAACAGAATCGGTAGCAGGCCGATCCTGCCCAGAAGATCCGTTCTCCCCACATCCATGATGCTCAGGTACCGCCCGTTGTTCATGTGGAAATTGAGATCGAGGTCGTTCGGGTAGACCCGGAGCCGGATGGTCGAAGAGTCCAGAATCGTAATGGAGTCCCGCCGACGCGACGCGAAACCAAAGAACAACAGTCTCAGCAGAAGGTTCATGAGCGCCCGAAATCTCCGGCACGAAGCGAGCGACTCGACAGCAGTCGGGGTTTGACCATCTCAAAATCCAATGAAGTTGGGTTCCGGATGAATCTCCACACCGAATGCGTCGCGCACCCCATTCTGAATGCTGTTCACCAGCTGGACAACCTCGGATGCTGTCCCGCCCCCGCGATTCACGACCGCCAGCGTATGTTTCGTGGAGAGCCCGACGTTTCCCATCGTGAATCCTTTCGTAAATCCCGAATGCTCGATGAGCCATGCAGCGGAGAGCTTGATTTCCTTCCCGTCAGAGGATGGAAACGATGGAATCCTCGACCCATCACCGACGCCCCCGGCAGCTCGTCCCGTGAAGGCTGCAAACTCTTCCGGTGAAAGGACCGGATTCATGAAGAACGAACCATCGCTTCTCGTGTCAGCATCCGCCGGGTCTAGCACCATACCCTTCCGTTTGCGAATCGCGATCACCGCCTCCCGGACGGCGAAGAGATCCTCCCTCGACTCTCCACGTTCCTCCAGATACTTCTGCAACTCCGGATAGCGAACCTTTGCGGAACCCCCGCGCTCCAGCCGAAAGGTCACCGACAGGACTACATAGCGATCCTTCTCGTGATTCTTGAAGAGGCTGGCGCGATAACCGAAGCGGCACTCCTCTTTCGTGAAACTCCTGACAAGTCCCGAGGTCCGATCCAGTGCTTCGACCCGAGCGATCGTCTCACTCACATCCTGCCCATAGGCGCCGACATTCTGGATCGGAGTCGCCCCCGTTGAGCCTGGAATTCCCGACAGGCATTCCACGCCGGCCCACCCATGGTCGACAGCAATCTCGACGAAAGGATCCCAAGGCTCGCCCCCGGCCACCTTCACCGTCGCCCAGCTGTCTTCGCTCTCGACCGTAATGCCGCGCAGGTTGACGTGCATGACGAGCCCGTCAAAGCCGGAGTCCGCGACGAGAAGGTTACTTCCTCCGCCGAGAACAAAGAGAGGTCTGCCTTCCTCGCGAGCCCACTCAACGGCTGCACGGACTTCGTCCGACGTGGTGGCCCGGACGAAGAACCGGGCCGGGCCACCAATGCCTATGGTCGTGAACGGAGCGAGAGAAACATTCTCCTCAACTGGGGGACGCAGCATCAAACGCCAGGCATCGCCTTCTTGAGCGGCTTGAGGAGCACCAGAAGCACCACCGCCATCACGAAGGCCATCATGGCCAGAGTCAGGAAGAATTTCGAATGGGCCCAGACGTCCCAGAAGACACCGATTGCCGTGAGTTTGTTTCCGATGGCCGTGGCAACGAACCAGCCTCCCATCATCATGCCGCGCATCCGTTCCGGAGCGACCTTCGACACGAGCGACAGGCCCATGGGACTGAGCATCAACTCGCCAAGAGAGATGACCAGGTACGCGATGATGAGCCACCAGGGCGAAACCTTTCCGGTGTCGCCTCCAGCCTTCGCCGCGAAGTAGAGAATCATGAATGACGCTCCTGTCAGCGTCATCCCGATGGCCATCTTCATCGGCGTCGATGGTTCGAGGCCCCTGCGGCCGAGCATTCGCCAGAACGCGATCAGAGGAAACGTGAGGACGATGATCCAGAAAGGATTGATGGAGTTCGAAACGATCCCGGAGATGTCGTCACCCTCGACAAAGCCGAGCGTAAGAACCTTGATGATCGTAGGCAGTGCCCTGGAGGAAGCCCAGTTGGTGTTGTCGTTTGCCCAGTAGGTGAGAGTGCTTCCGTTCTGGTGAAAGATCATCCAGAAAACAATGACGATGAGAAAGATCACGATCAGGGCCATGACCCGACGACGCTCGGGAACCGCCTCCATCGCTCGGGCCTTCTCGTTGAGTACTGGAGGGAGATCCACGCTGACTGCGGCTGGATTCTGCTTGTCACCGGCGACATCGGGGGATACAGCGAGCTTGCTCTTTCTGACATCCGCATACGCCACGTGCTTCTGGAAGGTCCAGAAGATGAGCATCCCGATGACCATCCCGGCTCCGGCCACGACGAAGGCCGGATGGAAGCCGTAGCGGCTCTTGACTGCTTCTGCAATGAGTGGCGCGGCGAAGGCGCCGATGTTGATGCCCATGTAAAAGATGTTGTATGCGGCGTCGCGCAGCGGACTCCCCGCGGGATAGAGGTTGCCCACCAGCGTGGAGACGTTTGGTTTGAAGAAGCCGTTTCCGATGACCAGGCAGACCAGCGCTGAGTAGAGTGCCGGGACGGTCGGGAACGCCAGGAGCACGTGGCCGATCGTGAAGAAGATTCCCCCGATCGTGATCGCTTTTCGGAAGCCGATTTTCCGATCGGCGATCCAGCCGCCGATGAGCGGCGAGGCGTAAACGAACATAAGGTAGTTCGCGTAAAGACCGGTCGCCTTTGCCGTCGTCCAGCCGAAGCCGTCTCCGGTCGTGTCCTTTAGATAGAGCGTGAGCATCGCGAGCATCGTGTAGAAGCTGAAGCGCTCCCACATCTCGGTCGCGAACAGGACGTAAAGTCCCTTTGGGTGCCGCTCCCGTGTCCCCGCTCCCGTCCCGGTCATCGCACCAGTGGTACTCGCCATCCGCTGATCTCCTTGCGCTCGACTGTAAACCCCGAGTAAATGCAGCTACACGCCAGCGTGCAATGATAATCGCGTTTCGAGGAAAAGTTGCCGACTGACACGCATTCTCTGACCGACCTAGCCCGCATTTCTCACAGACCTTCGCCGCGAGACGACGGATAGCGGCCTGTCTGCTTCGTTGCACGCCAATTTCGCTTCTCGACATAGTGTCGACTATGCCTTCGTCGCAAAATCGCCGTGCGCCTCGCATCCAAGCCACTCTCCGTCGTCTCACGACAAAGGTCTGTGAGAAATGCGGGCTAGTCGCCGAGGGCTCTTCGAGGATGACTGATTGCGTGACAGACAAGAGTGTCTATCCTACATGCCCGGTGTAGGACAGACACTCCTGTCTGTCACGCGATCATGCCGCCGAACAACTACTGATCTAATTCTCGTCCCTGGCGTGCACTTCCGCCGGCGGCGATGTCGCCTCGACGGCGGTGAAGGTCTCGAGAATCACATAACGATGCTTCGACCCTTTCGGCACCAGGTACGAGTCGCCTGTCTCCAAAATGACCATCTGACCTTCGAGGTGGAGCTCAGCCTTACCCTTGATCACAAAACCAACGGTCTCGTACTCGTTACTGTGAGACTTCTTGGCGTCGCTCGGCGCCTCCCCCTCCCAGAGCCGCATCGATACATGCACGCCCGACGCGAGATACTTTTGTCCCATCTTTCCCTTGGGGGAGTGCTTCGAGCTCAACTTCTTAATGCTGCTGTCGCCCATTCATTTCTCCTTTTTTCCCTGAACGTGCAAGAGGTGAACCGCCTCGGCAGTGACGAAGGCATTCTCCGGCCCGGTTGAGGACACGAAAGAGACCACGAGTTTCGGTTGTTCTGCCCCCTTTGCGTTCGATTCTCGAAGGCACCCCCAAAATTCAGATGACTGAAACTCCCACACTTCCGACCAGCGAGCTCTCGCGTGAAGTTGATCGTCGCCGAACGTTCGCGATCATTTCGCATCCCGACGCCGGCAAGACGACCCTCACCGAGAAACTTCTTCTCTATGGTGGAGCCATCGAGGTGGCGGGAGCGGTCCGGACCAGGAAGGCACAGCGCCACGCCACCTCCGACTGGATGAGCATCGAACAGCAGCGCGGGATCTCGATCACATCTACGGCTCTGCAGTTCGAGTACGAGGGATACTGCCTCAACCTGCTCGACACGCCTGGCCACCAGGATTTCAGCGAAGACACCTACCGGACGCTGCTCGCGACCGACAGCGCCGTCATGGTCCTCGACAGCGCGAAAGGGATCGAGCCGCAGACGAGGAAGCTCTTCGACGTCTGCCGGATGCGAAACGTCCCAATCCTCGCGTTCATCAACAAAATGGACCATCCGGGACGTGATCCGTTCGATCTCATCAGCGAGATAGAAAAAGACCTCGGGGTTTCCGCTGTGCCGATGAACTGGCCGATCGGCGACGGTCCTTCGTTCCAGGGCGTCTTCGACCTGGTCGACAACCGCGTGCTCCGATTCGAACGGACGGCGCATGGACAATCGATGGCGCCCGTGACGGTGTCAGGCATCGACGACGCACAGTTGGAGGACGCGATTGGCACTTCCGCCTGGCAGGACCTCCGCGACGCCGCCGAGTTGCTCTCTGGCGCGGGCACCTCGTTCGATGTCGATAAATTCAGGAAAGGCGAGCTGATACCGGTCTACTTCGGGAGTGCGATCAACAACTTCGGCGTCGAACCGTTTCTCCACGCACTGCTGCAGTACGCGCCATCGCCTTCGCCACGTCGCTGTAAGGTCCTCAAGTCGGGATCGGAACCGACTCCGATGCTTCTCGACCCGAAGAACCCGCTGTTCTCGGGATTCGTCTTCAAGATTCAGGCGAACATGGACAAGCGACATCGCGACCGCCTTGCATTCATGCGTGTATGCTCCGGCCGGTTCGAGAAAGATATGCAGGTTTTTCATTCGCGCCTGGGTCGCGAAGTTCGCATGACCCGTCCGCACCGCCTCTTCGCGCGTGAGCGGGAGACCATCGATGACGCGTTCCCCGGCGATGTCATCGGCTTCGTCAATCCGGGGCTGTTCCAGATTGGTGATTCCGTCTCCACGGGAGATCCGCTGGAGTTCGAGCACGTGCCGAGGTTTGCGCCGGAGCATTTTGCAATCATCCGCGCCAAGGTCGTGACACGTCAGAAGCAATTCCAGAAAGGACTCGAGCAACTGGAGGAAGAAGGCGTGATGCAGGTGCTTACCTACTACGAAGGACTGCGAAGTGAGCCGATCCTCGCGGTCGTAGGCGAGCTTCAGCTCGACGTCCTCCAGTCGCGTCTCGAGCACGAGTACAACGTCGAGACCACCGTGCAGCCTCTCCCCTACCAGCTTGCACGCTGGGTCGATCGCGAGCCGGATGAGCTTCGCGATCTCCGGCTACCAAGTGGCAATCGCGTCGCTCTCGACTCGAAAGAACGGCCTGTGGTTCTTTTCAAGTCGCAATGGGAGCTCGACTACTTTATCAACGAGAACAAAGGCGTCGAGTTCAAGTCAGCTGTTTAACCCGCATTTCTCACAGACCTTTGTAGTGAGACGGCGGAGAGTGGCTTGGATGCGAGGCGCACGGCGATTTTGCGACGAAGGCATAGTCGACACTATGTCGAGGAGCGAAATTGCCGCGCAACGAAGCAGACAGGCCGCTATCCGTCGTTTCGCGGCGAGAGCGGCCTGGATGCGAGGCGCACGACGGTTTCGCGACGAGAGCATAGTTGACACTGTGTCCAGAGCAACCGGGGCGGGTGTAGGGACGCAGGGCCTGCGTCCGGCACCCAGACATTCGCATCAGGAATTCTGCATCCCGGCATGAACCCTCGTCCAAAGCGATGGCCGACGACAATCTTCTCGGTCAGGGACAGGGTACCGG
>DATLXH010000172.1:0-58392 GCA_035576005.1 Thermoanaerobaculia bacterium | reverse complement strand
ATAGCGGCCTGTCTCGTTCGTTGCACGGCAATTTCGCTCCTGGACATAGTGTCGACTATGCCTTCGTCGCAAAATCGCCGTGCGCCTCGCATCCAAGCCACTCTCCGCCGTCTCACGACAAAGGTCTGTGAGAAATGCGGGCTAGGCGGGAGACGCGATCCGTGGAAGGCGGGGGAGCGTGAGCAGTCGGTCGTCCGACTGGGCCGCGACAAGTGGCTCGATCAGCGGTTATGATTCGCCGCCGGATGCGATTCCTCGAAACGGAACTGAGCGGCGTGGTGGTGATCGAACCGACGGTCTATTCGGATGCCCGCGGGTCTTTCATGGAAACATTTAATGCAGCGGAGTTTGAGGCTGCTGGAATCGCTGTCAATTTCGTTCAGGATAATCATTCCCAGTCGGTGCGCGGGGTTTTGAGAGGGCTTCACTATCAGGAGCCGAATCCGCAGGGAAAACTGGTCCGCGTCACAGAGGGGACGATCCTGGACGTGGCGGTCAATATCGATCCTCATTCAACCCAGTTCGGCCGTTGGACGGGCGTCGAGCTATCGGCGGAAAACACGAAGCAGCTCTGGGTGCCTCAGGGATTCGCTCACGGCTTCTGCGTGCTGTCGGAACAAGCGCAGGTCATCTATAAGTGCACCGCCTTGTACGACCCGGGATCCGAGCGCTGTATCCGCTGGGATGATGAAGAGATCGGAATCGGGTGGCCCGTGAAGAACCCGCTTCTGTCCCCGAAAGATCTCAAAGGTCGCTCGCTCAGACAGGCCGTTGCAATCAGTCGATCGTAGCCATCTTCACTCTCAAAAAGCTTGGGCCCAGCCCGCATTTCTCACAGACCTTTGTCGTGAGACGGCGGAGAGTGGCTTGGATGCGAGGCGCACGGCGATTTTGCGACGAAGGCATAGTCGACACTATGTCAAGGAGGGAAATTGCCGTGCAACGAAGCAGACGGGCCGCTATCCGTCGTCTCGCGGCGAAGGTCTGTGAGAAATGCGGGCTAGCTGCGCAATCTTGACACCCTGCAAGCCCGCCAACTACGATGCCGCTCCTTCCAGGGAATTCGCGATTGCACGGAGTCGTTGGCGGATTTCTCTACGATGCGGGGTCGTAGTTCAGCTGGTTAGAACGCCTGCCTGTCACGCAGGAGGTCGCGGGTTCGAGTCCCGTCGGCCCCGCCAATTTTGTTGATGGTAATGAAACAACGACTCCTCATTGCCACGATCGTCACCTCGCTGGCCTTCTCGGCGGCGGCCGCCAGACGCAGGGTTTCATTCCGTGCGCCTACATTCAGCCGCGAGGTAGTCCGCATCTTCCAGCAGAATTGCCAGAGTTGCCATCGAGCCGGAGGCGCGGGTCCTTTCCCCCTCACGCACTACGCTCCATCTGCCGCGAGAGCCAGGAGCATTGCGCATATGGTCAGCACCAGACAGATGCCGCCCTGGAAGCCGGCGGAGGGGTGTGGAGACTTCATCGGGGAGCAACGGCTCTCGCAGTCCGAGATCGATACGGTCGTCGAGTGGGCCCGCAGTGGCGCGCCCGAAGGCTCACAGTCGGAACTGCCGACGCCGTTGCGCTTCGATACGGAGCCGGCACTGGGTAAGGCGGACATGGAAATGGCGATTGCCCAGCCATACACCGCTCCGTCTGACGGCGACATTCTCCGCTCTTTTGTCTTTCCCCCAGCTTTGAAAACCAGATACGTCAGCGCGATCGATTTCGCCCCGACCGCTCGCGAGTTTGTTCATCACATGATCGCTTACATCGATTACACCGGCGTGTCCGAATCCCTCGACGCTGCCGACCCGGGACCTGGCTATACGACAGCCACCGGTCCTGGCTTCCCGAACTACGGCCTTCTCGGCTCCTGGTTCCCTGGCGCTCAGCCGTTCCGATTTCCGGAGGGAGTTGCAATCGAGGTTCCTGCGGGCGCACGAATCGTGTTGCAGGTTCATTATCACCCGCACCACGGTGAGATTGAACCGGACCAGAGCAAGCTGTTTCTCTACTTCTCTACGACGCCGGTGACCAAACTTCTCCGTTTTCTCAGTGTCGATAATCACGAGTTCACAGTGCCAGCCGGTGACGCCGCCTTCAAGGTTGAGTCGAGCTGGACGCTGCCCAAGGGGCTCCAGGCTTATACCGTCGGGCTGCATTCCCACCTGCTCGGAAGGAAGATGCTGTTCGAGACAATCGGAGCGGATGGTGTACGCGACTGCCTGCTCCGCATCGATGACTACGATTGGAAGTGGCAGGGGATGTACCGGTATCAGCAGCCGCGAGCGATCCCACGAGGGACGACCCTGCGGGTAGAAGCGACGTACGACAACTCGAGCGCCAATCCCGAGAATCCCAACAGCCCGCCCAGAGATGTCGTGTGGGGTGAGTGGGCGTACAACGAGATGTGTCTCGCCTACATGGCGTTCACCTGGGACGATGAGAACGTCTTCATCGTTCCGGAGTAGGTATCGGCAGTGTCACAGGAAGGCGAGCTAAGAACATGACAAAGTCTCCAGTCAAAGATTTTCTCCGTCATCACTACCGTCACTTCAATGCAGCCGCGATGATCAGCGCGGCTGATGATTACCTTGCTCACCTCGAGGGAGGGGGGAAGATGCTCGTTACTCTCGCTGGTGCCATGAGCACCGCGGAGCTCGGGCTTTCCCTGGCAGAGCTGATCCGTAAGGACAAGGTCCACGCGATCTGCTGCACGGGAGCGAACCTCGAGGAAGACATCTTCAACCTCGTCGCTCACGATCACTACGTCCGCGTTCCGCACTATCGCCAGCTGACTCCGCAGGACGAAGAAAAGCTCCTCAGTCAGCACATGAACCGGGTGACCGACACCTGCATCCCTGAGATGGAGGCGATGCGCAGGATCGAGTCGGCAGTGCTCGAGCATTGGGTCGCTCGAGACAAAAAAGGGGAGAGCCTCTTCCCCCACGAATTCATGTACGAGATTCTTCGCAGCGGAGAGCTTGAAAAGAGCTATCAGATCGACCCGAAAGACAGCTGGCTGGTTGCCGCGATGGAGAAAAACCTTCCGATGTTCGTTCCGGGATGGGAGGACTCTACGCTCGGGAACATGTACGCGGGCCACTGCATCTCAGGTGACGTCAAGAATGTCCACACCGTCAGGACCGGCATCGAGTACATGATCGAGCTCGCTTCCTGGTACAGCGAGACAGCTCCAGCAAGCTCAGTCGGATTCTTTCAGATCGGAGGGGGCATCGCGGGGGACTTTCCAATTTGCGTCGTTCCGATGCTCCACCAGGATCTTCAGCGGACGAACATTCCACTATGGGGATATTTCTGTCAGATCAGTGACTCGACCACCAGCTACGGCTCGTACTCGGGCGCCGTCCCGAACGAGAAGATCACCTGGGGCAAACTGGGAGTGGATACCCCGAAGCACATCATTGAGTCGGATGCGTCGATCGTCGCGCCGCTGATGTTTGCGTACCTTCTGGACTGGTAGGGGTCGAAACTCTGTGGTCCAATGTCCGGCTTCCTCGGGGAGTCCGCTTATCGCACGGACCACGAGTCCGCCGGATATTGGAATGTCCGGCCACGAGAGGTTCTAAAAGCTGAAGCCGATCCCTGCTGAAACGATCAGCGGATCGATACTCAGTTCCTGTTTCTGTACGAACTCTCCCCTTACGAACGTGACTTCGGTGTCCGACTTGAGAGGCAGATATTTCGCGTCGACATTGAGCGAAAAACGGCGGCCGAATCTAACATCGAGCCCCGCATTTCCGACGAAGCCGTAATCATCTTTGAAATTTATGGCGCCCACGTCCGCATCGGACAGGTCGCCGATGTCGGACACGTCATCGAAAAGTACGTAGCCAACGCCGGCTCCAAGGTACGGGTTGAAGCGCGACTCCCGAAAGAAATGAAGCCGGACGAGTCCGGTGATCGGAATGAGCTCGAGCCCCTGGCTCGAGTCAATTCCGTCCGAAGTATTGAAGAACGAAAAGTTCGCGTCTGGTTTGACCACGGAAGCGGCAGCCGCCACCGAGACCCTGGGGCTGAACCAGAAATTCAAACCGAGACCATAGCCGCTGGCAGAGCCGAAATCGAGGCTGAACTCGTCTGTCTCGTCTTTTCCGGATGGGTCAATGAAGACCGCCGAGCCGACGATCTCGAAACGGCGTTCCTGCGCACTCATCGATGCAGCAACAAAGGACACGAGCAGCCCCAATACAAAAATCGTTGTTCGCATGAGTTCTCCTCAGGTCAGTTTCGAGTCTGGTCGTCGACAGTGCCGGGTGTTCGCGGCTGATGAGCGGGGGCAAGGAAGGGAAACGCGTCGCGGAAGGGGAGCTCGTTAGCGTCGACACTGTCACCGAGCCTGTTCTGGTTCGCGATGAAGAAAAACAACGTGTCGACCACGTCATCAGCGAGGCGGCGGCCATTTGGAAACGCCGCACCCGGATTGTTGCCACCACCAGGACCACTGTTGGCTCTTCTCGTGTCGAGCCTCAGGAAGTCGCCCCTACTGACCGCAACACTTGCCAGGATGGCGATGCTGGCGTCGTTCGTCCCCAATGCTTTGAGAACGCTGACAATTTCGGTGGCAAAGCGCCCCTTTGCGTCCTCTTCCGTGGTACCGGCATTGTACGCATTCTTCCGGTCGAATCCGATGAGTGCCACGTTGACGGCCGGCACGGCCGTCCGGTCGATCGTAATCCACGGGCCGCTCGACGCGAAGGCGCCTGATGCAAGCCTCCGCTGCGTACCTCGCCGCTGAGTCAGAACGTTCGCGCCGATGATGTCGCGAGCGGACCCTCTGAGCAACGACGCAGGGATGTTGAGTGCGATGGCCAGGATGTTGTAGCCGGCAAAGCTGTCGCGTCCGCGCTGGAGTAACGCCACATTGGGAGTTCCAGCCCTCGCAGAAGCTGTGAAGCGAGCAAACGCAGGAATGTCGAAAAAGAATGGGTCGTCCGTCAGACCAGCAAAAAATGAAACGCCACTGACCGGATCAGTCGTGACGATCGGGGCGGGAGCAGAGGCAGCGCTATTACTAGCCGGAGTGGTCAGAGCCGTGAAGACAGGACCATCGGAAAAGCGGATCGTAGCGGTCGGAATGGTCGACGCTGTGACCCGTTCGGTGATCGTTACATCGATGAACTTGTCCGGCTGTGCGTCGCCGGTATTCTCGATCTGAAACGCGTAGCGCATTGTCGGGTCGAAAAGCCCGAAGTTCACGTTTTCTCCGGGGACGATGAAGCCTCCGATGGTGAGAATCATCGTCACCTTCGAGTTGTCATTCGGATCGAGGAACAGGTACAGATCGGCGATGTCGGCGCCGCGATCCGAGGCCAGGTTGGGAGCGTCGCCGTGATCCGCTGCGAAAAGCGGAGCTGGGTTGGCGGATCCTGAGATCACCAGGAGGGCGATAAACGAAAAGCGGGCTAGAGAACGGCAGGTATGCTGGAACACAAGTCCTCCCTGGGCAAAAGGTTTGGAGTCATCACGACGGAATTTCGAGATTCTATCGCGAATCGAAGCATCGCGCATCCTCTCTGCCTGCGGATGGTGGGCGAGAATAAGCAGCAATACAGATATCCCGCATTTCTCCCAGACCTTCGCCCCGAGACGACGGATAGAGGCCTGTCTGTTTCGTTGCTCGGCAATTTCGCTCCTCGACATAATGTCGACTATGCCTTCGTTGCAAAATCGCCGTGCGCCTCGCATCCAAGCCACTCTCCGCCGTCTCACGACAAAGGTCTGTGAGAAATGCGGGATAGGAGGCACAAAAAGACGGGCAGAGGATCTCTGTTACATGCTTCGTAGAAGAATGCAGCTGTAGGCGGAGACCACAACGTGATCCGCAGGGGAGAGCCCAACGAGCTTTTCAGGCGTGGAGAATGCGTCCCTGGTGGGCGCAGCGGTGTCGAGCTGACGAGCCCAGCTCATGGACCCAGGCAAAGGGGGAATCTCGAACCGCAGAGCCTCTCTCCACGCGTTTGCGACGAAGTAGACGTCGCAGTCGTGAGGTGTCATGGCACTTCCCGAAAGGTGCATGGCCAGCGAGCGGCTGTGACGCGAAAAATCGGGTTCGCCAATCCGCACGCCGTGCCAGGTGACGTCGTTTGGCGTGAGGAACCTGTTCTGTCTGAGAACGGGATGGTCTCGTCTGAACGCGATCAGCCTGCGGGTGAACTCGAAAAGGTCGCCGTTGAACTCGGCCAGACGCCAGTCGACCCAGCTGATCTCGTTGTCCTGACAGTACGCATTGTTGTTTCCGTGCTGCGTGCGCCCGATCTCGTCGCCCGCCAGCAGCATCGGAGTCCCCTGCGAGAGCAGCAGGATGGAAAGCGCATTCAGCTGCAGCCGTCTGCGCAGCTCGACCGTTTGCGGGTCGTCTGTCTCTCCCTCGATTCCGCAGTTCCAGCTGAAGTTGTCGTTCGAGCCATCACGGTTTCGCTCACCATTCGCTTCATTGTGCTTGCGGTCGAAGGAAACCAGGTCCGCGAGAGTGAAGCCGTCATGACAGGTCACGAAGTTGATTGAATGGAGCGGTGTGCGGCCGGAGTGCTCGTACAGATCGGAACTTCCCGTCATGCGCGTCGCGAGCCTTGAGCTCCACCCTTCGTCACCGCGAAGGAACCGCCTGACATCATCGCGATATGGACCGTTCCACTCGAGCCATCGCGCTCCCCCGGGAAATGAACCTACCTGATAGAGACCGGCGGCATCCCATGCTTCTGCAATGAAAACGCTCCCTCCGAGCAGTGGCTCTTCCGACAGCTCGCGAATCAGAGGTGGATCAGAAAGCGGCTCGCCGTCAACTCCTCGAGTCAGGATTGAGGCCAGATCGAACCGGAAGCCGTCGACGTGAATCTCGCGCGTCCAGTAGATGAGTGACTCCCGGATGTGCCGACGGACCGCGGGGTGATTACAGTTGATCGTGTTACCGCAACCGCTGAAGTTGCGGTAACTCCCCGTCGTCGAATCGAGAATGTAGTAGACGGCATTGTCGATTCCGCGGAACGAGCAGGTCGGATCCCACGGGTGTCCTTCACCCTCGGCTGAATGGTTGAAAACGACATCGAGGAAAACTTCGATCCCGGCGCGGTGCAGCTCGCGAACCATCGTCTTGAGCTCGACGACCGCATCACCGCCAGCCGCGAACGTCGGGTGCGTTGCGAAAAAGCTGATGGGGTTGTACCCCCAGAAGTTTGTCAGGGCAGAGCGAAGGTCGGGCTCGATCTCCCGATTGATTGACGCTTCGTCAAACGCCATGATCGGGAGCAGCTCGACCGTGGTGATCCCAAGCCGTTGCAGGTAGGGAATCTTCTCGATCACCCCCTGGAATGTCCCTGGGGCGTCGACGGCTGATGAGGGATCCCGGGTGAAGCCTCGCACATGCAACTCGTAGATGACTCGCTGATCCGCCGGAACAGCGGGGGCGGCGACACCCTGCCAGTCGAACGCTGTTTGAGAGAAAAGTGAAAGTGGAGATCTCTCCTTCAGGCTTCCCGGAAGAACTGCTTCACAGTGAGGGTCAATCAGAGTTCGCGACGGGTCAAAGCGATGGATACGCTGATCCGAATCCGCACGCCCGAAGCGCCATCCATAGCTCAGGCAACTGTCAGGCGCTTCAAGCTCGATGTGCCAGATGTCGCCGCTGCGATTTTGTGCGCCAAGCTCGATGTCCGGCGTCTCACCGTCTGGTGAGACAATTACCAGCCAGGCTCTTGTCGAATTGCTCGAGTAGATGGCGAAGTTCAGCCGCTGGCCCTGTCGGGTAACTCCGAGAGGGAAGGGCCGGCCGCTGCCAGTCTCTCGCGGTGCCATGAACGGCTGAATCATCGACTGCACACGCTCATGGTACGGCCGAGGCGCTCGCGATCGGTTTTTTGATCGACGCGTCGAAAGCTTCCGCGTGTCAGTGAGACGCCGGGATCAAGCCCCGGGGATGTTCTACGCTGCCGACGACGTCGCAACCGCTCTTCGCTCCTGATCAGGCGATCGTCGACGATCGCGATTCAGTGATTGATCCGCTTCGAAACGGCCTTCGCGAAGTCTTCGATCAACGCTGCGTCGTCCTGGGAGAATGACCCGTGCTTCAGGATCGAGGCGTCCGGCGCGTTCGCGTAGTTGAGGATCGCGAGCACGGACTCGTCGTAGTCGGGGCCTGACGCGTTACCAAAGTGCGAGATCTCGCGCTCGAGGTCTCCGCGCGTCGCGATCCGGGCCAGTAATGCATTCAGTCTTTCTTTCATCCGAATCTGCCGTTGTTCTTCAAGCCGGAGCAAATGGTGCGGGGTGAGGGTTTCGAACCCCCGACCCGCTGCGTGTAAAGCAGCTGCTCTACCACTGAGCTAACCCCGCCATTGCATCGCGGCAAAGTGTATCAGGCGCGACGCCGGACAAGATGAAATTGACGCTGCTAACCTCGACGCTTCTGATGACACCGATTCCCTGACTGACGTGTTTGAGCCGCGAAGCGGCGTATCCCTCTCCCCGGCGGGGAGAGGGAAGCGAGCGGAGCGAAGCAGGGAGAGGGGCGTGAAAGTCTCGTCAGTCCGTGGGAAAGGGCGAGGTCTTCGTATCTCTCGCGGCCCCTCTCCCGGTCGCTCACGCGACCACCCTCTCCCCGCCGGGGAGAGGGATTCGCCCCCTTCGGGGCGCCAGTCCAAGCCGCGTGTCATCACCTCTTCACCAGCTTTCCACGCTGTTAACCCGCTTCTGATGAAGGATCGCTCCAACTGTCCACCGGCACGCTTCATCACCTGCTGGCCAGCGCTCTCACGCTGGTCTCCAGCTCGGGACGACACCGCGTTTTTTCATTTCAGTCGCGATGCAAGCTCGGGATTACACCGTAATCCCGCGTCACTCTGCAGTGAAGGACTACTGCAGAGCGATCGGCGTTGAGATCGGTTGCGGTGTAATGATGTAGCGGATCAGCGTCCGAGGGCGAGACTCGCTCTCGACCAGCTGGAGGGTGAGCTGGCGAGGCGAGGTGAGCGCGTCGCCCGGGATGAAAGGATCCTGCATTGCCTGATTCAGTCCGATCTGAAGGGTCCTGGCATTCTGCCGTTCGGGCGGATACGGGTTCGGTGGAATGAAGGCACGGAACTGAGAGAGGTAGGTGACGTAATAGTGCCAGACCTGCGGAAATGAGTCGTCGGTGGCCAATGTGAACACCTCTGAGCTCGAGCCGTACTGATTTTTCAGCGTCACCAGATCACGGCGGCTCAGCTCGTCACTGTATCTGGCTCCCGCATAAAACGGGATGGAGCTCCCAATCGCCTCAATCTGCTTGCGTACATCAGCCGGTGGAGGGGGAGCAGCCGATCTCGAATCGGTCTGCCTCGCGCGGGCAGTCTCGGACGCCGTGCTTTTTTCGCCCGTGCAGCTGCTGGAGGAGGCAAGGAGCAGCGACAAAAATGAAATCTTGAAAACCGAGAGGATCGAACCCATTCAATCAGTGAGAAAGCAATCGGTATGCCGCGAAGAATTGCTTTGAGGTTCCACGGACTCAATTTGCGCTGATCGAGGAGTGTCGATTCCGCTTGCTGTTTCGCAGTCTCTCAGTGGCAGTTTCGCCGCCGTACTTGGCGACGATCTTCTCGTCATAGTCGTCGGAAACAGACGCGACACTGTTGAGCGACGCAATGAGCTGATCGGCCTGAAGTCCCCGACCGAGGAAGGAGTGAGAGTAGAAGACATCGTTGTCGACGACGCTGAAGGCGCCGAGTGTGGTCTCGGCGTTGATCTGCAGCAGATCTCGCATGAGCTCGAACGAAGGCTCGACGCCCTGGACACAGAAGGCCAGGATCTGTACGACGGAGTCGTCTTCTTCGTATGGATCAATGGAAATCTCGACGATCGTACTTCCATATTTCAGGTAAAAGTCGCAGTGCTCGGCGTCATCGAAGTGCTCTTCAACCAGCTCGTCGAGATAGCTCTTTACCTGTCCGTAAACGCGCTCCTGACACGCTGTGTGAAAGGGCTTCGTCCTGGTCATATGTGCATTATAGGCCAGCGCTCACGGGGCGCTTTGTAAGCGTTTTCCTCGCCGCCTCGTTATAAAGATCTGTGACAAAGGCGGGCTAAACTGTACCCATGACTTCCCCCGACCCATTCGCCGCGGATCAGCGCCGACGGCTTCACCTTCGGCCGGGACGTGAGCGGGCGATGGCGAATCGACACCCATGGATTTTTGACGGGTCGATCGAGCGTGAGCAGGGGCCCGCAACCGCTGCCATCGCGGATCTCTTCGATCGGAGCGGGCGGCGCATCGCTTCGGGGTTCTATTCCATGCATTCCCAGATCAGGATGCGTGCGCTGACTTTTGGCGACGTTGAGCTCACCAGAGATCTGATCCGTCAGCGCATTCAGGACGCGATCTCGCGGCGCAGCTCTCTGCTCTCGCCCGCCACGGACGCGGTGCGGATGGTCCACTCGGAAGGTGACGATCTGAGCGGGCTGGTGGTCGATCGCTACCGTGACGATGCGGTAATTGAGATCACGAGCGCAGGATTCGAGCAGCTCAAGTCAATCGTCGTAGAAAGCGTCAATGAACATCTCGCCCCTCGGCTGATCACATTCAAGAACAATCTGTCGGCCAGAAAAATCGAGAAATTACCGCTCGAGAACGAAGTGATCGGGAACTCGCACGCGCCCTATGGGGGAGGCCCCGGCACGCCTGAAGGTGATGAGGGCGCAGCGGAAGAGGTTCTGATCTCTGAGAACGGGCTTCGCTTTGTCGTCGACTCTGCGACGGGACAGAAGACAGGCTTCTTCCTCGATCAGAGAGAAAACCGCGCAATCACAGAGACGCACGCTTACGGGAGAAATGTTCTGAATCTCTTTTCCTATAGCGGCGCCTTCGGAGTCTATGCGGCAAGAGGCGGCGCTCGCAGCGTCGATCAGGTCGACGTCTCGGGCGCAGCCATCAGGCTCGCGCGCCGCAATCATGAGCTCAACGGGCAACTCGAAGGCGTCCGTTTCATCAACGCTGACGCGTTCGAGCATCTGCGTGTTCTGACGAAGTCGCGCGAGCGCTACGGCCTCATCATTTGCGACCCGCCTGCGTTCGCAAAAAGTCGAGGCGATGTCGACAAGGCCGGACGCGGCTACAAAGATGTGAACCTCCACGCCCTCAAGTTGGTGGAGAGCGGCGGATACCTGATGACCTTTTCCTGCTCCGGTCACATCTCAACGGAGCTCTTTCAAAAGATCATTTTTTCCGCTGCCCTCGATGCCGGAAGAGAGGTTTCGATCGTCAAGCGGCTCGGTGCCGGTGCCGATCACCCTGTCTCGATCTATTGTCCGGAGAGCGAGTACCTCAAAGGCTTTCTCCTGCAGGTTCATTAGGCGAAGCTTTGGCTGCCGCAGCTCCCGCTTTTTGGGTCAGCCTCGAACAACCTCTCATAGGGGAATCGATTGTTCTCCCGTCGGACTCAAAAGCGGTAGCTGCGGCTGCCGCACTCCAAAGCTTCGCTCTTCATCTGTTTCAGCGGGTTTCTCAACAACGGTAGAATCAGCGAATGCTTCCGTCTTCTGCCACCCGGCCAGGCACATCGATCGATCTCACGGTGTCGCATTTGACGACGCTGCTCTTTGATGCGGGATTCATCGATCAGAAGCAGCGGGGAGACCTCGAGAGTCTGGACAAACAGATGCGACTTCCCGCTCGCTCGAAGGGAAGAGCGGAGGAAGACACGTCCGTGTTTCGCGCCATCGCTTCGATGAACCTTCTCGATGCCACAGGACAGGGAACCCGAATCGACGACTTCCTCATGGCGCGCCTCGTAGCGGAGCAAGCCGGACTGCCGTTCTTCAAGATCGATCTCCTCAAGCTCGACATCGACCTCATTGAATCGAAGATCTCGCGCCCGTTTGCCCGCAAGCACAAGATGATTCCCATTCACGTGCGCGACGGCCGGCTCGTCGTAGCCCTGGTCAACCCGTTCGATCGCACGTCGATCGACTCCTACAAGTCGATCGCCAAGCAGGAGCTCGAGCTCGTTGTCTCCGCCGAGAGCGACGTCATGCAGGCTGTGAACGAGTTCTACGGCTTTCGCGCCTCCGTTACCAAAGCCGAGAAGGATCTCAAGAGCGGTTTTGACCTCGGCAATCTCGAGCAGTACGTGAAGCTCAAGTCAGGCGCTGACATCGAGACTAGTGATCAGCACATCGTCAACGCCGTCGACTATCTGCTCCAGCACGCGTATGACTCGCGCGCGTCCGACATTCACGTCGAGCCGAAACGAGAGCATGCCCAGATCCGCTTCCGAATCGACGGCGTTCTCCACGAGATGCAACGCGTTCCCAAGCTGGTGAATCTCGCCGTGACCTCGCGTCTCAAGACCATGTGCCGGATGGACATCGCCGAGAAGCGGCGCCCTCAGGATGGCCGCATTAAAACGGAGCGCGATGGGAAAGAGATCGAGCTCCGCGTCTCGACGCTCCCGACTGCGTTCGGCGAAAAGCTGGTCCTGAGGATCTTCGATCCCGACGTTCTGATCCGCGACCTCTCAGGCCTGGGCTTTTACGACGACGAGACGAAAAATTTTCAGGAGTGGATCAAGCGTCCGCACGGAATCATTCTGGTCACCGGCCCGACGGGATCGGGCAAGACCGTCACGCTCTACTCGGCGCTCAAGAGTCTGTCGTCTCCCGATGTGAATATCGTGACCATCGAGGATCCCGTCGAGATGGTTTATGACGAGTTCAATCAGACTTCGGTCCAGAACAAGATCGGAGTGACTTTCGCGTCCGCCCTTCGCACAATCCTCAGGCAGGACCCCGACATCATCATGGTCGGAGAGATCCGGGATACCGAAACCGCGCAGAACGCGGTTCAGGCGGCCTTGACAGGGCATCTCGTTTTTTCGAGTCTCCACACGAACGATGCGGCAGGCTCGATCACCCGGCTTATCGATCTCGGGATTCAGCCGTTCCTCATCTCATCGACGCTCATCGGTGCAATGGCACAGCGACTGGTGAGGCGTGTGTGCGACGACTGCAAGCGCAATCGCCCGCTGACCAGTGAAGAGGCGGCGATGCTCAGTCTTCAGGCGCCGCCCGGCAAGCGGATCATCGTCAAGGAAGGGGCGGGCTGCATTCGGTGCCGGAACACCGGCTACTATGGGCGGACCGGTATCTTCGAGATTATGCCGATCGATAATGCCATTCGTGACCTCATCGACCGCTCCGAGGATTTCATCAAGATCAAGGATATGGCTGTCAAGCGGGGGATGAGGACGCTTCGACAAAGCGCACTCAGGAAGCTTGCTGAAGGGGTCACAACATTTGAAGAAGTGATCCGCGTGACGGGGATATGAGGCGCAGCAGGAGTTGTCGTCCCGACATTTTTCCACACCTCGACTGCGGCCGGCAGCCGTGGCACTCTACTCGGTACAATCGGTAACCGTAATGCCAGCACTGCTCTAAAGGGAGCGTCAACATGGCCGTTCAGACCCCTCCAGCTTCACTCGAGCGTGAGCTCGAGTACCGCAAGAAGTTGAGCAGCATCAGCAATCAGATCAACTCTGCGGAGTCGATCACGCAGATTCTGATGACACTCAAGGACAGGATTCTCGAGTTGCTCGACGCCGAGCGGCTGACGATCTATGCGGTCGATACAAAAAACCAGGAGCTCTACTCGGTTCAGAAGGTTGGAGATGCACCGAAGGAGATTCGGATTCCGAAGTCCTTCGCATCGATCTCGGGATTTTCTGCGCTGAGCCGCAAGACCATCAGCATTCATGACGCCTACGATCCGGCGGAACTGGCGCGGCTGCATGCGAATCTTCGATTCGACCAGCGGTGGGACAAGATGAGCGGGTTCCGCACGAAAACGGTTCTGGCAGTTCCGATCCTCTTCGAGAAGTATCTTCTCGGAGTCATCCAGCTCATCAACAAGCGGCACGGCGGCGCGTTCACGGCTCAGGATGAAGATGGAGCGGAAGAAATCGCCCGGATTCTCGGAATCGCCTTCTACAACCAGCACCGCGCCACGCGACAGACCAAACCGTCGAAGTTTGGCGGCCTCGTCGACAAGGGTGTGGTATCGGAGAAAGACCTCGAAACGGCGGTTACGAGCGCGCGTGTCAACAACATCGACGTCACGCAGGTACTCCTCGAAGAACACAACGTATCGAAAGAGGAGCTCGGCAAGTCGCTGGCGACGTTCTACAGTACCCAGTTCTTCAATTACGACGGCACACAAACCATCCCGGCCGACCTGCGCGACCGAGTTGGGTCCGATGTCTGGAAAAAGTACGGCTGCGCGCCGATCGAGCGCAAGGCCGGAGCGCTTGTCATGGCTGTGGACGATCCGCACGACCTGACTCGGCTGGATGGGATTCAGGCAATGAGTCTTGCCCCGCGATACGACTTCTGGGTCGCACTCAAGCAGGACATCCAGAAATACATCTCTTCTTCTTACGGCGAAGAGGAAGTGGAAAAAACCGAAGGTGAAGAGTCGCTCACCAGAATCATGACCGAGCTGGGAGAGGGCGAGGCCGAGGTCGAGGAAGAAAAGAACGACGGACCGGAGATCGATGAAACGGATTCGGGGATCGTGAAACTTGCGAACCGGCTGATCATCGAAGCGGCAGCGCGAGGGGCCTCGGATATTCATGTCGAGCCCGATGGCGCCAAGAATCCATGTCTGGTCCGCTTGCGCGTGGACGGAGAGTGCGAGAAGTATCTCGAGATCCCGGGCGCTCATCGCAACGCGATCGTTCAACGGCTCAAGATCATGGCAAAGCTCGACATCTCGGAGAGGCGCAAGCCGCAGGACGGCAAGATCCGATTCAAGTATTCGAAAGGGACCATCGAGCTTCGTGTTGCGACGATTCCAACGGCAAACGGAAATGAGGATGTCGTCATGCGTATCCTCGCGGCGTCCAAACCGCTTCCGCTCGACAAGATGGGGTTCAGCGAATCGAACCTTTCCCGGTTCAAGACCATCCTGGCGAAACCTTACGGAATCTGCCTGGTGGTCGGTCCTACCGGATCAGGAAAGACTACGACGCTTCACTCGGCTCTCGGGCTGATCAACACAGTCGACACGAAGATCTGGACGGCGGAAGACCCTGTAGAAATCACGCAGAAGGGTTTGCGGCAGGTCCAGGTGCAACCGAAGATCGACTTCACGTTCGCCGCGGCAATGCGTTCGTTTCTTCGTGCCGATCCCGACGTCATCATGGTCGGAGAGATGCGCGATCACGAGACCGCGGCCATCGGCATTGAGGCTTCTCTCACGGGCCACCTCGTCTTCTCGACGCTGCATACGAACTCAGCGCCCGAGACGATCACCCGGCTGCTCGACATGGACATCGATCCCTTCAATTTCGCCGACGCACTTCTCGGGATCCTTGCCCAGCGTCTCATCAGGACCCTCTGCTCGAAATGCAAGGAAAGCTACCACCCCACCCAGGAGGAGTTCGACGAGATCGTCGAGGCCTACGGCAAGGAATGGTTTCCGCGCTCCGGCATCACGTACTCACCTGACATGACTCTCTATCGTCCGAAGGGGTGCCGTGAATGTGGAGAGAGCGGATACAAGGGAAGAATGGGAGTGCATGAGTTACTCGTTGCGACCGATGAGGTCAAGCGCGCGGTTCAGGGTCGTGCACCAATCGACGATTTGCGCCGCATCGCGTTAGAGCAGGGGATGACCACGCTGCTTCAGGACGGCCTGATGAAAATGTTCCGCGGCGTGACTGACTACAAACAGGCAAGAGCGATTGCGGTGAAATAGAAACTCCTCGTCGGTCGAAAACGGAACACGCGCAGCGTGTCATACCGAGCGGCTAGCGGCGGGGACGGGGGTGATGAGGTGTTGGACTCGCGCCCCGAAGGGGGCGAATCCCTCTACACCGGCGGGGATCGTCTCAAAAGAGAGATTCAGAAGACGTTCGTCATCCTGAGGAGCGCTTTTTGCGACGAAGGATCTCAAAATACGCAGATGGTGATTGCACAGCGTCGCATTTAGAGATCCTTCGTCGCAAAAAGCGCTCCTCAGGATGACGAGTTTGCCCATTCCGGCTTTTTTCCCATCCTCTCAGGATGAAGAAGGGTTTCAATCTTACTTTTGAGACGATCTCCGGCGGGGAGAGGGTGGTCGCGTAAGCGACCGGGAGAGGGGCCGCGAGAGATACGAAGACCTCGCCTTTTCCGACGGACTGGCGAGACTTTCACGCCCCTCTCCCTGCTTCGCTCCGCTCGCTTCCCTCTCCCCGCCGGGGAGAGGGATACGCCGCTTCGCGGCTCAACTGGGAGGTAAGGTTCGGGGAGAATGATCGTGATCCCTCTCGCTGCCGATGGCTGGCTACTTTCCCGTTCCCCACCCTGTCGGAACCACCCAGCTCCGTCCATCTCTCGCCAGCATCTCGTCGGATTCTTTCGGTCCCCAGCTCCCGGCTTCATACAGCGCCGGCGGGTTCTGATCGCTCTCCCATACGCGCATGAGAGGGTCGAGCCAGGACCAGGCGGTCTCGACTTCGTCGCGTCTGGCGAAAAGCGTCGAATCGCCGAACATGGTGTCGAGCAGAAGGCGCTCATATGCTTCCGGAGGCTCGGCGCCGAACGCTTCGGCGTAGTTGAACTCCATCGTTACGGGTCGCGCAGTGAGAGTCGCTCCCGGAACTTTCGAATCGAACTTCAGGGCGATCCCCTCATCAGGCTGAATCCGAATGAGCAGCACATTCGGCTGAATGTCGAACGTGCTCATCTTCTTGAACATCACTCCGGGTGCCTGGCGGAACTGAATCTGGATTTCCGTGACCCGCTGGGGCAACCGTTTTCCCGCTCTCAGATAGAAGGGAACATCGGCCCACCGCCAGTTGTCGACGAACACCTTGAGTGCGGCGTAGGTCTCGGTCCTGGACTCGGGAGCAACACTTTCTTCCTGGCGGTACGCAGGCACCTGCTTGTCTCCACTCAGGCCAGCTGAGTATTGCCCACGCACTGCAAAGTCCGAGAGTTTTTCCCCGATCGGGAAGGGGCGGAGCGCGCTGATGACCTTGACCTTCTCATCGCGCACCGCGTTGGCTTCGAACGCCGCAGGCGGCTCCATCGCGATGAGGGAGAGCAGCTGGAGCTGGTGGTTCTGAATGATGTCTCGGGTGATACCAGACGTCTCGAAGTACCCACCGCGCCCTTCAACACCGATCTGCTCGGCCACGGTCATCTGCACGTGGTCGATGTACTGCCTGTTCCAGAACGGCTCGAAGATACTATTCGCGAATCTCAGGACGAGAATGTTCTGAACGGTCTCCTTCCCGAGGTAGTGGTCGATGCGGAAGACCTGGCGCTCGCGAAAGGTACCGACGACGAGCTTGTTGAGCTGCTTTGCGGTTTCGAGATCGCGTCCAAACGGCTTTTCGATGATGGCGCGGGTGAAGGGACCACCGACTTCCGGGTCCGTGAGCATGCCTGCCTGTCCGAGATTGGTTGAGATCACCGGGAAAAAGTGCGGCGCGACGGAAAAGTAGAATATGCGCCGCCCGCCCGTCCCTCTTTTGGCGTCCAGGTCTGCGAGGTAGTTTTTGAAATTTCCGATGACGGCGGGATCCTGGAAGTCGCCGGCGATGTAAAAAAGGCCGGCCGCGAATTTTTCCCAGACCGTATCGTCGGTGGGGCGTCGGCGCGCAAACTTGTCGCACGCCTCCCGGCAGATCTTGCGGAACTCCTCGTCGCTGTAGGTGCTGCGTGCGAACCCGACGATCGTCTGTCCTTCGGGCAGCAGTCCGTCGTGCGCGAGTGAGTAGAGTGCGGGGATGAGCTTCCTTTTTGTCAGATCGCCGGCGGCTCCGAAGATCGTCAGAATCGACGATTCGGGGAAACGCGTATTTGGAGTTGCGCCGGCGAGCGCTTCCGGGCCGAGTTTCGCATTGACCAGGGTCATGTCACGATTTTCCTTCGCTCCGTGGCGTGTGGTTGAACGAGCCGTTTTGTTTTAAGAGCGCCGGATTGTAGCGCAGGCTGATGCAGATGGACTCTCGCCAGCGGAAGAAAAGGCAAGGGATTCGTGGAACACTACACTAGTATTCGAGACATGGAAATCGTCCTCGAAGGCAACCTCCAACACTTTCATACCTCGCACGTGCTCGAGTTCCTGAGCAGGGGGAGCAGGAGGGGCAGCGTCAAACTCGTTTCAGCGGATCGAGAGATGGAATTGTTCTTCGCCGGCGACACGATTCTGCAGGCACGAACGAAGGACTCGTGGAGCGCGACGACCGAGGAACTGACATCGGCCGTATGCGACGCATTCTCGTGGCAGAGAGGTACATTCGCGTGCATCTTCGACGCCCCGATTCCTGCAGGTACTCCCACGCTCACCCTTGCTCTTGAGACAGCAATTGCCGAGGCGGCACGTCGGCGCGAGAAGGAAGTTCGGTCCGGCGCTTTAGATCTGTCCGTTGTTCTCAGGGTAGTAGATCAGCCTGAGGAGAAAGGGAAGGTCGAGCTGAGCATGCAGGAGTGGAAAGAGCTCTTCAAGATCGACGGCAAGAAAACCCTGGGGGAACTCCTCGAGGGGGCGGGTAACGAACGTGACAGGTTCCTCGCAATGATCGAGTCCTTTGAGGCTGCCGGGCTGGTTGAGCGGGCAGACGCTGTTGCGGAAAACGTGAGTGTGGTCGCTTCGTCACCCCAGAGTGCAGTCGCACCCGTGCCCGTCGAGCCGGCGGATCAGCCGAAGCCGGCAGGCGAGGACACCGAGAGCCTTCGCTCAAAATCACCGCGGGAAGGCAGGACGGACAAGATGCCTGCTTTCATTCCGCCGCCCCCTCGCGCAGCGCCGACTGAGGCGCCCCCGCCATTGCCTGCTCCCGCCACCGACGAGCCGATCATGGCGTGCGTGACGATGGACTCGGGAGACAAGGAGATGTTTCCCCTCATCGATGACGAGTACCAGGTCGGGCGGGATCCTCAGAACGCGATCGCGATCGCGGACGCGAGCGTTTCGACACGGCATGCCCGTTTTCATCGTACCGAGGAAGGGTTCGTGATTGAGGATCTGAAAAGCCGGAACGGCACATTCGTCAATGACGAGAAAATTGAAAAGAAGCTGCTGAGCGACAACGACTCGATCCGGCTTGGGCGCGTCTACCTGACCTACAACATCGCCTCCGAGATGCAGGTCAGCAAGGCGACGATGCACGGAGTGCGACTGCCGGACTAATCCTTCTGTGGCCGGACATTCCAATGTCCGGCGCGCCGAAGGCGCGATTGTTTGTCTTCGCGCCGCCAGACATTCGAATGTCCGGTCACACGGTCTCCGCGATCTGTATAATCACCGCTCCAACTTTCCCGTAGTAAAAAATTTCCAGGGTTTCTGAAGGATTGACGCGCGTGAGCCGGCAACAATTCGATCTCGTTATCGTTGGGTCAGGACCCGCTGGCCTGGCCACTGCCTCACACGCTCAGAAGAACGGCATCAACTACGTTCTGCTCGAGCGCACGGACCATCTGTCGGACACCATCTTCTGCTATCAGGCACGCAAGTACGTGATGGCCGAGCCGATGATGATTCCCGCACGCGGGGATGTCCCCTTCCAGGCAGGATCGCGTGAGTCGATCCTCGGTGCCTGGAAGAATCACATGAGCGCGAACAACCTGAACGTTCATTTCAAACAGGAAGTGAAGAGTCTCGTGAGAGAAGGTGAACGCTTCCTCATTAAGACCTCGGCCGGCGACGAATACGATGCGTCGAAAGTTGTACTCGCAATGGGCACGCAGGGAAATCCGAGGAAACTCGGAGTGCCAGGCGAGGATCTGCCGCACGTTCTTTATCGCCTCGTCGATCCTGCCGAGCATTCAGACAAAGACATCCTTGTGATCGGCGCGGGCGACTCGGCACTCGAGATCGCGTTGGCTCTGTCCAATGAGAACCGCGTCGGACTGGTGGTTCGTTCGCCGGAGATTACTCGCGCGAACGAGATCCTGACCCGCGAAGTATTGAGTCGTCAGCTCACCGGCGAGATGAAGGTCTACTTCAGTGCTTCGACGAAGAAGGTCGACAGCGAGTTCACCGAGCTCAGTGTCCGCGGCGAGACTGTCCAGGTCCCTGCGACGCTGATCTTTTTGAAGCTCGGCGCTGACCCACCGCGGAAATTCTTCGAGAGCATCGGAATTCGATATACGGGACCGGGCAAGGACGCCCGTCCCATTCTGAGTCAGGTCTATGAGTCGAGTGTTCCCGGACTCTTCCTTATCGGCGCAGCGAGCGGGCGCGACCTGATCAAGCTCGGGATGAACCAGGGCTTCGAAGTCGTCGAACATCTGATGGGGCGGCCGGTTGAGCCGGCCGACGAGGCTGTGCTCAAGGAACGTCTCCCGTTCTGGGAAGGGACCGTGCGCGAGCGGATCGCTCAGCTGCGCGACAGGATCCCGCTGCTCGCCGCAGCAGATGAAGAGCAACTGCGCGACACGTTTCTGGCAGCGCGTGTCAAGGAGTACCGCGATGGAGAGGTCATCATCCGGCAGAACGACTACACGAACGATTTCCTGATCATCGCCGGCGGCCGCGTTGAGCTCTTCAAGCGACCAGAAAAGTCGGTGGAAGAGATCAAACTGACCGAGATGACAGCGGGAAACTTTTTTGGGGAGATGAGTCTCATCTCCGGTCGTCGTCGCACCGCTACGGCGCGGGCTCTTGGTGCCACCCGGCTGATCGAGATCCCAAGGAAAGCGATCCTGAAGCTGCTCTACACCGCCCCCAAAGCGAAGTCGCTCGTTGATCAGGCGTTTCTCATACGAGCGTTTCGCGGCTATCTCTTCCCCGACACACCGGAGGCACTCCTCGGCGAGCTCGTCGCGAAGGCCTCCATCCAGTCCCTGCCGAAGGAGACGGTCATCTTCAAGGAAGGCGACGACGGAGATGCCTTCTTCCTGATTCGAAACGGGATGGTGAAAATCTCCAAAACGTCCGGAGACAAGGAAGTCATTCTTTCTTACCTGGTCGCCGGCAACTTTTTCGGCGAGGCCGCACTTCTGTCGAATTCGCCGCGTACAGCAACGGTCACGACAATCTTCCCCTCTGACCTGATCAAGCTCTCGAAAAAGGACTTCGACGCCTTCCTCGAGGACCGTCCTTCTCTGCGCGAAGCCCCGCTCAAGAAGCTCGAAGAACGAAGGATTCAGGGGTTGATCGCCGAGGCCACGCCGGGCTCGGGAAATATCCTGAACGATCTGATTCGGGAAGAGGTCGTGATGGGGACTCAGACCCTCATCATCGACGAGCACAAATGCGTTCGATGCAACAACTGCATTCGCGCATGTGAAGGTGTGCACGCAGACGGGCAGTCGCGTCTTTCACTCACGGGAATCAAGTTCTACAACCTGCTGGCGCCTAACTCCTGCTGGCAGTGCGAGAACCCGATGTGCATGCTCGATTGCCCGCCCGATGCGATCGTCCGCGACCCGCGGGGCGAGGTCTACATCAAGAGCAATTGCATTGGCTGCGGGAACTGCGAGAAGAACTGCCCGTACGGCAATATTTTCATGGTGCACAAGGAGCCTGCGCGGTCCCTTTTCGGCTGGCTCACCTCGCTTTTCAAGAAAGAGCAGGAGCACGTGGAACAGACGATCGCAGTCAAGTGCGATCTCTGCCGTGAGATCAAAGGTGGGCCGGCATGCGTTCGGACCTGCCCGACCGGTGCCGCGATCCGGCTGACTCCCGAGGAGTACCGTGAGACGTTCGAGGAGCTTGTCGTGAGCAGGGGAGATCGTTAGGCCTTGCCGATCCCACGCAAAGGCGAGCTCTGGCGTCGCATCTTCGTTGTGCTGCTGGCGCTGACGGTTGGTTCCTACTTCTGGTATCAGGGCCGCGAATTTCCTCACGGAGGATCACCGATTGGATTGATCTACGGGATCGTCGGTCTCTCGCTGATTGCGCTTCTGCTCTACTTTGGAATCAGGAAACGATCGTATCGAAGCCGCCTCGGGACTCTGGAGGGGTGGCTCCAGGCGCACATCTATCTCGGCATCCTCTGTTTCGTCATTCTTCTCTGTCACACCGGCGGCCGTTTCAACGATCGGGTCGCGGTCGCGACCATGGTTGTCGTTGGAATCGTCGTTGCCAGCGGGATCCTCGGTTCCATTCTCTACGCGACCGTGCCGAAGATGCTGACCGAAGTCGAGAGCAATTTGACGGCACAGGAAATCTCCGACCAGCTCAATCAGCTGGCGAGATCCATGGCGCGCATTGCGTCCGGCAAGTCGGTGCCGTTCCAGAAGATTTACACCAGTCTCATCAACGAATCGCGCCCTGGCTTTCTCGCCGGGTGGAGGATTCTATTCTCTGGTATCGGGGCGCGGAAACGGAGAAAGCCCGGCGAGTGGGCGGGGTTGCTGACGCTGGTCGGAAAACCGGAGCAGGACGAGCTGCGGCAACTGCTCGTGGTCTCGAGGCAACGGAAAGAGCTGCTCTACCGGCTCATCTTTCAGCAGCGCTACAAGAACATCCTCGACTTCTGGCTGTATCTGCACATCCCATTTTCCATAGCCCTCGTGGTGCTATCGATCGCCCATGTCATCGCGGTGTTCTATTACGGCAAGGTTCAGTTTCACTAAGACGCTGATATGACTTTCATCCTCCATCGCAAAGTCGGCAAGGCGACCGTTCTGAACGACGTGCGAAGCAATCTGCTCCGGGTTGGCAGAGGGACGAATGCCGAGCTCAGGTCGGAGAATCCAGCCGTAGCCCTCGAGCACGCAATCGTTGAGGAAAGCTCTCAGGGTTACACGCTGGTCGATCGCGGCAGCATCACGGGCACCTACCTCAATGGCAAACCGGTCGAGACGGCGAGGCTTTCTAAAGGCGACGTCATCGACATCGGGGACATCCGGATCAAGGTTCAGGTCGCTGAGCCGGGCAAGCCGCTGTTTCTCAAAGTCGAAGAGCTGGTCGTCGAGGCCGAGAGCCGGGCCGTCGAGACAGCGGAGGCACCCGCAGGCATACCAGTCGCTGGCGAGGGCCCCCAGCTCAAGGCTCCGAAGATCGATTATGTTTCCGCTTATCAACTGAGACGTCCCCTCATCTCCAAGACGATTTTTGCCACGCTTGCCGTCCTGCTGGCGAGCGGGGCTCTCATCGCAGTCGTGCGCGACCGGAAGACGACCGCCTTCATGCCCGGGGGAGTTTCTTCAGCACACGCCCGGGTCCTGACGGCGAGCGGAAAATCGATCGGAAGTGATTGCGGCGCCTGTCACGATGCCTGGAATGGAGTGGTGGATAATAAATGCACGAGTTGCCATTCCAGCATGCCCCACGCAGCGCAGCAGGCATCAACTCCTCCCTGCATCAGCTGCCACACTGAGCATCGCGACTTCGCGCGCCTTTCCACGGTGGTGAAAGACACAAGCTGCTCGAAGTGTCATGCGGATCTCAAGACGAATGCATCTTCCGGCCGCACGGTTTTCGCACACCAGGTAACGAGCTTCGGAGACAATCATCCCGAGTTCGGACTGGCCGTGGCACGCGACGGTGGGTCAACCCGCCTCCCTCTCTCTGACGCGGCAGCTAAGCAATCCGATCCTGCAGTCCTGGGCTTCAACCATAAGTATCATCTGCAGAAGGATGGCGTCCTGACAGCCTCCGGAGTGCGTGAGAAGCTCAACTGCGAGTCCTGTCATCGGATGCAGAGCGTGAACGGGAAGAGTGATCCCACGCCAATTCGATTCGAGAGTCACTGTCAGCGCTGCCACCAGCTGACGTTCGATCCGCGGTTTCCTTCCGCGCAGGTGCCGCACGGCGAGGATCCAGGGATCGTGTACGGATCGATTCTGGCGACGTACGCGGGCAATCGTAATGTCATTGGAAAATCTCCGGGAGAGGTTCGGCGAATCCTGTCGGCCAGGTCGGCTGTGAGTGCTGACGATCGAGCCGTTCTCAACGCGGAACAGGTGGTCAAAACAAAGTGCTCTCTCTGTCATGAGCTCGTGCGGAAGGACGGAAGGCTGGGGGTGACGCAACCCGGGATCCGCAAGAGCTGGTTCGAGCATGCTCACTTCAGTCACTCGCCTCATCTGAACGTGTCGTGTGAGACCTGCCACGCATCTGCGCGGCAGAGCAGCGAGACGAGTGATGTGATCATGCCGGGGCGGGCCTCATGCACCGGATGTCATGGCGCTGCAGCAACTGAGGAGTTGCTGGGCAAGGGTGTCTCGAGCAGCTGTACCACCTGCCACTACTACCATCCGGGGTCGAAGAATCAAATTGCTGATGCTGATCGGATGACTGAGGGTCGGCGGGATAGTATCGCCAATCGCTGGAACGTCTTGCCGCAGCGATTGAAAGTGACGACAGCCGCTCATACTGGAAGTCCCAATCCACCCGACTTACCCCATTAGGAGACGAGGCTTCATACATGTCCAACGACCCCATGATGCTGTTGACTGGAATCATCCTGATTGCCGCCGCTGTGGTAGGCGGAGTGGTATTTTTCCGAAGAAAAACAGCGAGACCGAACATCACCCCGAGCGGCCATGCCGGTAGCAGCACCAGGCCCAGAGACGTCGCAGCTCCAGTGATTTCCCCTCAGCGTACGGTGATGATGGAGATGCCCGGAGAGGAAGTTCCTACGGGAACGGTCGCGATGCAGTGGCATGGGCTGCTCGTCTGCACGGCAGGCGATCTTGAAGGTGAGCGCTTCATCATCGAAGACGACGGCTTATATATCGGTCGTGACGCGACACTGTCGAAAGTCGTGATCAATGACAGCCGGGTCTCGAAGCGCCATGTTCGAATCAGCATTCGTGACGGTAAAGTCGTGGCGAGCGATGAAGACTCAACGAACGGGACCTACCTCAATGCGACGGGAACGCCGCGAATCACGGAAGTGACTCTCAAAAAAGGGGACACGCTCATCCTCGCGGACAGCGTTGCCTCCTTCAAATATCAGATATGAGCGACCCAACGCGCTCGGAGCATTCTTGACAACGATGATTCCTCTCAATAGTCTGATCGTCATCCGGAACGTTGAGCAGCGAGGAAGGTGGAATGTGAGCGGAGCTTCACCTTTGCGGTCCTTTGCGCCTTTTGCTCTGCTCGTGCTGATTGCTGCGGGTGGACCCTTGCGGGCAGGTCGCGTCGACGCGCAGGAGTTGCCCTTCCCCGAGCCGGCCACCTGTGCAGCGACCCCTGCGAGAGCTCTGACCTGCAGCGACGGTGCCTTCGGAAACGCACAGCCTGAATCGTTCGGGGCCCTCACCGCTCCCGATGTCAACATCATCGTGCGTGGCGCGGCCCGGTCGTTGAACATCAACACCCTGACAATCGCCGTAGTGGACCGCGCCGGTCGCGTGCTAGCCCTCTTCCGTCAGCCGGGCGCCGATCCGGCGAATGATGACCTCGCGATAGGCACAGCACGTACAGCCGCTTTCTTCAGCCACAACATGGCGCCGCTGTCGAGTCGTACGGTTCGTTTCATCAGCGGAGTTCATTTTCCGGCCGGCGTAGTCAACACATCAAACGCGGCGCTTTACGGAATCGAGAACACAAATCGTGGTTGCGACTTCAACGTTCGCTTCAACGAGGGCAAATGCATTCCGCGCGCTCGATCCCTCAACGGGTCACCATGTAATCCATTCGAGAAAGCAGGATGTGGAACAGGGATCGTGACCGGAAAGAGGCAGCCGGACGACGGACCATACCCGCAGAGACCGGAAGACCCGTCCGACCCGGACGCGCGACCGGTGAATGCCGGAGGAATCGCGCTCTATCGGCTTCCGCTCAACGCGGCCGAGACTCGGAGCCTCCTTGCCACAGGAGTTGTTCCTTTTCGCGGGAAGGTTGTCGGTGCCATTGGGGTCGTTGGTGCTCCGCCTGATCACCCGGAATGGGCCGAGTTTGCTGCAGTCGAGGGAGCCTTCGCCGCCGAGATCTCGAGTCTGATTGTGCCTCTTCCTGTTTATCCGTTGCCCTTTCCGGAAGGAGTGTTCATCGACGGCATCCGCCTCCCATTTCTCGGGCCGACTCAGCAGCTCGTATTCAATCGGAACGGACTGCCGACAGGATTGGAGCAACCTGCCGGGACGGAGCTCGGCAACGACATCGGATTGTTCATCTCCGGTCCCTCCAATGGCGGATGCGCTCCGAATGATTATCTCGTCGGCCCGAGCTCGAGCCGTGACCTGACGGCCGGTGATGTTCAGCTAATCACGCAGCGTGCGGTCACCGCGTCGAGACGCACTCGCGCCGCCATAAGGCTGCCGATCAATAGCTACACGCGGATGGTGATTGCCATCTCCGACCTCCAGGGCAATATCCTCGGCCTTTTCCGTATGCCTGACGCAACCGTGTTCTCGATTGATGTAGCGGTTGCGAAGGCGCGTAACGTCGTCTATTTCAGCGGATCCGACGGCGGGCTTCGCAACGATATCCCTGGCATCGGCGCAGGAGTCGCCGTCTCCAACCGAACGGTGGGCTTCACCTCGCAGCCACTCTATCCTCCCGGCATCGACTCCGCGGTGTTCAATCGGAACCTCGACCCGGGCCCGTTCTTCGAGTCGCTCTTCGTCAAGGACCTTCTCAACGTCTGCTCGCAGGGGTCGCAGGCGACGAACGCGAATCAGAGCGGGATCGTGTTCTTTCCCGGATCGACGCCTCTCTATCGAAACGGAAAGCTGATTGGTGGTCTCGGCGTCAGCGGAGACGGAGTCGAGCAGGATGACTATGTGACATTCCTCGCCGCTGGAGGTCTCCCCGAGGATCGCGACAAGATCAGCTACCTTCCCGATAGCAAAATCTGGGCGGATCGATTGTTCCTCAACAAGGCGCGCCTCCCGATGTTCAAATTCCCGAGGCGGGTAGGCGGCGTTCGAGAGTGCGGCGGTAAGCCTTGTGGCTGAGACGCGTCCAATGAAGTCGCGGTGTAACGCAGGCGTCCCGCCTGCCTTCCGGAGTGCTCGCTGTGGTTGTGCTTCCGCCACCCAAAGGCAGGCGAGAGGCCCGCGCTACACGAGGGACGTCATCATCTTTTCAGCGGCGTTCCACGATGTTCTTGCGCTCGGGATGGCACTCACCAGGCCTCCGCAAACACGGGAGCTTCCTTGAAACCTGGTCGTGTGCGCGGGAAGTTAGACCTGCGAGCCTTCTCCGTCCTGGCATCGATGCTCTCGATCTTTGCCCCACCGCCAGCGACAGCTCAGCAGCTCGGAGCTTCTTCCCGCGCCGGACTCGAAGTCCGCATCAATGATGGTCAACCTCTCTTCGCCGAGGGGACGAACATTGTGATCTCCGGCACGACGGCCGCTGGAGCACCGGCGACCGCCACGATTCGGATCGGTAGCGCCACTGTTACGACTCCGGTTGTCGGGGGTCGCTTCAGTCTGCAGTGGCCCACGCGGCTTGACGACGGAAGTTACCAGATCGAAGTGACCGTCTCTGAATCGGGAGGTCGAACAGAAACGGCGACGGGAGTCCTGGGAGTCCAACCAAGACTCTCGCAACCCGAGAGAACGGGCCGACTGCCGAGACAACCGGTCTTTACCCCACCGCCTGAGTACGCGCCGCCTCCCGAGCAGCCGCAACCCGGGGACTATCAGGAGATGACCGACAGGTGGCGGATCGCGCCGCCTCCCTACGAACTGGACGAGGCGGCTCGTGGCCGGCAGATAGGTGGCGACCCTAGGGCCACGACCGACCCGTACAACAGGAACATCCTCAAAGGGGATTACCCGATCATCGGGTCGGACATCTTCTTCGTTTTCACCGGCATCTCAGACACACTGGGAGAATCGCGCACGCTTCCCACGCCCTCCGGCGCGAGCAGTAAGCGGCCTACCAGTTTCCGCTTCTTTGGCGACGAGAATCAGAACTTCCTCAATCAGAACCTGGTGCTGAGCTTCGAGCTCTTCCAGGGACTGACGGCCTATCAACCGATCAAGCAACGACTCCGAGCGACGTTGATTGGAAACCTCAGTCACGTTCGTGTCCGCGAGAACGCCCTGGTCAAGCCCGATGTTCGTCGCGGCACCGAGAGGACCGACGGTCGCGGCTCGATTCAGGAACTGTTTTACGAGAGGAAGCTGCGCGATCTCTCCCCGAACTTCGATTTCCTTTCGGTCCGCATCGGATCCCAGCCGTTCGTCAGCGACTTTCGCGGGTTCGTATTCTCCGACACCACACCCGGGATTCGCCTGTTCGGCAACTACGAGTCCAACCGCGTGCAGTTCAACCTGGCCTTCTTCGATCGCCTGGAGAAGGACACGAATAGCGGGTTGAACGTAAACAATGAGCGGCGCGGGCAGCAGGTCGTGGTGGCGAACTATTACAAGCAGGACGCTATCTTCCCTGGTTACACCACCCAGTTCAGTTTTCACTACATGCACGACGAACCGGACTTCAAGTTCGACCGGAACGGCAACCTGGTGCGTCCCGCCCCAGTCGGATCGTTCACGCCGCATGAGATCAATGCTTTTTACCTCGGCTGGGCTGGGTTAGGGCACATCGGTCGCTACAACATCGACCATGCCCTTTATTACGTCGTTGGTCGCGACACGCTCAATCCGATCGCAGGTCGCGATCCGGCGCTTCGTGGGAAAGACGCGGTCGATATCGGCGCGGGCATGGCAGCGATCGAAGTCTCTTACGATCGCGACTGGTTGAGGCCGCGGCTTGCGCTCTTCTACTCACAAGGTGACCGGAATCCGCGCGATCGGCATGCGAGAGGGTTTGATTCCATCTTCGACAATCCCAATTTCGCGGGTGGCGGCTTCAGCTTCTTTAACAGACTCGGCATTCGCATGGCCGGCGCGGGCGTAGCGCTCGTGGAGCGGGGCAGTCTGATTCCCAGCCTGAGGAGCAGTAAGGACCAGGGCCAGCCACAGTTCGTGAATCCAGGTCTGCAGCTTTTCAGTGCGGGACTCGATGTCGACGTCACCCCAAGGCTCAAGGCAATCTTCACCGGGAACTATCTGAGGTTCGACAGCCCGCGGGCGATCGAGGCAATTCTCTCTCAGGACGGGATACGGAATGAGATCGGGTACGACCTGAGCGCCGGTCTTCGGTATCGGCCTTTCCTCAATAACAACGCAGTGTTTGTCGGCGGGATCGCCGGACTGCTACCGGGCGCGGGCTTCAAAGACATCTACGAAGACGACACACCGCTCTATCATTTCTTCTCGAACATCATCCTGACCTTCTAACCATGACGATGATTACAGCATCTGAAGCGATTGAGACTGTGTCATCCCGAGCGGATGTACGGCAGAGTGTCGCTACTGAGAAAAGGACACTACCACGGGACATGCGAACCGGTGAGACCAGACAGTGAGTAAGCAGGCACGAGAGCGCGTCGCTGGATTCAGCGCATTTCTTGCGCTGGCGATTGCCATTGTTGCAATCTATGTGGTCGAGCCCACGCTGGGGCAGGTCACTCCCGGGTCGACGTCTTCGCTCCTGACGCAGTCCCAGGCCGCGGCCGACGCTAAGAGTACAGGTTGCGTCAGCTGCCACCAGGGGATCGAACCGATGCACTCGTCGGAGGCCGTGCGTCTCGGCTGCACCGATTGCCATGGAGGCGACGCGAGCAGCGGCATCAAGAGCGGAACGGAACCGACCAGTGAGTTGTATACGCTCGCGAAGCGCCTGGCTCACGTCCATCCCAGGTACCCCGAAAACTGGTCACGGAACGGACGTTACAGCTCAGGAAATCCTGAACGCTCGTACACGAAGTTTCTCAACGAGCCGGCCGAATTCGTCCAGTTCGTGAATCCCGGCGACCTTCGTGTGAGTCAGGAATCGTGCGGAGGCTGTCACCAGTCGCAGGTCAACAACGTCCCGAAAAGCACGATGACCACAAGCGCCGTATTCTGGGCAGCGGTTTCATACGCGAACGGACTTGTGGGAACAAAGACGGCGCTTCTTGGCGAGAGCTACGATCGAAACGGGAAGGCGCAGGCAATCGTTCCCGTCACACCGCCCACCGCTGAGCAGATTCGGAAGGGCGCGCTCTTGAAACTCCTCCCGCTGCCGATGTGGCAGATCTTTCAACCGGGGGAGTACTTTCGAGCTTTCGAGCGCGGCGGGGCTGTTCAGCCATCATCATTCCCCGAAAC
Organism: Thermoanaerobaculia bacterium; assembly: GCA_035576005.1. GTDB lineage: Bacteria > Acidobacteriota > Thermoanaerobaculia > Gp7-AA8 > Gp7-AA8 > DATLXH01. The sequence continues at coordinate 28,350 of DATLXH010000172.1, read as the reverse complement.
CGGGAATCCAAACGTCCTTGATGAGGCAGGAAAGCCGGACATCCGCCTCAGCAACCGAGGACGCGGTACAGGCCTGCGCGTGAGTCCGGCCCTCGTCAATCTCCACAAGACCCGTTTGAACGATCCGCATCTTTCGTTTCTCGGGACGAACGACCATCCCGGCGATTACCGCTCGAGCGGATGCACGGGCTGTCATGTGGTTTATGCAAACGATCGGGACGCCTTTCATTCGGGACCGTACGCTGAAGCGGGACATCGCGGAAGAAGTCAGAGCGCCGACCCGACGATTCCAAAGAGTGAACCGGGTCACCCCATCCGCCACCAGCTCACGCGCGCGGTTCCGACGAGCCAGTGCATGAGCTGCCACATGCATCAGCCGAACTCGTTCGTCAATACGTACCTCGGATACACGATGTGGGACTACGAGACCGATGGCGAGGCGATGTGGCCCAAAGAACAGCGCAACCCCACGGAGACGCAGAAGCGCGTGAGTCTGGAGCACAACCCTGAAGGGGCGGCAGCGAGAGGTCTCTGGACTGATCGCGAGTTTCTCGAGAAGGTGAGCGAGCTCAACCCGCAACTCAAGCACACGCAATTTGCCGATTATCACGGACACGGCTGGAACTTCATGGCCGTTTACAATCGGGACAAGAAAGGAAATCTTCTAGACAAGTCCGGGTCGAAGGTTTCGTTCGACGACCCCGACAAATTCCGGAAAGCGGTTCACCTCAAGGACATTCACCTCGAGAAGGGGATGCACTGCTCTGACTGTCACTTCTCGCAGGACGAGCATGGCAACGGGCAGCTGTATGGCGAGTACGGCGACACCATTGAGATCGAGTGCAAAGATTGCCATGGCGACGTCAACGGCTACTCCAATCTACGTACATCGGGGCCAGCAGCTCCTCCGGGCGGGACTGATCTGCGGTCCGGCACGACGCCGTTCGGTCAGAGACGATTCCTCTGGCGGGCGGGCCGGCTCATTCAGCGCTCGATGTTGAATCGAGACATGGAGTGGGACGTGGTGCAGGTTAAAGACACGATCACGCCCGGTCACCCGCGCTACAACGAGAAATCTCGCTACGCGAAGACAATCCGGCGAGAGAGTGGTGCATGGGGAGATGTTCCCGAGTCCAGTCGCGACCTTGCGCACAGCGACGACAAGATGACGTGTTACTCGTGTCACTCGTCGTGGATTACCTCATGCTTCGGTTGCCACCTTCCGCAGGAAGCGAATGCCAAATCGGACATGACTCACTACGAGGGAACCACCACTCGTAACTACGCCTCCTATAATCCGCAGGTCATCAGAACCGACATTTACATGCTCGGGATCAACGGAACAACGAAGGGGAACAAGATCGCGCCGGTCCGTTCCTCGAGCGCGCTGGTCCTCAGCTCGGTCAACGCCAGCCGGCAGCGGATCTACATTCAGCAGCCGCCTATCTCTGCTCCCGGCTACAGCAGTCAGGCCTTCAATACCCACGTCCCCCACACGGTGCGAGGCCGTGAGACCAAGGCGTGCAGCGACTGTCACATTTCGAGCGAGAACAACAACAACGCCTGGATGGCACAGCTGCTTCTGCAGGGTACGAACTTTGTGAATTTCGTCGGGCGCTTTGCTTATGTCGCCGAAGGTGACAAAGGGTTTGAGGCCATCGCAGTCACCGAGTGGGATGAGCCGCAGGCTGTCATCGGAAGCACGCTACAGAAGATTGCCTATCCTTCGAACTACGCCAGGCATCTGGAAAAGAAAAAAGAGCTCGAGCTCGCACATCACCATCATGGGCATACGCTTAGTCTGCAGTTGCGGGGTGAGTATCTTTTCACCGCGAACGGGGAGAAAGGCTTCGAGGTTTACGACGTGGCGAACGTCGATAATAAGGACTTCTCAGAGCGCCTGCTTTCCGCTCCGGTGTCGCCGCGCGGACAGCGGACATTCGTGGGTACAAAATACGCGACTGCCGTCGCGCTGCCGACGAACATGCCGATCGCACCTACACGAAAAAGCGGTCTGAACCCTGTCAACCAGGAGCAGCCTTTCCACCCTCTCTACCGTTATGCCTACATCAGCGATCGCGAAGAGGGATTGATCCTCGTTGATGTAACGACTCTGACAGACGGAGACCCGTCGAACAACTTCTTCAAGCGCGCGCTCACGTTCAATCCAGGCGAGGCGCTCCGCGGAGCCGAGACGCTGACCGTGGCGGGGAACTATGTCTACGTTGGAGCGGAGCGGGGACTGACGGTTGTCGATATCAGCCAGCCGCTCTCGCCGAAGATCGTGAGTGTTGTGCCGGGTGTGAAGGGCGTCAAATCCATCGGCGTGCAGTTCCGATATGCCTTCGTCATCGACTCAGCGGGTCTTGTCGTGGTGGATGTGACAGACCCGACGCAACCGGTCGTCGCTGCTCGATTGGCCATTCAGGATGCGCGGAGTGTCTACGTTGCACGAACGTATGCGTACATTGCCGCGGGGTCGCGCGGAATCGTCATCGTCGACGTGGAACGCCCCGAGGAGCCGAAGATCGATCAGACCTTCGATGCTGACGGCCAGCTGCACGATGTCCATGATGTGAAGGTTGCATCAACGAACGCCAGCCTCTTTGCTTACGTCGCTGACGGGAAGCATGGCCTTGCCGTCGTTCAGCTGACCTCACCCAATCGCACTCCGGGCTACGCCGGTTTCAGCCCGCGGCCGTCTCCGGTTCTCATCGCGAAACGTCACACGCATGGACCGGCACTGGCGCTGTCCAAAGGGCTCGATCGTGACAGGGCTGCCGACGAGAGCGGGAACCAGATGAGCGTGTTCAATCGGATCGGCGCCCGCCCCATGTCTCTGCGGGAAATGCAGCGGATGTATCTGAAAAATGGGAAGCCGTTTGAGGTTCACGACATTCCGCAAAATCCTGCGGATCGCGGCAGCGCGCCTGCCGCTGCGAGCTCGCAGAGGAGGGGAAATGCGAAATAGTCTTCAGGACGGCGATCGTGATCGCCGTGGCGGGATTCGGGTCCGGAGCCTGGCCGCATTCCTCACCGTAACTGCGTCACTGTTCGCCTTTGCCGTTGCGTCGAGATCGGTCGACGCTCAGCAGCCCACCCCTCGGCCCGCCACCGACAGGCCAGCTCCAACAGCGAGCGCGAGGGTCGGCGGCCTGAGCAGCAGGGAAGGCGCGTACCTCGGTGTGGCCACCTGCGCAGGGAGTGGGTGCCACGGCAGCACACTTCCGCTTCGAGCGTCGCGAGTCCTGCAGAACGAATACTTCACGTGGCTCAACTACGATAAACACGCGCGCGCCTACAACGTGCTCTTCAACCCGCGCTCCGCCCGGATCGTGAAGAACATGAAACTACGCGGCAGGGCGTATGAAGAGAAGATGTGCCTCGATTGCCACGCCACGAATGTTCCGTCGGGAGAGGGAGCAGGCATCGATCGGGAGGACGGGATCCAGTGCGAGACCTGTCACGGACCTGCGGGTGGATGGCGATCGCAACACACGGATTCAGGCTGGACTCACGCCGACTCGGTGAGGGCAGGGATGATCGATCTGCGGAGCGTCCCGGTGCGTGCAAGAACCTGCCTCACATGCCATCAGGGGAGGGGAGCCACGACAGTCGATCATGAGCTCATTGCGTCCGGTCATCCCGTACTCACCTTCGAGCTGGACAATTACAGCGGATCGATGCCGCCGCACTGGGCGAAGTTCAGCCAGAGAAGCGATGGACAGCTTCGCGACACGCACGGTGTGCGCGCGTGGGCCGTTGGGCAGGTCATTGCATTCAAAGAAAGTCTCGACGCGCTGGCGCTGCACGCTCGTGGAGACAAGTGGCCCGAGTTCTCCGACATGAGCTGCTACGACTGCCATCACGACCTCGGCAAGAGTGGGTGGCGTCAGGAGCGCGGGTACAATTTGCGCGCGGGCCTGCCGGGCTTCAACCTCCAGCGCTACGCGGTGCTGCGGCACCTCATCGGACAGGTTACCCCTTCCGATCGCGCATCGCTCGATCGAAATATCGCAACGCTGGGAGCTCATGTCTCGCGGATGAACAATCCGGCGGCTGTCGCCACGCTTGCGAGCTCGACGAGCGCGATGGTGGCGAAATCCATTCCTGCGATCGACGCAGCGCGCTGGGACGAGAGCTCTGTGCGTTCCCTGATCTCTCGCATCGCCAGCGATGGGCCATATCTATTGAGCTCAGACGTTCATTCAGCCGAGCAGACAGCGCTGGCATTGCAGAGTCTGACCGCCTATCTTGCTCGACTCGACGGAGGCGCGGCCAGAGGCGACATGCTGAAGACCGTCGACCGCCTCTTCGCACTCCTCGAGAATCGTAGCGACTACGACCCCGCCAGGTTCGTGCAGACGCTCCGGCAGTTGCAGTCAACGGGGCGGTGACGTCGTTGAAGGTCCGACAGATGCAGGACAGACACTCTTGTCTGTCTCTCGTGGCGATCCCAGACACTCACTGAGACGACTCTGCCCGCGCTCAATTGCCAACAGTCATGTCTCAAAGCCAGGAAACAATGGCAAACTTCGACTTCGCCTCCTCACATTGACGACAGCAACCTGCAAACATGAAAGAGACCGCTGAACACAAGAGGCTCGCTTCGAGTCCCGACGAGCTCCGTTCGTGGAGACGCTGGGGTCCCTATCTCTCCGATCGCTCCTGGGGAACCGTCCGTGAGGACTACAGCGCAAATGGCGACGCGTGGTCCCACCTCCCGCACGATCTCGCCCGCTCGAAGGCATATCGCTGGGGCGAGGACGGGATCGCAGGGTTCTCTGACCGCTATCAGATTCTCTGCTGGTCGCTCGCGCTCTGGAATGAGAACGATCCGATTCTGAAAGAGCGGTACTTCGGCCTGGTCCCTTCCGAGGGGAATCACGGAGAAGACGTCAAGGAGTATTATTTCTATCTCGACGCGCTGCCAACGCACAGCTACCAGCGGATGCTCTACAAATATCCGCAGCAGGAGTATCCATACGGGCATCTTGCCGAGGAGAATCGCCGCAGGCAGGAGCAGCCGGAGTACGAATTGCTCGACACCGGCATCTTCGACGAGAACCGCTACTTCGACATCACCATTGAGATCGCGAAAGGAGGACCGGAGGAGATCGTCTTTCAAATCACCGCCGCCAATCGCGGTCCCGAGCGTGCTCCGATCCATCTGATCCCGCAGCTCTGGTTTCGGAATGTCTGGGCGTGGGGAAAAGGGGAGACGGCGAGGCCTTCGATCACCGCGCGCGACGGTTCCCTCATCGCCGATGACACGATGGCTCCGCCGCTTCCCGGTCTGATCGCCGACACACGACTCGGACGCCGGCGCCTCGAAGTGCCGAAAGGCTTCGAGCTTCTTTTCACCGACAACGAGACGAACGGTGAACGGGTCTTCGGTGCCGGCAATCATTCGAGAAGCCCTTTCGTCAAAGATGCTTTCCATCGCCGGATCGTCGGAGAGGAAACCACTGCCACGAATCCTTCCCCTGAGGGAACGAAGGCCTGCGCCACTGGACGGTTCGAGGTTGATGGCGGCGATTCGGTGACTGCGGTCTTTCGCCTCGTGCCGGATGAAGCTCCGGCCGTCAGTCAATCAGAGCTCCTCGCGCTCGTTTCGACCCGCCGCAAAGAAGCGGACGAGTTCTACCAGTCGATTCATCCGTCCAAAGCATCGGACGACGAGAAGAACGTTCAGCGGCAGGCCTTCGCCGGCATGCTCTGGTCCAAGCAGAGTTACCTGTATGACGTCGACGTATGGCTGGAGGGGGACAATCCTGACTCACCACCTCCCAATAGCCGCAAAGCAGGTCGAAACGTTCACTGGCGTCATCTGAACTCCATGCGGGTTCTCTCGATGCCGGATAAGTGGGAGTACCCCTGGTTTGCAGCGTGGGATCTCGCCTTTCACGCGATCCCCATTGCGCTGGTGGATCCTGATCTGGCGAAAGAGCAACTCTGGCTCATGCTCTTCGAGCAGTTCCAGCATCCCAATGGGCAGATCCCTGCGTACGAGTGGGAGTTCTCTGACCTCAATCCGCCCGTCCATGCATGGGCCGTGTGGCGCGTCTACAACATGGACAGGATTCGCAGCGGCAAGGCCGACCGCGCGTTTCTGGAGAAGTGTTTCCATAAGCTGCTTCTCAACTTCACCTGGTGGATCAACAAGGTCGACAAGTCGGGCAACAACATTTTCGAAGGTGGTTTTCTCGGACTCGACAACATCACAGTCATTGACCGGAGCGAAAAACTTCCCGGCGGAGCTGTCCTCGAGCAGAGCGACGCGACCGGCTGGATGGGGATGTTCTGTCTCGTCATGATGCGGATTGCGCTCGACCTGGCGAAAGAAAACCCCGTCTACGAGGGGCTCGCAACGAAGTTCTTCGAGCACTATGTGTATGTCGGTGCTGCGATGAAGATGCAGCGCGGAAAACTCACGCTGTGGGATGAACAGGACGGGTTCTTCTACGACGTCCTGCGATTTCCAGACGGCAACGAGATTCCGTTCCGCGTCCGATCTCTCGTCGGTCTCATCCCGCTCTACGCCATCGAGCGTCTCGAAGTGTCGTGGCTGAAGCCGTTTCCAGTTTTCCGCGAGAACCTGAACTGGTTCCTCAAGTATCGGAAAGACATCGTCGACCGCTCGGTCTCCACGGTCGAGAGTGAGAGCGGGATGACGCATGTCCTTGCTGTCGTCGATCGCGATCAACTCGAAAAACTTCTCGCTCGCGTGGTTGATCCTGCGGAGTTCCTCTCGCCCTACGGTCTGCGAAGTCTGAGCAAGGTTCACGAGAAAGAGCCGTTTATCTTCGGGCAGGCAACCGTCGCGTATGAACCGGGAGAGGCTCGGAGCAAGATCAAAGGTGGCAACAGTAACTGGCGTGGTCCCGTCTGGTTTCCTACGAGCTTCCTGATGATCGAGACGTTGCGGAAGCTCGAAAAAGGGTTCGGAGACGGAATCCAGATGTCGATCGAGGACGACGGGCCGGCCGGCAGTCATACGGTCACGCTCTCAGGCCTTGCGGGTCAGCTCGCCGACAGGATGATCAAACTTTCCGTGCGTGATGAACGTGGTTATCGGCCTCTGCATGGTCTGCCCGGCAACCGACGCAGCGAGCGTTTCGCCAAAGATCCCCACTGGAAAGAGCTTGTGCTCTTCTACGAGTATTTCCACGGAGATACGGGTGAGGGCCTTGGTGCAAGTCATCAGACAGGCTGGACGGGACTCATCGCCAGCCTGATCGACGAGTGGCGAGAGTAGCCCCGGACGACTGAAAATGCCGACTATGCCGCGAAGGGGCAAACTACCCTCTCCCGAGGGAGAGGGCGGCTCGTAAGAGCCAGGTTGCCGCCTAAAGAATGCCTACTCGATTTGAGCGGGACGTTGAATAGGAAGGGACATCAGGACGGCAAGACTATCTCTTAGACTTCGATGACGCTCTCTTCGACCCGCTGCTCTTCCTCGCACTGCTCTTCTTAGCGGTGCTTGTCTTCGCGCTGCTTTTCTTAGGGCTGCTTTTCTTGGCGCTGCTCTTCTTTGCAGTGCTCTTCTTTGCCCCGCTCTTACTCGCGCTCGGGCGAGCGTCGCCCTTATCGCCCTGCCCCTTCTTCACCACCGTCTTTGCTTTGCGGCGAGCATCGGCCGACAGAGAACGACTGACATCATCGACTTCCTTGAACTGACCTCCGGCGCTCCTGCGGACGTAACGTTTGTCACCCTTGGTTGGTTCGATGAGCTCCCGTTTGCTTGATGCCATGAGTTCTCCTCCAGTTCGATGAGTGGACAGTGGAAACGTGGACCAGCTTTATTGGAGCGCCCAGCGGGATTCGAACCTGCGACCTTCAGCTTCGGAGGCTGACGCTCTATCCAGCTGAGCTATGGGCGCCACCGTGTGACGATTGTAAGGGATGTGAGCAGCGCATCCAAGCGTCAACGATGATTCAACGCAGCAAAGTGACCGAGCTTCGCAGTCATCCGATCGGCCAAGTACGTGACGCAGTGAACGTGAATCGCAATCGACGACACACTCTGAGCCGGGATTCCTTATAATGCCCGCCCGTGTACGGACCACTTAAAATCTTCACCGGTCGCGCGCACCCGACTCTCGCTACCGAGATCTGCGAGATCCTGAGCGTAGCGCCCGGTCGCATCTCCCTCTACAGTTTCTCGGACGGAGAGAATTACGCGCAGATCGACGAGAACGTTCGCGGCTCTGATGTCTTCATTCTCCAGCCGACGTCAGGTCCGGTGAATGACAACCTGATGGAGCTGCTGATCATGCTCGACGCATTCAGGCGCTCATCGGCGAGTCGAATCACGGCGGTCATTCCGTACTACGGTTACGCGCGCCAGGACAGAAAGGACAAACCACGAGTCCCGATCACTTCAAAGCTCGTTGCAGACCTGATCACGGCTGCGGGGGCGAACCGCGTCCTGACCATGGACCTCCACGCCGCGCAGATCCAGGGCTTTTTCAATATACCGGTCGACCACCTTTTCGCCGCGCCGGTCCTCATTCGCCATGTCAAGGGGATGCAGATCGAAGACCTCACGATCGTTTCACCCGACGCCGGCGGCGTCGAGCGTGCGCGCGCGTACGCGAAACGACTCGGGGCCACCCTTGCGATCATTGACAAGAGGCGGATCGAGAAGAACCAGACACAGGTCATGAACATCATTGGCGATGTCGAGGGCCGGAACATCATGATCATCGATGACATCATCGATACCGCGGGGACGCTGATTCACACTGTCGAGGCACTGAAAGATGCGGGAGCGAAGTCGGTTTCTGCAGCGTGCAGTCACGCAGTTCTGTCCGGACCTGCCATCGACCGGATCAATGATTCGGTCCTCGAGCATGTCATTGCGACCAACACCATACCGACTGCTGACAAGGAAGCCGAGTGTTCCCGACTTACGACTCTCTCGATTGCAGAGCTGTTGGCGGAAGCAATCAAGCGAATCCACAACGAGGACTCGGTCAGCTCTCTGTTCGAGTCGTAAAACGGGCGAAGCTTTGGAGTGCGGCTGCCGCAGCTGCCGCTTTTGTGTCGAACCTGCGTGAAAGGAGCGATTCACCCCGTGGACAGTGTCGCGGTGTGACACAGAAAGCGGCAGCTGCGGCTGCCGCACTCCAAAGGCTCCGCCAGCTACAGGTGGCGGGCTAGGAATTTTGTCGCGCTTCCCCAACTTTCCATTTTGTTGCATCAAAAACGAAGGAGCGGTCCGTTATGGCAGAAGTGACATTGGAAGTCTCTCAGCGTGAGACTTCAGGAAAAGAAATCGCAAAGAAGATCCGTAAAGAGGGAAGGATCCCGGCAATCGTTTACGGTGGTCACAAAGATCCCGTCTCCATCACTGTGGATCGAAAGGCCGTTTCCGAGCTCGTGAACAAGAGTGAGCACGGCGTCCGGTCAATCTTTCTGCTCAAGATGAGCGGAGGCGACAAACAGCGTCACGCCATGATCAAGGATATTCAGATCAACCCGATCTCGCGGACCATGACGCATATCGACTTCGTCCGAGTCGTCATGGATGAAGTGGTTCGCGTGACGATCCCGATTCATCTCACCGGCACGGCCGTAGGCGTCAAGACCGGCGGCATGGTCGACTTTCAGGTCCGCGAGCTTCACGTGGAATGTCTTCCGAACGCAATCCCTGACACCGTCGACGTCGATGTGACCAATCTCGACATGCACGAGTTCCTTCGCATCTCAGACCTCACCTTCCCGGAGGGCGTAAAGGTCCTCGATGACCCGGACCGCGTTGTAGTCGGCGTAAGCCCGCCACGCGCCGAGGAACCGCTGCCCGAAACTGCAGAGGCCGTTGCCGAGCCCGAGGTCATCAAAAAGGGAAAGACGGACGAAGCCGACGACAAGAAGTAGAGCGTTTCCCATACCTTGTCACAATCAAAAGCCCTGCGAGTGCAGGGCTTTTCTTTTTAAATTCACCATTCGTAACCCGCATTTCTCTGTGAGGAATGCGGGTTAAGGAGTCCTCGCAATGTCGCGACTGACCAGGCTCACCCGGGATGATGTGACACCGGAAGTGAAGATGTTGTTCGAGAAGGTGGGAGCTCAGCGGGGCAACGTTCCGAACATGTTTCGCGCGTTCGCGCACCGGCCGGAGATTCTGACGACGATGGTGGCTCACCTGAATGCTGTTACCAACTCAGGCACGGTGGCCGTACGGACCAAGGAACTGATTGCGACGCTGGTTTCCCGCATGAACGAATGTATGTATTGAGCGCGCTCACATACCGCACAGGCTGTGCGGTTCGGGGCTACCGAGGAGCAGATGGAAACCTTGCTTGATTTCGAGAATGGCGCGTTTACCGACGCGGAGAAAGCGGCCCTGGCTTACGCGCGACAGCTGACGCTCGATGCGCACAAAGTCGACGACGCCATGTTTGCCCGGCTCCGTCGGTTCTACGATGAAGGTGAGGTCATTGAGATCTCAGCCATGGCAGGGCTCTTCAACTATTTCAATCGTGTGAACGATGCCCTCAGGATGACTCCCACGGCGCCTGGAGAGGGGCTTTGATGAATGGCGATCGCCGTACTCGCGCGGCCGCGGCCGCTCTCGTTGTTGTCGCAATCGGACTTGCCGGCTGCGCGCGAGCGGGACGCGAGAAGCCGGGCGCTCCTCGCGCGGAGGCGAGCGCAGGAGAACCGGCGTCTCCCGGTCTCAGAGTTGGCGATCCCTTCCCTTCATACAGCGCACGAGCGCTCGATGGGCCGGCCTTCTCTGTAGCGGATCATCGCGGCGAGGTCATTCTTCTGAACCTCTGGGCTACGTGGTGTGTCCCGTGTCGTGCGGAGGTCCCCGTGCTCGAAGGTCTGCACCAGAAACACAAGGGAGACCGATTTCAGGTCGTTGGTGTGAGCATGGACGCCGCGGATCAGGAAAGCGTCGTGCGCCAGCTGATACGAGAGGAAAAAGTTACCTATCCGATTGCCCTGGATCCCGATGCGAATCTGCAGACACTTCTGGAAGCGATGGCGATTCCTGCCTCGGCGCTCATCGACCGCCAGGGGCGACTTGCATGGATTCACATCGGAGCCATCCGCGAAAACGATCCCCGCCTTGAAAAGGCTTTGAAAATGGCATTGGCCGGACCGTCAGTCCGGTAAGACGCGCATCAGACCGACGGCGTTGGAGGCTCAGTGTCCCGCTTCCGCCGATCGGGGAGATCCCGCGAGCTCGAGCGGCGCTCGCGCTGTCGCTCGATGAATCGTTTGATCGGCTCGGTGATGTTTCGAGCGATCCCGTCGACCATGAGCTTGAGAGGTACGAAGGCCAGCGCAATTGCTGCAACGATGGCGATAACAGCGACTAGAGCTACGGTAATGGACATTCGGTTCCTCGGGAGCAAGAAGCAGGCCGGTTAATCTTCTGCAGGCTTGCATTCTACGGTGATGTATGCTCGGAAGCTGGGAATCTGCCTAACGTGGAGTCAGTGAAAATACGACCCGCCATTCACGTCGATTGTCACGCCTGCAAGATAGTCGGAAAGCGGCGACGCCAGGAACAGGATCACGTTCGCGACGTCCGCCACCTCCGCCACTCGGCCCACAGGAATCTGGGCGACAATTTCATCACCGTGCAGCTTGAGTTCCTCAGCTGCCATGCTGGTGTCGACGAACCCGGGTGCAACGCAACTCGCGATGATCTTATCGCCCGCACAGGAACGCGCAAGGCTTCGTGTGAGGTTCACGAGCGCTGCCTTCGACGCACCGTAGTCTGCGAACTCAGTCTCTCCACGAAAGGCGGCACGGGACGCGACATTGATGATCTTGCCTCCTCCGTTCTCACGCATCCATCGCATCGCGAGGAAGGCCGCATTCGCAGCGCCGAAAACGTTGACCTGGAACGTCCGCTGCCAGCCGTTCTGCCACTCCTCATAGTCGTCACGGTCAAACTTGTTGAGCGCAAACGTCGCGGCGTTATTCACGAGAATATCGAGTCGGCCGAAATGGTCGATCGTCTCCTCGACCATCCGCGCGACCTGGGATGGGTCTCCTACATCGGCGCGAATGACAGTGCTGCGCTCGGCGCCGATCTCATCCGAGAGTGTTCGGGCGTCCTCCTCGCTACTTCGATGGTTGATGGCGATCGACGCTCCAGCGGCTGCCATGAGCGTGGCAGTCTCGCGTCCAATGCCGCGCGATGCCCCGGTGATCAGAGCGACTCGCCCCGCGAGATCAATGGTTGGCGTGGTCAGGGATCGTTTCTTCATCGTTGGATGGTAGCAGCGTCGGAGTTGACTCCGGGAAACAGGGATCAGGGCCTGAGGCACAGATGGGTGGTTCGCCCTTTTCCAGGGCGTCCCCTCTGCGAACGCGACCCGTGTCATTACCTCTTCACCTGCGCTACACGAGGGCCTTCATCACCATTTCACCAGCGTTCCACGCTGTTAAACCTCAGCGCTCGTCGCGTGGACACGGTCCCTCTTCCGGAAGGACTGTCCGGCTCTCGTGTAACCGGTTACGATGAATCATGACGACGAGCCCCACTGAGATCACGATTTATGGCAGAGCAGGCTGCCATCTTTGCGAGGAAGCGAGAGCGAAGCTGGAAGAGCTCCGGGACGAATTGGGGGAAGCATTAATTCTCCGTGAGATTGACATCGAGTCAGATCCGTCGCTGGCGATCTATGGCAACGACGTGCCGGTGGGCTTCGTTCAGGATCAGGAAGTGTTCCGTCACCGGGTCGACGTGAAAGCTTTGCTCGAACGGATCAGGGATCTATCGGAACGGCGATTGGCTGCCGAACCACTCGATTCGGAGCACGATCTTGCAGCCGAGCAATGCGTTCCCTGTCGCGGTGGTGTACCGCCTCTGTCAGAGGAGGTCGCCGCGAAGTTGCTCGGGCAACTCGCAGACGGCTGGAGGCTTGTGAGCAATCACCATCTCGAGCGCTCGTGGACGTTTCCCGATTTTCGGAGGGCACTCGCCTTCACGAACCAGATTGGTGACCTCGCGGAGCTACAGGGGCATCATCCCGATATCACGCTGAAGTGGGGGAGTGTCGCGGTAGTGATCTGGACGCATGCGATCGACGGGTTGACCCGCAGCGATTTCGTTCTCGCCGCAAAGATCGATGGGCTTGCCCGCATTTGACGACAAAGGTCTGTGAGAAATGCGGGCTAAACGAGCTTGCGCTCGCGTAGCTCGTTCTTGACGAACGCGTAGATGATCGGGGCCATCACCACGCCCCCAATGCCGAACGCGGTCTCGCCGATGATGATCGCCATGAGAATCTCCCAGGCCTGAGAGTTGGTCTGTCCTCCCACGATTCGCGAGTTCACGAGGTACTCGAGTTTGTGGATGATCACCAGGAACGCCAGCGATCCGATGGCCGTCAGTGGAGAGATGCCGAGCGAAACGATGACGATCACGGTGTTCGAGATCAGGTTTCCCAGGATCGGGATGAGACCGCAGAGAAACGTGACTACGATGATCGTCATCGTGAAAGGCAGCTTTTTCCCGAACAGCGGAAGAATTCCGAGCAGGTAGATACCCGTGAGGATAGTGTTGACCGCCGATATTTTTGCCTGCGCCACTGCGATCTGGCGGAACGCCCTCATGAACCGCTTGACCTTCTGAACCAGGTATTCGCCCAGAGGGCCGCTCGGCTCTGCATCGCCTCGGGTTTTGTTGCGAAAAAATACCAGCAAGGCCAGCAGGAATCCCATGATCACGTGCACGAGCGCCTTGCTGAAACTGCCACCAGCCATTCGGATCGCCGCAGCATTTTGCTTGAGCCATTTCGCCATCGCGGCTTTCAACCCCTCGGCGTCGAGCAGGACCTCCGGAATGATCTTGTAGCCGAACGCACCAAGAGCGGCGCGCGTCGATTCGAGGATGTCCGCCATCTTCGTCATCAGTGCGGGGAGATCGCCCGCCTGCCCTCGAAAGAAGGCCACCATGAGTGCAACTCCGCCAGCAAGTACCCCACCGCCTATCAGTGCTACCGCCACTACGGCCAGAGGTCGTGCGGCTTCGCCCGACATCGAGCGCATGAAGACACGGGCGAGAAACTCCAGCAGCAGATAGAGCGATAGTCCGGCGATGACTCCCGCGACGAGCTTGTCCTCGAGGACATACAGCAACGCCGCGCCAACGATCAACCATGCGGCGATCTCGGTAGCTGGTGGCCGCCGTGTGATCGGCGTGGCAACAGGAGGGGCTGGAAGCGGGGTAAGCGGTGCCTGCGTTATGTTGGATGCCTCTGCTTGAATGATTGTAGACCAGATAGACGCCCGCTGTTTTGTGGCCGGACATTCCAATGTCCGGCGTCTTTTCGTAACTCTGTTTGGCGAGGCGCCGGACATTGGAATGTCCGGCCACAAAACATCACGCCATTGTTCAATGAAAGTCGTGACTCTGGATCTCGCCGAAATTCCGTAACGCCCAGAAGCGCTCAGCCTTGAGCGAACATTGCGCGCCGTCTTTCTGGAGAATGCCCTCCACGACTAATCCAGGCGAGCCGACAATCAGTGAGCGGTTCTCACGAAAAAGCGTCGGGCTCACGATCGCCTGCGACATGCCCGTCTCATCCTCGAGTGTCAGAAAGACGAAACCTTTCGCAGTGCCCGGTCGCTGCCGGACGATCACCGCGCCTGCAGTGGTCACCCGTTGACCATCACGGATGGCTTGAAGATCAGAAGCCGAAAGAACTCCTCGGTTCGCAAGCACCCGGCGCGAGTGCTCCATCAGATGAGGACCGGCAGTGAGATCCATGCTTCGATAATCGGCCAGCGTTTCTTCATACGGCGACATTTCGGGAAGCGGCGACTGTGCGCCCGGTTTTCTCTCGTCAGTGGAGCGCTGCTGGACTTTCGGAGGATCGCTTTCCACCTCCTCGAAAAGTGGACCACCCCGCTTCGCGGCAAGGTCTGCCTGCCAGATCGCCGCTCGACGCGTGTGTCCGAACGATGCCAGAGCCCCGGAATGCGCAAGCCTCGTGAGCTGGTCGTCGCGTAAGCTGCAGCGTCGCGCCAGATCCTCGACACTTCTGAAGCCTTCATGTGGCCGGACATTCCAATGTCCGGCGTCTTCCGGTGAGGAGTCGCGTAAAGAAATCTCCAACCGCGATCGCTCGATAGCCCGCCCGCTCTTCTCGCGCAGCCCTTTTACGTACCGAAGGCCAAGTCGAACGCCCCCTTCTTCCCATCGACACATCCAGTCAGAGTGATTGACGTCAATCGGATGAACCGCGATTCCATGTCGCTGGGCATCCTTGACGAGTGTTGCGGGATGGTAGAACCCCATCGGCCAGGCGTTGAGCAGCGCGACATAAAACGCCGCCGGATGTCTCGCTTTGATGTAAGCACTCGCATAAGCGATGAGCGCAAAGCTTGCCGCATGCGACTCGGGGAACCCATATAGAGCGAACGACGTAATCGACTTGACGATCTGCTCCTGCGCCTCGGCACTGATTCCGTTGCTGGTCATCCCGGCGCGCAGTCGCTCCTCGATGTGAACCATTCTGTCCATCGAGCGCTTGAAACCCATCGCGCGTCGGAGCTCCTCAGCTTCACCACCTGTGAACCCTGCTGCGACCATCGCGATCTTCAGCAGTTGCTCCTGAAAGAGAGGAACGCCGAGGGTTCTCTTGAGGACAGGCTCGAGGGAAGGATGCGGATACTCCACCGGAATCTTTCCCTGGCGGCGATCGAAAAACGGCCGGATCATTCCGCCAACGATCGGCCCCGGACGAATGATCGCCACCTGCACGACGATGTCGTAGAAGTTTCTGGGCTTGTGGCGTGGCAGGCTCGCCATCTGCGCGCGGCTCTCGACCTGAAACATCCCGATCGTATCGGCCTCGTTGAGCATCTTGTAGACGAGCGGATCGTCAGCCGGGAGATGAGCGAGATCCACGTCGATTCTCTCATGGTTCCTGATGATCGAGATCGCCTCTTCGAGAGCGGCAAGCATCCCCAGGCCGAGCAGATCGACTTTGATGAGTCCGAGATCTGCGCAGTCGTCCTTGTCCCATTGAATGACGACGCGTCCCGGCATCGAAGCAGGCTCGAGTGGAACGACTTCATCGAGGTGTCCGCCCGCCATGACCATTCCGCCTGAATGCTGCCCGAGATGTCGCGGGAGATTCTGAATCCGCATCCAGAGCTCGAGCAGATGTCGGACGCGTTTGTCCTCCATATCGAATCCGGCAGAGGCAAACTCGACTGAGACTGTATCGAGTTTGTCCCGGATCTCGCCGAAGGTCCAGTTCGTGAGTTGTCTGGAAAGTTTGTCGACCTGGTCGAGTGAATAGCCGAGCGCTTTTCCAACCTCACGTGCCGCCGATTTGTCGCGATATGTGATCACGTTGGCCGTCATGGCAGCTCCCCGAGCTCCGTACGTTTTGTAAACATGCTGGATCACCCGCTCACGCTGATCTCCTGAGGGGAGGTCGAGATCGATGTCGGGCCACTCGCCGCGCTCTTCAGAGAGAAATCTCTCGAAGAGGAGCTCCATCTTTACCGGGTCGACCGCCGTGATCGACAAGGCATAGCAGACGGCACTGTTTGCCGCCGACCCGCGTCCCTGGACCAGAATGTTCTCCCGCTGGCAGAACTGCACGATGTCCCAGACGATCAGAAAGTAGCCGGCCAGATCGAGCTTCTCGATCATCGCCAGCTCTTTTTCAAGCTGCAGTTGTGCCTTCGCCGTAAGAGGTCGGAAGCGTGCGCGAGCCGAGTTCCAGGTGATCTGCCGGAGAAACGAGGCCGGCGTTTCGCCAGGTGGCAGCGGATAGTCGGGGAATCGGTACCCCAGATCGGCGAGCGTAAAATCGAGAGTATTCGCGAGCTCGACCGTGGCATCGAGAGCCCGCGGAAGATCGGCAAAGAGCTCGCTCATTGCCGCAGCGTTCTTTATATGCCGTTCGCGATGGGCGCCGAGGAGTCGTCCAGCGGCATCGAGATTCGTTCCTTCGCGAATGCAGGTCAGGACATCGTGGAGTTGCTTGTCCTCGGGGCGCGCGTAACGAACGCCGTTGGTGGCGATGAGAGGAATCCGGAGCCGCGAAGCAATCTCGATGAGTGCCTGGTTGCGATGCTCCTCATCGCGCTGCCTGTGCCGCTGAAGCTCAATGTGAACGCGTCCATTGAAAATCGCATGAAGCGCCGCGATCCTGTCCCGGGCCGCGTCCGCACCTTGCTCCGTCAGAAGTCGCGCGACCTCACCCTCAGCACCTCCGGTCAGGCAATGCAAACCATCTGAATACTCCGCGATCTGCTCCCAACGGTAGACTGCATCTCCCTTCGCTCTGCCCATTGCGCCGATGGTCAGAAGCCGGCAGAGGTTCCTGTATCCGGTGCGGCTCGCAACGAGAAGGGTCAATCTGGAAGGGCGAATCGGGTGTTTCCGTCCGATCTCATGTGGAATCAGCCGGAGCCTGTGGCCGGACATTCCAATGTCCGGCGTCTTTTCATGCGCTCCCTCCTCGAGCACGAGCTCGGCACCCACCAGCGCGCGCACGCCAGCTTTCTTTGCCGCGCCATAGAAGCGTGGGGCGCCATAAACGCCATTGGTATCGATGAGTGCCATAGCCGGAAGGTCGAGCGTTGCTGCCTGATCGAGCAGGTCCTCGGGTAATGAAGCCCCATCAAGGAATGAGAACGCAGACGCGGCGTGGAGCTCGACGTAAGGGCGAGGAGAGTGCTGCGACGCCCCCGGCTTCCACGACCGCAGGCGCGACTTCTCCTTGCGCGCACCGGCAGCCATCGGCACCTTGCCGCCGCAGTCGAGATCGCGTGTGGGGGGGCTTTGGGACATGGTTGTCGGAGGGAGAGGCCGAAAGATTGAACGCAGAATGAAGAACGCAGAACGCAGAATGAAGAACGCAGAATGAAGAACGCAGAATGAAGAAAGTGGAAACACCGACCCTTTGTCTAGCGAATGTTCATTTTCGGATGATTGAGAAACTTGCTTTCTTAATGATTGTGGTCAGGATTGCGACCAGCTGGTTAGCTTCGTCAACCAACGGACTTAGATCCTCATTACAGCTATCAGATGCTTTCAGAAGACGAAGCCAGTAGTGCGCTTCACGCCCTTCTTTGAGCGCAATTCGGCACTTGCTGAGGAAGTCCGCTCTACTCTGGCCAGCTTTGGCTTCCTCGAGATTCGCTCCCATCGAAGTGCCAGCCTTCAAAAGTTGCATAGCAATCGCCGCCGGCGTCCGTTTGCCTCGACTTAGACGCTGATGCAATCGAACAATCTCGCACGCAAATCGAAATGATCTTTCATGAATATCTTCAGCCATACCTCTCCGTTATTGCTTCGTGTTCTCTTTTCTTCATTCTTCATTCTTCATTCTGCGTTCTGCGTTCTTCATTCAGCCTTTTTCTTCTCTCAGTCATAAATCCCATCGCTGAACCACGAGTCCGGGTTGTGTGTCCTGAACACGCGATACACCCCGCCGCTGGTGAGCTCCACGTCCCAGTACTCCCGATCTGATGGGGTGTCACCCCACCAGGCTTCTTCGAGATTCCAGGGTCCGGAGCAGACGCGGACCGCGCCGGAAATCTCCATGGGCTTGAAGGTGGGGTTGTCGTCTGTTTCCGGCGGCGTGATCGATTGGATCGAGGCGAGCTTGAAGGAGCCGTTCTCTCCCGTCGTGATCACTTCGAGTTCAACGGCAGGTCGAAGGACCCGGACTGCCATGAAGCCACGGCCTTTGCGCGGAGTGCGTCGCATCTCGGGTGGGGGAGGAGGAGCGTAGGGTGAGATTGAAAATCGCTCGGGCGCGTGGCTGTCAATCACCATCGGGGTCCCGACGCGATCCTCGCCGAGAAGCGAGATGATTCTTGCGATCGCTGTGGCGAGCTTGTCGGGTGAGAGAGCCGCGGGGCCGAAAAGGGAGAGTTGAGCGCGACGGGCCCGGTCGGGATGAGCGACGAGAGTGAATCCGGCGACGGGTGCACCGGGAGGATTTGACTCGAGGTCGAGCCGGATCAAAGTCAAAAGCGTTTTAACATCGCGAGTCGGCGCAGGAAGATCGATGCTTCGTGCATGGAATCCATCAGGCTCGAGTCTGAGAGTCAGGTCGATCTTTCTGCATGAGTAGCCGGCTGTCAGGAGTCGACTGGAGAGTCGATCCAGCGCGGCATTGGCGATGAAGAGAAACGCTTCGAGCGCGACCAGTGGCCACTCGAGGTCCATTCCTTCGCGGAACTCAGGCGAGGGAAGGCGCGGCATGAGTGGACGTGGATCGATTCCGCGTGCGAGCCAGTGCAATTCACGCCCGATCTCGCCGAGCCGGCTTGCCACTTCCCCTTCCGGCAACCGCGCAAGATCGCCGATTGCTGCGATTCCCCATCGCTCCATCGTGGTTGCCGCTGCGATTGCCGGAGTGAGTCTCGCGAGCGGAAGGGGAGCGAGAAACTTCGCCTCTTCTCCTGCCGGAACGATCGTGGGAGAGTTCGGAAGCTCGGCGGCGATTCGCGCGGCCAGTTTGCTTGCTGCAATTCCGACACGGATCGGCATTCCGAGCGTTCCTGCGGTTCGCAGAGCTGCCTGCGCGAGATTGTGCTCGGCCGATTCTCTAACCGAAGATGAATTCGAAAGTGCCGGCCTGGCTGTATCGCCCCTGTCTCGCTGATAGAGCCGCTCGAGGCCGCTGATGTCGAGATAGACAATTCCTTCCCCTCCATCCTCGACGCGGGGTGAGAACGATTCGGCGACCTCGAGTAATGCTTCCTGCGCGGTACGCTCACATTCTGAATCGCGAGGCCGCACGATCAGCTTCGGCATCATCGAGCGGGCCTGCGGTAGTGAGAGGCCGGGTCGGATTCCACCTTTACGCGCGCGACGAGTCGCAGCGACGACATGCGCAAGATTCCCATTCCCGTCAACGATCGCAACCGCTTCGACAAGAAGCTCCGGCTCACTGCGAAGCCTCGCAGCTAACGGGAAAAGAGGAACGAGAAATGAGGCGATGCGTGCCATGGTCTTAGGGGAGGTTGTCTAACGGCCTGTCACACCCGAGCTTCTGATGACATCAGTCCGATTGGCGGAGGCTGAGCCGCGCAGCGGCATTCCCTCTCCCCGGCGGGGAGAGGGAAGCGAGCGAAGCGAAGCAGGGTGAGGGGCGTGACAGTCTCGCGATCCAGGTCGAAAGCGGCAAGGTCTTCGTACTCTCACGGCCCCTCTCCCGGTCGCTGACGCGCAAGAAAAGGTGACGGACGTGATGCATCGAATTGCATGCGACTGGTTCGCTCGGCAGAGCTCGCGATGGTAACAGGTCCCACGATCGATTCCTCGTGACTGAAACCGAAAGACTCCCGCGCGCCTGCACGCTTGTGGCGATGTTTCTCCAGTGTCAGCTCGGAGGAGATTGACATGAGGAGGCGAGGCTGTTGTCCCTGGCCGCTCCATCGTCCATGCGAACGGCTGGCGGCAATCACAATCTCGGCGGCGGTGCCACTCACAGGAAACGGAGTGAGAAGAAAGAGCGCCGTTCCATTCGATTCTGCGGCACGCGCCAGGCGGATCCAGGCGGCTTCACTGGCTCTCCGGCCACGTGGCTTCATCCCGAGGTCGATGATGACCAGTTGAAATCGCGTGGCGATGAGCGCCTCGGCGGCAATGAGCGCGTCTTTGATCTTCTGCGGGCGTACCCAGAGAAGGCGCTCGAGCTCCGCTCCTGATGCAACGGCCTGGCGAGGATCGAGATGATCGCCGAGGTCGATCAGGGCTACGGCCTCACCGGCGCTGGTTACTGCGCTGAGGGTTGCCAGGGCAACAGCGAAGCGCCCGGTCGACCGCCGCCCGGTGAGCTCGACAAGTTTTCCCCGGGGGAGGCCGCCACCAAGTAGTGAATCAATGGGTCCGATCGTCGTGACGATTTTCTCTTCGCGCGAATCCTTGTGAAGTGCGCGAATCAGTTCGCTTCCGGTCGATACCCGTCGTGCGAGCAGCGGATCGAGCGAGGCGCGAAGCCGTGTCAGCGCATCGTCCCGCAATGGGGCAGGAACGACTCGGATCTCGTTTTTCCGCTCACTAAGAAGAGGGACCTGATAGGTCAGAAGGGCTGGATTTCGCATGATGAATTGATCCCTGAACATAGGCGGTAATAAGGCGTAAGTCAAATGCATAACAACTGCTGAGATGGGAATTGCTCCGCTCCCGGGAAGTGCTGGAGTCGAACAGCGTCGCTTGGGGTGATCGCAGAATGAAGTGCGAAGCTTTGGAGTGCGGCAGTCGCAACTGCCGCTTTTGCTTCGAACGCGCGGGATGAAAATCGTAAATCGCCGCAGAACCGCATGTGTGACTCAAAAGCGGCAGCTGCGGCTGCCGCACTCCAAAGGCTTCGCCGCTCACCTCGGGAGAGGGTTGCGCGCTCCGGACGTGAGCGCGTATTGGAAAACGTCCTACATCTTTGGAGAGAAGGACTTATCCGTGATCTTCATCTCGGTCACCGGGCCATATTTTTTCACCATTTCGCGGATCGCATCGGCATTTCCGATGAAGAGAAATGACAGATTTGCCGGATCGGCGTAGACACGATTGATGACTTTTTTGACGTCGGCGATCGTTGTTTTGCCAACCCCTTCGCCGTACAACTCCACATCATTTTTCTCCAGACCGTAGAGCGCGATGTCGGCCAGGCGATTCGCGATTTGATCGCCGGTCTCGATGGAGGTCGGGAACTGGCCCAGGACATAGGACTTTGCCGAATTGAGCGTCTCGTCATTCATCCCGTCAGTCCGGTACTGTTTGAGAACATCGATCGCGAGATCGACCGCCTTGCCGGTCGATTCGGTTTTCGTGTAGCTGGCAATGGCTGCAGCTCCCGGTTGGAGACCGCGACTCAGGACTGAGCTTGCCCCATAGGAAAGACCTGATTTGACGCGTAACTCGGTATTAAGGAGCGAGGTGAAGCGTCCTCCGAATACCGTATTCGCCAGATCGATGGAAGCGCGCTCGCGGTCAGCGCGATTGACACCAAGGTTGCCGATCCAGAAATAAGTCTGCGTTGCGTCAGGCTTGTCGACGAGCAGGACTCGCCGGCCTGTTACGGTTTGAAAGGATGTCGCTGCCGGGGCAGGGGAGGCAGTCTTTGCCCAGTCGCCGAATGCTGAGCGAAGTTTTGCTTCGAGTGACGATGCTTCAAAGTCGCCTACGACGGCAAGGATCAGACGGTCGCCGCCAAAGTGCGCCTTGTAGTAGCTCAGTACATCGTCGCGACGAATCGTCGCCAGCGATGTCTCGCTTCCTCCCGTCGGACGACCATAAAGGTTGGAGCCGAAGAGAAACGCGTTGAAGTACGTTCCCATGAGACTTCGAAGATCGGAATCTTTGGCAGCAGCAATGGTCTCGACCGAGCGATCACGGACCTTTTCAACTTCGTCAGCCGGGAACGTCGGCCGTCGAAGCATGTCGCCGAGGAGCTCGATCATGAGAGCGGCATCACGATTCATGAATTCGCCGGTGATGCTGATCGCCTCGCGTGCCGACGAGGTCGAGATCGATCCCCCGACGCGGTCGATGGCTTCGGCGAGTTGCGCGGTGTTCCGTCCGCCTGCCCCTTTTTGCAGCAGCTCGGCGGTAATCGAGGCAAGTCCCTCGCGATTGGCCGGATCGGCAATCGCACCGCCCCGAACGAGGGCTGTAAATGCGATGAGAGGCACGTCACGTTTCTCCATCAGAAGGAGGCGTGCGCCGTTTGGAAGGACGACCTCCCGAAATGCGGAGAGCTTGATGGCTGAAGTAGATGCTGGCGTGGATGTTTTTGTCATAGTGGCTTTGTTGAGGCTTGTTGCCGCGGCGACGGGAAGGGACGCAACAACGAGCGCTGTACCGATCCCACATAGAAACGACTTTTGAAATTTCGGGCTCACTGGGTTGCCTCCTTCTGCTCGGCCGGCTCTGCAGTCGGGATCACGACGCCGACGGTCCGATTCTGCGGCGCGAAGACCCTCGCCGCGACCTTCTGAATCTGCTCGCGAGTCACCGCTTCGTATCTTGTGGGAGCATCAAAGAGCTTCGCGTAGCCGCCTTTGAAGGTCTCGAACGTTCCGAGGGCCTGCGCCTTTCCACTGATCGTCTTGAGCGACCTCCAGAAGTTGGCGACTGCAATGTTTTTCGCCTTCCTGAGCTCCGCGTCGGTCACGCCATCTTTCGAGACTCGTGCAAGCTCGTCTGTGATGGTCTTCTCGACTTTGGACAGGTCGCCGCCGGGAGGCAGGGTCGCGGCGATCCAGGTGAGGAACGGATCGAACCCTTCCTGATTGAATCCTCCGACGGACAGAGCGCTCCGATCCTCTTCGACGAGTTTCCGATTCAGTCGCGAAGAATCACCGTTCGCGATGATCGTGACGAGAAGCTGCAGCGCCTCCATGTCGGGATCGCTGGCCGCCATGTTGTGAAACGCCATCTGGATCGCAGGAGTCTGTCCGAAGCGACGAAGCTCGACCCGCCGCTCACCCAGCTGCTCGGGCTCTTTCGTCCTGATCGCGTCCGGGGCTTTCTGCGCGGGAATCGGTTCGATGTACTTCTCCGCCAGCGCGAATACGGCCGCGGGTGAAACGTCACCGACTACGATCATGGTCGCGTTATTCGGGGCGTAGTAAGTCTTGAAAAAGAGGACGAGGTCTTCGTGCTTCCACGATTCGATGTCGGAAGGCCAGCCAATGGTGGGGATCCCGTACGGATGAGCGACGAAGGCGGTTGCCTGAACCTGCTCGCTCAGGAGGTTCTCATTCTGGTTGTCGACTGACGAGCGTCGTTCGGAGAAGACGACTCCGCGCTCACTCTCGATGATCTTCGGATCGAAGGCAAGGTCGCGCATCCTGTCTGCTTCGAGGTCGAAGATGAGCTCGAGCGCATTCTTCGGGAACCAGTCCTGATAGACCGTGACGTTCTCGCTGGTGTAGGCGTTGTTCGAGCCGCCGCGGGCTTCCATGACGCGATCGAACTCCCCCGCGCCGTATTTCCTGGCACCGTTGAACATCATGTGCTCGAAAAAATGGGAGAGCCCGGTGATGCCGGCGTATTCGTTGCGGCTTCCGACGCGAAACCAGTTGTAGAGCGCGACATTCGGGATGTCGTGGTCGGGCCAGACCACGATCTTCATTCCGTTCTTGAGGGTACGGGTCTGGATGGTCTTTGCGGCATCATTAGGTGAGAGACTCATTGCAGGTTTTCCCGAGGTTGTCTGCGCTTGTGAAATGCTCGCCATCAGAACGAGAGCGCAGAGGAGATAGGTGATTCGCATCAGGGTGCTCCTTAAGGCAGATGTAGGACAGACACTCTTGTCTGTCATCGCGTAGCAAAAACGGCTATGCATGTTCTACATTTCTCCGTGACAGACAAGAGTGTCTGTCCTGCATAGCGTGGAACTCCGCCGGACATTGGAATGTCCGGCCACATGAGCTGACAACCGACACTGTAGCGGTGGCCTTCCTGGCTGGCGATTACAGTCCGGTCACATCGTAGCGGGCTGTGACGTAGAAGCCGGGAGTGGCAAGATCCTCGGGAGAATGTTCAATGCCGGCATGAGCGAGTTTCTTCTGCCAGCGAACGCCCTCAGGCGTCGAGAACGTCTCCTGTGCCTCGATCGATACGACTCTCCATCCGGCAATCTCGAGCATCTCTTCGATCATCCTCCGCGTGAAGAAACGGACATGGCCGGCGCAGAGGATTCCCATGTAGACGTAGTCGAATCTGCCGCGGAGAAGATCGGAGACGATCGGCCAGCTCGAGATGTTGGGAAGGCTCAGCAGTAGATGCGCGCCGGGGTTCGCAACGCGCCGCAGATCCTGAAGGAAGCTCCATGGTTCCTCGAGATGCTCGAGGATATCGCCGCCAACGATCCAGTCGAACGTTTCATCGAGCCTGGCCATCAGGTCGCGCACATCACCTGAATGAACGGAATCGAGCTTCGTTCGCGCGATGCCTGCGGCCTCCTCGTTGAGCTCCACACCGACAACCCTGCACTCCTGTCGTGCTTTGAGTGCGCTGCCGAGAGCTCCCTCTCCGCAACCAAACTCGAGAATTGTGCGCGCATCTCCACTGATGCGCTCGAGCAGATCGGTACGAACCTGTCCGCGATGAGATGAGTAACGATGAATGTATGCCCGGCGCTCCACGACGACGGACCGGCCCGCGAGCGCTCTCGCCAGGGACTCATGAGACTCGCTCAGCTCCTCGGTGCGACAGAGGTAGACGGCCGGATCGCTCCCGTCCCATTCGGCGAGCTGGTCATCAGTCTCGAGATCGGCAGCCCGTGCGCTTTCATCTTCGAACTGGCGAAGAGTGAGATAGGGGACAGCGGGAGCTCGAAGCTGCTCGGCTCGGGGCGACTCGTTTGCAGACGGGAGCGAGGCTGCCGCCTGCGGGTGGCGGGCGAGCGCTTCGGTTAGAAGTGAGACGAGCGAGCTCCCTGCGACAAAGAGAGGATTTGTGACGACGAGGACGTGAGTGCTGCCGACGCCGGTCAGGATGTCAGCAGCGCGACTCGAGAGGTCGTAGTCGAGGACCGGCGCGGTGGGGACGGCTCTCGTAATCAGCAGTCGGTTCTGCCACACCGCGTAGCGTTCTTCGATCGCCGGATGAACGAAACGGGGAAAGAGGAGAGTCAGACTCATGCCGCGGCTGTTTCCCACAGCCCTCGCATTAAGTCAAGAACGAGCCGTGTGGCCACAGGAGTCAGCACCACATCGGACGGCTTGCGCAATCGCGGACGGCCTGCACCATCCTCTCGGGCTCCGTGATGTCGTAGATTCGCAAGAGGAACGTCTCGGAGTCGCGACCGTCTGGGGCTGCTGTCAGGGGATCGCGGCTCACCACGATCACGCGTGGGACGAGCTCCGGCTGTTCCTCACGCAGGAAATCAAGAGCCCTGGAGCTGTCTCGGATCATCTCGCGATTGATCACGATGGCTGCGAATTGCGAGTTTGTGAGCTTTTCGATTGCTTCGTCGGCCTCTCTTGCCGTATCCACCCGAAAGGCGGCCTGGAGGAAAAGGGAGACCAGCTGGGTGCGCATCTGGGCGTCGGGTTCGATGATGAGAATATGGTCTTTCGGCCGGCGCATGCCTGTTGTCGCTCCCCGGACGTTGCTCGAAGACCCCGCGGTCTGTCCTCGAGCGCAACGGCCACTCACTCACATCCGATGCTTGACGGGGATGTTGACGTCCGCCGGTGGAGATTGTTTCAAAGTGTGTGGGTGCCGGGAGTGAACAGCTAGCCCGCATTTCTCACAGACCTTCGCCGTGAGACGACGGATAGCGGCTTGTCTGCTTCGTTGCACGGCAATTTCGCTCCTCGACATAGTGTCGACTATGCCTTCGTCACAAAATCGCCGTGGCGCCTCGCATCCAAGCCACTCTCCGCCGTCTCACGACAAAGGTCTGTGAGAAATGCGGGCTGGTGAAGTTCTCGTCACGAGCTGTGTCCGGATGGAGACCACGGCAGCTCGTGAGAAATGCGGGCGGGTTCACAGAAGTCAGAATTAAGGGAGATCGCGACTCTGTTAGGTACGCTGGTTCCGGGAAGTTGACGGACCATACCCGTTGGAACAGGAGAAACGGCGCGCGCCGGTAACTGTCGTGACATCTGAAATTCTGCTACCGCTCTTTCCTCTGCCCAACCTGGTATTTTTCCCAGGCACACGGATGCCTTTGCACATTTTCGAGCCGCGCTACCGGCAGCTGGTCGGCGACGTGCTCGCGGGAGACAGTCGATTTGGAATCATTCTCCCGAAGCCAGGATGGGAAGCCGACTACTACGGAACGCCTCCGCTTCATCTCTACGGGACTCTGGGAACCATTGAGCACTCGGTCACGCTCGATGATGGCCGGTTCAACATCCTGGTGCATGGTGACGTCCGGTTTCGACTTGTCGGCCTTGTATCGGATTCGCCGTATCGCGTAGCCAGGGTCGTGGAGGATCCCGAACGAGTCGGTAACGAGACCGATGCCGTGGCCGAGCGCGAGCGGCTCGCGGAGCTGTCAAGGCAGTATCTCGAATATCTACCGGATCAGATGGAGGTCCCGGAGCTGGGAACAGCCTCCCTGGGCGCACTGACGAACGCCCTGATCATGTCTCTTGGGATTGATGTAGAGGCCAAGCAGCGCCTGCTCGAAGTGGGTGACATGATCGATCGAAGCAGACAGACCGGCGCTGAACTGGAGCGAAGGATCGAGAGCCTGCGCTTCCTCAAACCGTTCCGAAAAGATTTCGATCCGAGCCGGAACTAGGGTCCTCATTTAACCTCCCTTCTCCCCGCGGGAGAGGGTGCCGCGTCGAGCGGCGGGTGAGGGTGTCTCGTGGCGCCGCTAAAATTTTCATCGGAAACGGCACCTGTCTCCGGACGCGCCCAATACCCCGCGCTCGACGCGTCCCCTTCTCCCGTGGGGAGAAGGGAGCGCGGGCGTTGTTACCGGTCTACCGGCATTCCTTCTGCGGTCCAGGCGGACCATCCACCGATGAGGGCGGCTGTGTTTGTGATTCCTGCTTTGTTGAGATCGAGCACCGCACGGGCGCTTGTGTGTTCGGTAGGTCAGGCACAGTAGGTAATGATCATCTTGTCGCGCGGCAACTCTGTAGTCCGCGCAGCAACCTGCTCGACTGGGATGTTGATGGCACCTTTGGCATGACCTGCAGCCCAGTTCTCAGCGCTTCGAACATCGACGAGAACTGCCGATCCGCTCTCGAGAGCGCGGCGGGTCTCGGCGAGGCTGATGCGCCTGGCTCCGTCCTCGTGCCCATGTGCATCAGTGGGTGGGACACTCGTCGCTGTCGAGGCGACCGGACCGCGCCGAGTACTCATGGGGGCGGGTGTGGCCGGCGGCATTTCCACGGCAGGAGAAGGCTCAGACATCGCTGCCTGTGGGGGGGGCGTCGTGCTCGTGCTGCTCTGTGGCTGTGGAAGCGGCTGGACGGCGGTGCTGCTCGTGTCGTAGGTTCCTCCACCACACGCAACAGCGGTTAGAAAAAGTATCGTTAGACATGTACGAAGCATTCGAAGTCATCCTCCTCGCGATTCCTTATCTGCAAACGCAAATGCGAGCCGACCATTCCACCACATTATCGATGAGCGTTTTCCACGTCATCTCGCAGCACGTGCGACCTCGCGCGGACCGCAGACCTCATGCCTGCCAGCAGCTCGTGCCATCCATCCCATTCCTGGCGCTCGCGGGATGGCAACTCACCGGCTTTAGTCCGCATTTCTCACAGGCCTTTGTCGTAAGCCGGCGGAGAGTGGCTTGGATGCGAGGCGCACGGCGATTTTGCGACGAAGGCATAGTCGACACTATGTCAAGGAGCGAAATTGCCGTGCAACGAACGAGACAGGCCGCTATCCGTCGTCTCACGGCGAAGGTCTGTGAGAAA